>NZ_JACARO010000098.1 GCF_013386585.1 Pseudomonas sp. P7548 | reverse complement strand
TGGGGTGTGTGGGAGCCGGGCTTGCCCGCGATGCAGCCACCTCGGTGTGTCAGTCACACCGCGGTGGCTGCATCGCAGGCAAGCCAGCTCCCACACACCCCAGCTCCCACATTTTAGATCCGGTCTCTACAGCGACCGTGTCTTAACCGCCGAGGTACGCCTCGCGCACTTTCGGATCGGTCAGCAACTGCTCACCCGTGCCCTGCATCACCACCCGGCCGTTTTCCAGCACATAGGCACGGTCAGCGATTTTCAGCGCCTGGTTGGCGTTCTGCTCCACCAAAAACACCGTTACACCGTCCTTGCGCAGCTGTTCGATGATGTCGAAGATCTGCTGGATGATGATCGGGGCCAGTCCCAGGGACGGTTCGTCCAGCAGCAGCAGCTTGGGCTTGCTCATCAGCGCGCGGCCGATGGCGAGCATTTGCTGTTCGCCGCCGGACATGGTGCCGCCACGTTGGCTGAAGCGCTCCTTGAGCCGAGGGAACAGGTGCAGCACCTTGTCCATCTGCTCCTGGTAGTCGCCCTTGTCGGTGAAGAACCCACCCATGGCCAGGTTCTCTTCCACCGTCAGGCGCGAAAACACGCGGCGGCCTTCCGGCACGACCGCAATGCTCTTGCGCATGATTTCGGCGGAGTGCTTGCCGACCAGCTCCTCACCCATGTAGCGGATGCTGCCGCTGTGAGCCTGGGGCGAACCGCACAGCGTCATCAGCAAGGTCGACTTGCCAGCACCGTTGGCGCCGATCAGCGTGACGATCTCACCCTGGCGCACTTCCACGTTGACGCTGTGCAGGGCCTGGATCTTGCCGTAGAAAGTGGAAACGTTTTCGAATTGCAGCATTTTACGCTTCCCCCAGATAGGCTTTGATCACGTCAGGATTGTCGCGGATCTGCTCCGGCGTCCCGTCTGCCAGTGGCGTGCCCTGGTTGATCACCACGATGTGGTCGGAAATGCTCATGACCAGTTTCATGTCGTGTTCGATCAACAGCACCGTGGCGTTGTTTTCCTCACGCAACACGCTGATCAGTGCCTTGAGGTCTTCGGTTTCCTTGGGGTTCAGGCCGGCAGCCGGTTCGTCGAGCATGAGGATCCGCGGGCGGGTCATCATGCAGCGGGCGATTTCCAGGCGGCGTTGCTGACCATAGGCCAAGGTGCCAGCAGGGCGGTTGGCGAACTCAGTCAGGTTGACCTTGTCGAGCCAGTACTCTGCGTATTCCATGGCCTCGCGTTCGCTTTTGCGGAACGAAGGGGTCTTGAACAGGCCGGCGAAGAAGTTGGTGTTCAAGTGACGGTGCTGGGCGATCAGCAGGTTCTCGACCGCCGTCATGTCCTTGAACAACCGCACGTTCTGGAACGTACGCACCACGCCCTTGCGGGCGATCTCGTGACCGGCCAGGCCCTGGATCGGCTGGCCGTCCAGCAGGATGCTACCGCCGCTTGGCTTGTAGAAACCGGTGAGGCAGTTGAACACGGTGGTCTTGCCGGCGCCGTTAGGGCCGATCAAGGCAACCACTTGTTTTTCTTTCACGGTCAGGGCCACGCCATTGACCGCCAGCAAGCCGCCGAAGCGCATGCTCAAGTTTTCGACTTTCAGGATCTCGCGGCTCATTTGCGCAGCTCCATGTGTGGACGTTGCATGGGCAGCAGGCCTTGAGGGCGCCAGATCATCATCAGCACCATCATGGCGCCGAACATCAACATGCGGTATTCGCTGAACTCACGCATCATTTCTGGCAGCAGGATCATCACGATGGCCGCCAGGATCACGCCCAGCTGCGAGCCCATGCCACCCAGTACCACGATGGCGAGGATGATCGCCGATTCGATGAAGGTGAATGACTCCGGTGTCACCAGGCCTTGGCGAGCGGCGAAGAAGCTGCCGGCGAAACCGGCGAACGCGGCGCCCAGGGTGAACGCGGAGAGTTTGATGATGGTCGGGTTCAAGCCCAGGGCACGGCAGGCAATTTCATCTTCGCGCAACGCTTCCCACGCACGACCGATCGGCATGCGCAGCAGGCGGTTGATCACGAACAAGGCCGCCAGCGCCAGCAACAGCGCCACCAGGTACAGGAACACCACTTTGCTCACCGGGTTGTAGTCGATCCCGAAGTACTCGTGGAAGGTCTGCATGCCTTCAGCAGCGCTACGGTCGAACGACAGCCCGAAGAACGTTGGCTTGGGGATGCTACTGATACCGTTGGGGCCGCCAGTGATATCGGTGAGGTTACGCAGGAACAGTCGGATGATTTCACCGAAGCCCAGGGTCACGATCGCCAGATAGTCACCGCGCAAGCGCAGTACCGGGAAGCCCAGCAGGAAGCCGAACGTGGCCGCCGCCATGCCGGCCAGCGGCAGGCAGATCCAGAAGCTCCAGCCCAGGTAATGCGACAGCAGCGCGTAGGTGTAGGCACCCACCGCGTAGAAGCCCACATAACCCAGGTCAAGCAGCCCAGCCAGGCCCACCACGATGTTCAGGCCCAGGCCCAGCAACACGTAGATCAGGATCAGGGTGGCAATGTCGACTGCGCCGCGCGAGCCGAAGAACGGCCAGATCAACGCCGCGATGATCAACGCGATGATGATGTAGCGCTGGGTGCGCGGCAGGGTCAGGAATTGGCTGACCTTGGGCGATACCAACGGGCCACGGTTGCTCTTGAGCAAGGCATTGAACTGATCGCTGAACAACACGCGCAGGAACATCAGCACCGAACACAGGGCGATGACGGTCAGGGTCACGGGACCTGTGCCATGCACTTCAAGGTTGATGCCCACAATGCTCAGCTTGAGGCCGAGTACCGGGAAGGCCACTGCCCATACCAGCAAGGCGCTGAAAAACGCCGATTTAAGATATCTGCTCATACTTTCTCAACCTCCGGACGGCCCAGGATGCCGGTCGGACGGAACAACAGCACCAGAACCAACAGGCCGAACGCCACGACGTCCTTGTATTGGTCTCCGAAAATATCGGCGCCGAACGCTTCGGCCACACCCAGCACCAGGCCACCGAGCATCGCGCCCGGGATACTGCCGATGCCGCCCAATACCGCCGCGGTAAAGGCCTTGAGGCCTACCAGGAAGCCGGCGTTGGGGTTGATCACGCCGTACTGCATGCTCAGCAGCACTGCCGCGACGGCGGCCAGCGCAGCACCGATCACGAAGGTCAGGGCGATGATGTTATTGGTGTTGATGCCCAACAGGTTGGCCATCTTGATGTCTTCGGCGCAGGCCCGGCAGGCGCGCCCCAGACGGGAGCGGGAGATGAACAGCGTCAGGCCCAGCATCGCCACCAGGGTGACGACGAAAACGAGGACCTGCATGTACGAAATCAGCACTTCTTGTGCGCCACCTGGGCCGAAGGAGAAGCTCCCCGGAATCAGGTTGGGAATGGACTTGTCCTTGGAGTCCTGGGACAGCAATACAGTGTTCTGCAGGAAGATCGACATGCCGATGGCGGAAATCAGCGGGATCAAACGGTTGCTGCCACGCAAGGGGCGGTACGCAACGCGCTCGATACTGTAGCCATAGGCACTGGTCACGATGATCGATGCAAGGAACGCAGCAGTCATCAACAGCGGCAGGGAGTGGATACCCATCATGGCCAGCCCGGCAAGGGCGATGAAGGCCACGTAGGAGCCAATCATGTACACCTCGCCATGGGCGAAGTTAATCATTCCAATGATGCCGTAAACCATTGTGTAGCCAATGGCTATCAAGGCATAGGTGCTGCCAACGGTCATCCCGTTAACCAGCGTTTGGAAAAAATGATAGATCTCAGGCATTACAACGCTCCTAAAAACCCGATACGCATTTCACTGGTGGAGTCATGTTCCGGCCCTGTGCTGTGTTCTATGAGCACATTTGCACAAAGCGTTTGCCAGCGAACCGCTGGTGACGGTTTTAAGATTTTCAGGTGAGCCAGCGCCCGGATCGCGGGTGTCAGGCCCATAAACCTCGTAAAACAAAGCCCACTGCTCTCACAGTGGGCTTGTTGGACCAGTAACGCCTGGCTTACTGAGGGGAAACTTCGGTTTTTGGTTTACCGAAGTGCCATTCGTAGACCACGAACTTGAAGTCCTTCAGGTCGCCCTTGGCGTCGAAGCTCAGGTCGCCGGTTGGGGTCTTGAAGGTGCCTGCGTGGATGGCAGCAGCCACTTTGGCAGTGTCTTCGGACTTCGCGGCAGCGATACCGCCAGCGATGACTTCAACAGCCGAGTAGGCCGGGAACACGAACGGACCGGTTGGGTCCTGCTTGTTCTTGGTGAATTCTTCAACGATTGCCTTGTTGGCTGGATCGGTGTCGAACGACTTCGGCAGGGTGACCAGCAGGCCTTCGGAAGCGTTCTGGGCGATCTGCGAGATGGAGTCGTTGCCGACGCCTTCCGGGCCCATGAACTTGGCGTTCACGCCTTTTTCCTTGGCTTGGCGCAGGATCAGGCCCAGCTCCGGGTGGTAGCCGCCGTAGTAGACGAAGTCGACGTTGGCTTGCTTGAGCTTCTGGATGAGCGAGCCGAAGTCTTTGTCGCCCGCGTTGATGCCTTCGAAGAGGGCAACTTTCACGCCTTTCTTCTCAAGGGTCTGTTTAACGGCGGTGGCGATGCCTTCACCGTACTGCTGTTTGTCGTGGATGACCGCAACGACTTTTGGCTTCACGTGGTCGGCGATGTAGTTACCGGCTGCAGGGCCTTGGGCGCTGTCCAGGCCGATGGTGCGGAACACCAGTTTGTAACCACGGGAAGTGATTTCCGGGCTGGTGGCAGCCGGGGTAATCATGATGACGCCTTCGTCTTCATAGATATCCGACGCTGGCTGAGTGGAGCTGGAGCACAGGTGACCGACCACGAACTTGACGCCGTCGTTGACCACTTTGTTGGCGACGGCCACGGCTTGTTTAGGATCGCAAGCGTCGTCGTATTCCTTGGCTTCAAGCATCTTGCCATCTACGCCGCCTTTGGCGTTGATGTCGGCGATGGCTTGCTTGGCACCCATGAATTGCATGTCGCCGTATTGCGTCACAGGACCGGTTTTAGGGCCTGCGATGCCGATCTTGATGGTGTCGGCTGCGAACGAATGGCCGGCAACCCCAGCCAGGACCATAGCGGCAAACAGTTTGGAAATCTGCTTAGTAGCCTTATTCATAGTGCTCCACTCTTACTGTTGTATTTTTTATAGTTCTAGCGGCCTTGTGAGCTGCAGAACCGGATCAGATATCTCGGATATCCCCCCGGCAGTGCCCTGGCAACTGTACCGGTACAGTGTAGAGCGCCGGTTGATCGCTTGAAAAGCTGGCTGCTGGGGGCAAAACCCGGGGGTGTCGCTTTAATGAAAGAAAAAGACAGAATTGCGGCGGGGTGATGCCAGAGTTTCGGGCAATCCTTGGCTTTCCTGACACTTTCGTTCGATGACTCATTTGCAACTGGGTTTTTCTGCCTTGGGTTTTGCTGCAAGAGCCACGACGTTATGATTGCGCCGATTTTTTCCCAAGGTGAATTCCCATGACGCAAGAACCTAGCACCCTCTATGCCAAGCTGCTCGGTGAAACCGCCGAAATATCCTGGAAGGAGCTTGAGCCGTTCTTCGCCAAGGGTGCCCTATTGTGGGTCGACGCCGGCCTGGATTTGATCGAAGCCGCCGAGGGGATGGCCGAGGACAACCGCGACAAAGTCGCTGCGTGGCTGGCTTCCGGGAGCCTTGGCGAGGTGTCTGCGACGCGGGCATTGGACCTGGTGGAGCGCGATCCGAGCCTGTGGGCGGTGGTGGTTTCGCCGTGGATTCTGATCCAGGAAAGAGCAGCGTAAGAAAAGCCTGCACGAAAAAGGTGCGTCTTTTTTGCTGCCGTAAGTGTGTAGCGGAGTAACCGCTGAAGCGGTGATGGCATCTTGCCGTAGAGAAAGGTCACAGCCGAGGGTGACGTGCGCGTCACGGGAACAGTTGAAGCGGTGCTGGAATCGTCGAGGAATTGTTTCCAAGCGTGCCAGAGTTGTAGATATTTGTTGCTTGGACTAACGCATTCGCGAGCAAGCCCGCTCCCACATTTGACCGTCTGCATCCTGCAGGAATGCGGTCGAATGGGGGAGCGGGCTTGCTCGCGAAGGGCGCGCCTCGGTCTAGGCCGTCTTGCCGGTATGGTTATTCAAGGAAATGACCTTGGTCTTGCCAATCCGGTGACGGTAGATCTCGCGCAGGTACTTGATCGACTTCTTCACGCAATCCCGTGACAGGCGAATGTCATTGATCGACACGAACTTCTCCTTGTCGTTGATCAGCTCGCGGTACTTCTTCTCATACATCGGCTTGATCGCGTACCAGTTGGTATCGAGGATCTTCGCCGGGTTTTCGAACTCGTTGAGCAATTCGTCGATACGATCTTCGTCAAAGTTTTCGTGGATGATGAAGTCCAGGATCGAGTTGTCCAGCGTGTCGTCGAAGCGGTACGGGGTGCGTGCAAAGCAGCGTTTGATGAACGCCACGATCAGCGTCAGGAAATCATCCGACAGGCACGGGCTTTTGGCGATCAACGTGGTCAGCGACAGGTTGGCCGACGCGCCGATCACCAGGGCGTAGCGCTTGAGCGTGGTGTTGGGGAACAGGCTGTTGAGGTGGGTCTTGAGCCGATTCAGGTCCATGTAGGACAGCTTGTAGTCCTTGGGCAGCGAGACGATCGACACCACCGACGAGCAGTTCTTGAAGAAGTGCAGGTCGTGCAGCGCGGCGGCGTCGTAACCGGAATTCTTGTATTGCTCCAGGGAGGCCTTGTAACGCTTGGACTCGATCGGCAACAGGCTGATGCCCTCGATGGCCTGGGTGACCTTGTTGAAGTGCGGCAGGTCGATGGAGCGGAAGAACAGGTCGTCGATGTTCAGGCGCTGCGGCTCTTTATCGAACACCTTGAACTTGTCGTTGGACGGCGGCGGGGTTTCCGGTACCACGGATTCGGCGTAGGCAATGGCGACCGGGCCGGCCAGGCTCATGAACAGGTCGTTGGCATCCAGGCGGATGGTTTCGCCGATGTCGATGCCGGCACGCCGGAAATAGTTCTGGTCGTAGTCGGTGGTCACGGCCTGGGCCGTGAGGATGTTGAAGATCTGCTGGGAGATGTACTGGTTGGCGTGTTTTTCCATGGCATTGACGTCAATGTTCTGGATATTGCCGTCATCGCTCTCTTCGGCGTAACGCATGATGTCGTTGGAGATCAGCATCATGGCGTTCCATGGCCGGATACGCCCCTTCACGCTGGCTTCGCTGCTGTCTTCATTGGCGAAGTTGTACGAGAAATCCCATTCTTCCGACAGGTATTTGCACAGCAGTCGCCCGGCGTTGATATGCAGCGCCTCGGACATTTCGCTGCGGTGATCGGAAATATTCGGCAGCACGCAGATGCCGCTGGTGAAGATCGGCTCGAACACAAAGGCGTGGCCGCTCTTGCTGTCATGCTCGTCGGCGGGCTTGGTGTCGAACGTCTTGTTCATGTACGAGTGCTGCTGCGCCAGGCCGAACTCCGAGGCCATGCCCGAACCGGTACCGCCGCCGGCACTGAAGATCGAGAAGTACAGGCGCGACTGGTTGGCCTTGATGCCGCAGGAGTCGATCAGGTACGAATGGATCATCTTCCAGTCGGGGCTGGAAAAACGCTGGGTATCTTTATTGAGGATGATCTTGGCCAGGTACTGGCCGAGGATCGGCGCGTTACCGGCGCCACCGGCATGGACTTCCGAGAGGTCCATGATTTTCATCTTGCTGTAGTCGCGCAAAAAGCCGCTTTTTTCGCCTTTGCGCGAGAAGCGGATACGCCCGGCGATGTCCTTGTCCAGGTCGCCCAGCATCACCAGGGGTTCCACCAGGAACACCGGTTTGCTGGCCTTGCCACTGCCCAGGCGCAGGTTGTTGCGGATCCACTGGGCCGGGCTGTAGCCCTTGTCTTGCGATTTGTCTTCGTTGCTGAATTCGTTCAGGTAGAACTTGCGCGCGTTGTACACCAGTTCCGCCACGTCCAACGCGATGTTGGAGCCGCAACGGCCCAGGCCGATCAGGCACACCGAGGGAAATTCCTGTTCATTGCGCGGGTCGCCGTCGCCTTCCTGCTGGGGCAGGCGCGGGAACACCATGTCGCGCAGGCCGTCGAGGTTGTCGAGGATGCGATCAGTGTTGGTTTCGGTGAAGTACAAGTATTGCTGGGTCGCCAGCGGACGGGCGCTGCCCAATGACTTGGAACCTGAGGGTTTTTCCGCAGGAGCTGTCAGCAACACGTCGGAGACCACGGTGGCAGAGTTATTGTTGGAAGTCATTGGGCGCCATGTACCTGGACGGATGGCCGAAAAGAATCGAGGAGCCATCACTGAATGAGAGTTCGCGACTTTTACAGTGCGTCTTAGTCCGGGACAGTCGGGTTCAACCCTGATTTTTCACGGGAAATCCTGGCCGGACTCTGATGAATCGGCCGTTCGTCGGCGTTCTTTAGCCCAATGATGGCTAAATGCCAAAGTTTAGGCGTCAGCGAATTGGCCTGACGATCGAGGCGGGGCTTGCCCGTGTGGGGGAGGGATCCTTGGGTGATGGCGCCTCCTTGTTGCCTTCCACGCTGAAGGGGTAAAGCGGGTTGCGCATCTGGATGCCCTGCATCACGCCAATGATGTCGCTGGCCGCTACGGCCGGGCTCAGCAGGTAGCCTTGGATGTAGTCGCAACCATGTTTGAGCAGCAAATCGAATTGCGCCTGGGTTTCCACGCCTTCGGTGACGACTTGCAGGTGCAGGGTATGGGCCATGCCGATAATGGCCTGGACGATTTCGATGTCGGCGGTGGACTTGGGGATGTCCTGGATAAACGAGCGGTCGATCTTCAAGGTATTGAGGGGCAGGCGCTTGAGGTAGGCCAGGGAGGAATAACCCGTGCCGAAGTCGTCGATGGCCAGTGACACGCCCAGCGAGCGAATTTGCCGCAACAACGCCAGGGTGCTGCTGATATTGCCCATCAACGCGTTTTCGGTGACCTCCAGTTCCAGGCGGTTGGCGGCGACACCGGCGAAGCGCAGGGCGTCTTCGATTTCATCGGCCAATTCGTCTCGGGCCAGGTTCAGGGCCGAGCAGTTCACCGCCATGGTCAGTTCGGTGTAACCGCGATCCGACAACAGGCTCAAGTCGTGGCAGGCCTGGCGCAACACCCAGTGATCCAGTTCGGCAATCAGCCCGTTGCTTTCGGCGATGCCGATGAAGCGGTCCGGGGCGAGCAAGCCGTGTTGCGGATGCTGCCAGCGCACCAGCGCTTCCAGGCGGGTCACCTTGCCCAGTTTCATGTCAAAGATTGGCTGGTAGAACAGCACCAACTCATTGCGTGAACGCAGGGCGGCGCGCAGCTCTTCTTCCAATTGCAGTTCGAGAAAGGCGCGGGTTTTCAGATTGGAGCTGAAGAAGTTCAGGCTGTTGCGCCCGGTGTCCTTGGATTGATACAGCGCCAGGTCTGCGGTTTTCAGCAGCTCTTCGCAGGTCAGGCCGTCATCGGGGAACAGGCTGATGCCGATGCTGGTGGTCATCACCATGCGCCGTCCCGCCAGTTCGATGGGGTCTTTCATCCTTTGCATGATGCGCTGGGCCAGGTGCCGCGCTTCATCGCGATGGTGGATGCTGATCAGAATGCAGAACTCATCCCCGCCAAAGCGCGCGACCACGTCTTCATGGCTGCGCACTGAGCCCTTGATATGCCCGGCCAGCACGGTGAGCAGTTGGTCACCGGCGTCGTGGCCAAGGCTGTCGTTGATGCGCTTGAAGTGGTCTATATCGAGGAAGATGACCGCCATCATGCCGTGTGAGGCGGTTTTTTCGGCGAGTTTTTCCGCGAAGATCTGATTGAAACCGCGACGGTTGAGCAGGCTGGTCAGCGCATCGAAGTGCGCCACCTGCTGCAGCGAGGCCCGCGCCTGATCGAGTTCACTGAGCAGGGCGTTCACCCGGCGCAGGTCGCGCTCCTTGTGCTGCAGCTTCTTGTCCGCCAGGGCGGCACTGACGCTGCTGCCGATCACCAGCAAGGTGATCACCGCCACCGACAGGCCGAGTTGAATGGGGTTGTTGTCCACCGGCAACGACAGGTCGGCGCCATTGGGCACCAGCATTTGCATGGCGGCCATGCCGGTGAAGTGCATGCTCAGGATGCCTGCGCCCAGCACCAGGCTGGCGGCGTATTTGAGCAACTGGTGAAACACACCAGAGCCGTTGCGCAGGTAGCTGGACAGCAGCAACGCCGCCAGGCTTGCGCCAATCGCAATGCCGACCGAGGCCATGAACAGTCCCGACTCGAAATACACCTGGGCCTGGGAGCGCATCGCCGACATGCCGACGTAATGCATCAAGGCGATACCAAGCCCCATCCACACCGAGGCCAGCAGGTACTGATGGAACTTGAGCTGGGCGTGACTGAGGGTTTGCATGGCAAACAGCGATGCGATCAGGGCGATCAGCAGCGAGGCGAACGTCATGAGCAATTCGTAATGAATGGCGATCGGCGCCTGGAAGGCCAGCATGCTGATGAAGTGAGTCGACCAGATCCCCCCGGCGAGGCACCCCGCACCCAGCCAGCGCCAATGGCGGCGGGCGGTGGGGTCTTCCACATGGCCGACTCGTTCGGCCATGTCCAGCGTGCCGAACCCGGCCGCACACGCGACCAGATAGGCCAGTAGCACCAGAAAGGGGTTATGACTGCAATTGAGTAATAAGTGCCCGTTGTCTGGAAGGTCGGTAAAAAAATGCAGACCAAGCCATTCCATAGCATGTCCCGTCATAGCGTCATTACGTCATTGCCTACGGCGATGACCTACGCCTTCGAGTATAGAAGCCTCACGGGGTTTGCCATGGATAATGGCACTTTGCTCTCAACGATTTTGGCATGCTGACCATAGCGTTTGATGCTAAGCGCTGATGGGCAGCTCGATCTCGAATGGCGCTTCCAGGGGCGCCAGGCCAAAGGCGGCGCGGGCTGCATCGCAGTCGACGTTCTGCTCGCCTTGGCTCCAGGACGCATCGAATTCGCGGCAAGGGCTCGAGCGCAGCTCGTATATCGAGCAACGGGTGCTTTTGCCCACTTCTCCTTCAAGGCTGCAGCAGCGGGCGGGCTTCTGGTCGGTGCCGATCATTGCCACACGGGTGGGGTTGATCTGCACCACCAAGTCATCGGGCACCGTGCCCCCCGATGAGGCGCACTCACCCCAGAAGAAAGACACACGAAAGTGTGAACAGCAGGCACCGCAATTCAGACACGGACTGGCTTCGGACATGGGCGTCATCGATAAGAAAAGTAGGATTGGGGGGATACGGAAGGCTCGCCATTCTATCCGGGCCATGGCCGTTGGGAAGGGGGGCAGGAACTTATATTTTTGTAGGCGAAGTCCCGCGCTGCCGGGTGAAATCATGCCCTATCAGCTTTACGAATCATTACAGACAACCGGAGCCCGCCTGACTATGTTGCAGGTACCGGGCAGGATGCATCGGGCATCGCAGCTCTCATAACAATAAAAGAGACGGACCCATGCAGAACTCGACCCAAGCGGCGAATGCCTGGCGCATTCTGTTCCTGCTGTTCCTCGCCAACCTGTTCAACTTCTTCGATCGCACCATCCCGGCGATCATCATCGAACCCATCCGCATGGAATGGCACCTGAGCGACTTCCAGCTCGGCATCATCGGCACCGCTTTCACCATCGTCTACGCCATTGCCGGCCTGCCCCTCGGGCGCCTGGCCGACACCGGCTCGCGCAGCAAGCTGATGGGCTGGGGCCTGTTCGCCTGGAGCGGGCTGACGGCGGTCAATGGCATGGTCGGCAGTTTCTGGACGTTCCTGCTGGTGCGCATGGGCATCGGCATTGGCGAGGCCAGCTACGCGCCGGCCGCCAATTCGCTGATTGGCGATCTGTTCCCGGCCCATCGTCGCGCCCGGGCCATGGGAATTTTCATGCTCGGCCTGCCCCTGGGCCTGCTGCTGGCATTCTTCACCATCGGCGCGATGGTCAAGGCGTTCGACAGCTGGCGAGCGCCGTTCTTTATCGCGGCGGTACCGGGGCTGATCCTCGCGGTGTTCATGTTCTACATCAAGGAGCCCAAGCGTGGCGCGGCCGAAACCGTGCAAGTTTCCCAAGAGCGCGTCGACCGCCCGATCCGCCGCGTGCTCGCGGTGCCGACGTTCCTCTGGCTGGTGCTGGCCGGGTTGTGCTTCAACTTCGCCACCTATGCGTGCAACTCGTTCCTGGTGCCGATGCTGCAACGTTATTTCCTGCTGCCGTTGCAGGACGCGGCGGTGGCCACCGGTGTCATCGTCGGCATCACCGGCCTGGTGGGCCTGACCCTGGGCGGTTGGATAGCCGACAAGATCCACCAGCGCGTCGCCAATGGACGACTGTTGTTTGCCGCATTCAGCCTGATCATCTCCACCGTCACCACTGCCTGGGCGTTGCACGCCGGGCGCATCGAGATCGGTGTGTTCGTGGCGTTGTTCAGTGTGGGCTGGCTGTTTGCTTATAACTTCTACACCTGCGTGTACACGGCGATCCAGGACGTGGTGGAACCGCGCCTGCGGGCGACGGCGATGGCGCTGTTCTTTGCTGGCTTGTACCTGTTGGGCGGTGGCATGGGGCCGATTGTCGTCGGCGGCTTGTCCGATCATTTTGCCCAATCGGCGATGTATGCGGCGGGGGCGGAGCAGATGACCGAGGCCTATAAAGCGGTGGGGTTGCATGACGCCATGTACCTGATTCCGGTGGCGCTGTTCTTGACCATGCTGTTTCTGTTCCAGGCGTCGCGCAGTTTTGTACGCGATGCCAAGAAGATGAAGGAAGGGTTGGGGGCTGTGGAGGTGCCGGCTGAGGGGGTTCCGGCTTGAGACCGAGATGACGCCATCGCAGGCAAGCCAGCTCCCACAGTTGAATGTGTTCGCGATTCAAAATGTGGGAGCTGGCTTGCCTGCGATGAGGCCCTGAAGGCCAATAAAAAAAGGCCCGCATTGCGCGGGCCTTGTTTTTAGCAGGGCAGTGCAGTGATCAACCCGCGACCAGCACTCGAATCGCTTCCAATCGCAACGCCGCCTTATCCAGCATCGCCAAACCTTGCTCACGCTGATTACGCAACGCCACCAGCTCACTGTCACGCACGGTCGGGTTGACCGCTTGCAACGCGGTCAGGCGCGCCAGCTCTTCGTCGGTGTCTGCGGCCAGGCGACGTTTGGCCTCGGCCACGCGCTCGGCGTGTTGCGGGGTGACCTTGTCCTCACCGGCGTTGATCCGTGGCGTCAGCTGATCGCGCTGGGCCTGGATGAACTTGTTGGCGCTGGCCCGTGGCACGCTTTCGAGCTGGTCGTTGAGGGTCACGAAGGACACACGGCTCGACAGGTCGTTGCCATTGGTATCCAGCAGGCAACGCAGCGCAGCCGGTGGCAGGTAGCGGCCCAACTGCAGCGAACGTGGGGCAACCACTTCGCTGACGTAGAGCAGTTCCAGCAACACGGTGCCCGGCTTGAGCGCCTTGTTCTTGATCAGCGCCACGGCGGTGTTGCCCATGGAGCCGGACAGCACCAGGTCCATGCCGCCCTGCACCATTGGGTGTTCCCAGGTGATGAACTGCATGTCTTCGCGCGACAGCGCCTGGTTGCGGTCGTAGGTGATGGTCACACCTTCGTCGTCGCCCAGGGGGAAGCTGGCGTCGAGCATTTTTTCGCTCGGCTTGAGGATCAGCGCGTTTTCCGAATGGTCTTCGCTGTCGATGCCAAAGGCGTCGAACAGGGTTTCCATGTAGATCGGCAGGGCGAACTGGTCGTCTTGCTCAAGGATGTCTTCCACCAGCGCATCGCCTTCACCGGCACCACCGGAGTTGAGCTCCAGCAGGCGGTCGCGGCCGGTGTGCAGCTCTTCTTCCAGGCGCTCGCGCTCGGCACGGGCTTCGTCGATCAGGGCTTGCCACTCGCCATCGTCGGCATTTTCCAGCAGCGGCAGCAGGCGTGGGCCGAACTGATGCTGCAGGGCGTTGCCGGTCGGGCAGGTGTTGAGGAAGGCGTTGAGTGCCTCGTTGTACCACTGGAACAGACGCTCTTGCGGGCTGGTTTCCAGGTACGGCACGTGCAGTTCGATCACGTGTTTCTGGCCGATCCGGTCCAGACGGCCGATCCGCTGTTCCAGCAGGTCGGGGTGGGACGGCAGGTCGAACAGCACCAGGTGGTGGGAGAACTGGAAGTTGCGACCTTCACTGCCGATCTCGGAGCAGATCAGCACCTGGGCGCCGAATTCTTCGTCTGCGAAGTAGGCGGCGGCGCGGTCACGCTCAAGGATGTTCATGCCCTCGTGGAACACCGTGGCCGGGATGCCAGAGCGCACGCGCAGGGCGTCTTCCAGGTCCATGGCGGTTTCGGCGTGGGCGCAGATCACCAGGACCTTGGTGCGCTTGAGCATCTTCAGCTGATCGATCAGCCACTCGACACGCGGGTCGAAGCGCCACCAGCGGTTTTCTTCTTCGATGTCCGGCTGGGACTGGAAGCTGACTTCTGGGTACAGCTCGGCGTGTTCGCCCAGCGGCAGTTCCAGGTATTCGTCCGGGTTCGGCAGCGGGTAGGCGTGCAGCTTGCGCTCCGGGAAGCCTTGCACCGCGGCGCGGGTGTTGCGGAACAGCACGCGGCCGGTGCCGTGGCGGTCGAGCAGCTCGCGCACCAGGCGTGCACTGGCTTCGGTGTCGCCATCGTTGACGGCGGTGAGCAGGGCTTCGCCTTCGTCACCGAGGAAACCCTGAATGGTCTTGTGGGCGGCCGGCGACAGGCGGCCCTTGTCCAGCAGCTCCTGCACGGCTTCGGCCACCGGGCGATAGTTCTCGCTCTCGGCGCGGAAGGCGGCCAGGTCATGGAAACGGTTCGGGTCCAGCAGGCGCAGGCGCGCAAAGTGGCTGTCCTGGCCCAGTTGTTCCGGGGTGGCGGTGAGCAACAGGACGCCGGGAATCACTTCGGCCAGTTGCTCGACCAGCGCGTATTCCGGGCTGACCTTGTCTTCATGCCACACCAGGTGGTGGGCTTCGTCGACCACCAGCAGGTCCCAGCCGGCGGCGAACAGCGCATCCTGGGCTTTCTCGTCGTCCACCAGCCACTCCAGGGCCACGAGGGCGAGCTGGGTGTCTTCGAACGGGTTGGTGGCATCGCTTTCGATGAAGCGTTCTTCGTCGAACAGGGCCACTTGCAGGTTGAAGCGGCGGCGCATTTCCACCAGCCACTGGTGCTGCAGGTTTTCCGGCACCAGGATCAGCACGCGGTTGGCGCGGCCCGACAGCAGTTGGCGGTGGATCACCAGACCGGCTTCGATGGTCTTGCCCAGGCCTACTTCGTCAGCCAGCAATACCCGTGGCGCGATACGGTCGGCGACTTCACGGGCAATGTGCAGTTGGTGAGCAATGGGTTGTGCACGCACGCCACCCAGGCCCCACAGCGAGGACTGCAATTGGCGGCTGGTGTGTTCCAGGGTGTGGTAGCGCAGGGAGAACCAGGCCAGCGGGTCGATCTGCCCGGCGAACAGGCGGTCGCTGGCCAAGCGGAACTGGATGAAGTTGGAGAGTTGGGTTTCCGGCAGGGTGACCTGCTCGTTCTGCCCATTGAGGCCGTGGTACACCAGCAGGCCGTCGACGTCGTCGACTTCCTGGACGGTCATTTTCCAGCCTTCGAAATGGGTAATGGTGTCACCCGGCGAGAACCGCACGCGGGTGAGGGGCGCATTCCGTAGCGCGTACTGGCGCGTGTCGCCAGTGGCCGGATAGAGCACGGTCAACAAGCGGCCGTCCTGTGCCAGAACGGTGCCTAACCCCAGCTCTGCTTCGCTGTCACTAATCCAGCGTTGCCCCGGTTGATACTGCTGCGCCATGCTGCCTGACTCCCGCCGTGAAAAAGCCGACTATCTTAACGGAACAAGGCCCTCATCCAAAGGACTCTGGCAAAAACTACTCCGTTTGAATGGGCAACCGGGAGTCGAATCGACGGGTGGCGGGCACTTGCAAGTGTCGACTGAGTCACAGCTTGGCGAGCCTATGCTCAAGTCGCCCTGCAACCCGCCGACAGCCTGTTGATCAGGAGAACAAACCTTATGCTGCCACCCATGCTGCCCGTCAGCGTTGTGCCGGTCACGTCACAACTCGATCCGGTGCGCCAGAAGCCGGATATCCCGCCCGTGGTGCCAGTCCAGGCGGGCTCCAACGAAAGCACGATCGACCTGAAAAAGGGCGATGCCGAGCAGTCGACCTTTCTGCTGCGCGAAGAACAACGCCGCCAGCAGGAGCAGCAGAAGCGCCGGCGTGAAGCCGACGAAGACCCCGAGGCGCACCTGGCAATCCCCGGCGATGTGCTTAACGCCGACAACACCGTGCCGGTGGTGCCGCTGATTGAAGATGCGCCGCGCCAGGGCCTGTGGGTGGACATCGAGATTTAATCGCGCAGCTCCCGCAGCGCCGCCATCAACAATTCAACGTCGTTTTCGGTGTTGAGTGGGCTGACGGAAATTCGCGCAATGCTGGCAAGGCCCCGCGCCTGCATGTCCAGCGGGGTGTAGGCCACACCGTTGGCGCCAATGTTGATGCGCTTGAGCCCCAGCCGTCGCTTGAGTTCAAAGGCGTCCCAGCCGTCCAGGTTGAAGGCGATCAGCCCTGAATGCTGCGTGCCCAGGTCATGCAGGGAAATCCCTGGCATCTCGCGCAACGCTTCGCGAATGTGCCCACTGATGTGCAGAACCCTTTCCCACGTCCGTTCCACCCCCAGTCGATTGGCTTCCTGTAACGCATTGCCCAATCCGGCCAACAGGGCGTAGGAGGCTTCGCTGGTTTCAAAGCGTCGGGCGTCGTCGCGCAGGTCGAAACCTTCCTCGGTCCAAGGCGCGGAGAGCACATCGCGCTGGGCCGGGTTCAAGCGCGGGAGAAAATCCGGCCGCACATACAACAGCGCCGTGCCCCGTGGCCCGCGCAGGTGTTTGCGACCGGCCGACTTGAGCACATCGCAGTGCAAGGCCTGTACATCCACCGGCAACTGGCCGACGGCCTGGCCGGCGTCGATGAAGTAGGCGATGCCGTGGCGCCGGGCCACTTCACCGATAGCCTGGGCCGGGTTGATCAGGCCGCCGTTGGCCGGCAGCCAGGTCAGGTCGATCAGCTTTACGCGCGCGTCGATCATGGCGTCCAGCGCCTGTGGGCACACCGCGCCCGTCTCATCGCAGGGGATCACTTCCACCTGTGCGCCGGCTTGCAATGCCACCTGCATGCTCGCCAGGTTGCCGCCCCATTCATGGCGGCCCACCAGAATGCGATCACCCGGTTGCCACGGGCCCAAGGCCTGGAACGCCATGCTCCAGGCGGTCGAGCCGCTGCTGGTGAAGGCAATCGAGGACGCCGGCGCGTTGAGCAATTGCCCGGCTGCGCGACGGGCTTTTTCCACCAGTACGGCGCCATGTTCACCGGCTTCCATCGGGCCATCGCGGGCTTCACGTTGAAGTTGGTCGATGATGGCATCGAGGGTCGCCTGGCTCGGCAGGGACGCACCGGCGTGGTTGAAGTGCACGATGCCGGATTGGCAGCCGGGCGTGTCGTCGCGCAGGTGCTGGACTTCCAGCGGGCTCACGGCAGTAACTCGAAAATCCCGTCCACCTCCACCGCAACCCCGGCCGGCAGGCTGGACACCCCCACGGCGGTCCGCACATGGCGGCCCTTGTCGCCCAGGGCGTTGACCACCAGGTTCGAAGCGCCATTGGCGACCACGCTCTGACGCTGGAAGGCGCCGCTGCTGGCGATGAAGACGCCCAAGCGCACGGTGCGCATCAGACGCGACAAGTCATCGCCCAAGGCGTGGCTCAATTGCCCCAGCAGGCCCAATGCGGCCAACTCTGCGGCCTGGGCGCCTTCTTCATCGCTGAGGGATTCGCCCAGGCGGCCGACGTAGGCAGGGTTGCCGTCCACCAGCGGGATTTGCCCGGAAACGAACAGTTGGTTCCCGCTAACCATATAGTTGATGTAGTTGGCGATCGGCTGGCCGGGCGTGGGCAGGGTCAGGCCGAGGGCTTGCACGCGTTCGCGGATGGAGTTGCTCATGGTGAATCCTCCTGGGTTGAGAGGTTCCAGCATGTTGGCTGCATCGATGGGCGACAAACGGATAGATCTCACCCGACGTATCAAAATAACTCACGCGTCGTTGCAGGCTTCTTTCAACCACGCGCTGAAGCAGGCCGCCGCTTCGCTGGATGGGCCTTGCGGGGCGATCAGCCAGTAGCCGATTTCACTGTGGTAGGGCGGCCAGTCGAAGGCTTCTACCAGGCTGCCGTCCTGGAGCCTGCGCTCGATCAAGCGATGGCGGCCCATGGCGATGCCTTGTCCGGCCACGGCGGCTTCGACCACGATGTTGTAGTCATGCAGCATGACGCGGGGGTGGCGCTCCAGGTCGACCTGATAATGGGCGGACCAATCCGTCCATTCAAACGGGCGATGGGAGGTGGCCATCAGCAGCGGCCCGTTTTGCAGGTGGCTGGCCTTGAACGCCGGGCTGCACACCGGGGAGATCACTTCGGGCATCAGTCGTGTGGCCTGCACGTCGGGCCAGTCGCCCTTGCCGTAGCGGATCGCCAGGTCGACCTCGGCGGCCGCGACGTCTGCCAGTTGAATCGCCGGCAGCAGTTCCACCTGGATGTGCGGGTAGCGATTGAGAAAACCCGCCAGGCGCGGTGCCAGCCACAGCGTGGCAAAGGAGGCCAGCAAACCGACGCGTAGCACGGTGCTGCTGGGGGCTGTTTTCTGGGCGCGGGTGGCGGCGGCGATGGCATCGAGGGCAGGGCGGATTTCGTCGTAGTAGTGTTGGCCGTCGGTGGTCAGGTCGATCGCACGGGTGCGTCGGATAAACAGCGCTTTGCCCAAGTGCTGTTCCAGTTTTTGCACCTGATGGCTCAGGGCACTCTGGGTCACTGACAATTCGTTCGCCGCCTTGATAAAGCTCAAGTGCCGCGCCACGGCTTCAAAGGCGCGCAGGGCCAGCAGCGGGGGAAGGTCCTTGTGCAGTGCCACCAGAATGCGCCTCTTGAGCCGGGGAGATGGGCCGATTTTGTGCGATGGCCCGCCTTTTGTCGCCCGCTGATTTGCCGTCGAGAAGAGGAGGCCGCATTATTGAGCCATTCCCGCCACGACGTAAGCCAAGCCATGAGTGATGACGACAAGCTGATCGACCTGAATGCCGAACGAGCCAAACGGGTTCATGACCTGAACGACAAGCGCCTGAATGAAGTGCGCCAGGCGTTTGAACAGGCGATGCCGCTCGGCAAAGTTAAGAAAAAGCCAAAGAATAAACCGAAAAAGCGTTGAAGCACCCTGCATCTATTGATGCAGGTCAGTTATTGCCCTTCTTTACGCCCCGTTGCGGGCGACATTGATCCCCGTCAATTTTCCAATGTGCCTTCTCCATTAACTTAGCCCTATCGCAACAGGGCAAGCACGGGAGGCCGGTCATGTTTATCGATAATGTGGTATTCGCCGGAGTGCTGACAGTAAGCCTCATGGTGATGTTTTTTGTAGGGTTTGGAATTTTTATCTGGAAAGACGCGAATAAGCGGAAAAAACCTTAGTTCTTTCCAGGTTACATGAGCACGCAAGGCATTTTGGGCGACTTCGGTCGCCCTTTTTTTTGGCTGCTATTTAACAATCGAAGATCAACTGTGGGAGCCGGGCTTGCCCGCGATTGCGGAGTGTCAGTCGATGATGTTTTGGCTGACCCCGCGCAATCGCGGGCAAGCCCGGCTCCCACAGTTGGACCGCGACGGGTCAAAAGTCGTTAAATAAAAAAGGTGCGAACCTCGCGGATCGCACCTTTTTTCATGGCCGGGACACTATCAACTGCCCAGCGCCTTCGACGCCAGCCAGAACAAACCGGCCGACAGGCCAACGGTGGCGGGCAGGGTCAACACCCAGGCCATCAGGATGGTCTTGACGGTGCCGCCTTGCAGGCCGCTCTTGTTGGCAACCATGGTGCCGGCCACACCGGACGACAGCACGTGGGTGGTCGACACCGGCAGGCTGAAGATGTTGGCCAGGCCGATCATGCTGGCGGTGGTGATCTGTGCCGACATGCCTTGGGCGTAGGTCATGCCTTGCTTGCCGATCTTCTCACCGATGGTCAGTACCACGCGCTTCCAGCCGACCATGGTGCCCAGGCCCAGGGCCAGTGCAACGGCCAGGATCACCCAGAACGGCGCGTACTCGGTGGTGGCGGTCAGGTCTTTGCGCAGCTTGTCCAGATCGGACTTCTCACGCGCATCCAGGCCCGGCAGCTTGCCGACTTTCTTCGCGGTGTCGTCCAGGCAGAGCAGGTAGCGACGCACTTCAATGCGGTGCTCGGCGGTCAGCGAGTGGTAGTCGGACACACCTTTGAGGGTCTCCATCAGCGCGCTGATGGTCGGTTCGGTCTGCTGCGGGTTGCACTGGAACTTGCCCGGCAGGTCGTTCTTCACGCTTTTGCCCAGGGCCAGGAACTCGCCGAGGGTGGCGTTGTTGCGCTGGTAGAACTGGCTCAGGTGCACGGTGGCGTCACGGGTGCGTTCGATCTGGTAGGTGGTGCTGCCCAGGTCGAGCACGAACTGCGCCGGCACGATACCGATGAGCACCAGCATGATCAGGCCGATGCCTTTCTGGCCATCGTTGGAGCCATGTACGAAACTCACGGCCATGGCGGAAATCACCAGCACCAGGCGGTTCCAGAACGGCGGGTGTTTCTTGTCGTCAAGCTTGCGGCGCTGGTCCGGGGTCTTGTGCATCTTCGACAGCGGGCGCCACCATTTCAGGCCGATCAGCACCAGGGCTGCGACCAGGAAACCGGCCATCGGCGAGAACACCAGGGAAGCGCCGATGTCGATCGCTTTCTGCCAGTTCACACCGTCCGCCAGGGGAATGTCGTTGATCAGGGCATTGGCCAGGCCGACACCGAGGATCGAGCCGATCAAGGTGTGGGAGCTGGATGCCGGGATCCCGAAGTACCAGGTGCCCAGGTTCCAGGTGATCGCGGCTGCCAATAATGAGAAGACCATGGCCAAACCGTGGCCGGTGTTCACATTGATCAGCAACTCCACCGGCAGCAGGTGCACTATGGCGTAGGCGACGCCCACACCGCCGAGCAACACGCCGAGGAAGTTGAACACCCCGGAGAAGAACACGGCCAGGTGCGGCGGCATGGCTTTGGTATAGATGACTGTGGCCACCGCGTTAGCGGTGTCATGAAAGCCATTGATGAACTCGAAGGCGAGGACAAAGGCCAGGGCGAGCAACAGGCTCACTAGAACCCAAGCATCCAGTCCGCTGAATAAATCGATCATGAAGGTTTTCTGACCCGGTCGTAAGGGGGCGCGATTATGCCAGAAAACCTCAGTAATCGATGCATTAGCTGCTCATCGGTAACATTTCTCGACCCAAAAACGCGCAGAAAAGGGGCGCATCCCAGGGTTTTCGGGGCTTTGGCAAGTCTTTGATTTCTAACGTGCGGGGCTGAAAAGGCGGGTTTTTGTCAGGCAAATGCCTTGCGTGAAACATTTGTATGAAATTTCGCTGCAGGCAGCAGAAAATTGAATAATCACGTGTAAGCCAGGTGCCCTCCGCCGGCGGTGGACCGGCAGAGACAGCAAACCCTGGAGGCTCGAATCGAAGGGCTTATGGCTCTTCGGCTTTGAGCTCCTGTTCAATCTTTTGGATTTCCTGGGCAAATGCCTGATCCAACAGGCTGGCTCGTTTGCGCCATGGCTTGCGCTCAGGTTCAGGCTGGGCGGCGTAGGTGGTGACTTCCCCGCCGTAAACGTCCTTGTAACGTTGCTCCTGGCGCTCAAGTTCCGCGCGCAGTTCATCTTTCGTCACAGTGTTACCTAATTGAGTTGAGTTTAATTACCGTGCAGCGTCTTGCCTGAAAGTCGCCCTCGGGGTGTTTCAAGTTGAACGATTGAGCGGTTCAAGTTTGAAAGGGCTGCCGAACGTGATTTCGTTTAATCCGGTACTTGTGGTCGGTGATGCACATAGCCTGCATCGTCCGGCGAGCTCCGATCCCGATAATGACACCGGGCCGACCTCCGCACAGGTTGCATTATAGCGGCGTGTTTGAATAACACTATCTCCATCCAGTTAAAAGGTGCCAGCGTTGTGTGAGCTTTTTGTTACATGCCTGCGCCAGTAGTTGCACAATTCTGACGCCATAAATTCCGCGCGTGTTCTAACTGCCCCGGTATGCGCTCTTTTTATCGCGTTATTGGGTAACGCCCGAACTTGTTCAATCTGCCCGTCGCCGGCGCGGGGCGGCCAAATTGCGATAATCGAATGATCGTCCGATAATCGCCCAATGTTGCCGGCCCCGCCTTGTGCATCCCAAGCGGCGCGGCTTGTAATAGCGGCCAACCCTCCCTGCGGTTGAAAACAAGAGAAAGGACCCTTGAAATGAACGATCAATTGCGCAACTCCTTCGCGTCAGTGGCGCCGCCGATCGTGGCCTCGCCGGCCAAGCGCATCCAGGCGTTCACCGGTGATCCGGATTTCATGACGTCCCTGGCCCGTGGCCTGGCGGTGGTGCAGGCCTTCCAGGAGCGCAAGCGCCACCTGACCATTGCCCAGATCAGCCATCGCACGGAAATCCCGCGCGCCGCCGTGCGCCGTTGCCTGCACACCTTGATCAAGCTCGGTTACGCCACCACCGACGGGCGTACCTACTCACTGTTGCCCAAGGTGCTGACCCTGGGCCATGCCTATTTATCTTCCACGCCACTGGCGGTGTCGGCCCAACCCTACTTGGACCGCATGAGCGAGCAGCTCCACGAAGCCTGCAACATGGCGACCCTGGAAGGCGATGACATCCTCTACATCGCCCGTTCGGCGACGACCCAGCGCCTGATTTCCGTGGACCTGTCGGTGGGCGGGCGGCTGCCGGCGTATTGCACGTCCATGGGCCGCATCCTGCTGGCGGCGCTGGATGACGCGTCGCTGCGTGACTACCTTGACCACGCCGACCTGCAAACCAAGACCAGCCGCACTCTCACCACGCCTGACGCCTTGCTCGAATGCCTGCAACAGGTGCGTCAGCAGGGCTGGTGCATTGTCGACCAGGAGTTGGAGCAGGGCCTGCGCTCCATCGCCGTGCCGGTGTATGACGCATCCGGCCAGGTGCTGGCCGCGCTGAACGTCAGTACCCACGCCGCACGGGTCAGCCGCAGCGAGCTTGAACAGCGCTTTTTGCCGAACATGCTCAGTGCCAGCCGTGAGCTGAGTGCGCAGTTATTTGCCTAAGTGTGCGGTGACCGCACAGATCCCGGTTCGATGAATTGACGGTGTTTCCCCAGGCTTATTAAGGTGCGGCAGCGCTCTGTGCGCCGCCCAATAATAATGACGACCCCAGGTCGTTAGCCCGCCCATCGGTGTGGAAATAAGAATAATGAATCAGCCTTCTGTCGGTACCAACCTGGACGTACAGTCCTTTATCAACGCCCAGCCGCTGTCGCGCTATCAGTGGCGCGTGGTCATCCTGTGTTTCCTGATCGTCTTCCTCGACGGCCTCGACACCGCCGCCATGGGTTTTATCGCGCCCGCCCTGTCCCAGGACTGGGGCATCGACCGCGCCAGCCTTGGCCCGGTGATGAGCGCTGCGCTGATCGGCATGGTGTTCGGCGCACTGGGCTCCGGCCCGTTGGCCGATCGCTTCGGGCGCAAAGTAGTATTGGTGGGCGCGGTGTTGGTATTCGGTGCGTTCAGCCTGGCCTCGGCCTACAGCAGCAACGTTGACCAGTTGCTGGTGCTGCGCTTCCTCACCGGGCTGGGCCTGGGGGCTGGCATGCCGAACGCCACCACGCTGCTCTCCGAATACACGCCTGAACGCCACAAGTCGCTGTTGGTGACCAGCATGTTCTGCGGCTTCAACCTGGGCATGGCCGGTGGCGGGTTTATCTCGGCCAAGCTGATCCCGGCGTTCGGCTGGCACGCGTTGTTGATGATCGGCGGCATCTTGCCGTTGATCCTGGTGGTGGTCCTGATGCTGTGGCTGCCGGAGTCGGCGCGCTACCTGGTGGTGCGCAACCGTGGCACTGACAAGGTGCGCAAGACCCTGTCGCCCATCGAGCCCAATGTGGTTGCGCAGGCCACCCGCTTCAGTGTCCCCGAACAGAAGAGCGTGAAGGCACGCAACGTCTTCGCGGTGATTTTTTCCGGCACCTACAGCGCCGGCACCTTGTTGTTGTGGCTTACCTACTTCATGGGGCTGGTGATTGTTTACCTGCTGACCAGTTGGCTGCCGACCCTGATGCGCGACAGCGGCGCCAGCCTGGAGCAGGCCGCCTTCATCGGCGCGCTGTTCCAGTTTGGCGGGGTCCTCAGCGCCGTGGGCGTGGGCTGGGCGATGGACCGGTTCAACCCCCACAAGGTCATTGGCACTTTCTACTTGCTGGCGGGGCTGTTTGCCTACGCAGTAGGGCAGAGCCTGGGCAACATCACGCTGCTGGCGACCCTGGTGTTGATCGCGGGGATGTGTGTGAACGGCGCGCAATCGGCGATGCCGTCACTGGCAGCACGTTTCTACCCGACCCAGGGGCGGGCCACCGGTGTGTCGTGGATGCTCGGCATTGGTCGCTTTGGCGCCATTCTTGGTGCCTGGATGGGCGCCACTTTGCTGGGCCTGGGCTGGAACTTCGAGCAGGTGCTCACCGCGCTCGTCATCCCCGCCGCACTGGCCACCACCGCCGTCGTGATCAAGGGCATGGTCAGCCACGCCGACGCTACCTGAGGCCTGACGCGGTAAAAAAAGTGGGGGCGGGCTTGCTCGCGAAAGCTGTGTATCAGCCAACACATATGGCGACTGACATTGCGCATTCGCGAGCAAGCCCGCTCCCACATTGACCGAGTCAGCACAAAAGGTTAGCAAGACAACAATCCGTTCGATAATCGAACACTGCGTCGATTATCGGATTGTTTGGGCCATTTCCCCGGCTTAATCTTCAAGCACTCCGGCGCCACCTCAGCGCCTTTTTCGATCCACACCGGGAGCCCGAACCCCATGGCTGAAATTCTTGCGCTGCGCGACGCGGTGAAGCGATTCGTGAACGACGGCGATACCGTCGCACTGGAAGGCTTCACCCACCTGATCCCTACGGCAGCGGGTCATGAAATCATTCGTCAGGGCAAGAAAGACCTGACACTGGTACGTATGACGCCTGACTTGATCTACGACCAACTGATCGGTGCCGGTTGCGCAAAAAAGCTGATTTTCTCCTGGGGCGGTAACCCAGGTGTGGGTTCCTTGCATCGCCTGCGGGATGCGGTCGAGAAACAATGGCCGCAGCCGTTGGAGATTGAAGAACACAGCCATGCCGACCTGGCCAACGCCTACGTCGCCGGGGCATCCGGCCTGCCCTTCGCGGTGCTGCGTGCCTACGCCGGTTCCGACCTACCCAAGGTCAACCCGCTGATCAAGACCGTGACCTGCCCCTTCACCGGCGAAGTGCTGGCGGCGGTGCCGTCGGTCCGTCCGGATGTCACCGTGATCCATGCGCAAAAGGCCGACCGCAAGGGCAACGTGCTGCTCTGGGGCATCCTGGGTGTGCAGAAAGAAGCGGCCCTGGCGGCCAAGCGTTGCATCGTCACCGTCGAGGAAATCGTCGATGACCTCAACGCCCCCATGAACAGCTGCGTGCTGCCGACCTGGGCCCTGACAGCGGTGTGCCATGTACCCGGTGGCGCGCATCCGTCCTACGCCCATGGCTACAACGAGCGTGATAACCGCTTCTACCAGGCGTGGGATCCGATTGCCCGCGACCGTGGGACCTTTACCGCCTGGATCGACGAATACATCCACGGCACTGCCGACTTCACCGAATTCCAGGCCAAGCTGGCCACCGCGCAGGAGGCCAAGTAATGGCTTACTCCACCAATGAAATGATGACCGTCGCCGCCGCGCGCCGCCTCAAGAATGGCTCTGTCTGCTTTGTCGGCATTGGCCTGCCGTCGAAGGCGGCCAACCTGGCGCGCCTGACCTCGTCGCCGGACGTGGTGCTGATCTACGAGTCCGGCCCGATTGGCGCCAAACCTTCGGTACTGCCGCTGTCCATCGGTGACGGCGAACTGGCAGAAACCGCCGACACCGTGGTGCCGACCGGCGAGATCTTCCGCTACTGGCTGCAAGGCGGGCGCATTGATGTGGGCTTCCTCGGCGCGGCCCAGGTCGACCGCTTCGGCAATATCAACACCACCGTGGTCGGTGACTATCACCAGCCCAAAGTGCGCCTGCCGGGTGCCGGTGGCGCGCCGGAGATCGCCGGTTCGGCCAAGAGCGTGTTGATCATCCTCAAGCAGTCGGCCCGTTCGTTTGTCGACAAGCTGGACTTCATCACCTCCGTGGGCCACGGCGAGGGCGGCGATTCGCGCAAGCGCCTGGGCCTGCCGGGCGCTGGGCCCGTGGGAATCATTACCGACCTGTGCATCATGGAACCCGAAGCCGGCACCCATGAATTTGTCGTCACCGCCTTGCACCCTGGCGTGACCCGCGAGCAAGTGGTTGCCGCTACGGGCTGGCCGATCCGGTTTGCCCCGCAAGTGAGCACTACCGACGAACCCACCGAAATCGAATTGACGGCCTTGCGTGACCTCGAAGCCCGCACCGCCGCCGCCCATGGCCAAGCGCCGGGAGAAGCCTGATGCGCGACGTATTTATCTGTGATGCCATTCGTACCCCCATCGGCCGTTTTGGCGGTGGCCTGTCCACCGTGCGCGCCGATGACCTGGCAGCGCTGCCGATCAAGGCACTGATCGAGCGCAATCCGTCGGTGGACTGGAGCGCGGTCGATGAAGTATTCCTCGGCTGCGCCAACCAGGCCGGCGAAGACAACCGCAACGTGGCGCGCATGGCGCTGTTGCTGGCGGGCTTGCCGGAGAGCATTCCCGGCGTGACGCTCAACCGTTTGTGCGCCTCGGGGATGGACGCCATTGGCACCGCTTTCCGCGCCATTGCCAGCGGCGAAATGGAACTGGCGATTGCCGGTGGCGTCGAGTCGATGTCCCGCGCCCCGTTCGTGATGGGCAAGGCCGACGCGGCGTTCTCGCGCAATATGAAGCTGGAAGACACCACCATCGGCTGGCGTTTTATCAACCCGCTGATGAAGGCCCAATACGGTGTGGATGCGATGCCGCAGACCGCCGATAACGTTGCCGATGACTACAGCGTGTCCCGTGCCGACCAGGACGCGTTTGCCTTGCGCAGCCAGCAACGCACCGCTGCCGCCCAGGCTGCCGGTTTCTTCGCCGAGGAAATCGTACCGGTACGCATCGCCCATAAAAAAGGCGAGACCGTGGTGGAGCAGGATGAGCATCCCCGCGCCGACACCACCCTGGAAGCCCTGGCCAAACTCAAGCCCGTCAACGGCCCGGACAAAACCGTGACCGCCGGCAATGCCTCGGGAGTGAACGACGGCGCGGCGGCGCTGATTCTGGCCTCCGCCGAAGCCGTCAAGAAACATGGCCTGACCGCCCGCGCCCGGGTACTGGGCATGGCCAGCGCTGGCGTGGCGCCACGGGTGATGGGCATCGGCCCGGTGCCTGCGGTGCGCAAGCTGGTGGAGCGCCTGGGTTTGGCGGTCACCGATTTTGACGTGATCGAACTCAACGAAGCCTTCGCCAGCCAAGGCCTGGCGGTGTTGCGCGAGCTGGGCATTGCCGACGACGCGCCGCAGGTCAACCCGAATGGCGGCGCCATTGCCCTCGGTCACCCGCTGGGCATGAGCGGCGCGCGGTTGGTACTGACAGCCCTGCATCAGCTGGAAAAAACCGGCGGCAGCAAAGGCCTGGCAACCATGTGTGTGGGCGTCGGCCAAGGCCTGGCGCTGGCGATTGAACGCGTCTAATAAGAGAGGATTGCTCCATGAGTGACAAGCCCGGTTACCGGCGCCCGCAAGCGGGCACTCAACCTGATTACCTGCACCCGGCCTATCAGTCGACGAACCTGCGTTCGCCGTCTCAGCCGTTGGTGTTCCTGCCCCATTCGTTGTCGGAAATCACCGGCCCGACCCTCGGTGCCGAGCGGGTCAATGAGAAGGATAATGACCTCACCGCCCAGCATGACGGCGAGCCGCAAGGCGAGCGCATCATCATCCACGGCCGCGTGCTGGATGAAAACGGCTTGCCGGTGCCGGGCATCCTCGTGGAAATCTGGCAGGCCAACGCGGCCGGCCGCTACAACCACAAGCGCGATGTGCACGACGCGCCCCTGGACCCGAACTTCACCGGCACCGGGCGTACCGTCACCGATGCCGACGGCTGGTACCAGTTCCAGACCATCAAGCCCGGCGCCTACCCCTGGGGCAACCACCACAACGCGTGGCGCCCGGCGCATATCCACTTTTCGCTGTTCGGCCCTAGCGTGCTGACGCGCCTGGTCACGCAGATGTATTTCCCCGGCGACCCGCTGCTGGAATACGACCCGATCTACAACTGCGTGCCGGACACTTCGGCCAAGGAGCGCCTGATCGCGCGCTTCGACTTGGAAAAAACCATTCCTTCCTATGCCCTCGGCTACCGCTGGGACATCGTCCTGCGCGGCCGCGACGCCACGCCGATGGAGAAATGAGATGACACTCAACGCGACCACGTCCCACACCGTCGGGCCGTATTACCACATCGGCCTGACCTGGCTGAACCGTGAAGACTTGACCACCGCCGCCACCCTCGGCGAACGCGTGGCAATCAGCGGGCAAGTGGTGGATGGCAACGGTGATGTCGTCAACGACGCCATGCTGGAAGTCTGGCAGGCCAACGCCGCCGGCAAGTACGACCACCCGGAAGATGAACAAGACAAGGCCGTTGACCCGCACTTCGAAGGCTTCGGCCGGGTGCCGGTGGATGGGGAAGGGCGGTTTCGCTTTACCACCATCAAGCCCGGTGCCGTACCGGGGTTAAAGGGCACGACTCAAGCGCCGCACTTGGTGGTGTTGGTGTTCGCCCGTGGGTTGGTGAAGCACCTGCTGACGCGGATCTATTTCGACGGTGAAGCGTTGAATGGGGATGACCCGCTGTTGGCCTGTGTACCGGCAGAGCGGCGTGGCACCTTGATTGCCAAGCCTGATGCAGAGGGTGTGCATCAGTGGAATGTGATTTTGCAGGGTACCGATAAGGAAACGGTGTTCTTCGATTATTGAGATGGCCTTGAGGACGCTATCGCAGGCAAGCCAGCTCCCACATTTGATCGAGTTCCAACTCTGGAATGCAGTCAACTGTGGGAGCCGGCTTGCCGGCGATGAGGCCCGCTCAGGCAACTCCTATCCAAAAGTCTTCTTGCGGAACATGGTTGTTGCAAAGTATGTCTAGGCTATAACCGTTCCCACTGAGTGAAAAAAACATGACAACAACAACGAGTCACTACACCGGAGAAGAACGCAGCAAACGGATTTTTGCGATTGTCGGTGCTTCCTCCGGCAACCTTGTCGAATGGTTCGACTTCTACGTCTACGCCTTCTGCGCCATCTATTTCGCCCCGGCGTTTTTCCCCTCGGATGACCCGACGGTGCAGCTGCTCAACACCGCCGGTGTGTTCGCCGCCGGCTTCCTGATGCGCCCCATCGGCGGCTGGTTGTTTGGCCGGGTAGCCGACAAGCACGGGCGTAAGAACTCGATGATGATCTCGGTGCTGATGATGTGCGCCGGTTCCCTGGTCATCGCCTTCCTGCCGACCTACAAAGACATTGGCGCCTGGGCCCCGGCCTTGCTGCTGGTGGCGCGCCTGTTCCAAGGCCTGTCGGTGGGGGGTGAATACGGCACCACCGCGACCTATATGAGTGAAGTCGCGCTCAAGGGCCAGCGCGGCTTCTTCGCCTCGTTCCAGTACGTGACCCTGATCGGTGGGCAACTGCTGGCGGTGCTGGTGGTGGTGATCCTGCAACAAATCCTCACCGAGGAAGAGTTGCGCGCCTGGGGCTGGCGGATTCCGTTCGTGATCGGCGCCATTGCGGCGGTGATTTCCCTGCTGCTGCGTCGTACCCTCAAGGAAACCACCAGCAAGGAAACGCGCCAAGACAAAGACGCCGGCAGCATGGCGGCGCTGTTCCGTAACCACAAAGCGGCGTTCATCACCGTGCTGGGCTACACCGCTGGCGGTTCGCTGATTTTCTACACCTTTACCACGTACATGCAGAAGTACCTGGTGAACACCGCCGGCATGCACGCCAAGACCGCCAGCTACATCATGACCGGCGCGCTGTTCGTGTACATGTGCATGCAGCCGCTGTTCGGCATGCTCTCGGACAAGATCGGCCGTCGTAACTCCATGCTCTGGTTCGGCGCCCTCGGCACCCTGTGCACCGTGCCGATCCTGCTGACCCTGAAAACCGTCACCAGCCCGATCCTGGCGTTTGTGTTGATCTCCCTGGCCCTGGCCATCGTGAGTTTCTACACCTCCATCAGCGGCCTGGTGAAAGCCGAGATGTTCCCGCCGCACGTGCGTGCCCTGGGTGTGGGCCTGGCCTACGCGGTGGCCAACGCGATCTTCGGTGGTTCGGCGGAATACGTGGCCCTGGGCCTCAAATCCATGGGCATGGAAAACACCTTCTACTGGTACGTCACCGGCATGATGGCGGTGGCCTTCCTGTTCAGCCTGCGCCTGCCGAAGCAGGCGGAGTACCTGCACCACGATTTGTAAGGGACGCGTTATGACTGTGCGCACGAGCAATCAATTGTTCGACGCTTACTTCACGGCGGGCAGCATGGCCGAGGTGTTCTGCGACCGGGGACGCTTGCAGGGCATGCTGGATTTTGAAGCGGCGCTGGCCCGGGCCGAGGCCCAGGTGGGGGTGATTCCCCAGGCCGCCGTCGCACCGATTGCCCAGGCGTGCCTGGCTTCGTTGTACGACGTGGATGCCTTGGGTGTGGCGATTGCCACGGCGGGCAACTCGGCAATTCCGCTGGTGAAGGCGCTGGGCAAGTTGATCGCCAGTGAAGATGCCGGCGCCGAGCGCTATGTGCACCTGGGCGCTACCAGCCAGGACGTGATGGACACCGGCCTGGTGCTGCAACTGCGTCAGGCCGTGGCTCTGATCGAAACCGACCTGGCGTGCCTGGGCGACATCCTGGCGGCCCAGGCTCAGCGTTATGCCGACGTGCCATTGGCGGGGCGCACCTGGTTGCAGCACGCAACGCCCGTCACCCTGGGGATGAAAATCGCCGGGTGGCTGGGGGCGGTGACTCGCAGTCGGCAGCGTCTTGCCCAATTGAAACCGCGCCTGCTGGTGCTGCAATTTGGCGGCGCGTCCGGCACGTTGGCGGCGCTGGGGGAACAGGCGATGCCCGTGGCCGAGGACTTGGCCGCCCACCTGCAACTGAGCTTGCCCGAGCAGCCCTGGCACACCCAGCGTGATCGCCTGGTGGAATTCGCCAGCGTGCTCGGGCTGATTGCCGGCAGCCTCGGCAAACTGGGCCGCGATATCAGCCTGCTGATGCAGACCGAAGCGGCCGAGGTGTTTGAGCCTTCTGCGCCGGGCAAGGGCGGTTCGTCGACCATGCCGCACAAACGTAACCCGGTGGGCGCCGCTGTGCTGATCAGCGCCGCCACCCGTGTGCCGGGGCTGGTGTCGACGATGTTCAGCGCCATGCCCCAGGAGCACGAGCGCAGCCTGGGCCTGTGGCATGCCGAATGGGACACCCTGCCGCAGATTTGCCTCTTGGTCTCCGGTGCGTTGCAACAGGCGCTGCTGGTGAGCGAAGGGCTGGAAGTTGACGCTGAGCGCATGGGCAAAAACCTCGACCTGACCCAGGGCCTGGTGCTGGCCGAAGCCGTCAGCATCGTGCTCGCCCAGCGCCTGGGCCGGGAAACCGCGCACCACTTGCTGGAGCAGTGCTGCAAGCGTGCCGTCGCCGAAGGTCGTCATTTGCGGGCGGTGCTGGCGGACGAAGCACAGATCACCGCCGAACTGTCCGTAGACGAACTCGACCGCCTGCTCGACCCGGCCCACTACCTGGGCCAGGCCCGTACCTGGGTCACCCGCGCCGTGACCGAACACTTTGCTTGAGGAGACCACCGTGGCCTTTGTACAACTCGCCGAGGGCGAACTGCATTACCAACTGGACGGCCCTGAGGGGGCACCGGTGTTGGTGCTGTCCAACTCCCTGGGCACTGATCTGCATATGTGGGACATCCAGATTCCGGCCTTCACCGAGCATTTCCGTGTGCTGCGTTTTGATACCCGTGGCCACGGTAAATCCCTGGTCACCGAAGGCCCTTACAGCATCGAGCAACTGGGGCACGACGTGATCGCGCTGCTGGATGCGCTGGATATTCAGCGTGCGCATTTTTGCGGCCTGTCCATGGGCGGTTTGATTGGCCAATGGCTGGGGATTAACGCGGGCGATCGCTTGAACCGCCTGGTGGTGTGCAACACCGCCGCCAAGATCGGCACGCCCGAAGTGTGGAACCCACGCATTGAAATGGTACTGCGCGATGGCGCGGCGGCCATGGTCGCCCTGCGTGATGCATCGATTGCGCGCTGGTTTACCGCTGATTTTGCGGCGGCCAATCCGGACCAGGCCAAGCAGATCACCGACATGCTGGCGGCCACTTCGCCTGAGGGCTACGCCGCGAACTGTGCGGCGGTGCGGGATGCGGATTTCCGTGAGCAACTGGCGTCGATCCAGGTGCCGACCCTGGTGATTGCCGGCACTGAAGATGCCGTCACACCGCCTGCCGGCAGTCACTTTATCCAGGCCCATGTGCGAGGCGCCGAGTACGCCGAGTTCCCTGCGGCGCACCTGTCCAACGTCCAGGCCGGCGCCGCGTTCAGCACGCGCGTCCTGGCATTTCTGTCAGCCCAATAATGGAGTGAGCGGGCTTGCCCCGCGCGGCGGTGTATCAGGTTGATTTGAAGTGCCTGGCACACCGCGGCGCGGGGCAAGCCCGCTCACTACAGGTGTAGAGGAGTACTTTTTTTGGACGAGAAACAACGTTATGCCGAGGGCCTGCAAGTGCGCCGCGAAGTGCTGGGCGATGCCCATGTCGACCGCAGCCTCAATGCCCTGACCGAGTTCAACAGCGAGTTCCAGGCAATGATCACCCGCCACGCCTGGGGCGACATCTGGACCCGCCCCGGCTTGCCGCGGCACACCCGCAGCCTGATCACCATCGCCATGCTGATCGGCATGAACCGCAACGAAGAACTCAAGCTGCACCTGCGCGCCGCCGCGAGCAACGGCGTGACCCGCGCTGAGATCAAGGAAGTGCTGATGCAGAGCGCGATCTACTGCGGGATTCCGGCGGCGAACGCGACGTTTCACCTGGCCGAGTCGGTGTGGGATGAGCTGGGCGTAGAGTCCCGCGAAGCCTGAATTGAAATGCGGTCAACCTGTGGGAGCTGGCTTGCCTGCGATAGGATCACCCTGGTCTGCCTGACAGACCGAGGTGCTTGCATCGCAGGCAAGCCAGCTCCCACAGAAAAGCTCATTTAACCGTGGGGTCAGCGGGTATCGGCATCCCACACCCAATTCCACACGCCGGGCAGGTGCACCGGCTCATTCACGTCCTTGACCGTGCGCGCCAGCGCCGCTCGCTGAAGCTGGGCCGTGTCGGTATAGAACGGCTCGGCCGCCGTCTTCATGCCATTGATCCGCGCGCTGTCCAGCAGGATCTGCAGGTATTCCTGCATATGCCGTGCGGTGTAGCGATTGATGTCGTGGAACGTCACCACCACCGGGATCACCCCGTCCACCGTCGGCAGCTCACCCAAGGCAATGTGCTCACGCAACACTGACAATTGCCGGTACAGGTTGGCGCGGCGACGCGGGCTGCCATTGAAGCCCCAGATCTTGCCATCGTTGGCGCTCAGGTCGGTCAGCAGCACGTGCATGCCGTGGCGTTGGTAGGCGGCGAAGGTGCGCTTGTCGTAGTTCCAGAAGGGCGGGCGCACCAGATTGGGCGGGCTGCCAGTGATCGCGGCAATGTCCGCCGCACCCTGGGTGAGGGTGCTTTCCAGCTCGGCATCATTCAGCCAACGGTGATTGGTGTGAAACGCCGTCGCCGTGTGGAAGGCCAGGATGTGCCCAGCGGCGTATTCACGCTCCATGGTCTTGTGACCGCGCGAGCTGCCACCGGAGCGTGAGGCTTCGGTCTGCAGGAAAAACACCGCCTTGATGCCCGGCAGTATCGGGTTGTTCGCCAGGTCAGCCACCACCGAGCGGCTCGGGTTGTTGTAGCCCGACGCGCTGGGGCCGTCATCGAAAGTCAGCAGGAAACGGATCGGTGCCTGGGCTTGCAGGCGTTGCTCGGTCTGCGGCGTCAGGGCGATGGGCGCGCCGATGCAGCCGCTGAGCAGCATCGACAGAATGACAATGAGGTAGTTCATGGCAGCCTGGGCTAAGAGGTGGTCATCCGTGTCGTTGAGATCCCTGTGCCGGGCGAAGGGCGTGTGCACGATACAGCATGAGAGTGCCAGGCATTACCGAAAATACAGTGCAGGCGTGAGGATGACGGGCTGGTATGCCAACCCGCCTCAATAGGTCAGCTATACCCTGTTCGTATTGTCCTGCCCATTTCCTTATTCAACGTATTCTCGGTGAACGGCTCTGGATTGGTTGTGGTGGGCGGCGTAGAGGGGTCGTTATCGAAGTCGAAGGGCGCTGTTTCAGTCGGTAGACCTATGGCCTGCAGTTCGGCGTTGGCTGGGCCTAAGCGGCTGGGGTTGTCGGCTGGCGGGGCACTTAAACCTGGCAGGAATGTTCCGTTAGCACCGTTCCAGGCATGCACCATCTCATGGTAGAACTGGATAATAGGCGACGTGTTCTGGGTACTTTGTTCGATATGGGTCGGGTTAAAGTAGATCGTAGCGCTGTTCGCCACGGACCCCGGCTTACCATCCTTGATAGCCCCCTTCCTTGGGTCGCTCCGTTTGATGTCCGCCCGTTCCTCTTCGTTCAGTGCATCCAGCTCGGTATTTGAGAATGTGTAAGTAGTGGCGTACTTATCGTCCTGCTGAATATTGACCGGCGCTCCATTGCGCTCGGCCGCCTTATCCATAGCCTCAAGCATTTTTTTCCCGGCGGGCGAGGCTCGGAGTAGTTCCAAGTCGTCTTCAACCCGTTGCTTGAACGCGTCCGAACCCTTGATGTTGAAAGCTTTGCGACCTGCGTCGTTCGGATTGACTGTTGTGACGGTCGATTGTCCGGCATTGATCAGGCGATCTCCGTCGGTGGCATAGATGCGCGCTTTTCGGAAGTTGGCCCACACAGTGTCGCGCCCCTTTCCTGTGTAGACAATGTTGTTGTCATAAGGGACCAGTACGTCGTTTCCGAGGCCACCGTTCAGTACTGCAGTGCCATCGCCCCCGTGCAATTGGTCGTCGTCTTCACCGCCATCCAGATGAGTTGTCTTATCGGAAGGGCCGGAGCCGGCATACATACGATCCTTGCCTTTGTTGCCGTACATAACCGAAGGCCCGGTGCCGGCAATCATGGTGTCATCACCCTCGTTGCCTTCGGCATAACCCGCGCCGCTGCCAAGTCGAATGTGGTCGTTGCCGCGGCCTCCATAAACTTCAGTGGTTCCGCCTCCGGCTTGAACGGTGTCATCGCCATCGCCTGCGTCGATTTTCACTTCAGTGGTGACATTGGGGTCAATCGTTATATTGTCGTTGCCGCCTCCGGATTTGATCTGAAGATTGAAGAAAGGCTTTGGCTGATTCTGGGACGAAGAATCAGGGGCGCCGTCAGACGGGGCGAAGGTGTAAACCCGGCCATTCACATTGACGCTCAGTTGCCCATCTGGACGTTGACTGACATGAATATTGTCCGAAGCGTCACCCGTTTCAAGTATCAGCGTGTTTCCCATGACTACAGGTTTTTTCGGGTCTTCAGCGTATTCGAGGGTCTTGCGGCTGGCTCGCAGATTACCGTCATCCAGCAATACCTGTGTCTTTGGGCGTATGTGGGGATTGTCGAAGGGGTGTTTAGACGCTGCAGTATCCGTGGATGGGGCTGACGGCGGTGGGGGTGTCAATTGAGGTTGTTGTTGAGTGATTGAGTTCATCGGGAGGCCACCTGTTGTTATCGTTTGTTGTTTGTCCTAGCCAGCGCATGCGGCGGCCAGGATGCCTATCAGTGGATATTTTGCAGGTGACAGTTCCCTCTACCCTTGACGATAGGTACTACAGCAATCTCTTAAGAGTTCTCCGTTGTACCTATCCGAAAGGGCGCGTATATGGGTATCAAAGATGCGGTGCGATCGTTCGATACCCGCCGGTTCACAGCAAACTGATCGGGTAACTGACGATCAACCGGTTTTCATCGAACTCATTGTTGCTGTAGTCGCGGCGCATGCTCGAATTGCGCCAGCGTACGTTGAGGTCGCGCAGTGGCCCGCTTTGCACGGTGTAACCCAGTTCACTCTCGCGGCCCCATTCCTTGCCATCGGTGACGGTGCCGGTGTGTACGTTGCTGCCGCTGATGTAGCGGTTCATCAGGGTCAGCCCCGGCACGCCGAGGGTGACGAAGTTGAAGTCGTGGCGCACTTGCCAGGATTTTTCCTGGGCATTGTCGTAGCTGGCGTTGTAGCTGTCGTTGGCCAGGGTGCCGCCGCTGGTGCCGTTGACGCGCATCCAGGCGCTGTTGCCGGTGAGTCGTTGCAGGCCGACGTAGAAGGTGTTGCCACCGTAGCGCGCCGAGAACAGGCCGGACCAGGTCTTGTTGTCCAGTTCCCCGGCGCGGGCGCTGCCGTCGTCCTTGCCGTAGAAGAAGCCGAGGTTGGCGCCCAGGGTCCAGTCGCCCACGGGTTGGCTGTGGGTCAGGTTGAGGTATTGCTGGCTGTAGATGTCCTTGAGCTGGGCATTCCACAGGCCGACCTGGGTGCGTTTGTCGTTGAACGCGTATTCCAGGCCCTGGAAGTTGAAGCGGTCGGAGGTGAAGGCGGTTTTACCGAACATCGACATATCGCTCATGCTGCTGTCGTCACGCGGGCTGTTGGCGCGGAACTGGCCGCCGTACAGCGTCAGGCCGCTGATTTCCTTCGAGGTGATCTGCCCGCCGCGCAGGGTTTGCGGCAGGGAGCGGCCATCGTCGGAGCGCAGGATCGGCAGCACCGGCATCCACTCGCCGACCTTCACTTCGGTCTTGGAAATGCGCGCCTTGAACGCCACGCCCAGGCGCCCGAACTCATCGGCGGGCCGACCGTCGTGGTCCAGCGGCAGCAACTGCGTACCGCCCGTGCCGCGCCCGCCGTCGAGCTTGAGCGAGTACAAGCCGAGCACGTCCACGCCGAAACCCACGGTGCGCTGGGTGAAGCCGGACTTGGCGTCGAGGATGAAACTCTGCGTCCACTCCTGCGCGCCGCCCTGGGCCTTGGTCGGGTTGGTGTAATTGCGGTTGAAGAAGAAATTGCGCAGGTTGAGGTTGGCGCTGGCGTCTTCGAGAAAGCCGTGTTCTTCGGCGACGACGGGTAGGGTAACGCACGCGACAGCGGTCGCCAGCACGAACTGGCGCGGGTGGAGAATGCTCATGGTGTAGGACCTGTTGTTATTGGGGTTATGCAGGTGCCGGCCATGGTGCGTGGGAGGGCGGAGGGGGTTCAATTGGGCAAATTTGTTTCTGGGCGGTGATCGAACGAAATTGATCTAATAGGTCTTTGTCATAAGTTATTTGTTTATAACTTGAATTTAAGTCCAGTTTTTAACTTTGAATGAGAGGGTTGAACCGTCAACCTGTTAGATTTGACAGTTGCCGATCCGAAATCCGCAGCTATAGTGTCAGTGCTGACTCAATGTTAAATGTGAGGGTGCTGATATGGATAAGTCTCTGGGGTCTGGAAGTGAGTTTGGTGAGGGTAAGGTAGTCCCTGTTTTTTGTGAGTTTGTTATCACGAAGGATGGCGAAGGTTACGATGTGCGTCATTGGGATGATGTCTATTACATTCAGTATCCCAACTCCGACTTTTTCATCCGATGCAGACCGCCAGAAGGTGGGCCCTTCGAGAGCCTCGAATTCCGCGGGAATCCACTCAAGTCCTATACGTCATACCGGATTTCGGGTGAGGTGCAAGAAGGGCAGGTAGGTGTGAATTTTGTATTGCCCGAGTTTGCGGCAGGCGGTCACTCAGATCCTGAGGGAACATTTAAAGTAGGCCAAATCAATGGCGAGGGATTAGGTGCTTGGTTTATTGGTGAGTTTGAGTTCTCAGTTGTGCACTTTTTGTCTGAAAGCAAAGAAGTAAAGTATTCAATAAAAAGCTCGGCGTTTCAAGTTCAAGTAAATCAGGTCGCTTAAATGTTTTGTACTTAAATAAAAGCTCGCACTTGATGAAAGCATTATGGACGAGCTTTAACTGCTAACGCGGTAGTGTTAGATGAGTCCAGGGAACCGCCGGCAAGTAATGCTGGGCCGCAACAATCGCGCTCACCATCACCACCAGGAACACCACCTGCAGCGGGCTCCAGAACGCCCAGTGCAAACCGTTCAGCCACGGGTAGCCGTGGCTGAACGCCTGGCTGATGTGGCCGATGCGTTTTTTATGCAGCAAGTTGAACAGCACCATGCCGGCGTAGGTGACCATGCCCAGCACGCCGAGCATCAGCCCGCAGGCCACCAGCATGACGGCCTGCGGCACGCCGTGACGTATCACCAGCCAATAACTGTTGGGGTTGAATCGCTTGGGCACCAGGCGCTCAGTCAGCCACAGGTCCGGGACCTTGAAGGTCGAACTCATGCCCGCCCACAGCTGTGTGACGCGAAAGCCAATCCCGGCCGGTACGAACGCCATCATCATGAAGATCACGATCGACATCAGGTCCATGCGGTCGGGTTTGTCGTGGGCGATGCTCAGGCCGAGGCCCAATGCAAAGACGGCCCACAGTCGGATAAACACCTGGGTGTAGATCGGCCGAGGGACAAATCTGCGCCAGAAAAACAGGTCGTCTTGCGGCACGCGTTCAGCCAGTTGCGGGTAGCGCCAGGTCAGTGTTTCGGCCAGGTGCTGGCACGCGTTCCACTCGTTTTCGCCGAACTGGTCGATGATGCGTTTGTGTTGGGTGGCCGACATCGGTGTGAGCAACAGCCGCGCCGCCAGCGCATCCGGGGACGTACGCCGAGGGTCCTGGGCCTTCTCTTGGAGGTTGGCGAAGAAGCTTTCCTGCTCGCAGCGCGAGACCAGCTGGCGCCACATCCACGCGGGTTCCGGGAACACGCCTTTCTGGTCGTCCCAGCCGAACGCCTGGCACACCCGCTCGAACAGCGGCACGCTCCATTGGGTGTCGTAGAGCAGTTGCAGGACGATGCGTTGCCACTGTTGCTGCAGGTCGAACACGCGCAGCCAGGGCTGGGTGTTGTACTGCGTGAGTTGGGTGATGAATTCGCGTTCGGCCTTTTGCTCCAGCAGCTCCTGCAAAGTAAGGCGGTAGTCCTGCAGCAGTTCGGCACTCAGGGCCTCGTGCTGCCAGGGCGTCATGCTCACCTGTTGCCAGGGCGTCAGCCATTCCAGGTGCTGCACCGCCCAACGGGCGATGGCGCTGCGCTCGCCTGGCGCGTCGAAGCAGTGGCGCAACAGACCGTCTTGAAAGGCGTCGGCGCACCCTTGAAGTTGGGCGTGGGCCCAGCGTTCATCGAGGTTGTGCACGTTGAGGCCGGCGAGTAGGGCTTGGGCCGGGCTCGGTGCTGGGGCGTCGAACGGCGCAGGGCTGAGCGGGCGCACGTCCATCAGTTCGGCCAGGTCGTTGAGGTTGGCGTAGGCCGGTTCGGCGATAGGCGCGTGAACGGTCTCCTCGGCCTCGTCGTCCGTGCGCCAGCGTGCTTCATTCAACGCTTCTTCGTAGGCTTCGCGCAGGCGCTGGAAACCTTCGGGATCATCGTCCGGCCGGCAGCCCTTGAGCAGGCGCGCGTAGGTGCGCTTGATCGTGCGCTCGTCGGCATCGTCTGCCAGTTGCAACACTGTCCAACAATCCATGTTGTTTTCCCTTAGCGCCAGAACCCGTTGTCGAGGTGTTCAAGTTGGCGGGTGAGTTCGCTGCGGGCCTCGCGGATACGGCGCTCATCCTGGGTGTCGAGTACTTGCTGGAACTGTGCGGCCCAGTGGCCGAGCTGCTCGCGCACCTCGCCGAGGCTTTCCTGGTAGAGACGTTCGAGGCGGGCGACCAGCACGGTGTTGACCTGTTGGTCGCGCGGGTGAACCTTCAACTGCGCCAGGGCTTGCAGGCGTTGCTGGATTTCCTCCGGGCTCAACACGCCAGGGTTGTTCTCGATGACCAGTGAGTGTTGCTCGCCGGTCAGCGGGATCTTTACCTGGGCTTCCAGCAAGCCGTTGTTGTCGTAGGTGAAACGCACGTCCAGCGAGACTTCGCCGGCCTTGCGCTTGGGCACCGCGATGTCCAGTTGGCCGAGTTCGATGTTGTCTTTGACCAGGCGGCTTTCGCCCTGGAAGATCTTGAGCAGCACCTGGCTCTGGTTGTCATGCAGGGTCACGACCGTCTTGACCCGGCTCACCGGCACGCTGCTGTTACGTTCGATCAACGGCAGGTAGTGGCCGCTTTCGATATGGCCGCCGTACTGGTTCGAGGTCTCGATGCCCAGGGTGTAGGGGCAGACGTCGGTGAGCACCACCTCTTCAAGAGCCGCCGAGCGGGCTTTCAGCGCCGCCTGAATCGCCGCGCCGTGGGCGACGACCTGATCCGGGTCGAGGCTGATGGACGGGAAGCGCCCGAACAGGCCGGCGGCGAGCTTGCGCACCAGCGGCATGCGCGTGGTGCCGCCGACCAGCAGGATCTCATCGAGGTCGCCGACACGGATCCGCGCATCACGCAGGGCGCGTTCGATCGGGGCGCGCAGGCGTTCCAGCAGGGGCGCATAGAGCTTGGCGAGTTCCTGCTGGGTGATGGTCTTGACCCATTGCTGGCCGTCGACGCGCAGGCTGAACTCGGCGCTGTCGTCCTGGCCCAGGGCCTTGCGTACGCGCTCGGCTTCGCGGCGCAGGGCTTGCAGCACGCTGCGGGTGGGCGGGAAGCCTGGGGCGTTGCGCTGGCTGTCGACGAAGTGTTCCAGCAGCAGGGTGTCGAAATCTTCACCGCCAAGGAAGTTGTCGCCGGCGCTGGCACGCACTTCCATCACGCCGTCGAACAGCTCGATGATCGACACGTCGAAGGTGCCGCCGCCCAGGTCGAACACCAGGAACGAGGTTTCCTTGTCACGCTGGTGCAGGCCGTAGGCCAAGGCGGCGGCGGTGGGTTCGTTGATCAGTTTTTCAACGTTGAGCCCCGCCAACTCACCGGCGATGCGCGTGGCCTTGCGTTGGCCGTCGCTGAAGTAGGCGGGCACGCTGATCACGGCGTCGGTGACGGTCTGGCCGTAGGTGCGCTCGATGTCTTCCTTGAGGCTCTTGAGCACCAGCGCCGAGAGTTCTTCGGGGCGGAACGAGCGGTCGCCCAGGCGCACTTCAGTGGCGCTGCCCATGTAGCGCTTGAACAGCGAGGTGGTCAGGTGCGGGTGGGTGTGCAGGCGTTCCTTGGCGGCTTGGCCGACCAGGACGCGGCCTTGATCATCCAGGCCGACCACACTGGGGGTCAGCAGCTGGCCAAGGGCATTGGGCACCATTTCGGCGGCATCGCCGCGCCAGACGGCGGCCAGGCTGTTGGTCGTCCCCAGGTCGATTCCTACGATCATTACGACAAGCTCCCTCTGTGGTCTGTAAGAATCTGTTACCAATTTTACCCTGAAGGGTTGGGCGAAAAGCAAGGCAACAACGCAACGCCGATCACCTGTAGGAGCCGGCTTGCCGGCGATAGCGGTGTGTCAGGTAGTGTTGTTCACAGGGAAAGACCGCCATCGCTGGCAAGCCAGCTCCTACAGAGAGCGGCGGGCATAAAAAAACCGCTTCCGGTGAGGGAAGCGGTTTGGTGTACAGCGCTGCTATCAGAACAACTTCAACGGCGGCGCTTCTTCTTTCAGCGGCTCGTTCTTGGCCGTCTGCTCGTTCCAGCCACCGCCGAGGGCCTTGTACAGGTTAACCTCGCTGGTGAGCTGCGCCAGGCGGTCGGTGATCAGCGATTGCTGGGCACTGAACAGTTGGCGCTGGGCGTCGAGGAACGTCAGGTTACTGTCGACACCAATGCGGTAGCGACGCTCGGCCAGGCGGTAGTAATCCTGGTTGGCCGCGACGAAGCCACGTTGGGCATCCAGCTGCTGCTTGTAGGTCTCACGCGCGGCGAGGCCGTCGGAGACTTCCTGGAAGCCGGTCTGGATGGCCTTCTCGTAGTTGGCCACGTTGATCTCTTTCTGGATCTTCGAGTAGTCCAGGCTTGCGCGCAGGCTACCGGCGTTGAAGATCGGGATGTTGATCTGCGGGGCGAACGACCAGGTACCCGAACCGCCTTTGAACAGGCCGCCCAGGGTCGGGCTGGCGGTGCCGGCGCTGGCCGTCAGGCTGATACTCGGGAAGAACGCTGCCCGGGCTGCACCGATGTTGGCGTTGGCGGCCTTGAGGTTGTACTCGGCCTGCACGATGTCGGGACGACGTTGCAGCAGGTCCGAAGGCAACCCGGCGGGCACTTCGCTGAGCAGGTCATCCGCCAGCGGCTTGCTGGTGATGTTGGCCGGCAAGCCGGTGCCCAGCAGCAGGGTCAGGCTGTTTTCGTCCTGGGCTACCTGGCGCGTATAACGTGCCAGTTGCACGCGGGCGTTTTCCACCGAGGTGCGCGCCTGGCTGAGGTCGAGGGCCGAGGCCACGCCGACTTCATTGCTGCGCGAGGTCAGCTTGTAGCTCTGCTCGAACGCGCCCAGGGTGTCCTGGGTGAGCTTGAGCAGCTCTTTGTCGGCCTGCCAGGTCAGGTAGGCGTTGGCCACGCTGGCCACCAGGCTGATCTGGGTGCTGCGCCGTGCTTCTTCAGTGGCGAAGTACTTCTGCAGGGCTTCTTCGCTCAGGCTGCGCACGCGACCGAACAGGTCCAGCTCATAGGAGCTGATACCCAGGCCGGCCGAGTATTGGCTGCTGATGGTCGATTCGCCGGTCTGCGACAGCTTGGCCGGGGTACGCGAACGGCTGCCGCTGCCCGTGGCCGAGACGGCCGGGAACAGATCGGCGCGCTGGATCTGGTACTGCGCGGCGTAGGCATCGATGTTCAGGGCCGCGACACGCAGGTCGCGGTTGTTCACCAGTGCGGTCTGGATCAGCTGTTGCAGGGCAGGGTCATGGAAAAACTGCTTCCAGCCTTGCTCCGCCGCGGCCTGGCTCGGCGCCTGGGCCGACGAATACGCCGGCCCCTGCGGGAACTGGGCGGCCACCGGCGCCTCAGGGCGCTGATAGTCAGGTATCAGCGAGCAGCCACTGAGCACGAATGCGGTGACGGCTAAGGAGAGTAGCGACTTGCTCATTGGCCAGCCTCTTTAGGAGTTTCAGTAGTGTCTTTCTTTTTACGTTCGCCAGCCGAGGACACGGTTGCATAGAACAGTGGCACCCAGAAGATCGCCAGCACGGTGGCGGTGATCATACCGCCAATCACGCCCGTACCGATGGCGTGCTGGCTGCCTGAACCGGCACCCGTGGAAATCGCCAGGGGCAGTACGCCGAGCATGAACGCCATGGAGGTCATGATGATCGGACGCAGACGCATGCGGGACGCCTCGATGGCCGCCTCGACGATGCCCTTGCCTTGTTCATGCAGCTCCTTGGCGAACTCGACGATAAGGATGGCGTTTTTCGCCGCCAGGCCCACCGTCACCAACAAGCCCACCTGGAAGAACACGTCGTTGGACAGGCCGCGCAGGCTGGTGGCGATCAATGCACCGATCACACCCAGTGGCACCACCAGGATCACCGCGATCGGGATCGACCAGCTTTCGTACAGGGCCGCAAGGCACAGGAACACCACCAGCAGCGACAGCGCGTACAACGCCGGAGCCTGGGAGCCGGACAGGCGCTCTTCGTACGACAGGCCGGTCCAGGCGTAACCCACGCCGGCTGGCAAGTCTTTGGCGATACGCTCGACTTCCGCCATCGCGTCACCGGTACTGTAGCCCGGTGCCGGAGTACCGAGGATTTCCATCGCCGCTACACCGTTGTAACGCGAGAGCTTCGGCGAGCCGTAGATCCACTTGCCCGACGAGATGGCCGACAACGGCACCATCTTCCCGGAGTTGCTGCGCACGTACCATTTGTCCAGGTCTTCCGGGGACATACGGCTGGCGGCGTCACCCTGCACGTACACCTTCTTCACACGACCACGGTCGATGAAGTCGTTGACGTAGCTGCCACCCAGGGCAATCGCCAGGGTCTGCTGGATGTCCGACAGGCTGATGCCCTGGGCGCTGGCTTTTTCGTCGTCAACGGTGAGTTCGTATTGCGGCTCATCGTTCACGCCGTTGGGGCGCACGCCCGCCAGGACCTTGCTTTGCGCTGCGGCACCGAGGAACTGGTTACGTGCAGCCATCAGCTTCTCGTGGCCGACGCCACCCTGGTCTTGCAGGAACACGTCGAAACCGGTGGCGTTACCCAGCTCCAGAACCGAAGGCGGCACGATGGCAAAGACCATAGCGTCCTTGAAAGCCCCGAAGAAGTAACCCTGGGCACGCTTGGCCACTTCAAATACCGACTGGGTGGCATCACGCTCGCCCCACGGCTTGAGCATCACGAACGCAAGGCCCGAGCTCTGGCCACGGCCGGCGAAGTTGAAGCCGTTCACGGTGAACACCGACTTAACCGCTTTGCCTTCGCCAGGTTCGCCTTCTTTGTCGTTGAGCAGGAAGGCGCGCATGTCGTCGATGACTTTTTGCGTCCGTTCAGCCGACGAACCGACCGGCGTCTGCACCTGGGCAAAGATCACACCCTGGTCTTCCTCGGGCAGGAACGCGCTCGGAATACGGGTGAACATCCAGATCATGCCGGCCAGGATCAACGCGTACACCAGGAACGCCGGGATCTTGTGCTTGATCATGTTGCCGACGCCACGCTCGTATTTCAGCACGCCGCTGTCGAAGGTACGGTTGAACCAGCCGAAGAAACCGCGCTTGGGTTGGCCGTGTTTTTCCGGGTCGATGTCCTTGAGCATGGTGGCGCACAAGGCGGGGGTGAAGATCAGGGCAACCAGTACCGACAACGCCATCGCCGACACAATGGTGATGGAGAACTGCCGGTAGATCACACCCGTGGAACCGCCGAAGAAGGCCATCGGCAGCAGTACCGCCGACAGTACCAGGGCAATACCCACCAGGGCGCCCTGGATCTGGCCCATGGATTTGATCGTCGCCTCTTTAGGCGACAAATGCTCCTCGGCCATCACCCGCTCGACGTTTTCCACCACAACGATGGCGTCGTCCACCAGCAAGCCGATGGCCAGGATCATGCCGAACATGGTCAGGGTGTTGATGGTGAAGCCAAAGGCCGCGAGGATCCCGAACGTACCCAGCAATACCACCGGAACGGTCATGGTGGTGATGATGGTGGCGCGGAAGTTCTGAAGGAACAGGAACATCACCAGGAACACCAGCACGATCGCTTCGACCAGGGTGTCAACCACACCGGAGATCGATTCGGTCACCACAGGCGTGGTGTCGTACGGCACCACGGCCTTCATGCCTGGCGGGAAGAACGGTTCCAGAGAGGCCACGGTGGCGCGGATAGCCTTGCCGGTGTCCAGGGCGTTAGCGCCTGCTGCCAGCTTGATCGCCATGCCGGAAGCCGGCTTGCCGTTGAACTGTGCACTGATGCTGTAGTTCTGGCCGCCCAGCTCGATCCGGGCAACATCGCCCAGTCGAACCTGCGAGCCGTCGGCATTGACCTTCATCAGGATCTTGCCGAACGCTTCAGCGGTTTGCAGGCGGGTCTTGCCGATGATGGTGGCGTTCAGTTGGGTGCCAGGCAGGGCAGGCAGGCCGCCGAGTTGGCCTGTGGCCACCTGGACGTTCTGGGCCGCGATGGCGTTGCTGACATCCACCGGCGTGAGCTGGTAGTTGTTCAACTTGGCCGGGTCGAGCCAGATGCGCATGGCGTACTGCGAACCGAAGACCTGGAAGTCACCCACACCCGCGGTACGCGAGATCGGGTCTTGGATGTTGGACACGATGTAGTTGGACAGGTCGTCCTTGGTCATGCTGCCGTCTTCCGACACCAGACCGATCACCATCAGGAAGTTCTTCACCGACTTTGTCACGCGGATACCCTGCTGCTGCACTTCTTGCGGCAGCAGTGGGGTCGCCAGGTTCAGCTTGTTCTGCACCTGAACCTGGGCGATGTCCGGGTTGGTACCCTGGTTGAACGTCGCGGTGATGGTCATGCTGCCGTCGGAGTTACTGTCCGAGGCCACGTAACGCAGGTTGTCGATACCGTTGAGCTGTTGCTCGATCACCTGCACCACGGTGTCCTGCACGGTTTGTGCAGAGGCACCCGGGTAGGTCACCTGGATATCAATGGCAGTTGGCGCGATGGCCGGGTACTGGTTGATGGGCAACTTCAGGATCGACAGTGCCCCGACCAGCATGATCACCAGGGCAATTACCCAGGCGAAAATGGGACGGTCGATAAAAAATTTAGACATGGGTTACTCCCCTTTGCCCGTAGTGGCAGCAGGAGTAGCAGCGGTTCCAGCAGGCTTGGCGTTATCGGCGTCCTTGACCTTGACTTCGATGCCCGGCTTGATGAACTGCAGGCCTTCGGTGATCACGCGGTCACCGGCGTCCAGGCCTTTTTCCACCAGCCAGTAGGCGCCGGCTGTACGGTTGGCGACCAGTACGCGTTGCTCGACCTTGTTGTCCTTGTTCACGATCAGCGCAGTCGGAATGCCCTTGAGGTCGCGGGTCACGCCTTGCTGAGGGGCGAGGATGGCCTTGCTGTTCACGCCGGCTTGCAGTTGGGCGTGTACGAACATGCCCGGCAGCAGGGTGTGGTCAGGGTTGGGGAACACGGCGCGCAGGGTCACGGAGCCGGTGGTCTGGTCAACCGACACTTCGGAGAATTCCAGCTTGCCGTCCTGGGCGTAGGAACTGCCGTCTTCCAGGGTCAGCTTGACCTTGGCGGCATTGTCGCCGGCTTTCTGCAGTTGGCCGCTTTCCAGGTCGCGGCGCAGTTTCAGCATTTCGGCCGAGGACTGCGTGACGTCGACGTAGATCGGGTCGAGCTGTTGGATTACCGCCATGGCGTCGGTCTGGCCGTTGCTGACTAGTGCGCCTTCGGTCACCGAAGAACGGCCAATACGCCCGGAGATCGGCGCGAACACTTTGGTGTAGCGCACGTTGATCTGGGCGGTTTGAACGTTTGCTTCGGCGGTCATGCGGTTGGCGACGGCGGTGTCGTATTCCTGGCGGCTGACGGCTTGTTCATCGACCAACTGCTTGTAGCGGTCGGTGATGGACTTGGTCTGGGTCAGGCTGGCTTGCGCGCTTTTCAGGGTGGCGTCATACACCGACGGGTCGATCTGGTAGAGCTGTTGCCCTTCCTTCACGTCGCCGCCTTCCTTGAACAGGCGCTTGAGAATGATGCCGTTGACCTGTGGGCGAACTTCCGCAATGCGGTAGGCGGTGGTGCGGCCTGGCAGTTCGGACGTCAGGGTAAAGGCTTGCGGTTGAATAGTGACCACGCCGACCTGAGGGGTTTGAGCGGGCGGAGCCGCTTCTTCCTTTTTACATCCGCTGAGCAGCGATGCCAGGGCGACGGCAGTAACCAGAGCGGTAACAGCTGGCTTAAGTTGCATGAAGATCCTCGGGTCAGGCGCGCAGACTGCGCACAAGAAGTGTGGAAGGGTAAAAAACAAGCCGTGAGTAGATAAGTAGCTTGCTACGCAATATACTTACGTTCACGGTTGTTTGTAAACTCTTGACAGGCTTCGCGAAATGTTGACAAAGCAGCTCCCAAAGCCTCGATTTTAGTACGTTCGGCGCCCATGACGGCGTCGTCCCACAATTATTCAGATGATGGTCCAGCACCATCCACAGTGTCCTGATAGAGGTTTTACTGCCATGGTTCGTCGCACCAAAGAGGAAGCTCAGGAAACGCGCAGCCAGATTCTCGATGCCGCCGAGCAAGCCTTTTACCAACGCGGTGTCGCGCGGACCACGCTGGCAGACATCGCTGCGCTGGCGGGCGTGACGCGGGGGGCCATCTACTGGCACTTCAGCAACAAGTCCGACTTGCTCCAGGCGCTGCTCGACACGCTGCACGAGCCGCTGGACGAGTTGGCCCGGGCGAGTGAAAGCGAGGATGAAGTCGACCCGCTGGGCTGCATGCGCAAGTTGCTCATTCATCTTTATCATCAAGTGGCACTGGACCCGAAAACCCGGCGCATCAACGAAATCCTGTTTCATAAGTGCGAGTTCACCGATGAAATGTGTGACATGCGGCGTCAACGCCAAACCCACAGTCTTGAGTGCAACCTGCGCATCGGGCTGACATTGCGCAACGCGGTCCATCGCGGGCAGCTTCCGGAAAACCTGGACACAACCCGCGGTGCGGTGTGCATCCATGCCTACATTCACGGGCTGATCGGCCAGTGGCTGCTGGTGCCCGACAGCTTCCAATTGCATCAGGATGCCGAACGCTGGGTGGATGCAGGGTTGGACATGCTGCGCTTGAGCCCCAGCCTGCGCAATTAAGACAAAATGCGTAATTGCATCCAGTTGTGTCAACAGTAAAGCCCAGAGGCAGTCAATCGCCCCTTCGACTGATAGGTGGGGTGACTTTATATACGGGCTGGCGGGCGGTTGATAGGTAGCCGCCTAAGTATTTTGTAGCGATTTTGTTGCAAGGCTGTGAAGGAATGTTTCCCCGCGCCAATGAAAAAGCCCCGGTTCCTGCGAACCGGGGCTTTTTCGTTTCAGCGGGTTACATCAGATCGCCAGCGTCGGGTAGTCGATGTAGCCGACCGGGCCTTTGCCGTAGAAGGTTTCCGGATGCGCTTCGTTCAATGGCGCATCGGCCTTCAAGCGAGCCGGCAGGTCCGGGTTGGCAATGAACGGTACGCCGAAGGCCACCGCGTCTGCCTTGCCCGACGCCAGCCAGGCGTTGGCGCTGTCCTTGGTGAAGCGTTCGTTAGCGATGTACGGGCCGCCGAAGGCTTTTTTCAGTTGAGGGCCGAGGCTGTCGGCGCCTTCTTTTTCTCGGGAGCAGATAAACGCGATGCCGCGCTTGCCCAACTCGCTGGCCACGTAGGTGAAGGTTTCTGCCAGGTTATCGTCGCCCATGTCGTGGGAGTCGGCGCGTGGTGCCAGGTGCACACCCACACGGCCTGCGCCCCAGACTTCGATGGCAGCGTCAGTCACTTCCAGCAGCAGGCGCGCACGGTTTTCCAGGGAGCCACCGTAGTTGTCGGTACGCTTGTTGGTGCTGCTCTGCAGGAACTGGTCAAGCAGGTAGCCGTTGGCACCGTGGATTTCTACACCGTCAAAGCCGGCGGCCTTGGCGTTTTCGGCACCGGTGCGGTAGGCGTCGACGATGTCGGCGATTTCAGCGGTTTCCAGGGCGCGTGGAGTTGGGTAGTCGGCCAGCGGGCGAACCAGGCTGACATGGCCTTTGGGCTGGATCGCACTCGGGGCCACCGGGCTTTCGCCGTTCAGGTACGACTCATGGGAGATACGGCCCACGTGCCACAGTTGCAGGAAGATCTTGCCGCCTGCGCCGTGGATAGCCTTGGTCACATTGGCCCAGCCGCGCACCTGGTCGTTGGACCAGATGCCCGGGGTGTCCGGGTAGCCCACGCCCAGGGGCGTCACGGAAGTGGCTTCGCTGAGGATCAGGCCCGCAGAGGCGCGCTGCACGTAGTACTCGGCCATCAGCGCGTTGGGTACACGACCGTCATCGGCGCGGCAGCGGGTCAGCGGTGCCATGATGATGCGGTTCGACAGTTCCAGGTCGCCCAGTTTGATGGGATCGAAAATCGTCGTCATGGGATAACACCCTTCTCTTTAAGTGGATTGATCAGTGGGTCGCAGGGGCCAGGTCGGCATCGCCGCTCTGACGGAAGGTAATCAGGGTCACCAGCAGCGCGAGGATCGCCAGGGCGGCCGCGGCCAAGGGCACGCTGGTCAGGCCGAAACCGTGGGCGATCACCGTGCCGCCGACCCAGGCACCGAGGGCGTTGCCGATGTTGAATGCGCCGATGTTCAGGGTGGACACCAGGTTCGGTGCCGCCTTGCCGAAGGTCACCACGTTGATTTGCAGCGCCGGCACGGCGGCAAACGAAGCGGCAGCCCACAGGAACAGGGTGATTTCAGTCGGGATCACCGCAGCACTGGTCCAGGTCAGCAGGGTGGAGACCACCGCCATGCTGGCGAACACGCCGAGCAGGGTGGCCGCCAGGCGCTTGTCCGCCAGCTTGCCGCCGATGATGTTGCCCACAGTGAGGCCCAGGCCGATCAGCAACAGGGTCCAGGTCACACCTTTGGGCGACACGCCCGTCACATCGCCCAGCAGCGGTGCGACGTAGGTGAAGAGGGTGAACATCGAGGCGGAGAACAGCGCGGTCATGGTCAGCGACAACCAGATGCCGGCGCCCTTGAGGGCCTTGAGTTCGGCGCGCATGTCGAGTTTTTCTTCGTCACGTTTGGCCGGCAGGAAGCGGATCAGCCCGATCAGTGCCACAACGCCAATCACGGTCACAGCCCAGAAGGTCGAACGCCAGCCGGCTTCCTGGCCCAGCGCGGTACCCAGTGGCACGCCCAGCACGTTGGCCAGGGTCAAACCGGTGAACATCAAGGCCACGGCCGAAGCCCGCTTGTTGGCCGGCACCAGGTTGGCCGCTACCACAGAACCAATCCCAAAGAATGCACCGTGGCACAGCGCGGTGACCACACGGGCAAACATCAGCACGTTGTAGTCACCTGCCAGGGCGCAGAGCAGGTTGCCAATAATGAAGATCCCCATCAACGCTACCAGGGCGGCCTTGCGCGGCAGCTTGGCGGTGGCCAGTGCCATGAAGGGCGCGCCGATGGCCACGCCCAGGGCGTAGCCGGTTACCAGCCAGCCGGCGCCGGGGATCGATACGCCCAGGTCCGTCGCCACATCGGGCAGCAGGCCCATGATGACGAACTCGGTGGTGCCGATGGCGAAGGCGCTCAGGGCCAGTATGAGTAGCGAGAGGGGCATTATCGTTTCCTTGGTTACAGCGGTTCGCTGATGTCGGGGGTTAGCTCAGTGATGAGCGCATCGAGGAACGCGCGAATGGTGTCCTCGTTGCGTTTGAAAAAGTTCCACTGCCCGGCCTTCTGGCTGCTGATCAAACCCGCCCGTTGCAACGTGGCCAGGTGGGCCGACACGGTCGACTGGGACAAGCCGCAGCGCTGGTCGATCTGCCCAGCGCAGATGCCGTATTCGTGGTTGTGCACTTGCTCGGGGAATTGCACTTTCGGGTCTTTCAGCCAGTTGAGGATGTCTCGCCGTACTGGGTGCGCCAGGGCTTTTATTATTTCGTCGAGGTCGATGGACATGGCAGGTGCTCGGTGTCGTGCAGCGTTATATCGCGATGAGGCGAACTTTAAATCGTTGTATCCCGATATACCAATATGAATTTGATCTGAGTCCCGCTCAAATCGGTATATCGGGTTATAACGATACGTTGATGGCAGTGATAGACTGCGCACCATGAATTATCTCGCACATCTGCACCTGGGCGGCCAACTTCCTGCGCAACTGCTGGGGAGTTTGTATGGCGACTTCGTCAAAGGCCGCCTGCAGGGCCAGTTCAGCCCGCAAATCGAGGCGGCAATTGCGCTGCACCGCAGCATCGACCGTTTCACCGACAGCCACCCGTTGGTAGGGGAGGCACTGTCGCGTTTCACCCTGACCCGCAAGCGCTATGCCGGGATCGTCCTTGATGTGTTTTTCGACCATTGCCTGGCGCGGGATTGGGCGCTGTATGCCGACCAGCCGCTGGAGCATTTCACATCGCAGGTGTACCGCGTATTGGCGGCCGAGCCGCAATTGCCGGGGCGACTGGCGCAGATTGCGCCGTGGATGGCGGCGGATGACTGGTTGGGGTCGTATCGCGAGTTTGCGGTGATGGAGCAGGTGTTGCGGGGGATTTCGCGGAGGCTGTCGCAGCCGGAGGAATTGGGGTTTGCAATGCAGGAGTTGCGCGAGCTCTATGAGCCGTTAAGCGAAGACTTCCGGATCTTTTATCCCGAGCTGCAGGCTTTTGCACAAAAACAACTGACCACTGAGGTCTAAATGTGGGAGCTGGCTTGCCTGCGATGGCGTCGGTGAATTCAACACCGCCATCGCAGGCAAGCCAGCTCCCACATGTTTAACCGTGCCCGCTTTAAGCCGCGAATGCCGGTCGAACCGCGATTGGCTCTGCTTCCGGCACCGGCCCAAACAACGCCTTCTGCACCGCCTGCTGCGCCTGGAACGCCAGCGCCGCGCGCTCCTGCCCGGCACAGGCAATCGGCTTGAGCACATGGATTTCCACATCGCCCTGGTCATTGGCAAACAGCCGCATCAGGTGCGACAGCAAATCATCATCGCCAATAAACGGTGCCAGCGGGTCCACCTGGCCGTCACGCAGATAACGGATCGCCACCGGTTGCAGCGACACCTCGGCATCAATCGCGCTGGCCAGCAAACGCCCGTGGAAGGTGCGCAGGCTGCGCCCGTCGGTGGTCGTGCCCTCGGGGAACATCAGCAGCGGGTGCTGTTGCTCCAGATGGCGGGTCATCTGCTTGCGGATCAATTGGCTGTCGCCCGAACCGCGGCGGATGAACAAGCTGCCGGCCTTGGCCGCCAACCAGCCGGCCACCGGCCAGGTGCGCACTTCGGCCTTGGACAGGAACGACATGGGCGTGACCATCCCCAACAGCGGGATGTCAGTCCAGGACACGTGATTGCTCACCCACAGCATCGGGGTTTGCGGCAACTCGCCGTGCACCGTCACGCGAAAGGGCAGGGCGTTGGTCAGCCGCGCCATGAAAAACCGCGACCAACGCTGGCGCCGTACCATCGAGTTGGCAATGCCTAAGCGCTCGAACACACCAAACACACTGGCCATGCTCAAGCCCAGCGCCACCACCAGCAGCACGCGGGCAATGCGCCCGTACACCCGCAGGCGGCTCATCACATTGCAGCCTTGAAGTGGCGTGCATAACGCGGGCACAACTCGTCGCGCTTGAGCAAGATGAACACGTCGGCCACCTGGAAGTCTTCATCCCAGCACGGCTCGCCGCAGATCTTCGCGCCCAGGCGCATGTAGGCCTTGAGCAAGGGCGGCATCTCGGCGATCACGTTGGACGGCAGGTCCAGCGCCGGCAAGGGCTTCTTCGGTTCGGCGCGCAGGTGTTCGTTGCACAGGTAGCGTTCGCGCAGGCGCTGCATGATCGC
>NZ_JACARO010000097.1 GCF_013386585.1 Pseudomonas sp. P7548 | reverse complement strand
TCAACAGCCATTTGACATGGCTGCCGCCGGTGGCTTCCTGGCGGTCCACCAGCATCAGCGCCTTGTCGGCCAGCGCGTGGGCCAGGCCGGATTTGGCAATGGCCACGGCGAACGCGCCGAGCAAGGCGTAGGACAGCGCCACAGTAGCGCCGCCGCCCAGCCCGCCGTTGAAGGCTTTGAGCGTGGCCTCGATGCCCAGGCCACCGGTCAAGCCGCCCACCAGGGCGCCGACGATGATGGCGATGACCACATGCACGCGGGACAAGCTGAGCACCAGCATGGTGCCGACCGCGGCAATGACTGCGTTAATCATGGTTACCTCAAGCAGAAACATAAAAAACAGGCATGCCCGCGCCCAGGCGGCCATCGGGTGGATGGCTGCCAGCGTGCAGGCTTGAAGGAGGTCTTATTAGAGGGCGCGCACTTTGCAGCAGGCGCGGCTGCATGTCAAAAAACGGCGCCGCTTTTGGGTTTAAATTGAACGTTTAAATAATAAAGAACCAAAAAACGCGGCCGATACAAAGGCTCTCTGTGTTTTCAGGTTAAGGATGCGCCTCGATGTCTCTCAGACAGCTTTCCATTCAATGGAAAATCACCCTGCTCGCCGGCCTGTGCCTGCTGGGGATCGTGACCCTGCTGGTGGGTTTGTCGTTGTATCGCATGGAACAGAGCTCGGAGCAGGTCAAGGCGTCCAGCATGCAGATGCTCGATCAAGCCGCCCAAGCGCGCATCGAAGCCCAGGGTGAAGCCCAGGCCCTGGGCATTCGCCGTCAGTTCATGGACGCGTATCAATACGGCCACGGATTTTCCCGCCAAGTGCTGTTCTTGCGCGAGCAGGCCGAAAAACGCTTTTTGGATGCGTTCGACACCCGCGAAGACCTGACCCGCCAGGTCAAGGCGGCCCTACAGGCCAACCCCGACTTGCTCGGCTTGTCCCTGGTGTTCGAAGCCAACGCCCTGGATGGCAAGGACGAGCTCTTCGCCAACCAGGCAGAACTGGGCAGTAACGACAAAGGCCGCTTCGCCCTGTACTGGTCGCAGCCCACGCCCGGCAAACTGGAGTCGATGGCGCTGCCGGAAAGCGATATGGCCGACACCCGCGTCGGCCCCAGCGGTGAAAAGGCCAACGCCTGGTTCACCTGCCCGCGCACCACGCTCAAGCCCTGTGTGATCGAGCCGTACTTCTATGTAATCAACGGGCAGAACGTGCTGATGACCAGCATCGTGTTCCCACTGATGGTCAATGGCAAAGTCATCGCGTCGCTGTCGGTGGACATCAACCTAAACAGTCTGCAGGCCGTGAGCCAACAGGCGAGCCACAAGCTGTATGACGGCCAGACCCAAGTCAGCATCCTCAGCCCTACCGGCCTGCTCGCCGGCTACAGCCCGGACGCCGGCAAGCTCAGCCAGCGCCTGGACAAGGTCGACACCGCCAACGGCGCGCAATTGATCAGCGCCCTGGCCAGCAGCAACCAACTGCGCAGCCTGCGCACCGACCATCAGCTCAAGGTGCTGGCGCCGTTTGCACCGATCCCGGACGGCAAGGCATGGGGCGTGTTGCTGGATGTGCCGGAAAAAGTGCTGGTGGCCCCGGCCGAGGCACTGAAAACCCAACTGGATGCCGACAATGCCAAGGGCACCTTGCTCGAGCTGAGCCTGGGCCTGTTTGCGGCCGTGCTTGGCCTGATCCTCGTGTGGCTGATGGCCCGCAGCGTGACCCGGCCGATCCTTGGCGTGGCCAGCATGCTGGAAGACATCGCCAGCGGTGAAGGCGACCTCACCCGCCGCCTGGCCTACGACAAGAAGGACGAGCTGGGGCAGTTGGCCGGCTGGTTCAACCGTTTCCTCG
>NZ_JACARO010000096.1 GCF_013386585.1 Pseudomonas sp. P7548 | reverse complement strand
GAGGATCGACCACACGTAGTCGTCGCCAAACAGGCGGTCGGCGGTGCGCCGCATATGCGCCAGGTCTTCCGGGTGCCCACCGATGCCACCGCGCAAACCGAACACCGACTGGATGAACAGCGGCGGCTTGAGCAGGCCGCGCTCCAGGAAATGCGCGGCGGTGTAGAGGTGGCCGATGTCGTAGCACTCGATCTCGAAACGGGTGCGGTTCTCGGCGCAGGAATTGAGGATGTGGGTGATGTCGCGGAAGGTGTTGCGGAAGATCCGGTCGTCACTGTCTTCGAGGTACGGGCGCTCCCAGTCGTGCTTGAAGTCAGTGAAGCGGTTGAGCATTTCATACAGGCCGAAGTTCATCGAGCCCATGTTCAACGAGGCCAGTTCCGGCTTGAACTGCATCACCGGCTGCAGGCGCTCTTCCACGCCCATGGTCGGTGCGCCACCGGTGGTGATGTTGATCACCACGTCGCTGGCAGCCTTGATCTGCGGCAGGAATTCGGCGAACAGCGCCGGGTCCTGGCTGGGGCGGCCATCGTTGGGGTCACGGGCATGCAGGTGGACAATCGCGGCGCCGGCTTCGGCGGCACCGATGGCGGCGTCGGCAATTTCCTGCGCGGTGATCGGCAAGTGCGGCGACATCGACGGCGTATGAATCGCACCGGTAACGGCGCAGGTAATGATGACAGGACGATTTTTGGACATGACGAATCTCCGACTTTTATTCTTATGAAGAAAAATCCTGGGTGCAGCGCGCAGTGTTCTTCCGTGGCTTACAGGTACTCGACGTTCCCGTCGACGCTGATCGCCTGGCCGGTCACGTTGCGTGCGGCGGGCGAACAGAGAAACAAGGCCATGGCCGCGACGTCTTCTGCGGTGACCATGCGCTTAAGCGAGATCTTGTTGAGGTATTCCTGGCGCATCTGGGCTTCGGGCACGCCGACCTGCTCGGCACGGGCGCGGATCACGCCGTCCATGCGCGGGCCTTCGACGATGCCGGGCAGCAAGGCGTTGACGCGGATATCGCTCTCGCCCAACTCCGAGGCCAGGGATTTCATCAGGCCGACGATGGCCCATTTGGTCGCCGCATACGGCGTGCGCCACGCGTAGCCCAAGCGCCCGGCCACCGAGGCGATGTGCAGCAAGTGGCCGTGGGACGATTCCTTGAGCATCGGCACCGCGTGGTGGGCAAAGCGGTATTGCGCCGTAAGGTTGATGTTGATGGTGGCTTGCCAGTCGGCGTCGCTGATCGCATCGATCCCGCCGGTAGGCCCGGCGATCCCGGCGTTGTTCACCAGCACATCGAGGCCGCCGAACTGTTCGTGCTGCACCTTGAACACCGCCTCGATTTGCGCGGCATCGCTGACATCGGCGCGGGTGGCGACGGTGCCAGGGTGCTTGTCGCGAAACGCGGCCAGGGCCGACTCGCTCACGTCACACACATGCACCTTGGCGCCTGCTTCCAGGTACGCCGCCGCCAGCACTTCACCGATGCCGGCAGCCCCGCCGGAAATCAACACACGTAACCCGGGATAGGGCTGCAACCGTTGTAGGACACTCATGCACGTTTACCTCCTGAAGCAGACGACCGCGTACGGTCGTTCTTGACGAGCAGGCGCGCCAGGGAATCGGCGGCCTGCATGATGTCATCGGTCACCGCCGCGCGAGCGCCGGCGCCATCGCGGGCGGCCAGGGCTTCGACGATGCGCGTGTGCGCCTCCATCGAGCGTTGCAGGTGAGCTTTATCGGGGGCGACCAGGGCAAAACACGGGCCCATGTGCAGCCAGAAGTTTTCCACGGCAGCCATGGTCAACTCGGCCTGGGCCACGGCGTAGATGCGCCGGTGAAACGCGAAGTTGGTCCACAGGTAGCGCGACACGTCGACTTCATCGGCGGCGTGCTGCATCTGCTGGCAGAGGTCGGTGATTTCGTCGAGGTCAGCTTTTTGCAGGCGCAGCACGGCCTTTTCAGCAAGCAAACCTTCGAGGGCAACCCGGGTATCACGGATTTCACGCAAGCGTTCGACGGTCATCAGTCGTACACGCAGACGGGAGGTTTCGGTGACTTCAAAGGCGTTTTCGGCGCTGAGGCGCTGCAGGGCTTCGCGCACCGGCATGGGGCTGGAACCGAGGGCTTCGGCGAGGCCGCGGATGGTGAGTTTCTGGCCAGGCTGGAAGCGACCGCTCATCAGCGCTTCGCGGATCTGGCGGTAGACCTGGTCTTGCAGGGTATCGCGGGATACCTGGCGCAAGGTGGGCAGGAGGAGCGGACCATCAGTCATGAGTCAAACCTGTGTTGTCGTTCTTATGGCTTCAATATGTGATCACAAATCAAATATGTCAAATAGTTTCCCGATCCGATTTCTGCTCGATTGACGGACGCAGGGCCGCTGACTCTAATGACCCCTCAACCACGCAAGGAGCGCTCAACCATGAAATTCGCCTACACCATCATCTACGTGCCGGACGTTGCGGCCTCGTTGGAATTCTTCGAAAAAGCCTTCGGGTTCAGTCGCCGTTTCCTGCATGAATCAGGCACGTATGGCGAGCTGGAAACAGGGGCTACGACCCTGTCGTTTGCCGCTCATGAACTGGGTGAAATGAATTTCGAGGGCGGGCATGTACAGGCACACGCTTCGCGCCAGCCGTTGGGGATGGAGGTGGGGTTTGTGACCGAGGATGTGTTGGCTGCGCACGCCAACGCGCTTGCGCAGGGCGCAGTAGAGCTGTCGGCGCCGACGACTAAACCCTGGGGGCAGGTGGTGTCGTATGTGCGTTGCCCGGATGGGACGCTGGTGGAGTTGTGTACGCCGATCCTGAACTGAGCGCAGGACAATGTGGGAGCGGGCTTG
>NZ_JACARO010000095.1 GCF_013386585.1 Pseudomonas sp. P7548 | reverse complement strand
CCCGGTGCGCATCGATATCCATGCGATATGGCGCAAGGACGATCCCAAGCCGTTGATTAACCATTTTCGGGAGGCGCTGGCGCGTTTCACCTTGTGTTGAGCGCGGTCAGGTAGGCGCTGAACATGTCGGCCATGCCGCCGGCGTAAACCGCGATGGCCTCGGGTGTGCGCGGGGTTGAGGAGAAATCCTTGCCCGCGCAACTGAGGGTGGACTGGATCAGATCGTGGGCCAGCTGGCGGGTCGCGTCCGATGCATCGGGGAGCAGTTCCCGCATGAAGTCGCGGAATATCTGACGTCCCGCCTCGCGAACTTCCAACGCTTCGGGGGCGTTGCGATACAGCGGCGCGGCGTCGTCCAGCGCGCCGCGCATCAGCGCTTCCTCGTACTCCGAATGAATGAACGCCTGCACCAGGGTGCGCAAGCGCTGCAACGGCGCGAACTGCCGGTTTTCCAGAATCTGGCGCAGCATGCGGGTGGTCTGTTGCCATTCATCGCTCTGCAAGCGGAACAGGATCGCGGCCTTGTTGGGGAAGTACTGATACACCGAACCCACACTCACACCGGCCTTCTCGGCGACCCGCGCCGTGGTGAAACGGGTGGCGCCTTCCTTGGCCAAAACCTGAATAGCCGCTTCCAGAATCGCCGCCACCAACTCGGTGGAGCGGGCCTGTTGTGGCTGTTTGCGCGAGGCAATACGCGGGGTCTGGCGGGTGGACATGGGTGGCTCCAGCGGGTCGGGGGAACGCGAATAGCGAATGCGACGAATCACTCGCATACTTTCAATGCGACGAATTAGTCGCATCTTAGTCCAGACCTCACGGAAATCAATGATGAATACCCTGACGACTGCGCCACTGGCGCCCCTGATCGAACGTCTCTACGCCCAGGCAGAGGCCGCCACCAGCCCGGACTTGGCCAACGTGCCCGATGCAGAACGCAACCGCCTGATGCACAGCAAAACCGAATACCTGGCGCTTTACACCCTGCTCAAGGACCTGTGGCTGCCGGTCTCACGGGACACCGGCACGCTGCTCTACATGCTTGCGCGCAGCACCCAGGCGCGGGCCATCGTCGAGTTCGGCACCTCGTTCGGCTTGTCTACGCTGTTCCTGGCCGCCGCCCTGCGTGACAACGGTGGCGGTGTGTTGATCGGCAGCGAATTCGAGCCGTCGAAGATCGCCCTGGCGCGTGAGCATTTCACCGAAGGCGGTGTGAGCGACCTGATCGAAATCCGCGAAGGCGACGCACTGGTGACCCTGGCCTCAGGCCTGCCGCCATCGGTTGACCTGCTGCTGCTCGACGGCGCCAAGGCACTGTATGGCGACGTGCTTGGCCTGGTGGAAAAACACCTGCGCCCGGGCGCCCTGGTGGTGGCCGACAACACCAACTACTGCCCGGAATACCTGGCGCACGTGCGCTCGCCGCACAACGGTTACCTGTCGGTGCCGTTTGCCGATGACATCGAGCTGTCCATTCGTTTGGCTTAATTGAGGAGTCACCCTATGCACGTATTTGTCACAGGCGCCACCGGCTGGGTCGGCTCCGAAGTGGTCAAGGACCTGATCGGTGCCGGCCACCTGGTTACCGGGCTGGCCCGTAGCGATGACAAGGCCAAAACCCTTGCAGCAACGGGCGCGAAGGTACTGCGCGCGTCCCTGGATGACCTGGATGCAATTCGCCGCGCGGCCTGGACCGCCGACGCGGTGATCCATACCGCGTTCAATCATGACTTTTCGCGGTTTGTCGAAAACTGCGAGCAGGACCGTCGTGTGATCGAGGCTCTGGACAGTGTCTTGAGAGGTTCGGACACGCCGCTGCTGGTCACTTCGGGGTTGTCCGGGCTGGCCCGTGGCGCTACTGAGGCGGACCTGCCCAACGGCGCGTCGCCGCGCAAATCCGAATTCGCCGCCCGGGCCTTGGCCGAGCGTGGTGTGCGTGCCGCGACGGTACGGTTGGCGCCGTCGGTGCATGGGCTGGGCGACCATGGTTTCTTGCCGATCCTGATTCGCTTGGCGCGGGAGACGGGCGTGTCGGCCTACCTCGATGAGGGGCTCAACTGCTGGTCGGGCGTGTATCGCACCGATGCGGCGCGGGTCTATCGCCTGGCGCTGGAGGAGGGCGTTACCCAGGCCGTGTATCACGCCGTGGCGGACGAGGCCGTGCTGTTCAAAGCCATCGCCGAGGTCATCGGGCGTCGCCTGGGCGTGCCGGTGGCGTCGCGGCCACGCGAACATTTTGGCTGGTTCGCCAACATGGCCGGCGCCGAGATGGCGGTGTCCAGCGCGCAGACCCGGGATCGCCTGGGGTGGGCGCCGACAGGCCCGGACCTGCTGAGCGACTTGGATCAAGCGGGCTATTTCAGTCTCTGACAGGAGCGTTCCCATGACACAACACGGTACGTCTTCGGTGCTGTTGAAACTGCTGCCGATCACCCTGGCGGTGTTCGTCGCATTCCTGATTATCGGCCTGCAACTGCCGGTCCTGCCGCTGCACCTGAACCACACCCTGGGCATGAGCACCTTGGTGGTGGGCGTGGTGGTCGGTGCGCAGTTTGCCGCCGCGCTGCTGTCGCGGGCCTGGGCCGGCAACTTTGCCGATATGCGTGGGCCCAAGCGCGCAATGCTGATCGGCATGCTGGTGGCGGCCGGCTCCGGGCTGTTGTACCTGGCGTCGCTCGGGTTTGTGGAAACCCCGGCGCTGTCGGTGTGGGTCTTGCTGGCGGGGCGTGTGGTGTTGGCCCTGGGTGAAAGCCTGATCATCACCGGTTCCATGGGCTGGGGCATGGGCCTGGTGGGGCCGCAGAACGCTGGCAAGGTCATGGCCTGGATCGGCATCGCCATCTACGCAGCGTTTGCGCTGGGGGCGCCTTTGGGCGTGGCGCTCAACGCCCAATGGGGCTTCAGTGGCGTGTGTGTGGCCACGCTGATCTTGCCGCTGTTTGCGCTGGCCATCGTCGTGGGGGCCAAGGGCGTTGCGCCCACCAGCCAGCGGCGCACGTCGTTCTACACGGTGCTGGGCGCCGTCTGGTTGCCCGGGTTGGGGCTGGCGTTTTCGAGCATCGGGTTTGGTGTGATTACCGCTTTTATCGCGCTGTTGTTTGCCGCCAAGGACTGGGGCAATGCCTCGTTCGCCTTCACCGCCTTTGGCTTGGCGTTCATCGGTGCGCGGCTGTTCTTCGGGCACCTGCCGGACAAGCTGGGCGGCGCCAAGGTGGCGCTGGTCTGCGTGCTGATCGAGGCGCTGGGGCAATTGCTGATCTGGGGTGCGGGCTCGCCAGTGATGGCGTACGTGGGGGCAGCCTTGACCGGCTTCGGCTATTCGTTGGCCTTCCCCGGGTTTGGTGTGGAAGCGATCAAGCGGGCGCCACCGCAAACCCGTGGTCTGGCCATGGGCGCCTACGTGGCGTTCCTGGATATCGCGCTGGGCATCAGCAGCCCATTGGCCGGCGCCCTGGCGGGGTCGGCGGGGGTGGCGTCGGTGTACCTCGCCGGTGCCGTGGCGGTGATGCTGGCGGTGGCGG
>NZ_JACARO010000094.1 GCF_013386585.1 Pseudomonas sp. P7548 | reverse complement strand
GCCCAGGCCGGTGCCTTGGCCGATGGGTTTGGTGGTGAAGAAGGGTTCGAACACATGGGCCATCACGTCTGGGGACATGCCGGTGCCGGTGTCGGTGACGCTCAGGCGCAGGTACGGGCCTTCGGTGAGGTCGAGGGCGCGGGCGGCGTGGGCGTCGAGCCAGTGGTTGCCTGTTTCGAGCAGGATGCGGCCGCCTTCGGGCATGGCGTCGCGGGCGTTGATGCACAGGTTGAGCAGGGCGTTTTCCAGTTGGCTGACGTCGACGAAGGCGGTCCAGGCGTCGGCAGCGCCGGTGGTTTCGATCTGGATGCCGGGGCCGGCGGTGCGTTGGATGAGTTCGGCCATGCCGTACATCAGGGTGTTGACGTTGGTGGCGCGCGGTTCCAGGGTTTGCCGGCGCGAGAAGGCCAGCAGGCGTTGGGTGAGCACGGCGGCGCGTTTGGCCGAGCCTTGGGCGGCGACCATGTATTTGTCCACATCGGCCAGGCGGCCCTGGGCGATGCGGCGGTTCATCAGCTCCAGCGCGCCGGAGATGCCGGCGAGCAGGTTGTTGAAGTCATGGGCCAGGCCACCGGTGAGTTGGCCGACGGCTTCCATCTTTTGTGATTGGCGCAGCTTCTCTTCGGCCTGCATGAGCATCGCGGTGCGTTCGGCCACGCGCTGTTCCAGGGTTTCGTTGAGGGCGCGCAGTTCGGCCTGGGCGTCGCGCAGGGCTTCGTCGGCGATGGTGCGTTCGAGCAGGTCGGCGGCTTGGCGGGCGAGGATGTCGAGCAGGCGCAGGTCGCGCTCCGAAGGCTGGTGCGGCGTGCTCCAGTGGGTGGAGATCATGCCGAGCAGGCGACCATCGCGGGACAGCAACGGGGTGGTCTGGGCCGAGCGGATGCCGGTGTTGCGAAAGGCTTGCAGGTCGTCGGTGCCGGCGATGTCAGGCCATTCTTCGAAGTCGGGGATGATGGCGCGCTGGCCCAACTGCAGGGCCATGGTGCAACTGCTGTAGGCCATGGGGCTCACCCATTGCCAGAACCCAACCGCTTCCGGTGGCAGGCCACGCGAACACAGGAGCTGCAACTGGCCGCCATGGCCGGACGGATGCCCTTCGGGGCACAGCAGCTGCATGGTGCCGAACTGCGAGCCGGTGATGGACACGGCGGCGTCGACGATCTTGCCGTAGAGGGCTTCGAGGTCTTGCTCGCCGATCAGGTCGAGGCTGATGCGGTGCAAAAATTCGATGTCCGACAGGGCGGTTTCCGAGTCGCGGGAAGCGGCGCTGGGAAAGGCGGCCGGGAAGGCGGTGCGTAGGGTTTTCATGGGGCTACCAAGGGAATGGCATTGAGCTATTAGCAGGTTATCAGCAAAGCTGTGACCACGCGCTATGGGCAGACGTTCGGTGGTGATCGCGGCAGAACGCGTGTGTGCTCAGACAGAGGTGTTTACACTGGCGGTTTTGTGCCAATCACTCAGGGAAGAAGTCGATGTCTACCGATCCGTTATGCCTGGTTTTCGTGCCTGCCCTGGTGGCCATCCTCACGGCAGCCGAGGCGGCAAAGGGCGCGCCGCTGAACGAAACCGAGGTGTGTGCGGTCCGAGACGCAGCCACCTGTATTGCGCTGCCGTTCAGCGCCGCGCTGGCGATGGAAACCGAACGCGGTTATCCGGATATCGTCCCGGAAGACTGCTGGAACGAGTGGCAACGCGTGCGCCCTTCGCTTTCGTAACCCCGTTTTTTGCCCGCTACGAATGGAATCGACCCCTATGTTCACATCGCTACGCCCGTTAAAAACCTTCGCAGGCCTCACGCTGCTGGCCGCCCTCACCGCCTGCGGCGCTATCACCGATGTGCGCTCGTTCTCCACGCCCTACACCTCCCCCACCAGCGGCGAGACCGCGCGCCTGCGGGTCATGAGCGATGGCATGGTGCGGGGCGTGCCCAAGTCCGACTGCATCAACTTCCGCCTGCCCGGCGCGGGTGTGATGGTGGCCAACCGCGACGGCTACGCCGACCGCAACGGCGAAACCCTGGGCATGGCGCCCGTCGCGCGCTATTCAAGTAACACGGTGATGACCGAACTGTTGGTGCCCGCTGGGCAGCCCATCGCGTTTCATTACATCGGCGACCGTTGCTACAACATGTTCAGCTTCGTGCCGGAAGCGGGGATGGACTACGAGCTGGACGCCGCCAACCGCTATAAATGCGGGGTGACGCTCAAGCGCATGTTGGTCGGCGAGATCAAGGGCTCCCTGGTGCCGTTGGGTGAGAGCAAGTTGTGCAATTGGGCTGATAATTTCTAAGCAAGGCTCACACGCCATGGATATCCACGAGATCCAGCAACGCCTGGCGCGCCCGGCCCTCAAGCTGATCGCGGGCGGCTTTCGCCCGGCGGGCACCGACGAAGAAAGCTGGCTGGGCAATGTCTTTCTGTTCCGCCCCGAAGAAGGCATCCCCACCAACGGGGCGGGGGAGCCGTTGCTGCCCTATGCGCAGTTCTACTTGCCCGCCCTGCCCTTCAACAGCCCGGCGCTGGAAGGCGTGCGGGTACTGACGCTGTTTATGTCAGACCCGTTTCCCGAGCATTTCGAGCCCATGGGCGATAACTGGGTGATACGCGAATACGGGCCGGACGAGGTGCTGGTGCTCAAGACGCTGACGGTCGAGGGCGCGTTTCTCAAGCCTTTCCCGTTGAAGGCCGAGGCGGTGCCGCAGGACTTTCCCTTGTGGGATGGCGGCGGCGTTCCCTCAGCGCTTGAAGACGAAATACTCAAGCTGGAACGCGCAGGGGTGATCCAGAGCTATTACGACCTGGTGACCCACACCTACGAACACAAGCTCGGCGGTTACCCGTCGTTCTGCCAGTCGGGAGTCGACCCCGGAGAGGGCTTTGAATTCGTGTTCCAGATCTCGTCAGACGCCAAAATCCAGCTGAATGTGGTGGATAACGGCAGCCTGATGTTCTGGAAGCACACCGTGACCGGGGAATGGGCGTTTTACTACGACTTCTACTAACCCCCCTCCCCCCTGTGGGAGCCGTCGAGCCCCAGCGAGGCCGCGAAGGCGGTGGAACAGCCAATAGAGAAGTCGCCTGACCCACCGCCTTCGCAGCCTCGCTAAAGCTCGACAGCTCCCACAGGGTCTGCGTGACGACGAAGATCCACTGTAGGCGCTGGGTAAGCTGCAACGCTGTTCACTGATGGATCGCTATCGCCGGCAAGCCGGCTCCTACAGTGAGTGCAGGTCAGCGGGTTTACTCGGTCAACTGTGGGAGCTGGCTTGCCTGCGAAAGCGGCGGCACAGTCAACAGTGTTGTCACCTGCCCCACCGCCATCACCGCCCCACCAAACCCCAACAGCCCCAGGAGACTCTGTTAACCTGCTGCGCCTGCCCCTTTGCCGAGCGTCCCATGGCCCTCTCAAAACGCGACATCACGCGCCTCGAACGCGAGCTGGTCACAGCGCTCACCGACGCCTGCGACACCGCCAAAACCGAAATCCCCGGGTTTGAATGGCTGACCCACACCGTCAACCACGCCGACTTCCCCGGCAGCCTGCGCATCACCTGGGTCTTCGACACCCGCGCCAACAAGGACCACGCCGTGGCGACCGGGCTGGATGCGCGCATCCGCGAGCTGACCGCCACCGCCCTGCAAGCCGCCCAGCTCCCGCCCGTGCCGTTGCAGCGCTGCATTGCGCTGGACAGCGAAGAAGCCTGCCAAACCCAGCACGGCGGCAATTGGCGTTTGCGCCTCACCCGCTCAGCCAACTAGAGCCCGGCGCCCAACTGCTGGATAATGCCCGCCCTGCTCCCTGCTCGTCGAAAAGGAAGTTCCGCCCCATGAAGTTGCCGTTTTCCGCCGCCCTGCTCGCTGCTGCCTTGCTGGTGCCAGCCGTGTCCCACGCCGACGATGCCGCGCTCACCGATACGCTCAAGGCCTTCACCCACTGCGACGAGCGTTTCTTCAGCAACCTGAACACCCACCGCGATGCCTGGCAGGCCTATGCGCCGCTCAAGCAGGACAAGCACTTCAGCTGGATCGCGGTGCGCGACCGCACCAACCGCCAAGCCAATGCCGTGCCGGTGAGTGCGCCGGCCATCGCGGGGTTGAAGCTGCTGTCGTACAACGATGAAGTCGCCGATCTCGGCCCGCTGGGCCTCTACTACTATTGGGGCTTCGTGGTGGACGGCGGTCTCGACGAGGTCGCCCAACGCCTCGCGCCGTTGATGGAACAACGCGGCGCGCTGATTAAAACCGAGGGGCAATACAGCCGCAGCGAGCTGAAGGTGGGCAACGGCTGGCAGTCGATCAAACCCATGCCGGGCAAGGCGCCGGGCCTGCGCCATGTAGAGCGTGTGCTGATCGTGGAGCCAGAGAACACGCAAGGCACGCAAACACGAGTGAGCTGTTCGGTACAGGGCGGCGTCAACGCCGGGATCCTGGCCGAGTTGCGCCCAGACATCGCGCCGGTGGACTACCCGCGCACCGTCGTCGAAACCTCCATCGGCGACGTGCCGGTGCCCGCCAACGTGCGCCAGCAACTGGACGTGCCACTGTTGCAACCCAGGTTCAAGACCTTGAGCTACAGCTACGTGTCGAAGGACGGCAGTGGCAAGGACAACCCGGTCAGGGTCACCTTCAACGCCGAGGGCGGCTTGCTGCGCAAGAACGAAGCCTATGGTGAGGCGTTCAATGTGGACCGCCTGATGCTGGCCGATCTGGTCCAGCTGAAATCGAAAATGAACGGCTTGGGCGCTGACCAGGTCATGCAAACCCAGTCGGCTGAATTGAAGGTACCGAGCAGTTGGGCCCCCGGCCAAACGCTGAGCGCTTACATGAAAATGGCCTATATGCCCGTCAAGCCCACCGACAAACCGACCGACACGACCTTGACCTGCCAGGTGGGCGAGCGCTTCCCGGCAAGCCAAGTGTTTACGTCGTTGACGGGCGATGCGATCCGGCTCACCTGCGAGCAGGGCGACTATAAGTCCACCCGTGCGTTTATCGAGGACCTGGGTGTCGCCCTGACGCTGGAGTCGGTGTCGAGCAAGGCGCGTATTGTGAATGAGTACACAGCCTTTGATGTGGTGCGCTGACTGACCGTTCTTTCCACGAAGCCTTGAAGCGAGTATCGACAATGGAACGTTATGAATCGCTGGTCATCGGTTTGGGCGCCATGGGTGCCGCCACGGTGTACCAATTGGCCAAGGCCGGCGTGAAGGTCGCCGGCATCGACCGTCATCACCCACCGCACACGCTGGGTTCCAGCCATGGCGACACGCGGATCACGCGGTTGTCGGTGGGCGAAGGCGCGCCGTACGTGCCCATCGTGCGTAACTCGCACCGTATCTGGCGCGAGCTGGAGGCGGTGTCGGGGGAGGCGTTGTTCGAGCAGTCGGGGTTGTTGGTGCTTACGTCCAGCGAGGATTTCGACCCCAGTGATGCCACAGACTTCACCCTGCGCACCATCGCTTTGGCGCAAACCTACGGCATCGAACACGAGGTGCTGGATGCGACGCAGATTCGCCAGCGCTTCCCGCAATTTGCCACGGTGGCCGACGACGCCATCGGCTACTACGAGCCCGGTGGCGGGTTTGTGCGGCCAGAGCGCTGCATCGACGTGCAGCTCAAGCTGGCCGAGCAGCACGGCGCCACGCTGTACAAAGGCGAGACGGTGACCCACATCCGTTCGGATGAGCACGGTGTGACGGTGACCACCGACAGGCGCACGTTGCAGGCGGACAAGCTGGTGGTGAGTGCCGGCAACTGGGCGGGCGGGTTGTTGGGCGCGCCGTTTGATCAGTTGCTCAAGGTGTACCGGCAGCAGCTGTTCTGGTTCGAACTGGAACCGGGTGCCGACCTGGTGGGGAAATCGCCCACCTACATCCTCACCCACGGCCGGGGCGACAGTCAGAACCACTACGGCTTCCCCGCGCTGCCCGGCGAAGGCAGCCTGAAGGTTGCCACGGCGCAGTATCACACCCACTCCACGCCGGAAACGCTGGACCGCACGGTATCCCCGGCGCAGGAACGGGAGATGTATGAGCGCCAAGTGCAGGGCCGTATTGCCGGGCTGACGGGCAAGGTGGTCAAGTCGGCCGTGTGCGCCTACACGGTGACGCCGGACCATCACTTCATCATCGACCAACACCCGACTTTGCAGCATACCCTGGTGGCGTCGCCGTGTTCGGGGCATGGGTTCAAGCATTCGGCGGCGTTGGGCGAAGCGTTTGCCCAATGGTGCATGCACGGCAAGAGCGAGCTGGATTTGTCCTCGTTCTCCCTGGCCCGCTTCAACGCCCCCTAACCCACCCGGAACCGCGCAACCTTGCCGGCGATGGCGGTGGGTCATTGACCGATGCACCCACCGCCATCGCCTGTAGTGAGCGGGCTTGCCCCGCGCCGCGGCATCCCTGACCCACCGATACACCTGACCCACCGATATACCTGACACACCGCCGCGCGGGGCAAGCCCGCTCACTACATTAGAAGCTGTGGATCAGGGTGCTGAAGAGGTCGTTCCTGGGCATTTTGCTTAGCGGGATCTCAGCGTTTTCGAACCATTCCCGGCTGGCCTCGGGGTGCGGGCCGCTGAGCACCACCACGCCCTTTTCAAAGGTATACCGCGCCGCCGCGACGTCGCCGTTGCGGTAGGTCGCGAGGGTCGTATAGCGCCCGGCCTTAGGCATGTAAGGGCCATCCTGGAAAAACACCTGGTCCGCCTTGCCGCCCCACGTGACCTGCACGGCAGCGTCGACAATACCGGGCACTTCGAAACCGGGGCGGCCGGCTTCGCCGTCAAGATCCTGGGGGATCAGGCCGAGGTTGGTGTCATCCGCCAGGTAGGCCCCCATGCACAACCCCAGGTAGCGGCCGCCGTTGGCGACGTAATCACGGATGGCCTCGCTGCGCGCCTCACCCAGGCTGCGCAAGGCGCCGGGGATGTCCTGGCCGCCGCCCGGCTGTACATAGAGGTCGTAGTGCGCCAAGGTTTGCGGCGTGATATCGACGGGCTCATCCGCCCCCACAAAATCGATGTGGACGTTGGGATTGACCCGTTGCAGGGCCTTCGCCACGTTCTCGGAACAGTCGTCACAACCCGCCGGCCCCCGATAGATGGCGACACGGGTGATGGACGTCGAGGCGTCGGCCAGTGACGGCAGCAACAGGGCAAATGCAAACAACGGCGCGGCGATGGCTCGCAGGTTCATGGCAATGGGCTCCAGGGCAGACAGCCCAAAGCCTATAGCGATTGCGTTGTCCAATCCGTTAACAGTTGTAAGCAACCCCGCCCAGCGTCACCGGGCAAACGCGTACTCACCGCCCTGTTCCACCGCCTTGCGATACGCCGGCCGCGCCTGGAAGCGTTGTACCCACGCCGCCAGGTTCGGGTACGTCGGCAACTTGCCCTGGGCCTTGGCGACTTCGCCGATGAAACTCATCTGGATATCCGCCCCACTCAACTCATCCCCCAGCAGGTACGGCGTTTTACCGAGCGCTTCGTTCAAATAGCCCAGGTAATTGGCCACTTCCGACTCGATACGCGGGTGCAGCGGCGCGCCCGCTTCGCCCAGGCGGCCGACGTAGAGGTTGAGCATCAGCGGCAACATGGCCGAGCCTTCGGCGAAATGCAGCCATTGCACGTACTGGTCGTACGCGGCGGTGGTTGGGTCCGGCTGCAGGCGGCCCTGGCCGTGGCGGCGGATCAGGTAGTCGATGATCGCGGCGGACTCGATCAGCTTCAAGTCGCCGTCTTCGATCACCGGGGATTTGCCCAACGCGTTGATGGCCTTGAGTTCCGGGGGTGCGAGGTTGGTTTTCGGGTCGCGCTGGTAGCGCTTGATCTCATAGGGCAGGCCGAGTTCTTCGAGCAGCCACAGGATGCGCTGCGAGCGCGAGTTGTTGAGATGGTGAACAATGATCATGACGTGCTCCGAAGGGCCAGTGGGGTCTTGGCAAGAGACTACGCCAGCAGCCGAGAGTGCCGGCAAATAAATTTCTAGCCGATACGCGCCATGGTTAGGATAGGCATCGATCTACAAGGAGCCCGCCATGGACCTGAAATTCAGCCACGTCGACATACTCGTCGAACACCTCGAAGACGCCTGCGCCTACTACGCGCACATCCTCAAAGCACGTATCTCCAAGACCTTCGTCTGGGAGCGTGGCGGCCTGCATGTGCGTTATGCCGTGGTGCTGCTGGGCCAGGAGCGCTTCATGCTGGTCCAACCAATTGCGGGCAACTTGCGCGAACTCTTGGACGCCCACGGCGAAGGGATGATTTACCGCCACTGCTACACCACGCCGGACGTCGAAGTCGCCTACGACGAACTGATCGCTGCCGGTGTGCAGCCCGAAAATGAAAACGGCGTGCCCCTGGCCCGCGAGAACCTGCAGTCGCCTTCCGGTGGCCGCATCATCTGGCTACCCAAGCGCTTCGGGCACTTCTCCATGGAGATCCTCGAAGAAGCCACGCTGGAAGCCTTCATCAAGGACGCGTTTGACTGATGGACGCCCATGCCGCCTGCGCCAGCAACGGCGCATGGTCAATCGGGCTACTCTTGACCCGCCCGGACAACCACGCCCGGGCGTAACTCTCCGCCGCACCGATGATCAGTGACAGCAACAGCTCAGGCGGAATATGGCTGAAGGCTTCGCGGCGCTCAGCCTCGCTCATCCACTCGGTCAACTGCCGGTTGCGCTGTTTGTTGCGGGTGAGCAGCTCGTCCTTGTGCGGGCCGTTGGCCACGGCGAATCGGCTCTGGAACACAAAGCGCGCCCATTCGGGTTGCGCGTCGACCCATTCCACATAACTGCGCACCAGCGCTTCCACACCGGCCTGGGCGGTTTGCGCCTGCTCTAGATGGTGAGCGCGCAAAGCCGCTTGGTCTTCCAGCGCGGCAAAAAACAGCGCGGCGACGATGCCTTCCTTGTTGCCGAAATGATGGTAGATCGCGCCCACGCTGGTCTCGCAGCGGGCGCGGATAGTGTCGATGGTCGTCGCTTCAATGCCCACTTCGTTAAAGCAGGCCAGGGCCTCGCGCAGGATGCTGCGTTTGAGGTCGCTGCGCCGGCCTGGGAAGGTGCGCTCGAACAGATCAGGTGCGTGCATGAAGTGGCTCGGCAAATGTACGGAGTCTAAAGCGACAGCGGCCCAGAGAGAAGGCATGGCCTTGACACCTCTGGAATTTACAGAATATTGTTCCGTAACAGAATATTATTCTGTAAATCACCCAGAGGAAAACCCATGAGCCAGTTTCTCACTATGTTCAACAGCGCAGGCCCTGCCGCGTTCAGCCAGATGGCCTGCCAGGTGGCGCCCTACTTCAGCACCATCAACCCGCACATCGCCGAGCTGCGCCCCGGGCACGCGGTGGTCAACGTGCCGTTTCGCAAGGAAATCACCAACCACCTGGCCTCCGTGCATGCCATTGCCTTGTGCAACGCGGCGGAATTGGCCGGCGGTACCATGACCGACGTGTCGATCCCTCAAGGGGCCAAATGGATTCCCAAAGGCATGACCGTGGAATACCTGGCCAAGGCCAAGTCGAACATCCGCGCCGTGGCCGATGGCAGTGGCATTGACTGGACGACAGCCGGGGACAAGATCGTGCCGGTGGACATTTTCGACGAGGGCGAGGTGAAGGTGTTCACCGCCAGGATCACCATGAATGTGAAGCTTGCCTGAGGCCCGGGCGGCAGGCTCGGCCTGGGCCGAGCCTCGCTTCACCCAACCGCCACCATCGACCACAACGACGCGCCCACGCCGGTGATGCTCTCCCCCGCAATCAACCCCGCAGCCGCGGTGATCGCAAAGCGTTCGGTGAGGCTCGGCCAGCGGCAGCTCACCAGCCAGGTGAGGATCGCGCCCAGGGCCATCATCAGCGAGACCGAGGCCGGCAGCACAAAGGCCAGGCCCAGCGCGGCGGCGCTCGGGAGATAACGGGCACGATGGGCGGGCAAGGTGCTGTCCAGAATGCCCAGCAGCACGCCGACCAAGCCGCCAAGGGCGATGGCCCAGCGGATACTCGTCGACAACGAATCCAGCCCATGGGTGAGGGTTTGCGCCACGGCCTTCCAGGTGGCGACGGCCGGTGCGGGCCACTCCTCGGTGAGCAACATGGAGGACGGGTCAGGGATCAGCGCCAGGTAGGCGAACACACCGACGATGCTGCCGATGAAAATCCCCAGGATCTGCGCGATCACTTGCTTGTGCGGCGTGGCGCCAATGGCCTTGCCCACCTTGAAATCATTCATCAAATCGGTGCACTGCCCGGCTGAACCGCCAGCCGTATTGGCGCTCATCAGGTTGATCGGCACCTGCCCCGGCGCGGCGATGCCAAAGCTCAGTTGCGACAGTTGCCCAATCGCCCCAATCGGCGGAATGCCGGTGGCGCCCACCACGCGTGCGGCGACAGCCGCGAGGCAGATTGCCAAGGGGATGGTGAGCAAGGCCATGCCCAGGTGGATGCCGAACAGCAACGCCTGCAGGCTCACCACCAACACGATCGACAGCGCCAAGCCGGCGGCCGGCCCTGGCTTGGGCAGCGTCCAGGTGGCCGCGCCGCTGGCGCGCGTCGAGCGATGCAACGCCCACAAGCGAATCGTCAACGAGGCCAGGGTGGAACACACCATCAGGCTCACGCCCGGCCACAGCAACCACTCCACCAGCGCGGCGAATTGCGGGCCGCTGCTGTCTGCCGGCAGGGTCACCAGGTGCTGCGCCAATAGCCAGGGGGCGAGGCCACCCCAGGCGAGCAAGGCGCCGAGCAGCAGGGTCAGGCCCACGCGAATGCCGATGATGCCGCCGAAGCCCACCAGCAACAGGGACGGGTCAGCGGTAAAGGTCAGGCGTTCCAACGCGGCGCTGGGCGACCAACGTGGGAAGGCCCACACAAAGGTGTCCACCCACTTGACCAGCCCCGACAGCAACGCGGCACTGAGCAACACTTTCAAGCGCGTTGCGGCTTCACGGCCGTGGTTGTAGATGTGCAGCAGGGTTTCCAGGGTGGCCATGCCTTCGGGAAATTTCAGCGCCTTGTCATTGAGCAACGACGGGCGCAGGTACCAGGCGATCCAGATGCCCAGGAAACTCACCGAGAAGACCCAGGCAATCATCGGCAGCGCGTCCAGCTGGTTGCCGGTCAACAAGGTGTAGGCCGGAATCGGCGCCACCAGCCCACCGGAGATGATCGACGCGGCGGCCGACGCCACGGTCTGGTTGATGTTGCTTTCGTGCAACGTCCACGGCAGATGCTCGCCGGAGCGCTTGGCCAAGCCCTGGAAAATCGCGTAGCCGATCAGCAAGGCGATGATCGACATGTTGAACGACCAGCCGATCTTCAGGCCGGCGTACACGTTGGAGGGAGTGAGCAGAATGCCGAGCACGCTGCCAGTGATAACGGCACGCAGACTGAGTTCGCGGGTGACGGGGCCATGCGGCAGGGTCGTTGCAGGCATGCGGATTCCTTTCGGCAAGGGAACGGGCTACCTGATAAGTGAGCCCTGCCTGCGCCGAAGGTTCAGGTGGAAGACCTGACCGGCCCCTGAAAACACCTGAGAACATCCTGTGGGAGCAAGCCCCCTCCCACAGGGGTGAGTTGTGTCAGCTCAACCCAGGCGGAACCGCGCCGTGTTATCACTCAACGCCTGGCTGCCCTTGCTCAAGGTATCCGCCGCACGGTTCACCGCGCGCGCACCGTCCAACAAACGCCCTGCCGCCTGATCCACCTGCTGGATATTGCCGCTCACTTCATCCGCCGTCGCCGCCTGCTCCTCCACCGCTGTGGCGATCTGCGCCAGGGTGTCGGTGACGTGCTGCACCGCCCCGGCGATCTCGCCCAGGCGGGTGCCCAGGCCGGTGACAGATTCGGCATCTGTCAGCGCTTGTTCACAGGCAGCGCCCATCAACGCGACGGCCTGGCTCACGGTGGCGCGCAGGCTGTCCACCGTGCCGGCGATCTGCGCGGTGGAGGCCTGGGTGCGTTGCGACAGGCTGCGCACTTCATCGGCCACCACGGCAAACCCACGCCCCTGCTCACCGGCGCGGGCGGCTTCGATGGCGGCGTTGAGCGCCAGCAGGTTGGTCTGTTCGGCGATGCCGCGAATGGTGTCGACCACCGACTGAATCTGCTGGCCTTGCTGGCTGACCTGTTCCAGCGCGTTGGCGGTGTCGCCCAGGCGTTGGTTCAGTTGCTGGATGCTCGCCGTGGTGCGCTGGCTGTCGCGGCTGCTGTCTTCGGCAATGCGCCGGGTCTGTTGCGCGCTGCCCGAGGCCTGCTCGCAGCTTTTGGCGACGCCCATGGAGGTGGCAGCCAGTTGCGTGGCTGCTGCGGCGATCTGGCTGATTTGTTGTTGCTGGTCCTCGACTTCGGTGAGGGTGCTGCCCGACTGCGTGTTGAGGGTGAGCACAGTGCTGCCCAACTGCTGTGTCTCGTGGTTGACCCCCAGCAGGCTGGTGCGTAACTGCACCACCGCGACGTTGAGCGCCGTGCTGATCGCCGCCAATTCGTCGCGGCCTTCCACCGCCACTTCTACGCACAGGTTGCCGTCACGCAGGGACTCGGCCAGGGTGGTGATGCCGCTGGCGCTGCGGCGGATGGACGCTTGCAGGCACATGAACAGGTACAGCGCCGCCAGGGCCAGCAGGCTGAAGGTGGCCACCACCGGAATGAAACGCTTGAGCGAGCGGTCACGGTAATAACCCAGGCGTTCGTCCAGCGAACTGAGCGACTGGCTACGCAACGCACCCAGCGCACCGAGCATGCTGTCGACACTGCCATCGAACGTCGCCATGTCGAGCTTGATGGTACCGCCGAACACGCCTTCATCCAGGGCCTTGAGTTGGGTGTCGAGCAGTTGCAGGCTGTTGTCGTATTGCGCTGTCCATGGCTCCAGGCCTGGGTATTGCTTGGCCTTGAGCGAGGCGGCGGCCTTGACCAACTGGTCCCGCGCATCGCCGATGCGCCCGCGCAGGTCACGCATCTGCAGGCGGCTTTGCAAGGTGAACTGGCCGGAAGCGATGGACGACTCACCCACACTCGCCGTGCGGCCGATGCGCTCGATCAGGTCGGGGGTGTGCTGGGTGGAGATCTGCATCAGCAGGTAGGTTTCCAGCCACGGGTCGAGGATCAAACCGGCGTCGAGGGTGATCTGTTCACGCAGGGCTTGCAGGGCGGTCAGGGCGGCGGTGAAACGGTCATAGCCGTCCGGCCACCAGCCCACGGTGCGCAGGGACTGGGTGTCCATGCCCTTGACCGTGGCCTGCAACGCTTCGAAGCGCGCCATCGTGTCAGCACTGGCGTTCTGCGCTTTGAGGGCCTCGCCCAGGGCTTGCAGGCTTTGCAGAATGATCGGGCTGCCGGCGTCCACCTTGTCCATCGCCGCTTGGGCTGCTGGGGTGGGCGCGTGGAGGATGTCCACCGCTTTCCAGCGCGCGGCCAGGTTGCGCTGGGCGGTGAGCTGGGCGTCCAGCGCGTCCAGGGCCAACAGTTGGCGCACGCCGGATTGCTCGCTGGAAATCACCGCGAGCTTGTCGCGGTAGTCCTGGCCGATCATCCACAAGCTTCCGGCCAGGGGCAGCATGAACAGGAAGAACAGCACCTGGAACTTACGCGCAAAACCCAAGCGCCCGAGCAGGCGGATACCGGGGGACAAAAGACTGTGCATGGCCGACCACTCCCTAAAACAACCCACACGGTGCACCGAGGGGCGAAGCCTTGAAATGACTAGCAGCAAAATGCCATGTCATTGATTAGCTTGGCTCTAGCAAGATACGGGCCGTTGGTTGAGACGCAGGAGATCAGCGGGGTTGCACGCTACAGGTGCACAGCCAACGCCCCGAAATGGGGCAAAAGCACTCAGCCCTGAGGGCAGACCTGTAACGGATAAACACCCCGATCAACGGTAGGAGCCGGCTTTCCAGCGATCGAGGTGGGTCAGGATGCAAGCGCAACCTGTAGTGAGCGGGCTTGCCCCGCGCCGGGGGCGACTCCAATCCAAATCCTGGCGCCTGAGTCTTTTGAAACACTGCAGCGCCCGGATTGGGGCGGCTTCGCCCCCCAGCGCGGGGCAAGCCCGCTCACTACAAGTTGTGTAAGTTCCCACAGGGAGGGTTTCAGCGGGTGCTGCCCATGTACCGCTCGAAGTTGTTGATGTGATCATCCAGGTTGTCTTCCAGCATCATCCGGTACTGGTCGCAGAAATACTTGAGCATCGCCTCCCGCGCATCGGCCATTTCTGCGCCGGACTTGAAGTTGCGCGCGCTGGCCCAGGCGCTGAAGCGGGTGGCGCCGAACGTCATCGAGGCGCTGACTTCGCCAAGGTTCTCGCAGGTCTTGAGCTGCTCGTTCGACAGTTCGATATGTGCATCAGCACGGTCATAGAAAGCTTGATCAGTGGCATCTGCCATGGCGGGGTTCCTGGGTGAACGAAGAATGGCGGGCATTGGAACATATCCGCCAGGCGCCCCCAAGCAGGAGGCGCCCGTTGCATCAGCTCAATGCGAGCACCAACCGCTCAAGCCCGATACCAAACCCGGCACCTTCTCGGTACGCACCGCCGCCGACCACCTGTTGCTGCGCGCCCAGCGCAGGGCAACGCACTTCAAAACCGTTGCCCTCCAGGTAGTAACTCAGCCCACGCTTCACCGCCAGGCTCAACTCATAGTCGAGCCCCAGCGAATCCAAAAAACCGGTGCACAGTGCCTGGCTGCGCTGCAACGCCAACGCGGGCAATGGGCTGAGAATCTCCAGGCCCAGCTGGGTGAATTCTCGATAACGCCCGGCTTGCGGCCGCTCGTAGCGATAACAGCGCGCCACATAAAAGAACATCGCCTCTTCCCGACCACCGAGCAATTCGGCCGTGCGTTCCTGGAACAGCGCCGTGGCTTCGGGGATCAAGCAACACTTGCGGCCCGCCTTGTCATCAAAGGCCCACATCTGCCCGATGATTTCACTGCCACCGGTCTTTTCGATGAACGTGTCCTGGCCCCACAGCGCGGGCACAATGACTTCTTCAGCGCCCGCTTCGATGAAGCCAGCTCCGAAAGCGCCCCTCGATTTTTCGCATCAGTGCCGCTTCTGTTCCTGTCACGATTCGGGTTCCGCGCAACATGGTCATGGGGTAAATCTCCATTTCTACAGACAATAAAAAAGGCGCCGGGAGGGGCGCCTTGGGTTGGGTTCATTGAGTGATCAGAAGGTTTGATCAATCCGTGAATGCAAGCAACCGCGGCCCCTTGGGAAAGGTCCGTGGTGGTGATGGCGGTTGCTTTGAGGAAATTGAGTCATGCCCGATCCTGGCACATTTGTAGGAAAAGTTACAACCCCAGCAACGCCGCAATCCACTGCGCCTGCCTGGCGACTTCTTGCCGCTTCTCGTCCGGCACCGCCTGGCGTGCGCGCTCAAAGCTGGCCAGGGTTTTCTTTTTCTGGCGCAGCAGGTGCTGCCACTTGGCCAGGAACACCGGGCTGCGCGCCTGCATCTGCAGCGGGCCGAAGTACAGTTCTTCGCCGGTGTAGGTCACAGGCTCGGCGCGTTCAGCCACGATGATTTCGTAGTAGAAGCGGTTTTCCCGCAGCAACTCTTCGCGCAGGATGTGGTAGCCCTGCTCCATCAGCCACTGGCGCAACGGCTGCTCGCCGCCATTGGGTTGCAGGATCAGGCGTTCGTGACCATTGAGGTGCGCCTGGCCAGCGTCGAGGATGTCGCGGATGGTTTCGCCGCCCATGCCGCACAGGCTGATCGCAGTGATGCCGTCCTGGGGCTCGATAGCCGCCAGCCCATCGGCCAGGCGCACCGTCACGTTCGCCTCCAGGCCGTTGTCGCGCACGGTTCGTTGGGCTGCGTGGAACGGCGTCACCGCCACCTCCCCCGCCACCGCTGCCGTGATCGCGCCGCGACGCATCAGCGCCACCGGCAGGTAAGCGTGGTCCGAGCCGATATCAGCCAGGCGTGCGCCCGCGGGCACATTGGCAGCCACGCGCTCCAGGCGCTGGGACAAAGTGTGTTCGTTCAACGGGTTTTACTCTCCAGAAAATCGATCACGGCTGTTGGTCAGGTGCAACACCATCGCCGCCCGCGCGGCATCCGGGTCCTGGCGCTTGATCGCATTGAAGATCGCTTCATGCTCCAAGTTCGCCAACTGCCCCAGCTTGGCGAAGTCGGCGCCACCGCGCTCGGCGCCCTTGACCTGGGTGCGCGGGATCATCGCATTGCCCAGGTGCAGCATGATCTCGGTAAAAAAGGTATTGCCCGTGGCCTCGGCGATCAGTTGGTGGAAGCGCTTGTCTTCCTCCACGCAACTGTCGTTATTGGCCAGCGAAGCCTGGTAGTCATCCAGCGCCTGGCGCATGTGGGCGAGCTGTTCATCACTGCGGCGCTGCGCGGCCAAGGCCACGGCCTGCACCTCTAGCCCCAGTCGCAACTCCAGCATGTTGCGCACGCTGGCGACGGTGTCCACGTGCAGGCGCAATCCCTGCTGGGCACTTGGCGCCAGCACGAAGGTGCCGATGCCGTGACGCGTCTCCACCAGGCCCGAGGCCTGCAACTTGGAAATCGCCTCGCGCACCACCGTGCGGCTCACGCCGTGTTCACCGACGATGGTGGATTCCGACGGCAGTTTTTCACCGGGCTTGAGCTGCCCGAGCAGGATGCGCTGGGTCAGCGCGTCGACCACGCCTTGGGCCAGGTTGTTGGAGCGCTTACGGACAAGGGTTCGGCTTTCAATGGGCATCGCGACGGGTCCACGGGGCTGAGCTGGTGGGAGCTTAACACCCTGCTCGGAGCCCACGCTGGCCAGATGCAAAAAACCCTCAACTTGTATGACAACCAATATTAAAGCTGCAGTTCATGTTGACAACCGCACAGCAGCCCGCCTCCTTCAAGGCTGCTTGCACAACCCCACAAAATCCCAATAAATACGGGACAAATAACCAGATCACTCGATTCCACCATGGCCTTATAAGAACAAATTCACACCACACTGCATTGCGAACTCAAGAAAACCACTTGTATGATGTCTATCAACAAAACACGCAAACCCGCATAAAAATAATCAGGGGGAGTTTTGAATTGTGAACAATTCAAACCATGCAGCTGCCACGCCAGAAACAGAGTCCGTGCTCGCGCGCACCGTCAGCAAAGTGAAGAGCCATGTGCTCCCACTGTTCGTGATCATGTTCATCCTCAACTACATCGACCGGGTCAATATCGGCTTCGTGCGTACGCACATGGAGCATGATCTGGGCATCGGCGCGGCGGCCTACGGCCTCGGTGCCGGGCTGTTCTTCATCGGTTACGCGCTCTTCGAAGTGCCCTCCAACATGCTGCTGCAAAAGGTCGGCGCGCGTATCTGGCTGACTCGCATCATGTTCACCTGGGGCATCGTCGCCACGCTGATGGCGTTCATCCAGAACGAAACCCAGTTCTACATCCTGCGCTTCCTGCTGGGCGTCGCCGAAGCAGGCTTCTTCCCCGGCGTGATCTACTACTTCACCCGCTGGCTGCCCGGCGTGGAGCGTGGCAAAGCCATTGCGATCTTCCTCAGCGGCTCGGCCGTTGCTTCGCTGATCTCCGGCCCGCTGTCGGGGGCACTGCTACAGATCGAAGGTTTTGGCTTCCACGGCTGGCAGTGGATGTTCGCCATCGAAGGCCTGGCCTCCGTCGCGCTCGGCTTCTTCGTGTGGTTCTGGCTCGACTCCAAACCCCACGACGCCAAATGGCTGACCCGCGAAGAACAGGACGCCCTGGTAGACGCCATCGATCAGGAACAGCGCGAGCGTGAAGCCCTGACCACCGTCAAACCCAGCCTCGGCAAGCTGCTCAAAGACCGTCAGATCCTGCTGTTCTGCGTCTTGTACTTCTGCATCCAACTGACGATTTACGCCGCCACGTTCTGGCTGCCGAGCATCATCAAGAAGATGGGCGATCTCAGCGACGTGCAGGTGGGCTTCTTCAACTCGATCCCGTGGCTGATCTCGATCATCGCCATGTACGCCTTCGCGTCGCTGTCGGGCAAATTCAAGTTCCAGCAGGCCTGGGTCGCCGCCGCGCTGTTGATTGCCGCAGCGGGCATGTTCATGTCCACCACGGGCGGGCCGATCTTTGCCTTTGTGGCGATCTGTTTTGCGGCCATCGGCTTCAAGTCGGCCTCGTCCCTGTTCTGGCCGATTCCCCAGGGCTACCTGGACGTGCGTATCGCCGCGGCCGTGATCGCGCTGATCAACTCCATCGGCAACCTTGGCGGCTTTGTTGCGCCGACCACGTTCGGCTTTCTTGAACAGACCACCGGTTCGATCCAGGGCGGCCTCTACGGGCTGGCGGGCACTTCGATCCTCGCCGCGATCCTGGTGTTCTTTGCCAAGACCTCGCCCTCTGCCGTGTTGACGCCGCCCGGCGGCGTGCCAACCGGCGCAGCACTCAGCAAACCTCTTTGAGCTTATTTAGGAACGTGCCATGACCACTCCCGTTATCACTCACTTCCAGGTCATTCCGGTGGCCGGCCACGACAGCATGCTGCTCAACCTGAGCGGCGCCCACGGCCCTTACTTCACACGCAATATCGTGATTCTCAAGGACAGCAGCGGCAACACCGGCGTCGGTGAAGTGCCCGGCGGCGAACGCATCCGCGAAACCCTGGAAGACGCCCGCAGCCTGGTGATCGGCCAACCCATCGGCCAGTACCAGCGCATCCTCAACCAGATGCGCAGCACCTTTGCCTCTAGGGACGCGGCCGGTCGCGGCCTGCAAACCTTTGACCTGCGCATCACCATCCATGCCGTCACCGCCATGGAAGCCGCGCTGCTCGACCTGCTCGGCCAGTTCCTCGAAGTGCCGGTGGCGGCGTTGCTCGGCGAAGGCCAGCAGCGCGATGCGGTGAAAATGCTCGGCTACCTGTTCTACGTCGGCGATCGCAACGCAACCGACCTGGCCTACCGCAACGAGGCCGAAGCCGAGGATGACTGGTTCCGCCTGCGCCACGAAACAGCCCTGACCAGCGAGGCCGTGGTGCGCCTGGCCGAAGCGGCCAAGGCCAAATACGGTTTCAATGACTTCAAGCTCAAGGGCGGCGTGCTCAGTGGCGATGAAGAGATCGAAGCCGTCACCGCCCTGGCCGAACGCTTCCCGGATGCGCGCATCACGCTTGATCCGAACGGCGCGTGGTCACTCAAGGAAGCCATCCGCCTGTGCCGTGACCAGCACAAGGTACTCGCCTATGCCGAGGACCCGTGCGGCGCAGAGAACGGCTATTCGGGCCGCGAAGTCATGGCCGAATTCCGCCGCGCCACGGGCCTTAAAACCGCCACCAACATGATCGCCACCGACTGGCGCGAAATGGGCCACGCGATCCAACTGCAATCGGTGGACATCCCCCTGGCCGACCCGCACTTCTGGACGATGCAAGGCTCGGTACGCGTGGCGCAGATGTGCAACGAATGGGGCCTGACCTGGGGTTCGCACTCCAACAACCATTTCGACATTTCCCTGGCGATGTTCACCCAAGTGGCCGCCGCCGCACCGGGCGATATCACCGCCATCGACACCCATTGGATCTGGCAGGACGGCCAGCGCCTGACCCGCGAACCGCTGAAGATCGAAGGTGGTTACGTGAAGGTGCCGGCCAAGCCAGGCCTGGGCGTGGACATCGACATGGACGCCGTGGCCAAGGCCCACGAACTGTACAAGGGCATGGGCCTGGGTGCCCGGGATGACAGTGTGGCGATGCAGTTCCTGATTCCGGGTTGGGCATTCAACAACAAGGCGCCGTGTCTAGTGCGGTAAGGCCAACACAGGTAAACAACGGTGGGAGCGGGCTTGCTCGCGAATGCGGTGGATCAGCTACAGATGTGCTGGCTGACACACTGCATTCGCGAGCAAGCCCGCTCCCACCGTTGATCGTCGTCTTGTTCAAGTCCGCGTCTTGCGGGCTGCAATCGGTTGTACCGTGAGCTCGACACCCAACGCCAGCATCAGTTTCTGGATGGTTTCATAACGGGTTTTCGAGCCGCCCTTCAGGGTTTTGTACAGACTCTCTCGATTGACCCCCGCCGCCTCGGCCACCTTGTTCACGCCTTGTGCCTTGGCCACTTCGGAAAACGCCGCCATCGCCGGCAAGCCGGCTCCTACGAGGTTGTGTTAGCGCAGATTCCTGTGTGGGAGCTGGCTTGCCTGCGATGGCGGTTTACCTGCTGGCACAGCGTTAACTGACATGCCGCCATCGCCAGCAAGGTCTAGGGGTAGCCGTCGCTCACAAATTCCACCACCCGCGCCAACATCCGGTCACACGCCGCCAGTTGCTCCACGCTGATAAACTCATCCGGCTTGTGCCCTTGCTCCATGCTGCCGGGGCCACACACCACGGTGGGAATACCGGCCCGGTCAAACAGCCCGCCCTCCGTACCAAAAGCCACGGTGCCGAATGCACGGGAGCCACAGAACTGCGCCACCCATTCAGCAGCCTGGCTTTCCAGGGAGGTGGCCAACCCCGGGTAGCTGGACAGCTCGCTGAAACTGATCGCCGATTGTGCACTCACCGCCTGCATCGCCGGCAGCAAGGTCTGTTCGGCATAGCGCTGCAACTGCTGGGCAACCTGCCAGGGATCCTGGGCCGGCAACGAGCGCACTTCAAAATCAAAGGTGCAATTTTGCGGGACGATATTCAGTGCCTTGCCGCCACTGATCACCCCGGTCTGCACCGTGGAAAACGGCGGATCAAAACGCTCATCCAACTGCGGTGGCGCCTTGAGTTCTTCGCCGAGCCGCACCAGCTCGCTGATCAAGCACGCCGCGTATTCAATGGCGTTGACCCCGGACGGCGCATACGCCGAATGGCACGCCGCGCCCTGCACCTCGCAACGCACCGCCAATTTGCCTTTGTGGCCCAGCACCGGCTTGAGCTCGGTAGGTTCGCCGATCACGCACAGCAGCGGCTTGACCGCCTGCCCATGGAACCGTTCGATGAGCGAACGTACGCCCAGGCAGCCCACCTCTTCGTCATAGGACAAAGCGATATGCACCGGCATACGCAACGGCGCCTCCAGCAACGCCGGCACGCTCGCCAACACACAGGCGATATAGCCCTTCATGTCGGCCGTGCCGCGCCCATACAACTTGCCGTGTTTTTCCGTGAGTTCGAACGGCGCCACGCTCCAGCGTTGGCCGTCTACCGGCACCACGTCGGTGTGGCCGGACAACACGATGCCCGGCACATCTGTCGGGCCGATGGTCGCCAGCAGGTTGGCCTTGCTCTTGTGTTCGTTGTAGACCAGCTCACAGGCCACGCCGAGGTCCTGCAGGTAGGTGCGCACAAAGTCGATCAGGGCCAGGTTGGACTCGCGGCTGGTGGTGTCAAAACGCACCAGCTGCGCCAGCAGGTCGCGGCTGTTCATCGGTCATCCCCCGGCACGGCATAGCCCGGGGCGACATGCGGGTTGAGGGCGCGGTCGATGTAAGCCTGCGACTGCCCGCGATAGGCCTGCCAGAGCTGGTCGAGGGCGCCGATCGGGTCTTCCTCGGCCCAATCCACCCGCAGGTTGACGATGGGCCAGAGCAAGTCGTCGACCACCACCAGCGCCGCCGAATGCACCGGCCCCGCTTCACCGCCCCGCGCCTGCCCGGTGTGCAGGGCGGCCAGCAGGCGATCCGCGAGGGGCCCGGCAGCGTTTTCAAACGCGCGCACCATGGCGTCAATCACCCCCGGGGCCGCCAGCATGTTGCCGGCCGCCACACACTGCTCGCCGCTGACCGCGCCATGAATGCCGAGGGTCTGGGCACCACTGAAATGCGCGGTGCGGCCTTGGCTGTCGATCACCGTCACCTGGCGGTATTCGCTGTGGGCCTGCCCGGCCATGGCCGCCAGCGCCTCACCGGGTGTTGCGCCTTGCTCCAGCAGGTCCAGCACCTGGGGCCCCAGGCTGGGCAAGGTGATGTTCTGTGACGCCACCGCGCCCACACCGGGCCGCAGCCACGGACAACGCGCGCCCACGGCAATGCTCGACGAGCTGATGGCAATGCCCAACTGGCCGGTTTCTGTGCAGCGGGCGACAACGGAAAACGTCATGGAAAGGCTCCTCAGTCGAGCACGGAAGGGTCAGCGTCGATCATCAACTGCTTCATTTCTTCAAAGTGCTGGCGCGAAAAATCCGCAATACCTTCCCAGCCCCGTGCGGTTTTTTCCGCGACGTCATCCGACAGCACCCGCAGCGGTTGCCCGGTGGACCACGCCGTCACGAGGATCTGGCAGGCACGCTCCAGGGTCCAGATATCGTCGAAGGCTTCGCCGATGGACGCCGCCGTCACCATCACACCGTGGTTGCCCATCAGCAGGCGGCTCTTGCCGTCGAGCAAGCCGGCCAGGCGTGCGCCTTCGGCCTCGGTATCGGCCATGCCGCCGTACAGCTCGTCCACGGCCACGCGGTTGAAGTAACGCGCGGTGTTCTGGTCGATCGGCGGCACATGAGGCTTGGCCAGGCACGCCACCGCCGTGGTGTAGACCGGGTGCAAGTGCAGCACCGCGCGGGTGTGCGGCAACAGGCGGTGGATTTGCCCGTGGATCGACCAGGCGGTGGCGTCCACGTTCGGGTTGTCGGCGCAGGCCGGGTCATCGGCATTGAGCAACAACAGGTCGCTGGCGCGGATACGCGAGAAGTGCTTCCACTTGGGGTTGAGCAAAAACTGTTTGCCATCGGCCGACACGGCGGCGCTGAAGTGGTTGGCCACCGCTTCGTGCATGCCCAGGTGCGCGATGATGCGAAAGGTCGCGGCCAGGTCGATGCGCGTCTGTTCTTCGAGGGATAACGCCATGAATCGGACTCCGCAGGGCGCGGCCGCACGCGAATGCGGCACGCGCGGTTAGGTTTACTGCGGCATCAACGCCGCGATGTCGGCCTCGGTGGGCGCCTGGAAGTTGTACTTCTTCAGCAAGGCCGCGTATTCAGGCGTGGCGCGGTATTTTTCCAGGCCCTCGACCAGGGCTTTTTTCACCGTGTCATTGCCCTTCTTCACGCCGAAGCCGTTGAGCACCGGATAGATCAGGGTGTCGGAAGAAATCACCACGCGGTTGCCCAGCTTGTCGATCACGCCACGGGCCACGGCGGCGTCGGTGATCTGGGCTTCAACCGCGTGAGCCAGCAAGGCCTGGGTGGTTTGCGGGTCGGTGCTGTATTCGCTGATCTGGATCGGCTTCAAGCCCTTGGCCACGCAATACTCAGTCGACAGTTTGTTCATCTGCGCCAACCACGACGTGGCGCCCATGGAGCCGATCTTATGGCCGCAGAATTCCTCCGGGGTCTTGGGCTGGAAGGCGCTGTCCTTGAGGGTGAGGATCGACTCGCCGCTCTTGAGGTAAGGGATCATGTCGATGACCTTGACCCGCTCAGCAGTGATGTACATCGACGAGTTGGTCAGGTCGAAACGCCCTGCCTGCAGGCCGGTGATCAGGTTGGGAAAACGCGTGTCGAGGGTCTCGACCTTGCGCCCCATGACCTTGCCCAGGCCGTCCATGAACTCGATGTCAAAACCTGCCGGCTTGTTGTTATCCATGTACTCATAGGGGAAGAACGTCACATCGGAACCGGCAATGATCTTGCCGTCCTGCTGGAACGCCGAAGCCGCCAACGAAGTCATCGCAACCGCGGCGCCCAACAGGCATGCGGCAAGGGGACGAACACTCATACGAAACGCTGTCATGGTTTTTACCTGCAAGGGTTTGAGTTGGGTTAGGCAGTGGCTGAATCTTGTCCGGCCTGTTGCACGAAGAACGAGGCGCCACGGGGTTTCTGCGGCAAGCGCATGTGGTTGTCCGTGGAGCGCACCAAGCCGCTCTCTTCACCGGCCACCAGCAGGCCGGCGTGTGCACTGGGCAAGGGGTTTTCGCCGAATGGCAGCGCGTCTTCAGCGGCGTAGACACTGATGAACAAAGTGCGCGGGAGTTCGGTCTCGTTAGGGCTGGAAGCATGCAAAAGGCGGGTGTGCATGAAGCACACGGAGCCGGCCGGGCCGTAGCAGGCCACCGGTTGCTGGCAGTGTTCCTCGACCACCGCGTCATCCACCGAACCGGTGAAACGCTGATGCTGCCAGTGCGACCACAGCGGGCCTTTATGGCTGCCGGGGATCACGTTCAGCGGACCGTTTTGCGGGGTCACTTCGCTGACCATCAGCAAGGCGGTGACGATGTCATCGTTGCTGTGGGGCGTGAACAGAAAGTCCTGGTGCCACTTCACCTGGGTCGCGGTGTGAGGCAGTTTGGAGTTGATCTTGCTGTGGTGAAAACGCGTGCCCTGGGCGCCGATCAGTTGCGCGCAAATCGCCGCCATGCGTGAGTGCAATGCCACACGCTCATACGCCGGGGAAATCTCGGTGGGCGAACTGACCCGGCGCAACGACGGGTGATCGGCGCGGTGATCGCCTTCCAGGTCGAAGCGTTCGCGACCATCGACGGTCGCGCCCCAGCCTTTCTGGTGGCTTCGGCTTTCTTCTACCCATTGGTCGAAATCGTGTTGCAGTGCGGCCACTTCGTCCTGCGACAACACGTCTTCGACCACCAGGAAACCGTCACGCTGGAACTGTTCGATTTGCGCTTGCTCGATCATTGTATTTTTTCCTGAACGTTGAGGGGGTCACGCCAGCGAGACGTCCTTGAGGAACGCCTCCACGCGTGGGTTGTGGCCGCTGCGCAGGGCGCCCGGCGTGTCGTCGCAGACCACGCGGCCCTTCTCCATGAACACGATGCGGTCGGAGACCTTGAAGGCGAAGTTCATCTCGTGGGTGACGATCACCATGGTGATCCCCTCCTCGGCCAAGGCTTCGATGACCTGCAGCACTTCGTTGACTTTTTCCGGGTCGAGCGCCGAGGTGGGCTCGTCGAACAGCATGATTTGCGGGCGCATCATCAAGGCGCGGGCGATGGCCACCCGTTGCTGCTGGCCGCCCGACAGCTGGTGCGGGAACTTCCAGGCGTGGTCGAGCATGCCCACCTTGTGCAGCAGCGCGTAGGCCTGTTGCTTGAGGTCGGCCAGGCGACCCAGGCGGTGGTATTTGGGCGCCATCAGCAGGTTGTCGAGCACGCTCAAATGCGGGAACAGGTTGAAGCTCTGGAACACCATGCCGATGTTCAGGCGGTGCTCGGCGTGCTCGATAAATTGCGGCTTCTGCGCGCCGACCTTGTCGAGGTGAATGAACGGCTGGCCGTTGATCCGGATCTCGCCGTTATCCAGTTGTTCCAGGCCGTTGAGCAAACGGATCAACGTGGTTTTGCCGGAGCCGGACGGGCCGATCACCGACACCACTTCACCGGTCTGGATCTGCAAGTTCACCGAGCCCAGCACTTCAACGTTGTTGTAGGCCTTGTGCAGCCGCGCCGCCTGCAACGCCGGTTCGCCGTTGCTGGCTGGGCGCACCAACGCCGTGCGCTGCTGGGTGGCCAGCGCCAGCACTTCAGCGTCCGGCACACGGGACACGTTGCGTTGGTTGACGTCGAGAAAGCGCTCCAGGCGTTTGAGCAGAAAGTCGAACACGGTGACGATGAACACGTAGAAAAACGCCACCGCCGCCATGGTTTCGATCACCAAAAAGTTCTGCGAATACAGGCGCTGGCCGACCATCAGGATCTCCGTGAGGGAGATCACCGACACCAGGGAGGTGAGCTTGACGATGGAGATGTATTCGTTGGCCAGCGAGGGCAGCGCCACCCGCAAGGCTTGAGGGATCACCACACGCCACTGGGTACCGAGGAAGCGCAGGCCCAACGCCCGTGCTGCTTCGCCCTGCCCTTTGTGAATCGAGAGCAGGCCGCCGCGATGGATCTCGGCGACGTAGGCGCTTTCGCAGATCACCAGGGCCAGCAGGCCGGACCAGAATGGGTCCGCCAAAATCGCCGACGTGCCGGGCAACGCCTGGGGCAAGTTGTAGATGAAGATCAGCAGCACCAGCAGCGGCAGGCTGCGGAACAACCAGATATAACCACGGGCCGGCACGCTGAGCAGGCCGTGCCTGGATTGCTTGGCCAGCGCCAGCACGAACCCGAAGACGATGCTCAACAACCAGGTCAGGGTGCTGAGCTTGATCACCGTCCACGTCGCGCGCCAGAACTCGGCGTCGCCGAGCAAACCAAACATGTAGTGCCAGTCGAATGTCATCGTCGTGGTGCCCTGAATAAGTTGATCTACATCGATGGGTTGAGAGTCGTGGCGGGAGGTGGTCAGGGTCAATTCGTAAAAGCCGGGGCACTGGGTAGGCAGAACCTATGCAGCCAAAAACCACGCAAAAAACCAATGAACGAAGATCCAATGTGGGAGCGGGCTTGCTCGCGAAGGCGGTCTGTCAGTTACTGATGTGCTGACTGATAAACCTCATTCGCGAGCAAGCCCGCTCCCACATTTTGATCTCCATTGTTCTGGGATCCTGCGCATTAGCCAAAATGGTGCGCACCTGAACCCACCACGTCGAACACGCCACTTATTGGTGCAACGTCAGCTCACACCACTCATCACCCGCACCGCATGCGGGTCGAAAAAGCTCGGCGGTGCCATGCCGGGGATGTACTGGTCGGAGACAAACATGCGGCACCGCTCGGCAAACGCCGACACCACCCGCGACAGCTGGGTGTTGCTGGCCGTGGCGTAGCCCAGGCGCATCGGACGATGAGCGCCGGCCAGGCGCAGGCGGATCACGCGCTTGCCATCCTGGGACACGTTGGATTTGGGCCGCGCATTCGCGAAGGAATAACCGATGCCGTTACCGACCATGGCGCGCACCGTTTCGAGGTTGGTGGAGCGCATGATGATGTTCGGCGTGGTGCCCGCCTGGATGAACAGGCTGAGGAAATAATCGCGGCTCCAGGGCGTGTCGAGCAGCACCACCGGGTAGGCTTCGAGGTCCTGCATGCTCACCGCCGGCAGGTTTGCCAACGGGTGGTATTCGCCGACCATCACATAGGGCGGCAGTTGGGCCAGGGGCTGGAAGTCGATGTCCGGGCTGGTCACCAGGTCGTAGGTCAGGGCGATGTCCAGCTCGCCGCTGCGCAGTTTCTCCAGCAGTTCCTCGTGGTTGCCTTCGGCCTGGGTCAGCCGCACACCGGGGAACGCGCGGCCAAAACCAAACACCAGTTCCGGCGTGATCATCGGCGCCAGCGACTCCAGGCAGCCCACCCGCAACGGTCCGCGCACGGTGTTCAACGACTCCGAGGCAATGGTGTAGAGGTTGGTCATTTGCTCCAGGATCAGCTTGGCCTCCTGCATCACCTGGCGCCCGACGGCCGTGAGAGAAATGCCCTGGGCGTGGTGCCGCACAAACAGCTGGATGCCCAGCTCCGCTTCCATATGGGTGATCGCCGCCGAGATCGACGGCGACGACACATGAATGCGTTCAGCCGCAGCACTGATGCTGCCCGCCTCGCCGGACGCGACAAAATATTCCAGCTGGCGCTGAGTAATTCGACTGAGCATCACGCCTCCACAACAACAATGGGTGTACGTGATCGATCGTGCAGGGTTCGTGCCGGGTCACTGCGCCTGCCGATGAGGGGCACGGGCTTCGGTTTTTCCTAAGCACTACCCTGCACAAATGCTGGTTTCGCTACAGCCATGGTGGTGTGAAGCTGCGGTCATCCCGTTTTCAGCGAGCCGCCTGCGATGCCCACCCACACTCGAATCCGCATGTTCAACACCCGGGAAACCTACCCCAACCAAAGCCTGGACAACGATCTGTGCCAGGCCGTGCGCGCCGGCAACACCATTTATGTGCGCGGCCAGATCGGTACCGATTTCGCGGGCAACCTGGTGGGTCTCGGCGATCCGCGTGCCCAGGCCGAACAGGCGATGAAAAACGTCAAGCAACTGCTGGAGGAGGCGGGCTCCGACCTGTCGCACATCGTCAAGACCACCACGTACCTGATCGACCCACGCTACCGCGAGCCGGTGTACCAGGAGGTGGGCAAATGGCTCAAGGGCGTGTTCCCGATTTCCACCGGGCTGGTGATCTCCGGCCTGGGCCAGCCGGAGTGGCTGATGGAGATCGATGTGATCGCCGTGGTGCCGGATGACTGGCAGCCCTGAATGACCTGGAGTACGCCATGAGCCACCGTGTGATGTTCCTCAACGGGCCGAACGCCAACCTGTATGGGCTGGATAAACGCGGCACCTACGGCAGCGAGAGCTTTGCCAGCATCGAAGCGCGCTGCCAACGCCACGCCGCTGAAATAGGCCTGACCCTGGACTTTCGCCAGAGCAACCACGAGGGCGTGCTGGTGGACTGGATCCAGGAGGCGCGGCTGAGCAGCGATGCCATTGTGATCAATGCGGCCGGGCTGACGTACAGCTCGGTGCCGATCCTCGATGCGCTGCTGGCGTTCGACGGGCCGATCATCGAAGCGCACATGAGCAACATCTGGAAGCGCGAAAGCTTCCGGCACCACTCCTTTATATCCAAGGCCGCCACTGGCGTGATCGCCGGGTTGGGTGCGCTGGGTTACCAATTGGCCCTCAGCGCCGTGGCCCAGCTGCTCCACGAACGCCAAACCACCACCGAGCACCTGTAGGAGCCGGCTTGCCGGCGATGACGTTGGGTGAGCCAGCCAATCCGTTATCTGGAACACCGCTATCGCCGGCAAGCCGGCTCCTGCAGTGACAACCGGTGTTGCAGACAAACCTTTTACCTTTCGGGAAACGCCTATGTCCGTCGAAACAATCAACACCCTGGTGGTCGGCGCAGGCCAGGCCGGGGTTGCCATGAGTGAGCACCTGTCCCTGATGGGCGTGCCGCACATCGTGCTGGAACGCCACCGCATCGCCGAGCGCTGGCGATCGGAGCGCTGGGACTCGCTGGTCGCCAACGGCCCGGCCTGGCATGACCGCTTTCCCGGGCTGACATTCGAGGGCATTTCCCCCGAAGCCTTTCCACCGAAAGAGCGCATGGCCGACTACTTCGAAGCCTACGTCGACAAACTGCAGGCGCCGGTGCGCACCGGTGTCGAGGTGCAGCAAGTGGAACGCCATGTGGGTCGCCCCGGTTTCAAGGTCACGACCTCGGCTGGCGTGATCGAAGCCACCAACGTCGTGGCGGCCACCGGCCCGTTTCAGCGCCCATCTATCCCCGCCCTCGTTCCGGCGTCGGCACCGCTGTATCAACTGCACTCCTCTTCCTACAAGAACCCCGGCCAATTGCCCGAAGGCGCGGTGCTTGTGGTGGGTGCCGGTGCCTCCGGCTCTCAGATCGCCGAAGAACTGCAAAAAGCCGGTAAGACCGTGTACCTCTCGGTGGGCGAACACTACCGCCCTCCCCGCGCGTACCGGGGCCGTGACTACTGCTGGTGGCTGGGCGCGTTGGGCTTGTGGGATGAGGTCAAGATCCAGCCGAAGAAAAAACACGTGGCCTTTGCCGTCAGCGGCTATGAAGGTGGCAAGACCGTGGACTTCCGTCGGCTGGCCCATCAAGGCATTCACTTGGTCGGCGTCACCCAAGGCTGGGACGCAGGCGTGATGACCTTTGCCCCAGGCCTGGCCGATAACGTGGCCGAAGGGGACCGTGCGTATTTCGAGGTGCTGCGCGATGCCGACGCGTACATCGAAGCCAACGGCCTACCCTTCCCCCTGGAGCCCGAGGCCTGGGACCTGCTGCCCGATCCGCCATGCCTGCTCAACCCGATCCTGAGCCTGGATTTGGCCGAGGCCGGCGTGACCACGATCCTGTGGGCCACCGGCTTCACGTTCGATTTCGGCTGGTTGAAAGTCGACGCGTTCGATGAGAAAGGCGAGCCCTTCCACAAACGCGGGATCTCGGCCCAGAGCGGGATTTACTTCCTGGGCCTGCCGAACCTGGTGAACCGTGCCTCATCATTTATCTATGGGGTGTGGCACGACGCGAAGTACGTGGCTGACCATATCGTCTTGCAGAATGAATACAGGGCTTACAACAGGCCTTAAGGCTTGAGGTTTTTCAGCAAGGTGAAGAGTTGGCCGGTCAAGCTCCATCGCGGGGTGGGTAGGTCGGAGGGTTCGGCCAGCGCATCGAGAAGGGTGCGATTGGGTGCCTGACTGGAAAGGGTATCCGAGATCAAGTACTGCTCGTTTTGACGTGTCGAGGGGGCCTCACGTTTGTACGGCCTGCCAGTGGCCGGATCCAACACGTAGCCGGCGGCCTTGCCTTCTTCCGTCACTGTCCAGCCGTCGTCAGTCTTCACAAGGACAGGATTGAAAGGCGGCAGCGTTATGCTCATGTTCGTGGTTTTGACGATATGGTCCGCGATAACGACAGGGTTCAAGACCGCGAACTCACTGCCAAGCGGCGGCTGGTCGGCACCTTCATCGGAGAACTTGTTCACCATCCGTTTCAGGAACGGTATGCCGCCCACGTTGGAAAACGCGCCATGATCGGGGTTGAGGATGTAGCGCAAAAAGCCCGGGTCGATGCGCGTGCTGTTGATTGCCGAGCCGTTCAGGATACCCGCGGCGGTGGCGGCATCGTCTGGCTTGAAATCGTACCTCACCGGATGCCCGTCCAGGTCGTAGCCGCTATTGCCACCGAGCATCTGGCTGCCGTCGGTGTAATAGCGGTAGGTGCTGTATGACGTGATCAATCGGTCGACAAAATGCAGATCTACTCCTTCGGCTTGTGCATATCCGTACATATCCGCGATCACCGCACGGTCTTCGAGGGTGAGAAACTCGCAGCGATTTTGCCTTTCGTTGTAGGCCGTGGCAGGCGGAAGCGCGACCGGCGGCTCTCTGCCACCAAACAAGCGCGAGATCATGATTTTACGACCGTTAGCAAACTCTGGCTCCGGACTGGAACCTACAGAGGCGTCAACTGATTGCAACGTTTGCCAAGCGGCACGTCGTTCATTAATGGTGAAGGAGCCGCCGTCGTCGTGGGCGATCAGGCTGAGTTGATCGCGCGCGAGACCTTTGAAGGGGTTGCTGTCAGTGCCGTTGAGAAACGCCGTCGCTTGCCGCGCCCGTGCCAAATGTTCCGGGTTGTCGGTGGTTGGAATCTGCGCATCATGTTGCGCCTTATGGGCGAAATACTTGGCATCGGTGATAGGTGCCAGCAGGTCGGCGCCAGTGTGCCCCCCACGCATTTCAGCGCGCATGGCCGCAGCACTCAATTGGCCGGCCAGCAGCGAGACGGTGGTGGCGCCGTTATTGGAAGTAGAGGAATCCGCCTCGCCTGCTTCGGGCAAAGCAACGGGTGGCGTAATCTCGTCTACGGGATGGCTGGCCACTCGACTGTGAGGCGACGTTGTATAGGGACTGATCGTGTTCATGAGTATGTACCTGCATAAAAACATGCGGTTTCTATACAGATCTGTTCTTTTTTAGAGAGCACTCGCAATCGAGCCGACCGCGAGCGCTATACAACAGATCAATATTGATATTTAAACGTTACCGAATCGACACCGGCTGGACGAGCGAACGGTGGTTCTCCGCCTCGCACGCTATGATTGATAACAACTTTAGAACCATGGCCAAAAGCTTGGTCATTAAAAACATCCAATGTTCCGGAAGAACTTGGCTGAATATCCTGACAACTCCTTTCAGAGCTAAAAGGGCGGTAATAACACAGTTCCACATCATCGTGAATCGTTTTAGGGTAGTACGTAGTACTCCATTGAATCCCTAATAACTTTTTCGGGAGAGTAAGCGTCCCTGCGGGCATGTCTGTGGACAAAACATTAAACGTAGAAAATCCAGTACCCGGATAAACATCAGACATAGATAGCACCAGCACAGGCGTGGGTGCATCCGCCTTGGTTAAAACCCTTTCTTCCGCGAACACTGAGCCACCTGCAATCGCTGCAAAAGCAGCCACTAAGCCGAGAAGAAAACCCCTCGCAACTCTCACCAACGGAACCACACTCAAGCTTTTCATCATTTACCTCCACAGAGTCAGAAACCAACACCTGGAATTAAACTCAAGCCAACTGTAAGAACCACGCCAGTACGATTGCACGAATAATTAACCGGATAAACCCACGCACTTCCTAAAATAACGAAAGAAGACTCCGTCATACTAAAAAGTAAGAAGCTGTGGGCAACTTCCTAGTCCGCCTCACCCTCTACTTAAAATGCTTATTTCATACGTGCACAGTAGAAGCCCGCAGCACTGGGCAACGGACGGAAAAGCGGGGCAAGGTACCGAGCCGTCGCGGGGAGACGACTCGGCGGGACAAGGGGGGGGTCGAAGGCAGGGCACGCTCACGCGCGCTTGGGCAGTTTCCAGTTCGGGCGTATGAAGTGGCAGGTATAGCCGTTGGGGATGCGCTCCAGGTAATCCTGGTGCTCCGGCTCCGCTTCCCAGAACGGCCCGGCCGGTTCGATTTCAGTGACCACGCGGCCCGGCCACAATTGGGAGGCATCGACGTCAGCCGCCGTGTCTTCGGCAATGTCCCGTTGCTGTTCGCTGAGGTAATAAATCGCGGAGCGGTAGCTGGGCCCAAGGTCGTTGCCTTGGCGGTTCGGCGTGCTGGGGTCGTGTATCTGGAAGAAGAACTCAAGGATCTGCCGATAGCCGATCACAGCCGGGTCAAACACGATCTCGATCGCTTCCGCATGGTTGCCATGGTTGCGGTAGGTGGCATTCGCCACATCGCCGCCGGTGTAGCCGACGCGTGTGTGCAGCACACCGGGGTAGCGCCGCAACAGGTCCTGCATACCCCAGAAGCAGCCGCCGGCAAGAATGGCGGTTTCGGTTGTGTTGGTCATGGTCTGTCACCTCGATGGATACAGGCGTAGTTATGGGGCCGTGTGGACCAATCCCAAGGCCCGGGCGACGATTTCCGGAGCTGCGCAGGTACCGGGTTGAGGTCTCCACATTGTTTTCCCCGGAACCGAATATCGAGATAGTGGCCATTTTCGGGGAAAATGCCCGCCGTTGACGCTCAGCGGGGAGAAAAATCAGCCTCGACAGGGAACAAGATTAGCGCCACGCCCCACGGTGATGGCACAATGCCCAGCTGTATTTCCACCGATCAGGGAGGTCAAAAATGCGTCCGTTACAGCCGTCAGTACATTCTGAGCGTCGACAACAACTCGTACATTCACCAATACGGTATGCCTTCCTGCGAGGAGCACTGATAGTCACTGGCAAAAACGACCTCAATCATGAATAAACCGAATCGCCCCGCCACACCGTCAAAGCGTTTCGCCCTTTGTTTGTTCGGCTTACTGGTGGCTGCATCACCCACCCACGCCGTCGAGAATAAAAAAGAAGCGGAGCTGGAGTTCTACAAAACCCTCACGCAAATGCGCATTGACACTGCGCGCGACCTGCTGACAAAGGACATGCAGACCTTATCAACACGTATTGATGCGCAAGAAAAACGTGTGGAGACGCAGAACTCACAAATTGATAAGGGCTTAAACGTACTCAGCAACATGCTCAGTGGCCTCGGCATTATCTTGGCCCTCGCAGGTATGGTCGGGTACTTCTCGGTTCAGAACAAAGCAAAAAAAGAAGCACAGAAAGAAGCCGAACTCGCCGCCAACAAGTGGTTTCAAACCCATGCCATTGCCATGCAAACTCAGCTCAATGAGTTGCAAGCAAAATTCCAAGTGCTCGAAGGCGAGGCGCAAACAAACTTCAATAAACACATACAAAAACTCAAGAAGCTCGATGCGCTTTCCGAACGAGCCATGCACATCTTGCAGCACAACCTCAGTGAACCCGATCTGTCGCGAGATGCACCTTCCGCTGATGCATCCGAAGCGCTGTCCGAGGAAGCCGTTGCCGTCACACAAAAGCCTGAGAGCCAGTACACCTACAAAGACTGGAACACACGTGCCTTCGATGCCTACAACAAGGGTGATAAAGAAGGCGCCGCACGATTCTGGCGCGCGGCGGCGAACGACAAGTCTGCTACACCGACCAACAGTGTCCGCGCTCTGTTCAATGCCGGGGTAGCGCTGGGCGCTCTTAATCGCAACGATGAAGCGATTGCAGTGTATGAGGAACTTATCGAACGGTTCCGTACGGACGAGAAGCCCGCCATTAAAACGCAATCCGCCAGAGCGTACGTAAACCTGGGTGCCACACTCGGCAAGATTGGGCAGAACGAGCAAGCGGTCACCGTGTACACGGAATACATGCAGCGTTTCGAAAAAGAAGATACACCTCAAATCAACGAAGCGACGTCCCAGGTACTGTTCAACACGGGCGTCAGGCTCGCGCACATGAATCGTCACGAAGAGGCGATTTCCAATTACGACAAGCTTCTAGATCGATTTGGTACGCAGGAAATCGTATCGATGAAGGACCGGCTCGCGTGCACCTATGTAAACAAGGGAGCCGCTTTAGGGCAAATCAAAAGCAACAACGAAGCTATTGCTGTCTACGACCATGTTATCCAGTCTTTTGGAAACAGCGACTCACCCGTTGCAAAAGAACAAGTTGCCTTCGCCCACCTCAATAAAGGCCTCAGGTTGCGAGCCTTGGGTCGACACGACGAGGCCATCGGCTCGTTTGACAACTTGATAGACAACGTGGGCATCGACGCTACAGAACCTGTCAAGTCCAGTACCGCAAAAGCGATGCTCAATAAAAGCCATAGCTTGTGGCGGCTCGGTGACAGAGAGGAGTCCATTGAGGCCTGCGACGACCTGATTCGTCGTTTTGAACATGAGACATCGGTTGCCTGCCAGATCCAAGTCGCGAAAATCCTGATCGCGAAAGGCACCCGACTGTGGCAAATGAATAAACATGATGATGCGATGGATGCTTATCAGGAAGTCATCAAGAAATTCGAAAGTGCAGAGGCCATTTCGGTACTTGAGCACGTTGCAAGAGCAATGCTCAATTTCGCCAGCGGCCTAGAAGAGCTCAACCGTCACAGTGAAGCCCTTGTCGTTTTCAACACACTCATTGATCGCTTTGAACACGTTGAATCCAGCACTATAAAAATCCAGGTCGCAAATGCCATCTTGCAAAAAGGTATCGTCATTGGCGGTCCCGAGAACCTGGCAGAGTCCATTAAAGTGTACGACAGTTTATTGGAGCGCTTTGACAAGGACGAAGACCCGGCAATCCAACAGGTTGTTGGCCACGCGAAGAACAGCAAAGGATTCGATCTGCTGTCTCTTGCCAAACAGCACTGGAGCGACACGGAACGTCGAACACGTTGTCTCGAGCAAGCCAAAGTTCTTTTCATCGAGGCAGACGACATCGAGCCCAACGGTCCAGTTGTTCTCGGCAATCAAGCCTACTGTGATCACTTACTCGGCCTTCCCCTTGAGTCATACCGTGAAAAGTTAGGCCAAGCACTGTCAACCGGAAAAGAAAAGCTTTATGCCGGCACTTTAGAAGACCTGCTGATCCACCCCGTCCCGGAAGTAGATGACAGCTTCCGCGCGTTACTCGAGGGTGTGTGGCAGGAGATCAAACGTTAGCCGCCCACCTGTGTTGCTTTCAGCCTCGGCTTCAGGATTCCTGGCGGTCGACCCTACTGCCGAGGTGACGTGCGATGTTCGAACTGGCCCCCCTCCTGACGTACATAACCGTGGTGATCGGCCTATTTCTGATCTACCTGGACGTGCGAGCTTTTCTGGCGCGGCCTGGCGCAATTCGACACCCGAGTGGTGATGGAGGCCAATGCGATTGGCGCGCTGATCGAAGTGGTGCGCAGGACCACGCTGTCGACCCTCCTGCCGGCCCCTATTGCGCGGGCGCACCCGGGTCGCGATTGAACTGGGGCCGCAGACACTGCAACGCACGGCGGTGCTGATGCAGCGTAAAGGGGGTTATCAGTCGGCGGTGGCGCGAGCGTTTATGGCGGTCGCGAATGACGTAGCGACGGAGCTGGAAGCCTAAACCGTAGCTGTCAGGGCTGGCGATCGCTTGCAGCCTGGGCCAGCAGCCACTCCCGAAACGCCTTCACCTTGGCAAGGTCAGCCACTTCGGGCCGGTGCACGATGTAGTAAGCGAACGCCAGCGGCCGGCTGGCCTCACCAAAAGGCCGGACCAACCGCCCCGCTTGCAGGTCATCGCGCAACATCACGCTGCGCCCCAGCGCCAGCCCCTGGCCATCAATCGCCGCTTGTAGCACCGCCGCCGAGTTATTGATGCGCAACCCGTGCTCGGCATTGATCCCAGGGAACCCCGAAGCATCGAGCCAAGTGCGCCACGTCGGGTAGTGGGGGTCGCCTGCCATCGACAGGTCGTGGATCAGCGTCGCCTCGGCGAGCTTTTCCGGTGGTAGCCGGCCCTGCTCCAGCAACGGATAGGTGGGCGCACACACCGGGTAGAGGTCCTCTTCCATCAAGTGGGTGGCGACCAGCCCAGGCCAATGGCCCGCCCCGTAACGCACGCCGATGTCCATGCCTTCGGCGATGAAATCCACCGGCCGCAGGTTGGTGTCCAGCAGCACATCGGTCTGCGGGTGAGCCCGCTGGAAATGCTCGATACGCGGCAGCAGCCACTTGGCCGCGAACGCCGGGCTGACCGTTACCGTGAGCCCTGTGCTGAGAGCCCCCTCCTTCAACCGCGCCACCCCCAGCCTCAAGCGATCAAACCCCTCGCGGATATCCGGCAATGCCTGGCGCGCCACCTCGGTGAGCACCAAGCGCGCAGCGCCGCTGGACCCGCGCGTGAACAACGGCACGCCAAGCCAGGATTCCAGGGTTCGCACCTGCTGCCCCACCGCTGCCGAGGTCACGTGCAATTCTGCTGCGGCCGCTGAAAAGCTCAGGTGTCGGGCAGCCGCTTCAAAGGCTTTGAGTGCATTGAGGTAGGCGGGCGTATTCATCGTTAAAGTTTTTCTTTAGTAGGCAGCAATGAATTCTGGTTTGTGGGCAACGATGCCCGGGGCGAAGAATAGCAGCCAAGGACGAACTAGATCAGCTTCGATAGCGATCGATCCGTTCAGGGACTTTTTCTGTCATACCCCACAGGACACTCTCACCATGAAAAGATTTTCTTCCAAGATTGCCATTATCACCGGCGGCGGTTCGGGTATCGGCAAGGAAGTCGCACAACGCCTGGTCGCCGAAGGTGCCAGCGTCGTAATCAGCGGTCGCGATGCGGAAAAACTTGAAAAAGCCGCCGCGCAGATCGATCCCAGCGGCCAGTACGTTCGTACCCTCGCGGCGGATATCGCCAAGCCCGCGACCGCCAAAGCGCTGGTGGAACTGGCCACCAGCGCGTTCGGCGGCGTGGACATCCTGATCAACAACGCGGGCGTCTTTAACCCAAAACCCTTCCTGGCGCTGGACGAACACGAGTACGACGGCTTCGTCGATATCATCCTCAAGGGCAAATTCTTCATGGCGCAGGCGGCGGCCAACGCCATGCTGAAACGGGGCGGCGGTACCATCGTACAAACCGGTTCGCTTTGGGCGTTGCAAGCCATTGGCGCCACACCGTCGGCGGCGTATTCGGCAGCCAACGCCGGTGTGCACGCCCTGACCCGCAACCTGGCGATTGAACTGGCGTCCTCGAACATTCGCATCAACACCGTGGCACCCGCCGTAGTGGAAACGCCGGTGTACAACACCTTCATGGACAGTGAGCAGGTCAAGGCCGTGCTGCCCACCTTCAACGCCTTCCATCCGTTGGGCCGCAATGGCCAGCCGGCCGATGTCGCCGAAGCCATCCTGTTTTTGGCCTCGGAACAGGCGGCGTGGATCACCGGCACCGTGCTGCCAGTGGACGGCGGCGTCACGGCGGGCCGCATCTGATCATCGCTCCCCTGGAAAGACCTGCCATCGCCAAATAAATGCGTTCGGCGGTGGCTTGCGCGATACTCGCCCGCACCCACCAAGGCGGCGCGAGTGATCATGGACAGGCCCTCAACTACCCCCTTCGCCTACCAGGCGGTGTACCGCTACCTCGTCGAGTTGATCGCGGCCAGCCCGGCACAGCCGGAGCAGAAATTGCCATCGCTGCGCCAACTGGCCCAGCGCCTGGGTGTGTCGGTCTCGACCACCAAATACGCGTACGCCTTGCTCGAAGACGAAGGCCGGATCGTCGCCCGACCCAAGTTCGGCTACTTCATCAAGGCAGCGCCCGCCCCGCCGTTGGAGAGCGACACACCCAGCCTGCTCGACCAGGCGTTCGCCCACGCGCGCACGCCTGGGATGATGGCCTTGAGCAGTGATGCACCGGCGATGCTGCTGTCACTGGAAAACCCGTTGCTGATGATCGAGCGCGAACTGACGCGGCAATACACCCGGGCGCCCTCGCCGCCCTACCTGCCGTTCGGCGAGCCCGAATTGCGCGGGGCATTGGCCGAGCGTTATACCCAGTCGGCCGAGCGTTATTGGCAGGCTGACCAGGTGTATATCGGCTCGGACCTGCACAGTGTGCTGAACCTGGCACTCAACGCCCTCGACCTGGCCGGCACGGTGGCGCTGGTAGAGTCGCCCTGTTCGTGGGCGGTGCTGCGGCAGTTGGAGGCGGCGAATATCCGTGTGATCGAAATGCCGTTGGGCGCTGATGGGCGCTTCGATCTGGCCGCCTTCAAGGAACGGCTCAAGTGTGAGCCTATTCGCCTGGCCGTGCTGTCATCCACGGTCAACATGCCCCACGGCAGCCGGATGCCCGCCGAGGACAAGCAGCAGATCTGCCAGTGGCTGGCGGAACGCTCAATCTGGTTGTTTGAAAACGACACCTACGGCGAGCTGTATTTCAACGCACAGCCGCCCCGTTATCGCGACTTCGCTGACCCGCAGAGGCTGTTGGTGTTCTCAACCTTTGAGAAAGTGATCGGCGCAGAAGCGCCCTTCGGTTACCTGTTGTGCCGCGAACACGGCGCACGGTGGCGTGAGCTGTTCCTGGCACGGGGGTTTCGCCTCTCGCCGATTCGCCAAAAGGCTATCGCCCGGCTGTTCACGACCAAACGCATCGACCCACACCTCAAGGCGCTGCGGGCCCAATTGATTGCGCGCATGAACGAGATGAATGCCCTGCTGCAAGCACAAGGCAACGGCCTATGGGAGATTCTGGTGCCACAGGGCGGCGCGACCTTCTGGCTCAAGGCAACACGCCCGGTGGACATGCGCCAGGTATTCGACCAGTTGTTGGCCCGGCACATCGTCATCGCCCCCGGCGAACTCTTCAGCCGGCAAGGCCTCTGGCCGCACCACCTGCGCCTGAGCTACACCCTCGACTGGAGCAAAGATGTCGCCCAGGCCATCAGGCAACTGGCCGACGCGATCCGTCACAGCCCGTAGCAATGCCGCGCTTCGGGAAAGCGGCCACGACGCACTTCATCGGCAAACCGCTCGCAGGCGTCACGGATCACCGCGCCGACGTCGGCGTACTGCTTGACGAAACGCGGCACGTGATCGCCACCCAGGCCCAGTACATCCTCCGTCACCAGCACCTGGCCGTCGCAGGCCGGTGACGCCCCAATGCCAATGGTGGGCATGGCCGAGTCCAGGGTGATCTGCCGCGCCAGGCCTTCCGCCACGCCTTCGAGCACCACGCTGAAGGCGCCCGCCGCCAGGTTGGCCCGCACGTCTTCGGCGATCACCGCGCCGGTGTGCGCCGTAAGGCCTTGGGCCTTGAAGCCGCCCATCACGTTGACGAACTGCGGCATCAGCCCCACATGGGCCATCACCGGAATACCCCTCGCCACCAGAAACTCGACGGTGCCCGCCAACGCCTGGTTGACCTCCAGCTTCACCGCATCGCAACCGGTGCGTGCCAACACCTGGGCACAGTTGCGAAAGGCTTGCTCACAGGATTCCTGATAACTGCCAAACGGCATGTCGGCCACCACACACGCCAGGCGCGTGCTGTCGACCACCGCCCGGGTGTGGCCGATGATTTCTTCCAACTGCATGCTCAAGGTCGACGCCCGGCCGTAGCCGACCATGGCCGTCGAATCGCCCACCAGGATGAAATCCACCAGCGGGTCGATCAGCCTGGCAATCGGGCTGGAATAGGCGGTAAGGGAGACGATTTTCTGCTGGCCCTTCATGGCGACCAATTGAGGGACGGTCATGCGTTTGGTGCGGGTATGGGTGCTCATCGAGGTCTTCCGTTTACGCAGGTTGATCAAGGCTTACCCGGCCTGATTATTGGCCAAACGCAGCCTGATTCAATGCACAGATCCGCGCTAAAAAGCGACCCAGGAAGGAATCTGCCGGGAGGGTTAGCTGGTATCATCGCGCCCATTACCCGCCGGATAGATCACCATGAACCGCCAGAAAAAACTCCAGCAACTCTTCAAGGCCAAGGCCAAGAAGGCCAGCGCCAAATTGGCGCCGAAAAGCAAGGACCGCTACATCAGCAAGGCCGACCGCGCGAAGCTGGCGGCCGAAGCCGATCAAGCCACCACCACCGCCTCTGACGCGAACGACTGAACGGCACACGGGATCCGCCCCCGCTCGCGTGCCCCCTCCCCTTACTTGGCGAACAGCTGGCTCATGTCCTTGAACGCCTTGAATTCCAGGGCGTTGCCACAGGGGTCGAACAGAAACATGGTGGCCTGCTCGCCGACCTGGCCCTTGAAGCGCACGTAAGGTTCGATGACGAATTGAGTCTCACGTGCCCGCAACCGATCGGCCAGCGCTTCCCATTGTTCCCAGTGCAGGATGATGCCGAAGTGCGGCACCGGCACATCGTGGCCATCCACCGGGTTGGAGTGCACCGACGCCTGGGAGTGGGTCTTGGGGTGTTCGTGGATCACCAACTGGTGGCCGTAGAAATCGAAGTCGACCCATTGCGCGCTGGAGCGACCCTCGGAAAGGCCAAAGACATCACCATAGAAGTGACGCGCGGCGGCCAGGTCATACACGGGAATCGCTAGGTGGAAAGGAGAAAGGCTCACGGTGGCTACCTGCTGGTTCGGTTATTCAGAACTCGATTCTTCACCAGAAAGACCAGGGGATAAAGCGCATATCCTTGGTCCTGAGCCTCAATCATTTCGATGCTCGCGCCCTATTGGGGCGCGTCCAGCACACTGATGACGCACGAACGGAATAATTCGAAGAGTGGCAGTTGGCGCTGGGTGTACTTGGTCAGCAACACGATTTCGCGGAAAAACGTCAGTTTGTCCAATCGCAAAACCCGCACGTCGCTGTCATGTTCCAGCCACAACCCGGCCAGGGGCACCAGGGACACGCCGAGGCCGCTGCGCACCATCTTGACGATGGCGTCCAGCTCATCCAGTTCCAGGGCCAGTTGGGTCTGGATTTTTTGCTCCTTGAGGAACTGCGTCACCTGCCGCCCGCCGAACGAGCCACGGTCGTAGCGCACGAAGGGCTGTTCGCGCAGGATCTGCAACGGGTCATCGCCCGGCACGTCATTGGCGGTGATCAGCACAAACGGCTCGCGGGCGATGACTTCGATGTTGAGGTCTTTGGGCAGGTTGAACGGCGGGTTGATCATGATCGCCAGGTCCAGATCACCGGCGTCGACCTGGCTGAGCAGGTTCAGCGAAACGCCGGGCACCAGGCTGACCTCGATGAACGGCGCGCGCCGCTTCAAGGCCACCAACGCCTGAGGCAGCAGCCCGGTCTGCACGCTGCCGATGGCGCCGATGCGCAACGAACCCTGGAAGTTGTTGGCGCTGTCGGGCGTGCCCATGCGCGAAAAGATATCGAGGATCTCTTCCGCCAGCGGCACCGCCCGCTGCCCCGCTGCATTGAGGGTGGCCGAGCGTCCGGTGCGGTCGAACAGCTTGACCCCCAGGGCGTCTTCAAGGTGCTTGATCTGCGCGCTCACCGCCGATTGCGTCAGCCCCACCTGCTGGCCTGCGGCCGCAAAGGTGCCCTTGCGCGCCGCGCATACGAAAGTCCGCAGTTCTCGAATCATCCAGGCACCCTGTGGTTGAAGGTTCAGCAGCCGCTTAAGGCGACCTGCGGCCGCTCGCCAGCAAAGAAGAACGGGCGCAGGCGCACGCCCACGCTGTTGCCGATGAACGCCGCCACCAGCCACACCCAGCCATGCAGGCTGCCCGAGGCGATGCCGCTGAAGTACGCGCCGATGTTGCAGCCATACGCCAGGCGCGAGCCATAGCCGAGCAGCAGGCCACCGATCACCGCGGCCACCAGCGAGCGCGTGGGGATCTTGAGACTCGGCGCAAAACGCCCGGCCAGGCCAGCCGCCAGCAGCGCACCGAGCACGATGCCGATGTCCATGACGCTGGTGATGTCTTCCCACACCGGCGCGGCCAAGGCCTTGGCATTGCCCGGCATTTGCCAGAACGCCCAACTGGCCACGTCCACCCCCAGGCCGCTCGCCACCTTGGCGCCCCACAGCGCGAACGCGGAGGTAATGCCCCATGGGCGACCGGCCAGGGCCAGGGTCGCGTAGTTGAGCAGTGCCAGGCCAATCGCGCCCCACACCAACGGCCACGGGCCACGCAGAAAGCGGCGCAGACCAGTGTGCTCACTGGTGACGCCTGCCTCCAACTGGCCGTGGCGGCCTTTTTCCAGGCGTACCGTGATCACGGCGATCAGAGCAAACACGGTGAGGCTCAGGCCCATGGCCGGCGCCACGCCGAAGCTCTTGACGATGGAAATCGCCGGGAACGCCGGCAGCGAGAACCACCAGTCCACGTGGTGGGTGGCGATCAACGAACCGCAAATAAAGAAGAACAGCGTCACCAGCATGCGCGCATTGCCGCCGCCCACCGTGAACAGGGTGCCCGACGCACAGCCGCCGCCCAACTGCATGCCGATGCCGAAGATAAACGCACCAAACACCACCGACACCCCGGCCGGCGCCACCAGCCCGACCACCGGCTGGCCAAACAAAGTGCCGGCTCCCAACGCCGGGAAGAACAGCAACACCGCCACCGCCAGCATCACCATTTGGGCGCGCAAGCCGGCGCCGCGCCGATCATTGATGAACACGCGCCACGCCGAGGTGAAGCCAAAGGCGGCGTGATAGAGGGTCAGGCCCAGCGCCGCACCGACCACCAGCAACAGCACCTGGTGCGCGCCCACGCTGGTTTGCAGGAACACGGCGCCAAGCACCAGGAAAATAAAGGCCACCAACGGCGCGACGGGCTTGCGCACGGGGGCGATGGGAAGAGAGGTGCTCATGGGGTTCTCGGTTCGTGTGAATGGGTGGGTTGCGAGGGGGGCAAGTATAAACCGCAAGGTGACGCCAGCCTTGGTTTATTGGCCTTTGATGAAGCACTGCGTTTTATGAAAAAAGTTTAATGCAGTCAAACTGTACAGTTTTCCTGCATGGGTGCTAGGGTTCAGGCATGACCGACTCTTCTGCAACGTCCGCCCCCCACTCCGCCGCCCTGGCCGCGGCACTGCGCATTTCCCTGGGCAAACTGAGCCGCCGCCTGCGCGAGCAGACCCACCCCAACGATTTCACCTCGGCGCAAAAGTCCGTACTGCTGCGCCTGGACCGCGACGGCCCGGCCACCGTGTCCGCCCTCGCCCGCGCCGAAAGCGTGCGCCCGCAATCGATGCGCATCACCGTGGCCGGGCTTGAGGCCATGCAGGCGGTCAGCGGCCAGCCGGACCCCAGCGATGGCCGGCAGACGCTGATCACCCTGACGCCCGCCTTGCGCAAGCACCTGACCGAAAGCCGCGCCGCCAAAGACGACTGGCTGCTGCGCGCCCTGCACGAACAACTGTCGCCCCATGAACACGATGAACTCGCCGCTGCGGTGAAACTGCTGGAGCGTCTCGCCGATTTTTGACCGACCTGCCACACGAGGTGCCTGACCATGCAATGGCTTGACCTGCTGTCCTACTTTTTTGGTGGCGCGTTCCTGGCGAATGCGGTGCCGCATTGCGTCAGTGGCGTGAGGGGCGAAGCGTTCCAGACGCCCTTTGCGCGGCCTCGTGGTGAAGGCTTGTCGTCGTCGACGGTGAACGTGGTGTGGGGCTTTTTCAACCTGCTGGTCGCCTACCTGCTGCTCGGCCGCGTCAGTGAGTTCGACCTCAAGCCCACCAGCCATCTGCTCGCGCTCGGGCTTGGCGCGCTGTTGATGAGCCTGTTCATGGCGCGGCACTTTGGCCGTTTCCACGGTGGCAACACGTCGCAGCCATCATGAGTGCTCTTGGCACCTTCCGTTCCCTGCGCAGCGCCAACTACCGCATCTGGGCCGCCGGCGCGCTGGTGTCGAATATCGGCACCTGGATGCAGCGCACCGCCCAGGACTGGCTGGTCCTCACCCAACTGACGCCGCACAACGCGTCGGCCGTGGGCATCGTCATGGCGCTGCAGTTCGGCCCGCAACTGCTGTTGCTGCCCTGGACCGGCTTTGCCGCCGACCACTTTGACCAGCGCAAAATGCTGATCGTGACCCAGGCGGTCATGGGCCTGCTGGCACTGACCCTGGGCGTGCTGACCGTCACCGGCCTGGTGCAGTTGTGGCAGGTGTATGTGTTCGCGTTTTTGTCCGGCTGCGCGTCGGCGTTCGATGCGCCGGTGCGGCAGATCTTCGTCGCCGAACTGGTGGCCGAGAAGGACTTGTCCAACGCCATCGCGCTCAACTCCACCTCGTTCAACATGGCGCGCATGATCGGCCCGGCCGTGGCCGGTGTGACGATTGCATCAGTGGGCACCGGTTGGGCGTTCCTGCTCAATGGTTCGAGTTTCTTTGCCGTGCTGATGTCGCTGTTCTTCCTGCGGGTCTCGGACCCAAGCACCAAGGTGCGGGCACTGCGCACCAAGGGCAGCCTCACCGAAGGCATCCGCTACGTGTGGGCACGGCCGGACCTGAAGGCGATTCTGCTGATGCTGTTTCTGATCGGCACCTTCGGCATGAACTTCCCGATCTTCATCTCGACCATGGCCGTCAGCGTGTTCCACGCCGATGCACGCGGCTACGGCCTGCTGACCTCGACCCTGGCCATCGGCACCATCGCCGGCGCCCTGCTCGCTGCCGGTCGCGAGCGGCCGCAGTTCAAATCACTGCTCAGTGGCGCGGCCGTGTTCGGGGTCGGCTGCACCCTGGCGGCCCTGGCGCCCAACTACTGGACCTTCGCGATTGCGCTGGTGATCATCGGTGTCGGCGCGATGACCTTCAGCAACACCACCAACAGCCTGATGCAACTGACCACCGAACCGCACATGCGCGGCCGGGTGATCGCCCTGCGCGTCGCCGTCGCCCTCGGTGGCACCCCCATCGGCGCGCCCATCGTCGGCTGGGTCGCCGACCACTTGGGCCCGCGCTGGGCACTGGTCGTCGGCGCCGTCTCAGGTATCCTGGCCGTCGGCGTAGCCCTCTACACCCTCAAACACCACCTGGACCCTGTAGTGAGCGGGCTTGCCCCGCGCCGCGGTACACCCGATCCACCCGATCCACCCGATACCCCCCAATGATCAAGCTCGCCCCGCGCCGCGTTGTACCTGACACACCGCCGCGCGGGGCAAGCCCGCTCACTACAATTATTTTTTTGGTGAAAATACGTTGGCCAAAGACATCGAGAACCCGTGCATTTCCATCTGCCAACTCAGCGGCGACCTCTGCCTCAGCTGTGGGCGCAGCAAGGACGACATCCGCAAATGGAAACGCATGAAACGCCCCGAGAAGATGGCCGCCGTACAGCGGGCGACCCAGCGCCTGAAGGCGTTGAAAAAGTCCAAATGACGGTCAGGTGCGCCCGACCGATCCCGACACCGGAAGGTTGCCCAGCAACTTGAGCCCGGTGCTCTTCACGAAGGTCTCATAGTCCATCGGTTTTTGAATGCGCGTCTCGGCGTTGGGCAACACATAGGCCCAGGCACGTTGGCTTGACGCGTCATACACCAGCTTGAACAGGCGCGTCGGCACCCAGACCTGGTTGTCGCCGATGGTGCCGTAACCGGCATCGAACAGCGGCCCGGTGAACACATACACGTCGCCGCCGGCACGCACGGCGAACTTGCGCACGTCGGCCTCGACCTTGCTCCAGATCTTGCGGTTGTTGGTGGGGTCCTGGGGCACCATGTTCGACAGGGCAAAGGACTGAGCCATGGCATTGGCATTCGGCGCATCAGCGGCCGGGGACTGGTGGCCACGGTCCATGTGCTGGGCGCGGTAGTCGCTCAACTCGGCACGCCCACCCTTGGGGATGCGCGGGTCGGCGTAGAACTGGTTGGTGCGCTCTTCGCCCTTGGCGTCTTTCAACTGCGCGGCGTTCAGGCGTTCAACCACCACCAGCGGAGTCTTGCTGGTTTGCGAGTAGAGCACGGCGAAGTGATCGGAACACAACGCCAGGGGTTTCATGCTGGCCGGCACGGTGGCGGTGTTGATGGGCGTTGCAGCGGGAAACAGGTCGGCACAGGCGTCGAACGACAGGCGTTTTTCCTGCGCGGAATACAGGTCGGGCAGGCTGCGGGCGCTGACCCCGGTGGAGAGCAAAACAAGGGCGGACAGCCCAACGGCAATTTTGCGTAGGTGCATGCATTAAATCTTCGAATAGGAATGAAGCGGCAGGCTCCGCGGTGCGGAGCCAAGTGGATGATATTGCGGGAATTATTGACAGGGCATTGTACGATTAGTGCCCGACGACTGTAGGTTTTCCTACCGCTCGCGCACCCGGCTTGAACCCATGGCTGCGCGCGCCCCAGACAATCGCAAACGACACACCGATCAACAGCACCATCGCCCACGGAAACGATGCAACGCCCCAGGTATCCAGCAACACCCCGCCCACCACGCCGCTGCCGGCGATGGCGCTGTTCCACGCCACCACATTCAACGACAGTGCCACATCCGCGCCGTCGCCCGCCGCGTCCGCCAGGGCGGTTTGCAGCAGGGTCGCGGCACCGCCGAAGCTCAGGCCCCACACGGCGATCCCGAGGTAAATCACCTGGGGCACGTTGCCCAGCAAGCCGAACAACACACTCACCGCGGCAAAGGTCGCCAGGCTCACCAGCACGGTGTTGCGCAGCAGCGGTTCGACCAGCCTGGCGGTCAGCCAGATCCCGGCCAGCGCGGCGATACCGAACACCAGCAGCACCAGGTCGACCCGCTCCGCCAACCCTGCAGGCGCCACGAACGGCGCGATGTAGGTGTACAGAATGTTGTGCGCCAGCATCCAGCTGATCACCACCGCCAACACTGGGCGCACGCCGGGGGTAGTCAGCACCTTGCCCAGGGACAAGCGCTGGTGCGCAGCCTGTGGCGGGTAGTCCGGCACCTTCACCAGCACCCACACAATGAGCATCAACGTCAGCGCCGACATCAGGCCAAACGTGGTGCGCCAACCCACCAGCCCACCCAGCCAGGTGCCCAGCGGCACGCCCAGCGACAGCGCAATCGGCGTACCGACCATCGCCAGGGCCAACGCCTTGCCCTGCTGATGGGGCGCGACCATGCGCCGGGCGTAACCGGCCAGCAGGCTCCAGGCCAATCCGGCTGCGACACCGGCAAAGAACCGCGCCACCAGGGTCACGCCGTAATGGGACGACAGCGCCGTGATGGAGTTGAACAGCAGAAACCCGACGATGGTCAGCAGCAGCACATTGCGCCGACGCCAGCCCCGGGTGGCGATGGTCATGGGAATCACCGCCAGCACCGAGCCCAGGGCGTAGGCGGTGACCATCTGCCCGGCCATCGACGGTGAAATCGCCAGGCCGTCGCTGATCAACGGCAACAGGCCGGCCGGCAGGGTTTCCGTGACGATGCAGATGAAGCCAGTCATCGCCAGGGCAAGCAAGGCGCCGATAGGCAGGCGGTCGGACGCGGCCGATAAGGTGATTGAGGGGGTCACGGTAAACTCCTTGGGCAGACTTAAATACTGATCGATACAAATGTTGCAGGCGCACACGACGCGTTGTCAACGACTTATGTATCGACTAGTATTTATCTCGTTTTCCACCGGAGATCGGTAATGGCAACCATGGGCCGCCCCCGCAATTTCGACCGTGACCAGGCTGTGGACCAGGCTTTGCACCTGTTCTGGCAGCACGGTTATGACGCCACCTCCCTCGCTCAGCTCAAGGCCGGCCTGGGTGGCGGTATCTCCGCGCCGAGCTTTTATGCGGCGTTCGGCTCCAAGGAGGCGCTGTTCGATGAGTGCGTGCAGCGCTACCTGGCGACCTACGCCCAAGTCACCGAATGCTTGTGGGACGAAACCCTGCCACCCCGCCAGGCCGTCGAAACCGCCTTGCGCCAGTCGGCCCGCATGCAGTGTGAGGATGGGCACCCAAAAGGCTGCATGGTGGCCTTGGGCGTGATGAGCGCCCCGAGCCCGGAAAATGCGCGGGTAGCCGACGCGTTGACCCAGTCACGGGCACGAACCCGAGCGGGCATCGTGGCGTGCATTGAACGGGCGGTGAACACGGGGCAGTTGCCGGACACGCTCAACGTGGCGGCGATGGCGACGGTGTTTGACAGCTTTTTGCAGGGCGTTTCGATTTTGGCGCGGGATAACGTGCCGCACGCAACCATCAACGCGGCGATCAGCCAGCTCCTGCTGACATGGGACATTGCCGCCTCTACGGCGCCGCCCACTCGTCACGACACGCCATCAGGAAATCCACAAACGCCCGCACCCGATGGGGCACAAAGCGCCCATGGGGATACAGCAAGGTAAACGGTCGCGAGCGGCCGCCGAAGGGTTTCAACACTTCCACCAGGCTGCCGTCGGCCAGCTCTTGCTCGACGATGAACTTGTAGGTCTGAAACAACCCGGCGCCGTGCTTGGCCAGGGTCACCCCGCCCAGCACATCGTCGGAGCAACTGTAGCCCGCCTCCCCCGCGTACTCTCGATCCTTGCCGTCCACCTGGAACAGCCACGGAATGCGCCGGCCATTGCTCGGCAGTTCGTACTGGATGCATTCGAACCCAGGCAGGTCGTCCAGCCTCTGCGGCACACCGGCGTGTTGCAAGTAGGACGGCGCGGCGACCACCACCAGTTCGGCGTCTTCCAGCAGGCGTGCGATCAGCGATGAGTCCGGCTGGGCCCGCACGCGCACGGCCAAGTCGTAGCCTTCGGCGACGAAGTCGATGTTGCGGTTGCTGATGTGGATATCCACGGTGACATGCGGGTACAGCGCGCGAAACGTCGGCAACAATGGCAGCAAGCGGTGGTGCGCATAGGTGGTGGGGATGCTGATGCGCAACAGGCCGGACGGCACGGACTGCGCGCCCATCACTTCCTGTTGCGCTTCCACCAGTTGGCCCAACGCCTGGCGACATTGTTCGAAGAACGTGCGGCCGCTGTCGGTCAGGCGAATGCTGCGGGTGGTGCGCACAAACAGGCGCGAGCCCAGGCGCTCTTCCAAGCGCGAGACACTGCGGCTCACGGCCGCCGGCGTCACACCCGCCACCTGCGCGGCGGCGGTGAAACTGCTGGCTTCGGCGGCGAGGCAGAACAACTCGATGCTGCCCAGCTGCAAGTCTTCGAAATGGCGCTTCATGAGTGACACCGGCTCCACGACGATTGAGGCGGTGATGATCCTGCTCAATGGCCCTTCACCACAAGGGCCTGAATCAGTTTGTAGTGAGCGGGCTTGCCCCGCGCCGCGGTGTGTCAGGTACCTCATGTGTATCTGACGCACCGCGGCGCGGGGTAAACCCGCTCACTACAGCCGTCGATAGGGCGGCGCTTAGGGCGTGGGGGTCACCGTTGAATAGCACGCCCAGTGGATTGCAGCTGTCCAGGTGCCGATACAGGGCACTGCGTTCGGCATAACTCCCCGCCATCCGTACCGCCGCGTCCACGTAGTCTTCATGGGTAGGCGCAATGCTCCACAGCGGCAACCCCACGCGGCGAAACAGGCCTTCGTCGATATGTTCGAATACCTGCGGCCCGGTCTTGCACACGCCCGGCAGGCCGACGGTGAAGGCGTCGATGATGCCGTTGGTGTTACCGAACGGGAACGGGCTGAGGAACATATCGCAGCCATTGAGCGTGGCCATGTAGTCGGCGTAGGGCTGGTGCGGGTACACCGTGGCGTCGCCGACGTAGCGCTCGATCAACCGCACCAGTTGCGGGAACAACAAGCCCTGGGCCTGCCCCACCAGAAAGTGAAAACGCACGCGCTTGCCGCTGCTGTGCAAGGTGCGCACGGCAATCGCCTGGCAGGCGCGCAGGAAGGTCGGGTTGAGTTTCATGGTGGTGGCGGCGACGGCGATGTTGACCCAGGGCGTGTCTTCGCGCACGGCAGCCGGCAGGTCGACCGCAATGGCGGAGGGCCGATAGGGTTGCCCATTGGCGGGCAGTTGCAGCAGGCGCTCGGTGAAACACGCCGGGTCGCCGACAAAATCCGCTTCGACGCTGATGCGGTCGATGTGCCGTGACGCGGTCGTCGCGGGATGCCCCAGCGCCGCTACCTGCAACGGCGCAAAGCGCAGGTTGCTGGCAAACATCGTGATCTGGAACATGCCGACGCTGGGCATGTAGAACACGTCGGGCTGGCGCACGGTAGCGAGGTTGGTGAGTTGCCGCAGGCAGGCAAACAGGTCGTCGGGCTCGCGCAATTCGATAAATTCGTCGAACACGGCGCGACCCAGAGCATCCACATTGGCCGCGTACCCCACCGCCACCACGTGAAAATCCCGCCGCGCCGCTTCCAGCGTCAACGAGTGGGTGCGATAGATCGAATGCCCACCGGAGAACCATTCCAGCAACACCAGCATCAACGGTTTTTCACGCGTCGGCGCAACGCCCGTAGGCACGCTGTGAATGCCCACGCTGTCGAGCTTGCGTTCGATCAGCGTATTGATCGAGGCCTTGATGCGGTGGCGTTGCGGCAAGTCGGCGTAACTGCAATGCATGTACACGTCGTGCAGCACGTTCAGCGGCAGCGTATCCAGGCTATCCAGCTGCTCCAGGCGCCCGGGCAACCAGGCCAGCAGCGCTTCACGCTTGGAGTGCGCAGCCGGCGTGCCGAGAAAACGCGGCGACATCAGCGCCATGAACAGCGCCGCCGCCAGGGTCGGGTTCTGTGCCCACAGCAATTCCACATCCAGCGGCAGTTGGGATTCCGGTGAATACAGCAGGCAGAACTTCACCAGGTCCTGTTCGGCGATGCGGTAGCCGTTGCCCCCAGGCCCGAGCAAATTCAGTGAGCGCAGGATGTGGTCGGCGTTGATAAAGGCGCTGGCGGCAAACAACGAGGACAGCCAGCGTTGCAGGTTGATCAATTGGCCGAACCCACCCGGGCTGATGCTGAACCCCGGGTCGGAGAACAACGCGGTAATCGCGCAAGTCAGCCGCGTGAGCACATGGCTTTCCAGCTCCCCGGGCGTGAGCGCAGGCGACACGCTGAGGGAAAACTGCTCCGACAGCTTGCCGTAGTTGCGGTCGATCAATTGCAGCAGGCGCACCAGTTCACGGGCGCCACCCTCGTGGTCGCGGCTGTAGCACAGGTACTCGAAGGCTTCGAGGGAAAACACCGGGTCGTTCATGGTGCGGTGCCCTGGGCCACGTCGATGTTCACCTGGTCCGCAGCGCTGCCCAGCGGTGTGAGGTGGTAGTCACCGGTCAGCGGTTGGCGCCAGGTGTCACCGACCATCTGGCTCTGGTGATACTGGCGCGTCGGCTCGGAGGTGGTGTCCAGCAGGCTGTTGTGGATCAGCCCGCCACGGCTGATCAGCACCGCGCCACTGCCGGTGGCCAGGATCGAGGAGGTGCCGTTGCCCTGGTTGAGGTAATTGCCCGACGGCGTGTCGAGGTCCAGGCGCAGGGTGCCGTCCACCACTTGCAAGGTGTTGGTGCCGTTGTCGAAGCTCAACGCCGCGCCACTGGCACTGCGCGCAGTGACGGTGAGGTCGCCGCTGCCACCGGTCATCACGTTGTTAAAGCCCCGGGCGTTGGTGGCGGTGAATTGCAGCCCCGGCCCCGAGCCCAGCGCCGTGCCTTGCAGGCGAATATCGCCGCTGCCCGACAGGATATTCACCCCATTGCC
>NZ_JACARO010000093.1 GCF_013386585.1 Pseudomonas sp. P7548 | reverse complement strand
GACGGCAGTCAGCTGGTTACCCGCTACGAACGCGATCATGCCGGGCGCCTTGTACGAAAAACCCTCCCCGACGGCAAAACCGTCGACTACACCTACGACCGCCAAGGCAACCTCCTCGGCGTCGAAGACGGTCACTGGGCGCTGGCCTACGAATACGACAGCCAAAACCGCCTCACCGCCGAACACCAAGGCTGGGGCACCTTGCGCTACGGCTACGACGCCTGTGGCCAGTTGCAAAACCTGCGCCTGCCCGACAACAACCGTCTTGTTTTTAATCATGCCAAGGGCGGTCACCTCGCCACCGTCGAACTCAATGGTGAAGTCCTCACCTCCCACCTGTTCAAAGCCGGCCAGGAACACCAACGCCAACAAGGCCAGCTCCTCAGCCACTACCACTACGACGACCAACAACGCCTGCACGCCCACACCGTCACCCAGCAGGAACACCACCTCTACGCACGCCACTACACCTACGACAAATCCGGCAACCTCACCCGCCTGCTCGACACCCGCAAGGGCCAGCACGACTACACCCACGACCCACTGAACCGCCTCACCCGCGCCGACCACTCCCAGGACCTGCAAGAACGCTTCGCCCATGACCCGGCCGGCAACCTGCTCATGCAAAACCGCCCCGGCCCGGACATCGTGGCGGGTAATCGGCTGATGATTCAGGGGGATCGGCATTATGACTATGACGCGTTCGGCAACCTGATCCGTGAGCGGCGTGGGCGTGGGCACGCACTGGTCACCGAGTACCGTTATGACTGTCAGCATCGGCTGATCGGTATCACGCAACCCAACGGACAAACTGCCAGCTACCGATACGATCCTTTTGGACGGCGTATCAGTAAAACCGTTGATGACATAACCACGGAGCTTTTCTGGCAAGGCGACAAGCTGATTGCCGAGCATCACAAGGACCGGCACCGCAGCTACCTCTACGAACCCGGTAGCTTCAGGCCCTTGGCTTTACTGGAAGGCTTCGGCCCCAAACAAACCAAGCCCTTCCACTACCAACTCGACCACTTAGGCACCCCACAAGAACTCACCGCCCCCAACGGCGAAATCGTCTGGTCCGCCCACTACCGCGCCTATGGCGAAATCAGCCGCCTGGACGTCGGAAAAATCGACAACCCGCTGCGTTTTCAGGGCCAGTACTTCGATCAGGAAAGCGGGCTGCACTACAACCGCCATCGCTACTACAATCCGGATATTGGTCGTTACCTGACGTCGGACCCGGTGAAGTTGTCGGGTGGGATCAATGCCTATCAGTACGTGCCCAATCCTACGGGGTGGGTGGATCCATTAGGATTATCCTGTGCTGGTGGCAACTGCCCCGACCAAGAAAATGAGGGACAAAAGCAATCCAAGGAGAAGCCCCCGAAGCCGGCGGGAGCGACTCATTCATCCACATATGAGCAAGCTTTGAACAAAGCCCTAAAATGGTTATTAGAAAATAATTTTCGAGCAGAAAAACCAAAACTAGGAAAGTTCAATACAAACAAAGGAAAGCCTGTAGGGATGCAAACTTTCGATAACAAAACAGGCTACCGCGTTGAATATGACGCCAGAAGCGGGGCACATATCAACGTGTGGACCCATAAAAAAAACGGCCCCCACTACACTTTCAATGGCACCAACAAAATGGTACTCCAGATAATTAAGAGATTCATAAAAAAATGAGCTATCTAGACGAGGAAATAATTGAAGAATTCAAAAAAAACAATGTAACACTCATTACTCTAACCGAGGACGAACACAACTTAATTACAGACAAAATCAACGAACAACTCCCCTTCTGTGGAAGTCAGATTGCATGGGACTCATTAAAAGGAAGCACTTATCTCGGAACGGCGACCTCACCAGAAGTACAAAACTCACTTGCGGAAAAAATAATACCCGTCAGCTACGACCTTATCCTCATAGTCGGGGACGCCACTGATAACGCCTACGCAATAAATCTAGAGAACCTCACTTTCGCGATCAAAGTATTTTCAACAATACCTCAGCATACTTATATCACTCAGAAAAATCTAACCTGGATAGCATGTATATCATTTGAAGGCTACGTCGACTTTTCGACTATATAAAAATTAGGCTACCACAGTCTTGCGCAGTACAGATTGGATAGACCAAGAAGATGAAAAATAGAACGCTAGGAGACTTGATAAACGAATACATAAAACAAGTACAACAGGCAACAGAGTTACTTGAGTATTCATTTGAAACCAAAGACATCCTAGAATTATGGTGGACAAATAAAATCCCACGATGTGGCGTACTTACTGATGGAGTGGAATACGAACTGCACGGAGTTGGCTGTAGCGTTTATCTGACTGATAGATGCATCGATTTTGACTATGGTCCTGGCGGACGAGTTGATGGCTTCGACCCTTGGAGACTCTATATGTATGCATGCGAAACTCCGCAACAGCATAAAAAATACACTGACATGAAGCTCCTAGAGCATGAGTTCAATGAATATCTAGAAAAGGGAAAGGTCAGAAAAATTGAAGGCTCCATGTCCAATTTGTATTTCATACAGCCTTGATTAAAAACAACGCCTCATGATATTCCGTCTAGACAAACAAAAAGATCTGACTCTTTTAGTATTCAGCGGCCCTGTGACAAGCAAACTCACCCGCCACAGAGCTACTCACCTAAATCAAATCCCCGCCAACGCCAAATCCATCGCAAAATACGTAAAAATCAAATCCGCCCCCGCGCGCTTGATCGACCCCAACGTCTCACGCACCACCCGCGCCTCGTCAATCGCGCCCGCCTGGGCGCCGAACTTGATCATCGCGTACTCGCCGCTCACCTGGTACGCCGCCACCGGCAGGTGCGAGGCTTCGCGGATGTCGCGGATGATGTCGAGGTAGGCGCCGGCCGGCTTGACCATCAGCGCGTCCGCGCCTTCCTGTTCGTCCAGCAGCGATTCGCGCACGGCTTCGCGGCGGTTCATCGGGTTCATCTGGTAGCTTTTACGATCGCCTTTGAGTGCGCTGCCGCCGGCTTCGCGGAACGGGCCGTAGAGGGCCGAGGCGAATTTGGTGGAGTAGGCCATGATCGGGATGTGGGTAAAGCCGGCGTCATCCAGTGCGCGACGGATTGCCTGGACCTGGCCGTCCATGGCGGCGGACGGTGCGATGACATCGGCGCCGGCGCGAGCGGCCGCCACGGCTTGTTTGCCGAGGTTGACCAGGGTTGCATCGTTGTCGACGTGGGCGCCGTGCATCACGCCGCAGTGGCCATGGTCGGTGTATTCGCAGAAGCAGGTGTCGGACATCACGACCATTTCCGGCACGGCGTCCTTGATGATCGAGGACATGCGCGAGACCAGACCACGCTCTTTCCAGGTGTCGCTGCCGCTGGCGTCCAGGTGGTGGGACACGCCGAAGGTCATGACCGACTTGATGCCGGCACGGGCATAACGCTCGATCTCGGCGGCGAGTTTTTTCTCAGGGATGCGCTGCACGCCCGGCATGCTGGTGATCGGCACGAAATCATCGATTTCTTCCTCGACGAAGATCGGCAGCACCAGGTCGTTTAAGGTGAACTCGGTTTCCTGGAACAAGCCACGCAGCTCCGGGGAGCGGCGCAGGCGGCGTGGGCGGGCTTGGGGGAACTGGCTGGTCATGGCTTTCCTGGCTTCCAAAACGGTAGAGGCATACATATTTGGGGCGAAAGCTTATGCCCCCTGGCCCCCATGGCACAAACGCGCGGGGGCCAATAGTGTATTGCGAGGCCTGTAACAATGTATTGATCTAGAGCTGTAGGCGCCCGTCGATGCAGACCGCAACCGCACCGCCCACCCATATTTCAGGGCCGTGGCGCTCGATGCGAATGCGCCCCGCCCGCCCCATCGCCGTGCCCTGGCTGACGACATAGCGCTCCGGCGCCAGACCCTCCCCCAGCAGCCACTGGGCAACACCCGCGTTCAGGCTGCCGGTGGCCGGATCTTCCTGGGCGCCGTCACCGGCAATAAAGGCGCGCACTTCGAATTGCGCATCCACCGCATCGTGCTCAGGGTCGCAGGCAGCGATCACACCCACTGCCAGGCCCAACAGTTGCGAATAGTCAGGTTGCAAACCCAGCACCTGCTCGCGGTCAGCCAGCATCAGCGCCAGCCAGCCTGCGCCATTGTCGACCCACTGGCTGCGCAGGATGGCCCCGGGCGGCAAACCCAACCCCAGGCGCACGCGCTCCAGCAACGGTGGCTCCACCGCGTCGGAACGTATCAGCGGCGGTGCGATAAAGGCCAGCTCATCCCCTTGGCGGCGGATACGCACCAGGCCGATTTCACACTCCTGGATGATCTCTTCACCTTTGGGGATGCCCCCCGCCTGCAGCCACGCATGGCAACTGCCCAACGTGGGGTGGCCGGCGAACGGCAGCTCCTTGAGGGTGGTGAATATTCGCACCCGGTAGTCGGCCCTCGGGTCACGCGGGGTCAGCAAAAACGTGGTTTCACTGAGGTTGGTCCACTTGGCGAAATCGGCCATTTGTTGGTCGGTGAGGCTGTCGGCCCCCAATACCACCGCCAGCGGGTTGCCTTTGAGCGCGACGCGGCTGAACACGTCCAGTTGTTTGAAATCGAAAGTCGGCATGCGTCAGCTCGGGATGTTCAGGCCACGGATCACGGCCGGACGTGCGACAAAACCGTCCAGCGCGCGCAGCACATTGGGGAAATCAGCGATGCCCACCAGGTCACCGGATTCATAGAAACCGATCAGGTTGCGAATCCAAGGGAAGGTGGCGATATCCGCGATGCTGTAGTCATCACCCATGATCCAGGTGCGGCCCAGCAGGCGTTTTTCCAGCACATCCAGCAGGCGCCGGGATTCGGCGGCATAGCGGTCGCGGGGACGCTTGTCTTCGTAGGCCTTGCCGGCAAATTTGTTGAAAAAGCCCAGCTGGCCAAACATCGGGCCGATGCCGCCCATCTGGAACATCAGCCATTGGAGGGTTTCATAGCGGGTAGCCGGGTCTTCGGATAGCAGCTGGCTGGTTTTTTCCGCCAGGTAGATCAGGATCGCGCCGGACTCGAACAGCGCCAACGGCTGGCCGCTCGGGCCATTGGGGTCGATGATCGCCGGGATCTTGTTGTTGGGGTTCAGGGACAGGAACTCGGGTGACAGTTGGTCCTGGGTCTCGAAACTGACTTTGTGCGCTTCATAGGGCAGGCCCAGCTCTTCAAGCATGATCGACACCTTGACGCCGTTGGGCGTGGGCAACGAATACAGTTGCAAGCGTTCGGGATGCTGGGCAGGCCATTTTTTAGTAACAGGGAAGCTTGAAAGAGACATGATGGTGAACTCCCTTTAAAAACTGGAATAGTAAGGGTTCACAAGGTAAACAAAATAGATAGAGCGATCTAATTTACTGACTGTGCGGAACAGAAAAAAGGCGTTGAGAGCCCGTCCATTGACCAACGGCTGACGCTCAACGCTCTTTTAGGTCTGGCACGACCCGCTACGGGTAGCGCACCAGTTTTTACTCGGATCGCTAGCGCCGGCCAAATGTCGTGACTCGGAAGCAATCGCCGTAGCCGAATTCAGACGGCCGATCTTCACTGCGCACGTTGTAACTACTTCCGTTCCACTCCCGATCGCTCGTAGCGCGCCCACCAGTGCAGGTCCAGAGTATGGGGGCGCGCCTTTTTGACCTAGATGGATCCTCGTTTTCTGACGCTGACATCGTGTTAAAACCGCTGTAGAGGTTGCTTGAAGACGAGCCGATATTCATGTTTTCCATTTCCTTCAATAAAAGTGACGAGGCTCACTGGCTGAACTGAGACGCCATAGCGTGCGCTAAAACGGCTACTCACTTGCCAACCAGTGACAACGACTATGTTGCAAACCCTGAATATCCGTTCCACTGCGTACAAATCACGAAACACACTTCGCATCGCGATACCGTTTTGCAACATTTGCCAACTATCATTAGGGATAGGTTGGAATAAATATCCTTGCGCATAGAACCAATCGACGTAAAAACACTCCCACCCTCCAAGCTTGACGACCGCACGGCTAGAAAAACAAACCGGCTATCACACAGGAGTGGACCCCCGCATCAGGAGTGCTCGGCCCTAGTTGCATTACTGAAAAGTGGAACCATGAATCTAAAACCTGCCCGAGTTGCACATCATTTCAAGCGTTACACTTATGTCGTCTTACCGTTGCTGCTAATTGCCGGCACCGTTGGGCTGACGCTAGACGCCCGAGAAAGCCGTGCACAAGTCGTAGATGGCGTGCAAACCTTGATCTTCCTGCGTCACGGTGAAAAACCCAGCGGCGGCCTCGGCCAGCTCAACTGCCAGGGGCTGAACCGCGCAATGAACCTGGCCACCGTATTGCCGGAAAAATTCGGCAAGGCCAATTTCGTGTTTGCCGCCAACCCGACGCGCAATGTCGAGGAAGGCGAGAAGGACAATTCGTACAGCTACATTCGCCCACTGATGACCATCAGCCCCAGCGCCATCAAGCTGGGCCTGCCGGTGAACATCAAGTTTTCGGCGAATGACACCAGTGCCCTGGCCGACGAGCTGGTGGAAGACAAGTACCACAACGCAATCATCTACACCGCCTGGTCCCACGGCTACCTGCCGGAACTGATCAACAAGGTGGCCAGTGAAGCCTCGGGGGAAAAGCACACCATTACCCAGGATTGGTCCGGCAGTGACTACGACACGCTTTACGTGCTGACCCTGACCTGGCACAACGGTAAGGCTTCGCTACTCAGCCGCAACTACAAACAGGGGCTGGATGACGGACAAACCACCTGCCCGCCTGCCACACAGGCCAGTGCCGATATCTGACGATCACTGGCAAGGTCCTGGCCTGTTTTTTTTTGAGACCGTTCTTAGAGTTCACAAACCGATAAGTATGCGGAAATGCGCCTGTGACCCCGGGGGGCGGGCACGCGGCATTCTCTATACTTTATTGGAAACAAGACCTTATGGACGCTAAGAAAAAGTACACAGCTGAGCGTGAGGGTTCTCAACGCACTGTGGACTCAGCCTCAATGACGCTGACCTTGCACGGTACGACCAGTGCCCATGCAACCGTCGAAATCTACGACGCCCAGAGCAATCCGGTCGGGACCACGCAGGCCGATGAAAATGGTCGCTGGGCCTACACGACAGAACAGGCCGCCAGCCCGGAGCGGGAGAATTTCAGCATTACTGTAGACGGCCAGATCACCCAGGATTTCTCGATCCGGCTTGATACGCTGTCCTCTGAAACAACGCCGCTTGCTGTTCCAACGGTCGAGACGGGTAGCAATACCCTGGGCGTATCGGCCACTGACAGCCAGGCGGGAGATGCCGGCCCGCAGTTGCAGATTGAACTCAAGCCGCAGGCGGTGGCGGAAAGTATCATCGTAGAACCTGAGATCGCCGTACTTGAGAACGCGACAGCTCTTACATTTGACACCGCTTATGACACCGCCGGGTACGAGACCGGGTTGGTAGAGAGTGGTGCCACGATCGACGATAGCCGCCCCTACCTTTCAGGTAAAAGCGAGGCCATCGGCACCTTTGTCAAAATCTATGACAATGGCGAATACCTGACGTCTGCCTTTGTGGACCTGCAAGGCAACTGGCAGGTTCGCCCGTCCACCGAAAGCGCGCTGCAGCCCGGTGTACATGAGTTGACCGTCGTAGATAGTCTGGGTCAGACATCAGAACCCTTTTTGCTGACCGTCAGCATTCTTGAAGCGTCAACTCCGCTGATCGATTCAGTATTCGATAGTGTCGGCACCCCTGGAGAAATCGCCCCTGGTGCCAGTAGCGATGATGCGACTCCCACGTTCCACGGCCGTGGCGAGCCAGGTGCCCAAGTGCTCCTGTACGACGGTGCCTTTATCGTTGGCTCGTCATTTGTTGGCCCGGATGGACGTTTTACGGTTGAGACCGGAACCCCCCTGACGCCGGGTCAGCACACCTTGACGGTAGCCGTGAACCGAATCGCATCACAGCCCTTTACATTCACCGTAGAGGACACAGAGCCAGCCACTCAACCGACTATCAGTTCAGTCATTGATGATTTTGGCAAATTCGGTGAGATCACAAACGGTGGCAGTATCGATGACGCCACACCGACGTTATGGGGTACGGCCGCGCCACATTCTCAAGTGGCTATCTACGATGGCACTACCCGATTGGGTTATGCCCTCACGCGCCCGGATGGCAACTGGCAATTCCAGGCAGCCACTCTGAGCCAAGGCGAACACTCGCTCACTGCCGTGACCAAGACACCTATTGGCACCGAACTGAGCTCTGATACGTTCACCCTGACGATTGGTGCACCGGAATCGGCCAAACCACAGATCGACCAGGCGTTTGACAACTTCGGCAAATACAGTGAGCTGGTCAACGGCAGCCTTACCGATGACGCGACTCCGGCCTTGCGCGGCAAGGCTGACCCCTTTGCCATGGTGCAGATCTACGATGGCAGCCGCCGCATTGGCTACGCCCACAGTAACGCCGACGGCATTTGGGAGTTCCAGGTACCCCCGTTGAATCAAGGCACGCACGTGTTCACTGTGGTGAACGCTGGAGTCAGCTCAGACCCGTTCACCTTGACCATTGGCGCACCGGAATCGACCGCGCCCGTGATCACTTCCGTAGTCGACAATATAGGTACTGTGATCGAGCTTGCGAGCGGCAGCGTGACCAACGACGCACGGCCGACGTTCCATGGCCAAGGCGAACCGCTGACGCTCCTGAAGGTGTATGACAATGGGAAGTTGGTCGACAATGTCACGGTTTTGCAGGATGGCAGCTGGACATACACCAACATCAATAAAAAACTGAGCCCAGGCGAGCATACCTTCACATTTGTCGGGGAAGGCGCCACCTCTGAAGCCTTCGTATTGAATGTGCAGGATGTCCCGCAAACCCCAACGCCTCAAGTTGACAGCGCACTCGACCAAGCCGGCGACTGGACGGGCAGTGTGACAAGTGGCGCGACCATTGACGACTATCGTCCTGTTTTCAGCGGGCAAGCCGAACCGGACTCTGCCGTGTTCGTGTATGACGATCGTCTGTTCATCGGCGCCGCCCGTGCCGGGGAAGACGGCCAATGGACATTCCAACCTTCGGAATTCAGCCCGCTGAGCCCAGGAACGCATACGTTCACTGTCGTCACTGATGGCGTGACTTCAGAACCTTTTGTGTTGCACGTGGAAGCCACCGCGCAAGGAATTGAGACATCAGGCCATGAACGTGAGCCACAACTGCCGCTGCTGTCGGACCTGCTGCAACCCGCTTCCGAACTGTTCGCAGGTGACGCAAGTGTGATCGCGACCGGCGAGGCTGTCCTCGATCTGTCTCTGGCGGGGTTCAACGAAAGCCTGGAACTGGCGCCTGTCACAACAAATGGGGTCAGCGTGTTCTCTCCCGCAGCGCTACCACAACCCTGGGAGCAAGAAACCACCTACCCGTTCGGCTAAACAGCAAACCGGCCGCCTGGGATACGGGCGCCCGCAGCAGACAGTGAAAGGCCAGGTGGGCTCGAATGAACCAACCTGGCCTTTTGCTTTTAGTGGTTACTGGCGGGCGGCGAGCAAACGCTTGTGGCGGTTGCGCCGGGCGATGTTCAGGCATTCGATGGCGGCCGAGAACGCCATGGCGGCATACACGTAGCCTTTAGGCACATGGGCGCCGAAGCCTTCGGCAATCAACGTCATACCGATCATGATCAGGAAGCCCAGGGCCAGCATCACAACGGTCGGGTTGTCGTTGATGAACTTGGCCAACGGCTCGGCCGCCACCAGCATCACGATCACCGACGTCACCACGGCAATGATCATGATCGGCAAGTGCTCGGTCATGCCCACGGCGGTAATGATGCTGTCGATGGAGAACACCAGGTCGAGCAACAGGATCTGCCCGATCGCCGCGGCGAAGCCGATGGCGACCGTGTTGCCGACGCTGGCCTTCTCTTCCGGCTCCGGGTCCATGCTGTGATGGATCTCGGTGGTCGCCTTCCAGACCAGGAACAGGCCACCGGCGATCAGGATCATGTCCTTCCACGAAAACGCCTGGCCGAAGATCTCGAACACCGGCGCTGTCAGCTGCACGATAAACGCGATGGTACTCAGCAGGCCCAGACGCAAGAACAACGCCATGCTGATACCGATGCGCCGGGCCTTGGCCCGATGTTTTTCCGGCAACTTGTTGGTGAGGATCGAGATAAAGATCAGGTTATCGATGCCCAGCACGATTTCCATGACGATCAAGGTGGCCAGTGCAATCCAGGCGGTGGGGCTGGCGGCCAGTTGTAAAAGGTAGTCCATAGGTCAGTCCTGACGTGGTAGTGCTGGGGAATTAGGTTTCTTTGGTGTCGGAAGCGTCTTCGGCTTCTTTTTCCGGTTTTTCAGGCTTGATCAGCCCCTGGGTTGCTTCACTCAACGCCTGTTCGGCAGCCTTGTGGGTATCGTCGATCGCTTGCTTGGCCGACTCGGTCGCCTTGCCCAGCACTTGCTGGGCGCTCTTCTCAACCTGATCGCAGCCACTGACCACTACCAATGAAAGCGCAAGCAACGACGCGGCGCCCAGGGAATTGAGTTTCATGATGTATTCCTCGTTAGAACCCTTGGGCCCAAAAAGTGGCCCCTCGATAGCGAGGCATTCTATGCAGACGAACACTTCAGGAAAATTCGTATTTTTCTCGCGTATACTTCGGTTTTCACGAAGTGACCGCCATTGTGCTCAATTACCGACAACTGCATTACTTCTGGGTCGTGGCCAAGACCGGCAGCATCGTGCGCGCCTGTGAGCAACTGAACCTCACGCCCCAGACCATCAGCGGGCAGATCAGCCTGCTTGAACAGACCTTTGGTGTCGCGCTGTTCCAGCGTGTCGGCCGCCAGCTTGAACTCACGGAAGCCGGGCGCCAGGCCCTGCCCTACGCAGAGCAAATGTTCCAGACCGGCAACGAGCTGGAAGCGATGTTGCGCGCTCAGCCCAATGAACAGCAGATCCTGTTTCGCGTAGGCGTGGCGGATGTGGTGCCCAAATCCATCGTCTACCGGCTGATCGCCCCGACCATGGAGCTCAGTGAACCGATCCGCATCACCTGTCGTGAGGACAAACTCGAACGCTTGTTGGCCGACCTGGCGATCCAGCGCCTGGACCTGGTGATTTCCGACAGTCCCATGCCCTCTCACTTGGACATCAAGGGCTACAGCCAGAAACTGGGGGAATGCGGCATCAGCTTTTTCGCCACTCAGGCGTTGGCTGATCAGTACGGCGGTGATTTCCCACAGTGTCTGCAGGGCGCGCCGCTGTTGATTCCTGGCGCAGAGACGGTTGTGCGCAGTCGTTTGCAGCGCTGGTTTGCGGAACAACAGATCCAGCCGAAGATCATCGGTGAATTCGACGACAGCGCGTTGATGCAGGCTTTCGGCCAATCCGGCAGCGGGATATTCATCGCCCCCAGCGTGATTGCCGATGAGGTGGTGCGCCAATACGGTGTGGCGCTGATTGGCCAGACGGATGCGGTGACCGAGTCGTTCTACGCGATCTCGGTGGAGCGCAAGGTCAAGCACCCGGGCATCGTGGCGATTACCGAAGGTGCTCGACGGGAGTTGTTTACCGCCCTGCCCTGACCGTTCAGGCGCCTGCGGCGTGCGGCTGCTTGACGCTCATCAGCCACAGCGCCAGCAGGATCGACACCAGGATAAACCCGGACGCGGCAAACCCCAGGCTGCCCAAGCCCAACGTGTCGATCACATGCCCACCGACCATGGCACCCAAGCCGATCCCCAGGTTGCCCCCGGCGATGTTCAGCGACGCCGCAAACGCCGGCGCGTGAGGCGCGGCCTTCATCAGCCGCACGTGGCTGACCAGGAACATCGCGGCTTGGGTCACGCCCCACACCGCCATCGCAGCCGCCAGGCCCAGGGTGGAGTGAATCGCTGGCACCAGCGCCACCATGCCGGCAATCATGAACGCGCAGAACACCATGGACGCAATCAACGGATGGCGATCCACTGCCCGACCGCCCAAGGCATTGCCTATCAGCCCGACGGCGCCAAAGCCCATCAGGCACCAGCCCACCAGCGTGCCGTCGAACCCGGCCAGGCGTTCGAGGATGTCCGCCAGGTAGGTATATGCGGTGAACATGCCGCAAAACACTAGGATCGACAGCAGGATGTGCCCCTGCATCAGCGGGCTGCGCAAGATCTTGAACTGCGCGCGCAGGGTCACCTGGTCATTCTTCGGCGTTGTCACCGGCAGGTAGATGAACAGCAGCAAGGCCTTGGCTAACGCCACCACGGCGAGGATGGCAAACGCGGTGCGCCAGCCGAACATGTCGGAAATCAGCGTGCCCACGGGGATGCCGAACACCGTGGCGCAAACGATGCCAAAACCGATCTTCTCGATGGCACGCCCGGCGTATTCGGGGCCGACGATGTCCACCGCCGTTTCACTGGCCAAGGCCCAGAACACCGGCAACCCCAGCGCCGGGATCAACCGCGCCAGGGCCATCACCCAGATATTCGGCGCCAGTGCCGCCACGGTATTGGCTATGCCAAACAGAACCAGGATGACGATAAACAGCCGCTTGCGCTGGAACCGCGCGAAATACGCCGTGAGAAACGGGCCGAATGCTGCCACGGTGAACGCGAACAGCGTCACCAGCAGCCCCGCCTGGGGCACGCTGACGTTCAGGTCACGGGCAATGGCGGGCAGCAGGCCGACAATCACAAACTCTGTGGTCAGCACGGTAAAGCCGGCAGCTGACAACAACAGGATGGGGAACAACATGAAAACTCCAGAAACGACAACATCAACGACAACCCGAGGGTTCGCTGACAGATAGGGTGATAAAGGGATGTCGAACCTTAACAGAGTGTGTCGAATGCGGCCCATGAAAAAGCCCGGCGGTGCCTGCTGGCACCCACCGGGCTTCAACGTATCAAGGCTTAGAACGCGCCCATGTAGTCGCGCTTGCCCACTTCCACACCGTTGTGACGCAACAGGGCGTACGCGGTGGTGACGTGGAAGAAGAACTGCGGCAGGCCGTAGGTCAGCAGATAAGACTGGCCGCTAAAGCGCTTTTCTTTCGGAGTGCCTGGGCGGGTGATGATTTCGATGCCTTCCTTGCCGTCGATTTGCTCAGGCGAAATGGTGTCGACAAACGCCAGCACCTTGGCGATCAGCGCTTGCAGGTCGGCGAAGGTCACTTCGCTGTCGTCGTATTTAGGCACTTCGATCTCGGCCAGGCGCGCCGAAACGCCCTTGGCGAAGTCGACGGCGATCTGTACCTGGCGCACCAGCTGGAACATGTCCGGGAACAGACGCGCTTGCAGCAAGGCGTTCGGCTCGATGTTCTTGGCGGTGGCGTGGGCTTCGGCTTTGGTCAACACACCGCTCAGGGCGGTGAGCATTTGCTTGAAGACCGGGATGGAAGCGGCGTACAGGGAAATAGTCATGGCAGTCTCATGGGTGATGGCACGGTTTGGACAGGCGACGATTATAGACCGGTCCGTCGCTTGTCTTTTATTTTTTCAGGATTAGGCTAAGCACTTCACTGCATAGGGAAAGCGCGATGACCGCCGAGCACGACACCGACACCCCTGAGCCGCGCCTGAACAGCACGGAAATCCGCATCCTGGGCTGCCTGATCGAGAAACAGGCGACCAATCCGGAAACCTACCCCCTGACCCTCAATGCCCTGGTGCTGGCCTGCAACCAGAAGACCAGCCGCGAGCCCGTGACCAACCTCAGCCAGGGCCAGGTCGGCCAGAGCCTGCGTGCGCTGGAAGGCCAGGGTTTTACCCGCCTGGTGATGGGCAGCCGCGCCGACCGCTGGGAGCATCGCGTGGACAAGGCGCTGGAACTGGTGCCGGCCCAGGTGATCCTGATCGGGCTGCTGTTCCTGCGCGGGCCGCAAACCGTCAACGAACTGCTGACCCGCAGCGGGCGCATGCATGACTTTGAAGATGCCGAGCAGGTGGTGCACCAGCTTGAGCGCTTGATTGCACGCGGGCTGGCGCTGCTGGTGCCACGCCAGGCGGGGCAGCGGGAAGATCGCTACACCCATGCGCTGGGGGATCCGGCGGATATCGAGGCAATTATCGCGGCACGGGGCAATCCGGTGGAGCGAGGGGCTTCGGTTTCCGTGGACCGCATTGAAGAACTGGAAGCGCGGATAGCCGCATTGGAAGAACGCTTGGCCCAATTGGAACAGGCATAACACGGTACAAAATGTGGGAGCGGGCTTGCTCGCGAAAGCAGTGGATCAGTCACATCTATATTGACTGACACTCCGCTTTCGCGAGCAAGCCCGCTCCCACATTGGTTCTATGCAAGGCTTCAGTTTCGGGCAAACGCCACGGCTTTCTCGAACTGCTCCTGCGTCGGCCGCACCCCGGTATACAACACGAACTGCTCCAACGCCTGGATCGCAATCACCTCCAACCCGGTGATCACCCGCTTACCCTGGGCACGACCGCGCACGATCAACGGCGTTTCGGCGGGAATCGCCACCACATCGAACACAGTCTCAGCACGCTCAATCGCATCAGCCTCAAACGCCAAGGCGTCCGCCTCCGGCCCACCGGTCATGCCGATAGGTGTCACGTTGATCAACATCTGCGGGCGCAACTCGCCCAGCTCGGCCTGCCACTCATACCCCAGGTTCTGCGCCAGCGCGCGACCCGCCACTTCATTGCGCGCCACGATCACACCATTGGCATACCCGCCGTCCCGCAAGGCGCTGGCCACGGCCTTGGCCATGCCGCCGCTGCCGCGCAGGGCGAACGTCGACGCCTTGGGCACCGCGTGCGTCTTCAGCAGTTGCTCGATGGCGATGTAGTCAGTGTTGTAGGCCTTGAGGTGGCCGTCGGTGTTGACGATGGTGTTCAGGGAGTCGATGGCCTGGACCGACTCATCCAGTTCGTCCACCAAGGCAATGGCAGCCTCTTTGAACGGCATGGAAACCCCGCAACCACGCACGCCCAGCGCCCGGATACCGCCGATCGCGCCGGGCAAATCCCGGCTGCTGAACGCTTTATAGTAGAAGTTCAGGCCCAGCTGTTCGTACAGGTGGTTATGAAAACGCAAGCCAAAATTCCCGGGACGCGCCGACAATGACATGCACAGTTGGGTGTCTTTGTTGGGGTGCATCTGCATGAATAACTCCTTTGAGTAAGCAAACCGGTACAGACCTTACACAACCTTTACCTATCGGCCGTGCTGTTTTTCAGAAATACGTTGTCTTAAAAGTATCCCCGCGACAATCCTTGAGTCTATTGATTGCAGACCACAAGCGCAGGGGCTAACCGAGGAATGACCATGATTCGTAAAATCCCCAAGATCGCCTTGCTTATCGGCGCACTCGCTATGGCAGGCCAAGCCTCCGCCCACGGTGGTGGCTGGGGTGGCCCGGCCATATTGGGTGGTTTGATCGGCGCAGCCGTTGTCGGCTCCGTGGTGGCCAGCCAGTCCCAGCCGGTCTACGTGCAGCAACCCGTGTATGTGCAGCCGCAACCGGTCTATGCCGCGCCGCCACCGGTCTACTACGCACCGCCACCACCGGTGTATGTACAACAACAGGTTTACTACCGCCCGGCGCCGGTCTACTACGGCCCACCGCGCGGTTATTACGGCCCTCCCCACGGCTACTATGGTCGCGGCTGGTAAGACGTGAGTCGACACGACAGGAACAGGCCTCGCCCACACGCGGGGCCTTTTTTTTGCCTGCAAAGTCCGGATTCATCGTGCCAAGGTCGCTGTCAGAACAATGCCCGGGGCGTATTCGCACATGATTAAGGTCAATGTCTACTTGCCCGGACCCGGCTCGCACTGTCATGTTTGCGTCACGCAACAGTCTCACTATCGACCCTGTCCACCCAATAACAACTAAGGACGACCGACCATGCCCACGCAAAACCCGCACCGCACCGCTGGCCTGTGCACGTCCAGCAAGGTCTACAGTGCCCTGACCGAACTCAAGCACCTTGAAGGCCACCGCAGCGCCAAGTTCCTGGCCCTGCTGGCAGAAAACCTGGTGCACAAGGGCCTGCTCAGTGAACAGGAAGTGGTGATCATGCTCGACCAGGTGGTGGATTGACGCCTGGCGTTGATGTCGACTATCGAGACAGGTGATTTTTCTCCGGGGCCGCAGCCCCGTAAGGTGACCTCCATAACGATTGGAGGTACCTATGCCCACCGCTCACATCATGTCCGTCATCGGCAGCGCCGTCCCCGCCCCTCTCCGGGAGCTTGGGCTACTGGCTTGCTGGTACGTGGTACGCGATGGCGAAACCATCAGCGGCCCACTCACGTCGTTGTCCGCCGCTGAAAAACAGCTGCAAACGGCCTCGAACTTCAGGCTCCACGCCTGAACATCACGGTAACGGCAGCTTGACCCGCGGTTTGCTCTCCACAAACAGCGCCCAGCACGACATGAACAACGCCGCCACCAACGGCCCGATCACAAACCCGTTCAGGCCGAACACCGACAAGCCGCCCAGGGTCGAGATAAGGATCAGGTAGTCCGGCATTTTGGTGTCCTTGCCCACCAGGATCGGGCGCAGCACGTTGTCCACCAGGCCAATCACAAACACCCCGAACAAGCCCAGCACCACCCCCTGCCAGATCGAACCGCTTAACAGGAAGTAAGCGGCCACCGGCCCCCACACAATCCCTGCACCCACGGCAGGCAGCAGCGACAGAAACGCCATCAAGACCGCCCAGAGCAACGCGCTGGGGATGTCCAAAAACCAGAAGATCAAGCCACCCAACGCGCCCTGGGTCACGGCCACCAACACGTTGCCCTTGACCGTGGCTCGCACCACCCGGTTGAACTTGAGCTGCAACCGGCGCTTCTGCGGCTCGGCCAGCGGCACCGCCGTGCGCACTTTGCGCACCAGTTCCGGGCCATCGCGCAGCAGGAAAAACAGCAAGTACAGCATGATGAAAAAGCTCACCAGGAAATCGAACGTGCCCTGGCCAAAGCTGAACGCCTGGGACGCAAAGAACTGGCTGCCTTGCATCGCGCTCTTGACGATCTTCTCCCGCAGGCCCTCCAGGTTGCCCATGCCGAAGCGATCCAGCAGGTGCTGGAAGTACGGCGGCAGGATGTTCTTGAACTGCTCGATATACCCCGCCACGTCCAATTTGCCGCTTTCGATGTTCTTGTAGAGCGTCGCGCCCTCCTGCACCAGCAAGGCACTGGTGATGATCACCGGCAAAATGGCGATCACCAGGCACACCGTCAGGGTGGCCAGTGAGGTCAGGTTGCGGTTCCAGCCGAACTTCATGTGCAGTCGGCGTTGCATCGGCGCAAAGATGATGCCCAGGATCACCGCCCAGAACACCGCGCCGTAGAACGGCAGCAGTATCCAGATAAACGCGATGGTGACCAGGGCCAGCAGCAACAGCAGGGTCTTGAATTGCAGGTTGGTTTGGTTCATGTCCGGTCCATGTCAGAAAAACAGGGTGCGTGTGTGCGCCCTGAGGGTTAGTCCGCTGCAAAACCGGCGAGTGCCCTATTTATCGCGCCTTGATCTTTTTCCAGGGCAACTGGTCGCAATCGATCAATACCAGCTCGCACCCTCCCCCTAGATTAGCTCCCAGAACACGAAGCCGTGCCGCGCGGCCAGCCCCTGAGGAGATCGCCCATGCAGACGTTCCAGACCCACAAGCTCAACAGCCCCGTCGAGGGGTGGGACCACCAGGACCCGGAAGAGGCCTTCACCCTGCCCTCGCGCTACTTTTTCGACGAAACGCTGTTCAAGGCCGAGCGCGACAACATCTTCATGCACGCCTGGCACGTCGCCGGGCACGTCAGCGAGTTCGCCGAGCCGGGCCAGTACGTGGTCACCGACCTGTTCGACCAGAGCGTGGTGGTGGCGCGTAACCGCCAGGGCCAGATCCACGCGTTCCACAACGTCTGCCAGCATCGCGGCAACCGTTTGCTCGAAGACCGCCGTGGCACCACCGGGGGCGTAGTGCGGTGCGCCTACCACTCCTGGTGCTACGAGATGGACGGCACCCTGCGAGGCGCGCCACGTTGCGACAAGATGAAAAACTTCGACCTGCAGCAGTTCAACATCCCGCAGATCCGCACCGAAGAACTGGGCGGCTTCATCTATTTCAACTTCGACCCGGCCGCGCCCTCGCTGCGCGACCTGTTCCCGGGGGCTGATGAAGAAATGCGCCGTGTATTTCCCAACCTGGCGAACATGCGCCTGATCGAGGAACAGGATGTGATCGTGCCGGCCAACTGGAAAGTGATCATGGACAACTCCATCGAGGGTTATCACTTCAAGCTGTCCGGCCCCTGCCATATCGACCTGGCCAAGCTCATCGACTTCAAGGGCTACCAGCTGACCAAGCGCGACAACTGGTGGACCTACATCGCCCCGGCCAACCTGGCCGTCAGCGAAGCCTACGGTGTGCCGCTGCGCGCCGACATCAACCCGGACGAATGCTTCTTCAATATCGGCATGTGGCCGAACAACACCTTCTATACCTTCCCGTTCTCGGAGTTCCTCGGCTCGTTCATCATGATTCCCCTGGACGCCGAGCGCTCCTTGCTGCGCTTTGGCTACTACTCCAGCAACACCGCCGTCGCCGACGTCAGCACTGCCTGCATGAAATGGATGAACGAGGACCTGGGACCGGAAGACATCGCCCTGAACATCTCCGTGCAAAAGGGCCTGCACTCCCTGGGTTATGACCAGGGTCGCTACATGATCGACGCCCAGCGCAGCAATGAAAGCGAGCACCTGGTGCATCACTTCCATCGCCTGGTGTTCAACGGCATCCACGGCCCGTCTTCGGTCTGACCGCCTTTTGAATGGAGCACCCCAAACCATGGCCGAGCCAGTGTTTGACTACCTGATTGTGGGCGCGGGTTCGGCCGGCTGCGTGCTGGCCAACCGCCTGGGAAGCGACCCCAACGTGCGCATCCTGGTGCTGGAAGCCGGGCCGGCGGACAAGAGCTGGACCCTCGATATGCCCTCCGCCGTCGGCATTGTGGTGGGCGGCTCGCGCTACAACTGGCGCTATGAGTCCGAGCCTGAACCCTACCTGGACAACCGCCGCATCGGCACGCCCAGGGGCAGGACGCTGGGCGGCTCATCGTCGATCAACGGCATGGTCTACATGCGCGGCCATGCCCGTGACTACGACGCCTGGGCCGAGCAAGGCTGCACCGGCTGGAGCTACGCCCAGGTACTGCCGTATTTCATCCGCGCCCAGCAGCATCATGACGGCGGCGATGATTACCGAGGTGCCAACGGCCACCTGCATGTCACCCCCGGCGATACCCGCACGCCACTGTGCGCAGCCTTCATCAAGGCCGGCGCCGAAGCCGGGTATGGCCTGAGCAAGGATTTGAACGGCTATCGCCAGGAAGCCTTTGGCCCGGTGGACCGCACCACCCGCAACGGGCGGCGCTGGAGCACGGCACGAGGCTACTTGGGCGAGGCGTTGGCGCGCGGCAATGTCACGGTGGCCACCAACGCCTTGGCGTTGCGCATCCTGTTTGAAGGCAAGCGAGCGATCGGCGTCGAGTATGAACAGAGCAGCAAGATCCACCAGGCTTTCGCCGGACGTGAAGTGCTGCTGACCAGCGGCGCCATCAATTCGCCTCAACTGTTGCTGCTCTCCGGTGTCGGCCCGGCCGCCGAACTGCGGGACGTGGGCATCAGCGTGATACACGAGCTGCCAGGAGTGGGCAAACGGCTCAACGATCATCCCGACACCGTCGTGCAGTACCGCTGCAAACAGCCGGTGTCGCTCTACCCCTGGACCACCGCCCCCGGCAAGTGGTGGATCGGCGCACGCTGGTTCGTCACCCACGACGGACTGGCGGCGAGCAACCACTTCGAGGCGGGCGCGTTCATCAGGTCGCGGGCCGGCGTGGAGCACCCCGACCTGCAATTGACCTTCATGCCCTTGGCCGTACAGCCGGGCAGTGTCGACCTGGTGCAGGGCCATGCATTCCAGGTGCATATCGACCTGATGCGGCCCACGAGCCTGGGCAGTGTGACCCTCCGCAGCGTCGACCCTCGACAACCGCCCCGCATCCTGTTCAATTACCTGCAGACGGAGCAGGATCGAGCTGACATGCGCGCCGGTGCGCGGCTGGTGCGCGAGATCATCGGGCAGCCCGCCATGGCGGCGTTCGCGGGCGAAGAGCTGGTGCCCGGCGCACACGCCCAAAGCGACGCCGAGTTGGACGCCTGGGCCCGACAGGTGACGGAGACCGGTTACCACGCCAGCGGCACCTGCAAGATGGGCCCGGCAGAGGACCCCGAAGCGGTGGTGGACACGCACCTGCGCGTGCATGGCCTCGACAACCTGCGGGTAGTGGACGCCTCGATCATGCCGATTATCGTCAGTGGCAATACCAATGCGCCAACGGTGATGATCGCGGAAAAGGCCAGCGACCTGATTCGTGGACTGGCGCCGCTGCCACCGTCCCAGGCTCCGGCGTGGGTTCATCCGCACTGGCAGACACGGCAACGATAGAGAGGCCTCATGAACCCATCTTCTGAGACACCCACCCGATTCACCTGGCGGCGCGGCGACGTGGCGCCGTTGCGGGTGTCGGTGTTGCTGCTGCCGTCGTTCTCCCATTTTGGCCTGGCCGCCGTGCTCGAACCCCTGGTGATTGCCAATTGGCTGGCCCAGCGGCCGGTGTTCGAGTGGACGCTGCTGTCCCTGGATGGGGCGCCGGTACAAGCCAGCAACGGCCTGTGCACCACCGCCGATGAGGGACTGCATGCCGACCAGGGGTTTGATGTGTGCCTGGTCATCGCCAGTTTCGATGTGCACAAGCACAGCCGCAACCTGGCGCTAAAAAGCTGGTTGCGCAAACAGGCACTGTTCGGCGCAGTGTTGATGGGTGTGGAAACCGGCACCGAACTGCTCGCCGCGGCCGGGGTGCTGGACGGGTACGAAGCCGCCGTGCATTGGGACAACCTGCAGGGTTTCCAGGAAAGCTATCCCCGGGTGAAAGCCAAGCCACAGCTCTACACCCTGGAACGCCAACGCATGACCTGCGCCGGTGCCACGTCCACCCTGGACATGCTGCTGGCCTGGATCGACCAAAGCGTCGACAGCGGCCTGGCGCGGGAAATTGCCATGCACCTGTTGATGGGCCAGGTGCGCGCCCCTGCCGCGCCGCAGCTGGAAGGTGGCCAGGCCAGCACCGGCCTGTACGGCAGCAAGATCCGCCGGGCCGTGCAGTTGATGGAAAAAGCCCTGGAGGAGCCGTTGGACTGCGAGGCGATTGCCAGCCAGGTCGGCTTGTCACGCCGGCAGTTGGAGCGCCAGTTCAAGTACCAGACCGGGCTGTCGCCGCTCAAGTACTACATCACCCTGCGCCTCGCCAAGGCCCATAGCCTGTTGCAGCAAACCCGCCTGAGCGTGGCGCAGGTAGCGGCCTGCTCGGGGTTTGGCTCACTGGAGCACTTCTCCCGCACCTACCGCGCCCGCTTCGGCTGCCCGCCCAGTGAAGACCGCAGCCAGGTGCTCAACGCCCCGGTGATGCGCCAGCCCCTGAGCCAGGCCCATCGCTCGGCCGAGGCCGACTGAATTCACAGGCGATAGCCAGGCTCCTCTTCGTCCAGCATGCCCATCAGCGCGTTGAAGTGTTTGTCGGCAAACCCGGGGTAATCCAGCCATTGCCGGCACGTCTTGCGCGCGATGTCATCGCTGGCAATACGCAGCGGCCGGCCGGTGGCGAGCGCCGTGAGGTAGGTCTCGCAGGCCCGTTCAAAGTAATACAGGTCATCGAACGCCTGGGCGACGGTGGGTGCGGCGACCAGCAGGCCGTGGTTGCCCATCAACAGGATCGGCTTGCCCGCGAGCAAATGGCTGACACGCTCGGCCTCATCCCCCAGCCCCATGCCATCGAAGCCGTCATCGATCACCACCCGCTCGAAGAAGCGCATCGCATTCTGCTCGATCGGTGGCAGCCGCGAATCGGCCAGGCAGGCCAGTGCGGTGGCGTACTTGGAATGGGTATGCAGGATGCACCGCGCGTGTGGCTGGTTGCGGTGCAGCGCGCCGTGCAGGGCCATGGCCGTGATGTCCGGCGCGTCCGGGCAGTCGAGGCTGGCCGGGTCATCGGCGTTGACCAGCAGCAAATCACTGGCCCTGATCCGGGAGAAGTGCTTGCCATAGGGGTTGATCAGGAAGTCCCGACCGTCCCCCGACACCGCCACGCTGAAGTGGTTGGCAATCGATTCATGCAGGTCCAGCCGCGCCGCCCAGCGAAACGCACAGGCCAGGCGCACCCTCAGTTGCTCCACGGATTGATTCATCGCATCCCCCTCGGCTTTTTGCCCAGTGTAGGGCCGCACCAACGCCGCACTTGACGGGAAACGACATTCTTCAGTAGTGAGCGAGCTCGCCTCGCGCCAGCCCCACCGCGGTGTACCTGCTGTACCGAATGCGCCTGGACGGGGGGCCGGCGCGAGGCAATAGCGCAACACGACAAAAGCGGCGTGTGATGCCGCGTTTGATCAAGAGCCGCCTTGCCAGCAGCGCATAGTGAGCGCTGCCGACGTCTACCGTTGAGGAGTTGCCCCATGAAAGCCATGCTCTTGCTCGCGTCGTTAACCTTGCCCCTGATCGCCCAGGCCGCCGAACCTGAGTCCTGCGCCACCGTGCGTTTCTCGGACGTCGGTTGGACCGACATCACCGTCACCACCGCCATCACCAGCGAGGTGCTCGAGTCCCTTGGCTACACCACCCGGGTCACCCTGCTGTCGATCCCGGTCACCTATCGCGCCCTGGCCTCGGGCAAGGACCTGGACGTCTTCCTCGGCAACTGGATGCCCACCACCGAGAACGACATCAAGCCGTTCCGCGACGCCGGCACGGTGGAAACCGTGCGCGCCAACCTGCACGGTGCCAAATACACACTGGCGGTGCCCGATTATGTGTACGACGCCGGGCTGCATGACTTTGCCGACATCGCCAAATTCAAAGACAACCTCAACGGCCAGCTCTACGGGATCGAGCCCGGCAACGACGGCAACCGCCTGATCCAGACCATGATCGACAAGAACGCCTTCGGCCTGAAGGACTTCAAGCTCGTCGAGTCCAGCGAGGCGGCGATGCTCTCGCAACTCAAACGCGCCACCCGCAAGAATGAATGGATGGTGTTCCTGGGTTGGGAACCGCACCCGATGAACACCCGCAACAAGATGAAATACCTCACCGGCGGCGATGATTACTTCGGCCCCAACCTCGGCCAGGCCACGGTGTACACCAACGTGCGCAAGAATTACCTCACCGAGTGCAGCAATGTCGGCAAGCTGTTGCAGAACCTGGCGTTCAGCCTGGCCATGGAAAACCAATTGATGGATGCGGTGCTCAATCAGAACCAGAAGCCCCGGGCCGCCGCCAAGGCCTGGCTCAAGGCCCACCCTGACGTTCTGCAAACCTGGTTGGCAGGTGTCAGCAGCCGCGATGGCCGCGATGCAATGACCGTGGCCAGCGCCCACCTGGCACACCCGTAACACCCATTCATGCCAAGGACGGCAGCCCTTATAGACCTGGATCAATAAACCGACGATGAAGCTCGGCTACCTTCGCGACCTTTTGCGACCCGAGCCCATGCCCCCCATCCTCGCCCCCGAACTGCTCGCCCCTGCCGGCACCCTGAAAAACATGCGCTACGCCTTCGCCTACGGGGCCGATGCGGTCTACGCCGGCCAGCCGCGCTACAGCCTGCGGGTGCGCAACAACGAGTTCGACCACGCCAACCTGGCACTCGGCATCCAGGAAGCCCATGTGCTGGGCAAGCGTTTCTACGTGGTGGTGAACATCGCGCCGCACAACGCCAAGCTGAAGACCTTTCTCAAGGACCTGGCGCCGGTGATCGCCATGGGCCCGGACGCGCTGATCATGTCCGACCCGGGGCTGATCATGCTGGTGCGCCGCCACTTCCCGCAGATGCCGATTCACTTGTCGGTGCAGGCCAACACGGTGAACTGGGCCAGCGTGGAGTTCTGGCAGCAGCAAGGGATCTGCCGAGTAATCCTGTCGCGGGAATTGTCATTGGAGGAGATCGACGAAATCCGCCAGCAGGTGCCGGCCATGGAGCTGGAAGTGTTTGTGCACGGTGCGTTGTGCATGGCCTACTCCGGGCGCTGCCTGCTCTCGGGCTACATGAACAAGCGCGACGCCAACCAGGGCACCTGCACCAATGCGTGCCGCTGGAAATACCAGGCCACCCCGGCGGTGGAAAACGCCACCGGGGATATCGTCCAACAGGTCGAGCCGACCCTGGGGATTGGCGCGCCCACCGACCAGGTGTTCCTGTTGCAGGAAGCCAACCGCCCGGACGAACAGATGCCGGCGTTCGAAGACGAACACGGCACCTACATCATGAACGCCAAGGACCTGCGCGCCGTGCAGCATGTGGAACGTCTGACTCACATGGGCGTGCATTCGCTGAAGATCGAAGGCCGCACCAAATCCCACTTCTATTGCGCACGCACCACCCAGGTGTATCGCCAGGCAATCGACGATGCGGTGGCCGGCCGCGCCTTCGACCGTAACCTGATGACCGACCTCGACTCCCTGGCCCAACGCGGCTACACCGAAGGTTTCCTGCGCCGCCACGTACACGACGAATACCAGAATTATCAGAACGGCAGCTCGGTCTCCGAGCGCCAACAGTTCGTCGGCGAGCTGACCGGTGAACGCCGAGGCGAGTTGGCCGAGGTCAAGGTGAAGAACCGCTTCGCCGTGGGCAACCACCTGGAGTTGATGACCCCCAGCGGCAATTTCCACTTTGACCTGGCCACGCTGCACAACGCCGAGGGCGAGGCCATCGAAGTGGCGCCGGGAGACGGGCACACGGTGTATGTGCCGCTCCCGACCACGATGGACCTGCGTTTCGGCCTGCTGATGCGCGACCTCTAGCGGGTCGCGGCGCAGAAGCGGTGGATGGCTGCACAAGCCTGGCGCAACGCCTCGTCGTCCAGGGCATAGGCGATGCGCAGGTACGGCGCCAGGCCGAATGCGCTGCCATGCACCACCGCCACATTGGCCTCATCGAGCAAGGCGTGGGCTACGTCTTCGTCGGTCTGCAGCAGCGTGCCGGCCGGCGAGGTGCGCCCCAACAGGCCCGCGCAAGAGGCAAAAGCGTAGAACGCGCCGGACGGGTTCGCGCACGTCAGCCCCGGCGTGGCGTTGAGCAATGACACCACCAGGTCGCGACGGCGCTGGAACACTGCCCGCGAGGCCTGCACAAAATCCTGCGGGCCGCTCAAGGCGGCGATCGCCGCGTGCTGGGAAATCGCACTGGCGCCCGAGGTCTGCTGGCCCTGGAGTTTTTCCATCGCCTCCAGCAACCAGCGCGGGCCGGTGGCAAAGCCGATGCGCCAGCCGGTCATGGCATAGGCCTTGGACACGCCGTTCATGGTCAGCACCCGCGGGGCCAGGCGCGGCTCGACCTGGGCCAGGGTGTAGAAACGCTGGTTGTCGAACAGCAGGTGTTCGTAGATGTCGTCCGCCAGCACCAGCACCTGTGGGTGTTTGAGCAACACCTCGGCCAACCCTTGCAGCTCCTGCCGGCTGTACACCGCCCCCGTGGGATTGGACGGCGAGTTGAGGATCAGCCAGCGGGTGTTCACCGTGATCGCCTCGTCGAGGGCCGCAGGCGTCAGCTTGAAGCCATCCTCCGCACCGCAGGCCAGCACCTTCGCCGTACCGCCGCACAGCTCAACCATCTCCGGGTAGCTGACCCAGTACGGCGCGGGCACGATGACCTCATCGCCTTCATTCAGGGTGGCGGCCAGGGCGTTGTAGATCACGTGCTTGCCGCCATTGCTGACCAGCGTGTCTTGCCAGGTGACGTCCAGGCCGTTTTCGTGGCGGAACTTCTCGGCCACCGCTTCTCGCAACGCACGCACCCCGGCCACCTGGGTATAACGCGTATGGCCGTCGCGGATCGCATCGATGCCCGCCTGGCGGATATGCGCCGGGGTGTCGAAATCCGGCTCGCCAGCGCACAGCGAGATGATCTTCGCCCCTTGGGCGCGGCGCTCGGCCACGCGGTCGATGATGCGGTACGTGGCGGACGGCTGGGCCTGGGCCAGGCGCTTGTTCAGAAGGGTCACGACGGCTTCCTCTGCAGGGTGTGATAACCCAGGGATGCACGCGCTTGCTTGAGGGTCTTGCCGGCTTCGATCTGGGCGCGGATCTGCGCTTCCACGCCTTCGATCTGCCGCGCGACCTGTGCCACTTCGGCGGCACGGGCGCGGGGTACCACCAGCACGCCATTGGCATCGGCCACCACGATGTCGCGGGCACACACGCGGGTCTCGCTGATGGCCACCGGCTGGTTCACCGACAACACTTCCACGCGGTCCTTGCCGGTGCGCATGTAGCGGCCCCGGGTGAACAGCGGGTAGCCGTCGCCCAAGGCCTTGCTCACGTCGCGGCACACGCCGTCGATCACCGTGGCGGCGATCCCGCGTGCCCCGGCGTACTGGGTCATGATGTCGCCCCACACGGTGCAGTCGGTACGGCCGGCGTTGGCGATCACCACCACGTCACCGGGTTGCACGTCTTCGATAAAGTCCCCCACCGAACCCGGTGGCGTGTTGGCGGGCACGTATTGCACGGTGAATGCCGGGCCCACCACGGTGCCGTGGTAGTTATCCAGCGGCGCGATGCCCAGGCACTGGCCGGGGATGCCGAGCTTGTCCATGGCGTCCGAAACGCCGGGGGTGTCGAGGCCTGCAAACAGGGCGACTAATTGTTGATCGTTCATCGGGCAGGCTCCACGCGGATGGCTTCGAATTGGCTGTCATGCATCACATCGGCGACCGAACGGCCGCTGCGCACGGCATCGACCATGCCGGCTTCACGGGCGGCGATGCGTTCGCCCAGGTCGAGTACCTGCTCAATCACCGCAGCGGGGATGAACACACTGCCGCAGCGGTCGGCGATCACGTAGTCGTCTTCCGACACCGCCACACCGCCGACATTGAGGGTCACGCCGGAATCCACCTGTACCACGCGGTTGCGTGCGCTGATCATGGTCACGCCACGGCCATACACGGGGTAGCCGATGGAGGCGCTGCCGTCGATATCGCGGCTGAAACCGTCGATCACCGAGCCGCGGATCTTCTTGGCCACGGCGGCGTTGGCGATGATGTCGCCCCAGCAGGAAATGCCTTCGATGCCGCCGGCAATCACCAGCACGCGGTCGTCGGTGGTGATCGCATCGATCACCGGCGAGATCAGGTGCACGCCAGGGGCCGCGTCGGTCTTGGGCGCCAGCTTGACCGTGCTGGCCCGGCCCACCACCTTGGGGCAATCCCACAATGGGCGAATGCCAACGACGGCCCCCGGCAGTTGCAGGAAGTCCAGGGCGTCGGAGACGGTGTTGGTGTCGAGTTCAGCCAGGCGCTGAAGCGGGTCGGGAAGCGGCATGAGGTGAGCCCCTGTTGTGGTTGGGGCTCAAGTCTCACTGAGGGGCTGTGATAGGTATATTCGTATTAACGTTAGGCCAACATACGCCAAAGCTATGGCTGATCAGATGCGGAACTGCCCCACCAACTGGCCTAGGCGCTGGCCCAGATCGGCCAGGCTGCGGGAGGTCTGGGCACCCAACTGAGTCTCATCGGCCACGCTGTCCACCGCCACGGCAATCTGGTGCACGCTGCGGTTGATCTCTTCGGCCACGGCAGTCTGTTCTTCGGCGGCGCTGGCGATCTGGGCGTTCATCGAATTGATGGTGCCGATCAGTTGGGCCATGGTGTCCAGGGACGCCCCGGCTTCGTTGGCCTGGGCCGAGGTGCCGTCACCGGCATCGCTGGAACGGCGCATGGCATCCACCGCCGCCTCGGTGCCTTTTTGCAGGCGGTCGATCATGCCCTGGATTTCCTGGGTGCTGGTCTGGGTGCGGCTGGCCAGGGCACGCACTTCGTCGGCCACCACCGCAAACCCGCGCCCGGCCTCCCCTGCCCGCGCGGCTTCAATGGCGGCGTTAAGCGCCAGCAGGTTGGTCTGCTCGGCAATCGAGCGGATCACCCCAAGCACGCTGACAATCGACGACACGTCCTGCTGCAGGCTGTCGAGGGACACGCCGCTGCTGCGGATGTCGTTCACCAGCGCATGGATCTGCGCGATGCTGCCATCCACCACGCGCTTGGCGGCCTGGCCTTCGGCGTCGGTCTGTTGCGCGGCCACGGCGGCGCCTTGGGCACTGCGCGCCACTTCGTGGGCAGCCGACGACATCTGGTTGATCGCGGTGGCGACCTGGTCGGTTTCGTGGCGCTGGCGCTCCATGGCCTGCTCGGAACGCTGGGCCTGGTCGGACACCTGGCTCACCAGGCCGGTGAGTTGCGAGGTCATCTCGGTGATCTGGCGCACGAGGCCGTGGATCTTGTCGACAAAGCGGTTGAACGCACCGGCCAGGTCGCCCAGTTCATCCTGGCTGGTAATGGCCAGGCGGCGGGTCAGATCGCCTTCGCCGGCAGCGATGTCGTCGAGGTTGGCTTTCATCAGGTTCAGCGGACGCAAAATGGTGTTGGCCAGCACCATGCCCACGGCGGCAATCACCAGCAGCACCACCACGGCCACGCCGAGGATACTCAGCAACACGCCTGCCATGCGCTTCTCAACCTTGGCCTCGACCACCGCCACCTGGGCTTCGATGCCGTCGAGGTTCACCGACGTACCAATCACCATGTCCCACTTGGGCAGGTATTCGGTGTAGCCGAGCTTGGGCACCAGTTCGGTCTGCCCGGGCTGGGTCGAGCTGTATTGCAGGTAGTGGGTGCCGTCCTTGCCGACCTTGACCAGGTCGCGGTTGACGTAGACGCCGTTGGGGTCGCGGTTGTCCTTGAAGCTCTTGCCCACGCCGTCGGGGCTGTTGCCCTTGAACAGGCGGATGGTCTCGGAGTCGTAGCCGAAGAAGTAGCCGTCCTTGCCGTAGCTGGTGTTGGACAGCAACTTGACCACCTGCGCCCGCGCGGCGCTGTCACCGGGGGCGGCGGCGTCATAGAGTGGCTTGATGGTGGTCATGGCCACCTCGACATAACTTTGCAGGGTGGCCTTGGCGTCGTTGAGCAGGCGCTGGCGGGTTTCCTCCACCTCATTGCGCGCCTGGCCCTGGAGAATCCACACGGTGGTCAGGCTGATGACCACGGCAAACAGCAACACCGGTACGATAGCCAGGGACAGGACTTTGGCCTTGAGGCTCAGACGCATGGCTTTTCTCTCTTATTAGTGGCGACTATGAGAGGTTAACGGCTGGTTGGGGGATATCTGTAGGTGTGGGTTTTGGAGGGGGGGCATATCCGTTATTTGGGTGATGGCGGCTTATGGTTTCGCCCTTACGGCGACTCACTTTGGAAAAGAGCCCCAAAGTAAGCAAAGGGCTCTTGCCCCA
>NZ_JACARO010000092.1 GCF_013386585.1 Pseudomonas sp. P7548 | reverse complement strand
ATCGTCGGCACGCCGGCTCCTACAGGTCGAGCGCGGGCCTTGTAGGAGCCGGCTTGCCGGCGATGCGCGAAGCGCAGGTGTTTATTTTTTGAGGTCTTCAGCACCCTGTAATGGCTCATCCCCCAACAGCAAGTCCTTGTCGTGGCTGACCTGCTCTTCTTCAAACATGCGCCAAGTGCGGTCGCCCTCGACGCCCAGCAGTTCCACGAAGCGGCGGCCTTCGACCTTGTCGGTGACCTGGCCGATGTAGCGGCCGTGTTCGGTGTCGCTGCGGGCCAGGTTGATCTTGCGGTCCTTCTCCGGTTGGGTCGGGGAGATCAGGTTGAGTTCCAAGGTAGCCGGGTTGCTGTTGCCGGTCAGGTGCACGTCGACTTCACCGGTCAGTTCATCCAGGTGCACCTTGGCGCGCAGTTGCAGGGTCTGGGCCAGCAGTTCGCGGTCCAGGGAGCGGTTGATGCCTTTGCCGGCCTCGTAGTAGTTGTCGTTGACCAGGTTGTCCGGGTTGTTCACCGCAATGGTCACCATGGACAGGGTCAAGGTCACCGAGCAGGCCAGGATCCCGATGATGATCCAGGGCCAGAGGTGCTTGTACCAGGGGCTAGCGGCAGTTGCTACGGACATTGTTCTGCTCTCTAGTAAGTCAACGAACTTGGGGGCCGATGAATCGGCTCTTGGCTTCAATATGGACGCTGGCGTCATCGGCGTCGGTGAGGATGAACTTGACCTCGTTGGTGCTCGACGGCAATTGCTCCGGCGCACTCGACAGCTCCACCGGCATGCTGACGATATCGCCGGCCGCCACCTTGATTTCACGACGGCCTTGCAGTTTGAGGTCGGGCAGGCCCGTGGCGTCGAGCACGTAGGTGTGGTCGCGTTGGTCCTTGTTCATGATCTTCAGGCTGTAGACGTTCTCGATGCGGCCTTCGGCGTTTTCGCGGTACAGCACGCGGTCCTTGCTCACGTCGAAGCCCACCAGCGAGCGCATGAAAAACGCCGCCACCAACAGGCTGATCATCGCCAGCAACACCAGGGCGTAACCGATCAGGCGCGGGCGCAGCTTGTGGGTTTTCTGCCCCGACAGGTTGTGCTCGGTGGTGTAGCTGATCAGGCCGCGCGGGTATTCCATTTTGTCCATGATGTTGTCGCAGGCGTCGATGCAGGCAGCGCAGCCGATGCACTCGATTTGCAGGCCGTCGCGGATGTCGATACCGGTGGGGCAGACCTGCACGCACATAGTGCAGTCGATGCAATCCCCCAGGCCTTGGGCCTTGTAGTCCACGCCTTTTTTGCGCGGGCCACGCAGCTCGCCACGGCGTGGGTCGTAGGAGACGATCAGGGTGTCCTTGTCGAACATCACGCTCTGGAAACGCGCATACGGGCACATGTAGATGCACACCTGTTCGCGCAGCCAGCCGGCATTGCCGTAGGTGGCGAGGGTGAAGAAACCGACCCAGAAATACGACCAGCCATCGGCCTGGCCGGTGAAGAAGTCGAACACCAATTCGCGGATCGGCGAGAAGTAGCCGACGAAGGTCATGCCGGTGACAAAACCGATCAACAACCACAGGGTGTGCTTGCTGAACTTGCGCAGGAATTTATTGGCGCCCATGGGGGCTTTGTCGAGTTTGATGCGTTGATTGCGGTCGCCTTCGGTGACCTTTTCGCACCACATGAAAATCCAGGTCCACACGCTTTGCGGGCAGGTATAGCCGCACCACACGCGCCCTGCGTACACGGTGATAAAGAACAGGCCGAAGGCGGCAACGATCAGAATGCCCGAGAGCAGGATGAAGTCCTGGGGCCAGAAAGTAGCGCCAAAAATGAAGAATTTACGCTCCGGCAGGTTCCACCAAACGGCCTGGTGGCCACCCCAGTTCAGCCACACCGTGCCGAAGTAGAGGAGGAACAACACGGCGCCGCCGAGCATGCGCAGGTTGCGGAACAGGCCGGTGAAGGCACGGGTGTAGATTTTCTCGCGCGAGGCGTAGAGGTCGACGGTCTTGGCAGGGGGGGTAACGTCATGTACCGGTATCTGGTCTCTCATCATTGCATCCCACGGCGGTGGAGATTTGCCTCGGCCAGTACGTGCCGGCCGGGGTCAAATTAGGGGTGTTGCAGTGCCTCGATAATACGCCCTTAAATGTATCAAATGGGCGCGACCTTTGGTCGCATTGGGTGTTGGTGAATGATGGTGTACGTGATCTGGGTCAATTGACAGGTGGGAGGAGAGCACTGTTTGGCGAGAGGCGCACAGGAGAATAGGTGGTTTGCTTTTTCGTAGGGCAGATCTAACTGTCCTGTAAGTTTAGTGTTCTATTGCCGAGGCCTGGTGTACGCGGTTTTTGAGTTAAATGATATTTCTCTTTGTTAACTTGATAGGGTTGTTTTGAACTGGAAATATTTCGTTCCGTTTTAACGGGGTTTCAATGAACGTCAATGGAACTCGGTGGGGCTATTTGCAACATATCAGTTGCCATTCCAATTAAGGTGGTAACTGTTTTGAGGTGTCGCAATGAATGTAAATAATGGTTTGATTTTCCCACATTTTGGACGCTCTGGATTTCCTGATTTACTACCGCCAGATCAGGATTTCAAGGTGGTTCACACTCAATACTCCGCTTGGAGTGACTTGCGGATGTCCAAGCAACTGGCGAACGATTTCAAGGTGTTTGAAGATCCGAAAACCCCGGGCTTTGTTACGCTGAACCATCTGGAAAAAATGGTCAAAGATCACAACATTCCGAAAGAATCCAGGGATTTTGCGAAGGAGTTGATGGGGCGTGAAACGCTGTTGGATCAGCTTGATAGTGACAGTCAGAAGTGGTTGGACGGTAAAATTAGTGAGCAAAGCATCCAGGACTCTATAGCCGCTCAAACTCAAGCCCGGCAGGATAAAGAAGCGCCGGCACCGCGTCCACGTTCTCCCTACGACGGCACAGATTTTTTGCCGGCATTCTGAAATAACGTGCTGTTGTAGAAGCTCCTATGAGGCTTCTCCGCCAATGAATATGGCGACTTTGGAGCGACATCGCGACTCAAGACAGAGCAACGTTGCTTCTGAAACCCAACAAGCCCTGTAAGGTGTCACCCTTTAGGGCTTGTTGTTTTTCGGGGGCTATTCCTTAGTTGTTGGGTCACTGTGGGACAAGCTGTAGACATACGCCGCCAGCAAGTGCACCTTGTCATTGCCCTGCAATTGCTCCTGCGCCGGCATCTGGCCCTGGCGGCCATAACGGATGGTCTGCTGCAGTTGGGCGAAGCTGGAACCGTAGATGAATGCACCCGGGTGGGTCAGGTCAGGCGCGCCCATGGCGGGGGTGCCTTTGCCTTGCGGGCCGTGGCAGGCCACGCAGTTGGCGGCGAAGAGTTTCTCGCCGTTGGCTACGTCTGCCTTGGCGCCTTCAGGCAACTTGCGGCCATCGAGGTTGGTCACCACGAACGCGGCGACATCACTGACGCCTTGTTCCTTGAGGATATCCAGCCAGGCCGGCATCACCGCATGGCGGCCCTTCATGATGGTTTCCTTGATGGTGGCCGGCTCCCCACCCCAGCGCCAGTCGGCGTCAGTCAGGTTGGGAAAGCCATAGGCCCCCTTGGCGTCGGAACCGTGGCACACCGAGCAGTTGGAGGCGAACAAACGGCCGCCCATCTTCAAGGCTTGTGGGTCCTTGGCAACGTCTTCGATTGGCATCGCAGCGAACTTGGCGAAGATCGGGCCGAACTTGGCGTCCGACTTGGCCATTTCCTTTTCCCATTCGTGCACGCCGGTCCAGCCGGTCTGGCCGTTGGCAAACGGGGTTTGCTTGTCGTTGTCGAGGTAGTTGTAGCCCGGCAACAGGCCTTTCCAGTTGCCCAGGCCCGGGTACAACGCCAGGTAGCCGAGGGCAAAGACGATGGTGGCGACAAACAGCATGAACCACCACTTGGGCAGCGGGTTGTCGTATTCCTCGATGCCATCGAACGAGTGGCCGACGGTTTCGTCCGTTTGTTCGGCGCGCTGCCCCCGACGGGTCGACAGCAGCAGCCAGGTCAGGGCGAAAATGGTACCCAGACTGAGGACTGTGACGTACAGACTCCAGAACGTAGTCATTCTTTGTTACTCCTAGAAGCTTGCTCGACGTGCTTGATGGCTTCGGGATCGTCCGCAAAGGGCAGCAAGGTCGCGTCTTCAAACTCCGACTTGCGCTTGGGGCTGAACACCCACAACGCCAGGCCGATAAAGGCCACCATCACCACAACGGTGCCCAGGCCACGAATCATCCCGATATCCATGAAGATCACCGTTTGCTTTTGATGATGGTGCCCAGGCCTTGCAGGTAGGCCACCAGTGCGTCCATTTCGGTCTTGCCCTTCACGGCGGCGGCTGCACCGGCGATGTCTTCATCGGTGTAGGGCACGCCCAGGGTGCGCAAGACTTCAAGTTTCTTCGCGGTGTCCTTGCCGTCGAGCTTGTTTTCCACGAGGAACGGGTAGGCCGGCATTTTCGACTCAGGTACCACGTTGCGCGGGTTGTACAAGTGCGCACGCTGCCAGTCATCGGAGTAGCGTCCGCCGACACGGGCCAGGTCCGGGCCGGTACGTTTGGAGCCCCACAGGAACGGGTGGTCCCACACGCTTTCACCGGCGACCGAGTAGTGGCCGTAGCGTTCGGTTTCGGCGCGGAACGGACGGATCATCTGTGAGTGGCAACCCACGCAGCCGTTGGCGATGTAGACGTCACGGCCCTCAACCTCAAGGGCGGTACGCGGCTTCATGCCTTCGACCGGCTTGTTGGTCACGTCCTGGAAAAACAGCGGAACGATCTGGGTCAGGCCGCCGATGCTCACGGCGATGACCATGAAGAAGGCCAGCAGGCCGATATTCTTCTCGACTACTTCATGCTTCATCAGTGAGCTCCCACTACGGCGATCTTGGCGGCGGCTTCGGCTTCTACCGGGTCGGCGGCACGCACGGTGCGCCAGACGTTGTAGGCCATCAGGAACATGCCGGAGGCAAAGAATGCACCGCCCAGGGCGCGCACGATGTAACCCGGATGGCTGGCTTGCAGCGCTTCGACGAAGGAGTAGGTGAGGGTGCCGTCATCGTTGATCGCACGCCACATCAGGCCTTGGGTGATGCCGTTGACCCACATCGAGGCGATGTAGAGCACGGTGCCGATGGTGGCCAGCCAGAAGTGCGCGTTGATCAAGCCGACGCTGTGCATCTGTGGGCGACCGAACAGTTTGGGGATCATGTGGTACAGCGCGCCGATGGAGATCATCGCGACCCAACCGAGGGCGCCGGCGTGTACGTGGCCGATGGTCCAGTCGGTGTAGTGGGACAGCGAGTTGACGGTCTTGATCGCCATCATCGGCCCTTCGAAGGTCGACATGCCGTAGAACGCCAGGGACACCACGAGGAAGCGCAGGATCGGGTCGGTGCGCAACTTATGCCAGGCGCCCGACAGAGTCATCATGCCGTTGATCATGCCGCCCCAACTCGGGGCCAGCAGGATGATCGACATCGCCATGCCCAGGGACTGCGCCCAGTCCGGCAGCGCGGTGTAGTGCAAGTGGTGCGGGCCGGCCCAGATGTACAGGGTGATCAGCGCCCAGAAGTGCACGATGGACAGGCGATAGGAGTAGATAGGACGCTCGGCCTGCTTGGGCACGAAGTAGTACATCATCCCCAGGAAGCCGGTGGTGAGGAAGAACCCCACCGCGTTGTGGCCGTACCACCACTGGATCATCGCATCCGTCGCCCCGGCGTAGGCCGAGTAGGATTTGAACAGGCTGACCGGCAGCGAGGCGTGGTTGACGATGTGCAGCATCGCCGTGACCAGGATGAAGGCCCCGTAGAACCAGTTGCCGACGTAGATGTGCTTGGTCTTGCGCTTGACGATGGTGCCGAAGAACACCACGGCGTAGGTCACCCACACGATGGCGAGCAAAATGGCGATGGGCCATTCCAGCTCGGCGTATTCCTTGGTGGTGGTGTAGCCCAGCGGCAGGGTGACTACCGCGCCGACGATGACCGCTTGCCAGCCCCAGAAGGTGAAGGCGGCGAGGCCGTCGGAGATCAGTCGCGTCTGGCAGGTTCGCTGCACGACATAGTAGGAGGTGGCAAACAATGCACATCCACCGAAGGCGAAAATCACCAGGTTGGTGTGCAGCGGGCGCAGGCGGCCGAAGGTCGTCCATGGCAAACCGAAATTCAATTCCGGCCAAACCAGTTGCGAGGCGATGAACACCCCGAGCCCCATGCCAAGGATCCCCCAGACCACCGTCATGATGGCGAACTGGCGGACTACCTTATAGTTATAAGCAGTCGGACTGATTGCTGTGCTCATTCTAAGGTTCCACGGTTTAGGTTTTTTTATAGGTAAAATCGGCCGCAAGTATGTAGAAAGCGAGGGGCCTTTGCAACGCAATGGCTGACCTGTATCAATGCGTTCCACGCCAGATTCTGCGCCCTTTCCATGTTTTACGTAGGGACAAAATCCGAAATCGAAAGCTGATCGAGTGGACAGGAATTTTTTCGGGGCGCAACGGCAGTCGTCGCGTACACCAGAACCGGCCCGCTGTGCAGGGAAGCGTAGACCCGAATGGCAGGAGGGGAAAGTTGTGCATTGGAGGGGATGTGACAAAAGGTCGCGAAGTGTCGGTGGGTGAAAGGGCGATTATTCGTCCCAGGGGGTGATCACCGTCACGCCGCTGGATTTGAAGTCACTGACATTGCGTGTGATCACGGTCAGTCCGTGTACCAGTGCGGACCTGCTGGCAGGGCTAGCAAGACAGCGCCCAAAAAGCGTTGGCGAACACCAGACCAGATCTATTTATGCGTGAAAACTCTTCATGGATTGGAACCGTCTAGGTCTTTTTCCCACATAGGAGAAGCAAATAGGCAGTAGGACTTCCAGTTAAGGAGAATTTGATGAGTGTCAACGCAACGTCCAACAACGTTATGCACGCCATGCAGCCGGCGTCGCAACGTTCGGCAAGAACGGACACCGACAAGCCGTTCGCGCGAATGAGTGAGGCGGAATTAGCCAAGCATCTCTACGCTAATTTCGACAGGTTTACTGACCCTGATCAGCCAGGTGTTGTCACGCGTCAATCCCTTGAGCGCATCGCGTATAGCTCCACGCAGTCTGGTGTCAGCACCGAAGACTCGCAGTTTGCACGTGCGCTGCTGGAAAGCCATGGCCTCATGGGCAAGCTCGACAGCTATGGCAAGTTCAGGCACGACGGGAAAATTGAACGGGAAAGTGTCCTTAACGTTGCCTCCCCTGAGCACCAGCGGTTCAGTAACATGAACGATAAGGACATGGCGGCCTACTTGATCGCTCATTTCGATACGTTCAAGGAGCGCCCGGACACGTTTAACGCGTCCGGGTCAGATCTGGGGGTGACTATTTGGTCACTTGAAGATGTAGCCCGTTCGCAGGCGTCGTCTCCTGAGGCGAAGATGTTTGCGCGTGAGTTGCTGGATCGCCCCGAACTGATGAATCGGCTGGGATTGAAGGATCGGGGCAGCCGAGTGACCCAGCAATCTCTCGTGATCTCTCAGTCCATTGGCCCGTAAGTGCAAGAAGCAATGCTTGCCGGTGTGATTGAAGCCACTGCGTCCTGATAAAAAAGCCCCGCTAGTATGCACCGTGCGGGGCTTTATGGTGGGCGAGGGCTGGTTACTCCTGCGTCTTCGGGTCCCCATGGGACAGGCTGTAAACATAAGCCGCCAACAAGTGCACTTTGTCATTGCCCTGCAGCGCTTCCTGCGCCGGCATCTGGCCTTGGCGGCCGTGGCGGATGGTCTGCTGCAACTGCGCCAGGCTGGTGCCGTAGATATAGCCGGCCGGCTTGGTCAGGTCCGGGGCGCCCATGGCTTCCATGCCATGGCCTTCCGGCCCGTGGCACGCCACACACGTGGTGTTGAATGCGGTTTTACCCGCGCCCAGATCGGCCGAGTTGTCGGCCGGCAGCGGCAGCTTGGCCAGGTCGTGGCGCACATAGGCGGCGACGTTCTTCACACCCTCGTCGCCAAGCATGTCACCCCAGGCCGGCATCGCCGCGTGGCGGCCGTTCAGGATGGTGGCCTTGATCGCCTCGGCCGAACCGCCCCAGCGCCAGATGTCGTCCGCCAGGTTGGGGAAGCCAAACGCGCCCTTGGCATCCGAGCCGTGGCACACCGCGCAGTTGGAGGCGAACAGGCGACCGCCCATCTTCAGCGCTTGCGGGTCCTTGGCCACTTCTTCCACGGGCATGGCCGAGAATTTGGCGAAGATCGGCCCGAACTTGGCGTCGGCCTTGGCCATTTCCTTGTCCCATTCCTTTGTCTGCGTCCAGCCGTCTTCATAGCCCGGCAGCACGCCTTTCCAGTTGCCCAGGCCCGGGTAGAGGATCAGGTAGCCGACTGCAAACACCAGGGTGCCGGCGAACAGCATGAACCACCACTGGGGCAGCGGGTTGTCGTATTCCTCGATACCGTCGAAGGCGTGGCCCATGGTCTGGTCCACGCTGCCCTTGGTCTCGCCCTTGCGGGTGCCCACCAACAGCCAGGTCAGGCCGATCAGGCTGCCGAGGGTCAGTACGCAGATCCATGTACTCCAGAATAGGGTCATGGCCGATTGCTCCTTGTTGCAGGCTCTTCTTGAGCGTCGGATGGGGACGGTTCATCGGCGAACGGCAGCAGGCGTGCCTGCTCGAATTCCGCATTGCGCCGGTTGTTGAACACCCACAGCGACAGGCCGATAAAGGCGATGGCGACCACCAGCGTGCCGAGGCCGCGGATGGTGCCTGCATCGAATTCAAATCCCATGGCTCACCTCTTGCTCTTGATGGCAGTGCCGAGCACTTGCAGGTAAGAAACCAGTGCGTCCATCTCGGTCTTGCCCTTGAGGCTGGCCACGGCGCCACTGATATCGTCGTCGGTGTACGGCACGCCGAGGGTGCGCATCACGTTCAACTTGGTCTCGGTGTGGCTGCTGTCGACTGGGGCGGTCACCAGCCACGGGTAGGCCGGCATCTTCGACTCGGGCACCACGTTGCGCGGGTTGTACAAGTGGGCGCGGTGCCAGTCGTCCGAGTAGCGTGCGCCGACGCGGGCCAGGTCCGGGCCGGTGCGCTTGGAGCCCCACAGGAACGGGTGGTCCCACACGCTTTCGCCCGCCACCGAGTAGTGGCCGTAGCGCTCGGTCTCGGCGCGGAACGGGCGGATCATCTGCGAGTGGCACTGCACGCAACCTTCGCGGATGTAGATGTCGCGGCCTTCCAGTTGCAGCGCGGTGTAAGGCTTCATGCCCTCTACCGGCTTATTGGTCACGTCCTGGAAGAACAGCGGGACGATCTGGGTCAGGCCGCCGATGCTCACGGCGAGCACCATCAACAGCATGAGCAGGCCGACGTTCTTTTCAATCGTTTCGTGTTTCATCACAGACTCCTCAGGCCAGCTGCGCTGCAGTGGTGACTTCGGCCGGTTGCGCCGAACGCACGGTGCGCCACGTGTTGTAAGCCATCAGGAACATGCCGCTGAGGAAGATGGCACCGCCCACCAGCCGCACGATGAAGCCTGGGTGGCTGGCCACCAGGGTTTCGACGAAGGAGTAGGTCAAGGTGCCGTCTTCGTTGACCGCACGCCACATCAGGCCCTGGGCGATGCCGTTGACCCACATCGAGGCGATGTAGAGCACGGTGCCGATGGTGGCCAGCCAGAAGTGCGCGTTGATCAGGCCGAGGCTGTACATCTGCTCGCGCCCGAAGACTTTGGGGATCATGTGGTACAACGCGCCGATGGAGATCATTGCTACCCACCCGAGGGCGCCGGCGTGTACGTGGCCAATGGTCCAGTCGGTGTAGTGGGAGAGGGCGTTGACGGTCTTGATCGCCATCATCGGGCCTTCGAAGGTCGACATGCCGTAGAAGGCCAGGGACACCACGAGGAAGCGCAGGATCGGGTCGCTGCGCAACTTATGCCAGGCGCCCGACAGGGTCATCATGCCGTTGATCATGCCGCCCCAGCTCGGTGCCAGCAGCACCAGCGACATCACCATGCCCAGGGACTGCGCCCAGTCCGGCAGCGCGGTGTAGTGCAGGTGGTGTGGGCCGGCCCAGATGTACAGGGTGATCAGCGCCCAGAAGTGCACGATGGACAAGCGATAGGAATACACCGGGCGTTCGGCCTGTTTCGGCACAAAGTAGTACATCATCCCCAGGAAGCCGGCGGTGAGGAAAAAGCCTACCGCGTTGTGCCCGTACCACCACTGCACCATGGCATCCGTCGCACCGCCGTAGAGGGAGTAGGACTTGGTCAGGCTGACCGGGATTTCCAGGTTGTTGACGATATGCAGGATGGCCACGGTGATGATGAACGCACCGAAGAACCAGTTGCCGACGTAGATGTGCTTGGTGGTGCGCTTCATCACCGTGCCGAAGAACACAATGGCGTAGGCCACCCAGACGATGGTGATCAGGATGTCGATCGGCCATTCCAGCTCGGCGTATTCCTTGGAGCTGGTGTAGCCCAGTGGCAAGGTGATTGCGGCCAAGAGAATGACAAGTTGCCAGCCCCAGAAGCAGAACGCGGCGATTTTCGGCGCGAACAGCTGCGTCTGGCAGGTGCGTTGCACCGAGTAGAAGGAGCTGGCGAACAGCGCGCAGCCGCCGAAGGCGAAGATCACCGCGTTGGTGTGCAGCGGGCGCAGGCGGCCGAAGCTGGTCCACGGCAAATCGAAGTTGAGTGCAGGCCAGACCAATTGGGCGGCGAGAAAAACCCCGAGCCCCATGCCGACGATGCCCCACACCACCGTCATAATGGCGAATTGGCGGACCACCTTGTAGTTATAGGCGGTACTTAAAGTAGTGTTCATGGTTCCCCATCCACGGTTCAACCCAAGCAGATGCGGCACTTGGGCTGGAGTTATAGGCAGACTAAAAAGCGAGGCAAGCATGGGAGAAGAGCACAAGGCCAGTATTGACGGGGATCAATGGGCGCAGTGTGTGCGGGAACACGGGTGGTTGTGGGATGTCGCCTCGCCCGCTGCGCGACGCGAGCCTGTGACGCTGATCCTGGCCCACGGCGCCGGCGCGCCGATGGACTCAGCTTTCATGAACGACATGGCTGCACGCCTTGTCGGGCATGGCGTCAACGTGGTGCGCTTCGAGTTTCCGTACATGGCCCAGCGCCGTGTGGATGGCGGCAAGCGCCCGCCGAATCCGGCGCCGAAACTGCTGGAAGCCTGGCGCGAGGTGTATGCGCAGGTGCGACGTCATGTCGCTGGGAAACTGGCGATTGGCGGCAAGTCCATGGGCGGGCGCATGGCCAGTTTGTTGGCGGATGAGCTGGGTGCCGATGGGCTGGTGTGCCTGGGGTATCCGTTCTATGCGGTGGGCAAGCCGGAAAAACCACGGGTCGAGCATCTGACGGGTTTGAAGACGCCGACCTTGATTGTGCAGGGCGAGCGGGATGCCCTGGGCAATCGGGCGGCGGTGGAAGGGTATGCGCTGTCGCCGAGTATCGAAGTGATGTGGCTGGTGGCGGGGGATCATGACTTGAAGCCGTTGAAGGCGTCGGGGTTCAGTCATGAGCAGCATCTGGAGGCTGCGGCGGTGAAAGTGGCTGGGTTTCTTATGAGCACTGCGTAAAACCTGTGGCGAGGGAGCTTGCTCCCGCTGGAGTGCGAAGCGCTCCCAAGATTTTGGGGCCGCTGCGCAGCCCAGCGGGAGCAAGCTCCCTCGCCACAGTGGTTTACCGGTTGAAGCGCTCTACCAGCGAATACTGGGTATTGGCGGTATGGGTCAGCTCTTCACTCAACTGCGCCGAGTTCAGCGCCTGCTCCGACGTCTGATCCGCCAGCAACGCAATGGTGCTGATGTTGCGGCTGATCTCTTCGGCCACCGAGCTTTGCTCTTCGGTCGCTGCTGCGATCTGGGTGGTCATGTCGGTGATATGCGCTACTGCTTCACTGATGCCCACCAACGCCTGGTCCGCTTCCATCACCCGCGCTACACCTTCTTCGGCCTGGCGATGCCCGGCGTCCATGGTTTGCACGGCTGCAGCAGCCGTCTGCTGCAACTTGGCGATCAGGGCGTGGATCTGCCCGGTGGATTCGGCGGTGCGCTGCGCCAACTGGCGCACTTCGTCCGCCACCACCGCAAAACCACGACCCATCTCACCGGCGCGTGCCGCTTCAATGGCCGCGTTCAGGGCCAGCAGGTTGGTCTGGTCGGCAATGCCTTTGATCACGTCGACAACGCCGCCGATCTCATCACTGTCCTTGGCCAGTTGGGTGACGGTCACGCCGGTTTCACCCACGGCAACGGACAGGCGCTGTATCGCCTCGCGGGTTTCCCCGGCGATATCGCGACCACGGCCGGTCAGGCGGTTGGCCTCCTGGGTTGCGTCGGCTGTGCGCTGCACGTGGCTGGCGACTTCCTGGGTGGTCGCGGCCATCTGGTTGACGGCGGTGGCCACCTGTTCGGTCTCGACGCGCTGGCGTTCCAGGCCACTGGAGCTGTTGTGCGCGAGGGTGTTGGACTGTGCGGCTTGATCGTTCAGGTGCTCAGCCGTGTCCTGCAAGCGTGTGAGACACGTCTTCAGGCGTGCCTCCTGGCTGAGGATCGACATCTCCAGGCGCGCTTGTGCGCCACGGCTGTCGGTGTACATCTGCGCGATCAACGGGTCGGAGGTGGTCTGCTCGGCCAGGCGCAACAAGCGCTTGAGGCCGCGCTGCTGCCAGCTCAGGCCCAGCAGGCCCAACGGCACCGACAAACCTGCCGCCAGGGCAAAGCCCCAATGGGAGTTCAGCGACGCGCCGATCATGAAGCTCAACTGGCTGACCAGGATAAATGGCAGCCAGTCCTGCAGCACCGGCAGCCACTTGTCCCGCTGGGGAACGGCAGACTTGCCCTGGTTGATGCGTTGGTAGAGCGCTTCGGCCCGGCGGATCTGCTCGGCGGTGGGCTTGATGCGCACCGATTCGTAGCCGATCACCTGGTTACCGTCGAAAACGGGGGTCACATAGGCGTTAACCCAATAGTGATCACCGCTCTTGCAGCGATTCTTGACAATGCCCATCCATGGCAAGCCTTGTTTGAGCGTCGACCACATGTGCGCGAACACCGCCGGCGGAACGTCCGGGTGACGCACCAGATTGTGCGGGGCACGAATCAGCTCGTCGCGGGTGAACCCACTGATCTCGACAAACGCGTCGTTGCAGTAAGTGATGACACCCTTGGCATCTGTGGTGGAGATCAACCGTTGCTGAGCGGGGAAGGTACGTTCGCGCTGGGTAACGGGTTGGTTATTACGCATGATTGTTCAATCCACAAGGCTTTCAGGGGGTATCGGCAGGCGCGAGCAATTGTTGAGAAAATTTTCCAGCAGTGAATTGCGTCATGGCAATGCTTCGTAAATACGACAGCATATTCCTGTGGTGTGCGCTCTAAGTAAATGGATTGTAGGACTATTCCGAAAATTGGTCGTGGAGTTCATGCGAGAAATCGACATGTTTCGTGAGAAGTTTAGATTTTTCGACGAAGAAGAATGCTTTTGCGGGGTGAGGGATGTTTGTATTTTTCTAGACATACCCTGACATTGTGCTAAAGGATATCAGCGCTAATGTTTCGCAATAATATGTAATTCCCTGAAATAGCATCTTAGAATATTGATTCGCATGATGGCATAAAGACTCTACGCTAGTTCGCATGATGGCATAAAGACGCTACGCTAGTTCGCATGATGGCATAAAGATTCCACGTTAGTTCGCATTTCGAATGTGCGATGTCCTGTGGGTGAGACTTCGATCGAGATAATGTGAAAATGTGTAAAAAGGAGACGAATGTGACACTTGTTCCGGTCATTATCTGCGGTGGCTCCGGCAGCCGGCTTTGGCCTGTTTCACGTTCAGCACATCCCAAACCATTTATCGAGTTGCCGGACGGAGGCAACCTGATACGTAAGACCTACAGCCGCGCCTTGGCTTTAGAGACGGTCAATGAAGTTTTGACGATTACCAACCGTGATCTCTATTTCAAGACATTAGATGAATACGCTGCGCAAGCACCGCAGTTTACGAATATGAGCTTTGTACTTGAGCCTTTCGGGCGTAATACCGCCGCTGCGGTTTTTATGGCAGCTAAAGAGGTCGAGCGCGTACATGGGGCGGATGCCATCATTTTGATACTTCCTGCTGATCACCTTATTGAGAAGCAAGTGGAGTTTTCCAGCGCGGTATCGGCGGCCTCAGAATTAGCAAAAAATGGCTGGCTGGTGACGTTCGGTGTACGCCCTGAGTATCCGGAAACCGGCTATGGCTATATTCAGAAAGACGGCGATAAACCCTTGGGCGCAGGCTTCGAAGTAAAACGTTTTGTAGAAAAACCAAGTATCGAGGTTGCCGAAGGATATCTGGCCTCAGGCCAGTACTTCTGGAACTCCGGCATGTTCTGTTTTCGTGCTGGCACATTGATTGAAGAAATGACGCTGTGGGCGCCAGAGGTGGCGAGTGCTGTGGATCGCTGTCTTGTTGCGTCAGGAGAGATGCAAGGTGAAAGCCATCGTTGCTTGCACCTGGAGCCCAATAGCTTCGCCAAAGTCCCGGATATCTCGATCGACTTCGCGTTGATGGAGCGCTCCAACAAAGTGGCTATGGTGCCCTGTGATATTGGTTGGAGTGACATCGGTTCATGGATAGCCATGAGCGAACTGTCCCCAGCCGATGAGCACGGTAATCGTATAGAGGGAGACGCTGTGCTGCATGCGTCCCGCAACAATTATGTGCGCGTTCAACGTCGGTTGGCCGCATTGGTGGGGGTTGAAGACCTGATCATTGTCGACACACCTGACGCCTTTCTGGTCGCTCACAAAGACCACGCTCAAGACATCAAGGTCATCACGGCCCAACTCAAGAAGAGTGGACACCGTGCTCACTTGGACCATATGACAGTTCGCCGTCCATGGGGAACCTATACAACGCTGGAAGAAGACTTGCGTTTCAAGATCAAGCGCATAGTGGTTAAACCCAGGGCCTCGTTGTCGTTACAGATGCACCATCACCGCAGTGAACACTGGATCGTGGTCAGTGGTACGGCACGCGTTGTTAATAATGATCGTGAGTTTTTACTGAATACCAACGAGTCGACTTTTATTCCCGCAGGCAACACTCATCGTTTGGAAAATCCAGGTGTCATCGACTTGGTATTGATTGAGGTGCAGAGCGGCGATTATTTGGGAGAAGACGATATCGTTCGGTTTGAGGATATCTATGGCCGAGCCCATGTTTGAAAGGTACTGCTCAAGCGGCTAAAGCATTCGCGCAACGGTAAAGGCAGATATTGAAGACGGCTTTTGCTTCCAAATGGGAAGTGAGGGAGGTGTGAGCGCTTGCTTCTTTGAGAGAGGTGGTTGCTCAATTAGTTGAAAAATGGTGAAAAAATGAGTGGCAAAAAAGTAGCATTGATTACAGGTATCACGGGGCAAGATGGCGCGTACCTTGCTGAGTTTTTGTTAAAAAAAGGCTATTCGGTACATGGCATCAAACGACGTAGTTCCATGTTCAATACTGCTCGTATTGACCATCTTTACCATGATCCGAATTCGACAGGTTATGACCTGACATTGCATCATGGTGATCTGACCGATTCCAGTAGCTTGATGCGCATCGTCCAGAATGTACGACCGGATGAAATCTATAATTTGGCAGCTCAAAGTCATGTTGCCGTTTCTTTCGAGGAGCCTGAGTACACCGCCAATTCCGATGCCTTGGGGGCACTGCGCCTTCTTGAAGCAATACGAATCGTTGGGTTGGAAAAGAAAACCAGGTTCTATCAAGCATCAACTTCAGAACTGTACGGTTTGGTACAAGAGATTCCGCAGAAGGAAACCACACCTTTCTACCCGCGCTCACCGTATGCGGTCGCCAAACTCTATGCTTACTGGATGACCGTAAACTATCGTGAGTCGTACGGCATTTATGCGTGCAACGGTATCTTGTTCAACCATGAATCGCCTATTCGCGGTGAGACATTTGTCACTCGTAAGATCACCCGAGCATTGGCGCGTATCAAGCTGGGCGAGCAAGAGTGTTTGTACCTCGGCAACATGAACGCCCTGCGCGACTGGGGGCATGCACGTGATTACGTTGAGATGCAGTGGCTCATGCTGCAGCAGGACGTGGCTGAAGATTATGTGATTGCAACGGGCGAACAGCACTCCGTTCGTGAGTTCGTCGAACTTGCGGCAAAAGTAATCGGCATCAATATTCGTTGGGAAGGCGCAGGGGTTGAGGAAAAAGGTTACGACTTCGCCACCAACCGATGCATCGTTGCCGTGGACCCGCGCTATTTCCGCCCCGCCGAAGTTGAAACGCTACTCGGGGACCCGAGCAAGGCCAAAACCCAATTGGGTTGGGCGCCGACAACGACGTTCGCTGAACTCGTGGAAGAAATGATGCATGAAGACATGCGTGAGGCCGAGCGCGACCAATTGGTCCAGGCCCACGGATATAAATACTTCAAGGGCCAGGAATAGGGGGCGCGGATGATTCCGGTATACCAGCCCTTCTTGGGCGGACGTGAAAAGGAATATGTAAACCAGTGCCTGGATTCGACCTGGATTTCTTCTCGCGGAGAGTTTATCTCTCGCTTTGAAAACGAATTTGCCCGATACATTGGTGCGAACCATGCCACGACGGTGAGCAACGGTACCGTCGCCCTGCATCTGGCCATGGCCGCGCTTGGGCTAGGGCCGGGTGACGAGGTCATTGTTCCAACGCTGACCTATGTGGCGTCCGTCAATACCATCCTGCAAACCGGTGCCAGCGTTGTATTCGCCGAGTCATTGGCAGATACCTGGAACGTCAGTATCGAAGACATACAAAGCCGGATCACGGAAAAGACCAAGGCGGTGATGGTCGTGCACCTCTATGGTTTGGCTTGTGACATGGAGGCGGTCGTTGCCTTGTGTCGCGAGCATGACGTATTGCTGATCGAGGATTGCGCCGAAGCTTTCGGGTCTTTGTATAAAGGTCAGCATGTAGGGACGTTTGGAGATGTCGCGACATTCAGCTTTTTCGGCAACAAGACCATTACCACCGGTGAAGGTGGAATGGTCGTATCCAAAACCAAGGCTTTGCACGACAGAGCCTGTCACCTGAAGAGCCAAGGCGTGTCCAAAACTCGGGAGTATTGGCACGATGAGCTGGCGTTCAACTACCGAATGACCAACATTTGTGCGGCCATTGGTCTCGCCCAGTTGGAGCGGGCAGACGAGATCATCGCGCTCAAGCGACGAGTCGCCGACTGGTACCGCGAAGCACTCAAGGGGCTTCCCCTGCGGATGCACGCTGAGCAGCCCGGGACCCGCCATTCGTACTGGATGTGCTCAATACTGTTGGATGATTCGCGCCAGCGTCAGCCGTTGCGTGATCACCTGACCACGCAAGGTATAGAGACCCGCCCTTTGTTTGCGCCTGCGCACACCCTACCGCATTGCAGGACAGACCAGCACTTCCCTATCGCACAAGATCTCAGCGCGCGCGGAATAAACCTCCCCAGTTATCCAACGCTGAACCGTGAACAAGTAGAGCGCATAGCAGAGGAGATCAGACACTACTTCGCCGATTAAACCGAAGGCGACCCGGGCAGCCGAGTAGCCGTTGCCCTCCAAGTGGAGTTCAGAGATTCAAGTGAGTACTGAATGTTTGGATCTAATACATTTACTCAGGTGAAGTGATGCTCTCTTATTTTACGCGTGTATGGGATGCCCGTTATTTTTGGATCCACCTTTCATTGGCAGATCTCAGATCGCGCTGGCGGCGCTCATTTTTGGGCATGGCGTGGTCGGTGATCCAGCCATTGGGCTTGACGCTGTTGCTGACGCTGGTATTCAGCAGGCTCTTTAATGCGGATATCGTGACGTACGCGCCTTACATTCTGTCGGGCATCATTGTGTGGGAGTGCATATCTGCTAATACCGTGGCGGGCTCACTGTCATTTGTCCAGGCGGACGCCTACATAAAACAATGCAATCACCCTTTGGCGATATATACGCTTCGAACGGTGGTAGGTAGCAGCATTGTTTTGATGTTAGCCAGCATATCCTTGTACGGATGGGTGGCCGTCGTGCTCCCGCAAAACTTTGGCTGGAGCTGGTTGGCTTCTCTTACCCTGTTTCCGATACTCGCATTGATCGCGTGGCCCGTGTCTACGTTGCTTTCTTACGTAAGTACCCGCTTTCGAGATATTCCCCATGCGTTAGGTCTGATCATGCAATCGTTGTGGTTTATCTCGCCAGTGTACTTTGAAGCGAAGATGTTCAAGAACGGCGGCCTGCACGCACTGGTTGATTACAATCCTATTTATCACATCTTACAGTTAATACGGGCCCCCCTACTTCAGGGAGAATGGCCAACGTGGCAGAACTACGCGTTCAGTATCGGGACGGCCGTGTTTTTTGGAGCGCTGGCGGTAATGGTGGGTAGCAAGGTTGAAAGAAAAGTGATTTTTTACCTATGAAAAATAATCGAATTTCACTTAACAACGTCAACCTTCATTACGCCTCCGTTGCCTATAAGGAGCGTTCATTGAAGTCCCTCATGGCAGGTGTGTTCAGCCGTAAGGCGCAGCGTTCAAATGTCGCGGATATTCATGCGCTGAAAAATATCACTGTTGAAATAACGAGTGGTGAGCGTGTGGGACTTCTCGGACACAACGGGGCGGGCAAGAGCACGTTCCTGAAGATGGTAGCCGGGCTATATCCCGTGTCGAGCGGTGTGCTGAATGTAGAGGGGCAAGTTCGCTCTCTGTTTGATTTGAGCTTGGGCTTTGAGCCAGACGCTACGGGCAGGGAAAATATTTTATACCGAGGCCTGTTGTTGGGTCTGTCCCCCAAGTTCATGCGTGACAAAGCAGAGGAAATCGTCGAGTTCGCCGGGCTGGGAGAGTTTATTGACTACCCCATAAAGACCTATTCGGCCGGTATGCAAGTCCGGCTCGCGTTCGCAATATCGACCACCGTGGGAGGAGATATTCTGCTTCTGGATGAGGTCATCGGTGCTGGTGACGCGAATTTTATGGCTAAAGCCAGGGAGCGTATTACAGGCCTTATTGAGCAGGCAGAAATTCTGGTGTTGGCAACTCATGATTTCAGTGCGTTACGTTCGATTTGTAATCGTGGTCTGGTGTTCCATCACGGTGAACTGGTTTTCGACGGTGCCTGTGATGAGGCCGTTGCTGAATATAAAGTTATAAATGGATTGAAATAATTTTGAAAACACTAAGAGTCCTTTGGTTGCTTAACCATACGACATTACGGAAATTCGAAGTTGATCAGCTCAAGGCGCTGGGCGTGAATGAAATTTTCATGCCGAAAAGTTTTCCTTATGACGAGGGCAATCTTTCTGCCAGCGTCGATTTCAGTTTTGACGCCGCGTTGACCATCCCTAAGGATCAGCTGGATGTCTTGAATGCGCAGGATTGGTATGCGGGCCCATGCGAGGAGGCCTGGCGGATTGCCAATTTGTACTTTGATGTGGCGATTGTTGGTTTTTTTCCAACTCAAATTAAAAGTGCTGTGCGTCATTTCAAGGGTGCTATTGTTCTGCGAGTTTTTGGTTTGTCAAAGGGCTATTCTTATTCTCAGTTGTTTTACGAGGAAGCTGAAGAGTCCTTGGTCCGTAGTATCAAGGCAATGGGCGCGCGATTCTGGTTTGGCGCAGGCTACGACCATTTGAAAGACTCCGAACAGAATTTTTTAGCCAGTAGAAACTGCTACCTGCCTGTCGGTTTGAAGGGCGAGGCTGCGCCTGATTTATGGGAAGGGACGCTCAAGAAGATTTTGTTTGTCTGTCCAAGAATTGGGTCTTCCCCATACTTTGAAAATATTTATAAAAGCTTTATTCATGACTTTTCGGGGAGCGAGTACACCATTGGCGGTGCGCAACCGATTGCGGTGCCTGATAAAAATGTACTGGGATTTGTGTCCGCTGAAGAGCATGAGTACAACATGAGGCAACACAGGGTGATGTTTTATCACTCTACTGAGCCCAACCACATTCATTATCACCCCTTTGAAGCCATTCGTGCAGGCATGCCCTTATTGTTCATGGCGGGCGGCATGCTGGATAAAATGGGGGGGATCGGTTTGCCAGGTCGCTGTGAAACAGTGGCTGAAGCCAAGGCTAAAACTAAGCAGTTGATGAGCGGTGATCAAAAGCTGATCCAAAACATCCGCGAATCGCAAATGGTTTTGCTTGAGCCTATGAAAGCAAAAAATTGCGAGCAAGCCTGGCAAGCTGGCTTCAAAAAAGTGCTGGCGGAACTTGAGACAATCAAAAAAGAAAGTGTTGAGCGCCCTGTTCGCAGAAAGCGAATTGCCGTCATCGTTCCTGTGGAGTACAGGGGCGGAAGCCTGAGGGGAGCAAAGCTTGTAGCTAATGCCTTGTATCACGGCAGTCGCCAGATGGGGGAGGCTGTTGATGTCGTGTTCCTGCACTTAAACAGCGCCGAAAGCTATCCGCCTGAAGAGTTCATGGACCTTGAAAGCGAGATCTCGATTCGTTCATACAAATGGAACGTTTTGGATGCAATGCCCGCACGACGAGCCATGCGCTACTCCGGGCATGAAGGTTGGGAACCGAAGTGTCCGCGTTATCTGGTTATCGATGATGGAATAAATAACCTCCAGGATTGTGATGTCTGGCTGGTCATTTCCGATCGTTTAAATGGGCCGCTTCTGCCGATGCGACCTTCGATACTCATGGTGTATGACTACCTGCAGCGGTATGTTCCGATATTACCATTGGGTGCAGATCAGCCTTATATAGATGCGGCCAGGGCTGCGTCGAAGGTCCTGGTGACCACCGCTTTTACACAGCAAGACGCGTTGAATTACGCAGGGGTACCAACGAATAAGGTATTCAAGTTACCCATGCTGGCTCCCGACTTTTCCCGTGTAAAAGGCAGTTTTGCCGATCGCTCGAATTATTTCTTGTGGACCACCAATACGGCGATACACAAAAATCATTTGAATGCCGTGAATGCGTTGAAGTTTTATTATGAGGAGCTCGGTGGTGTATTGGAATGCCGGATTACGGGCGTCAATACCAAGGGCCTGTTTAAAAGTAAGTTGCCCCATCTCAAGCCGTTAAACGATGTATTGGGGAAAAGTCGATTATTGAAAAAAAATGTGAACTTGTTGGGTGAGCTGCCAGATAGAAATTATCAAAGTGAACTCGCAGGCGCTGCTTTTTTGTGGCATGCAGGTACGATTGATAATGGTACGTTCAGTGTCGTCGAGGCGGCGGGTCTAGGTGTTCCTTCATTAAGTAGTGACTACCCGGCCATGAGGGAAATTGATCAGCAGTTTTCCTTGGGGTTGAGTTGGATGAAGTCGGATAAGCCAAAGCAAATGGCCAGCCAACTTAAAGAGATGGAACTTTCCTATCTGGAACGCCGCAATGCGTTGCCTTCCAGTGACGTGTTGGCTGAGCAGAGTGTCGAGAAACTGGCGAATGCCTATTGGCAGGTTGTCAGGGAGTGCTTATGAAAAAGTTTGGTATCTATCTGGCCTACGCTCCAGGGCTGGACCTTCGGCACGAGGGGCTGGGCCGTTATCTTGCGGCATTCCTCAAAGGTGCCGAAGGGCGAGACGATGTGAAGTTTACATTGGTATGCCCGAGTTGGACTAAGAAAGCGCTGCATGATCTGTTTCAGAGTGAAGGCGTTCAGGAGGATGTGTTTGAAATCGTTTCACCTGCCAGTGTTCCCATGATCTTGCGGTGTTACGAGGAATACATAGCTCGGAAAAAGAAACAGAAAAAAGTTCCGTTTAGAGAGCGGCTGGCCAAAAAGCTATTTCATTGGAAGGCTATCGTGCTCGGCAAGATTGAGGATCGTTTGATTACGGTTGATTCCTATACGGGACTGATCCGTTTAGGGCTCGAAGCGGTTGCCCTTTGTTTGTTGTTATTGTTGTTCAGCCCGTTGCTCATTTTACTGCCTGTTTATGCGCTTTATCTGAAAGTTCGTGTGATTGTGCGTAAACTTTTTCGTCCCTTAAAGCGGCTGGTGAGTCGCTTGCAGACGGCGGTAGGTGCGCCGAAAGAAGATAGTTTAGTGCTTCGTCTGTATCGTCGTTTGGAACAAGTTGAATCTGATCGTATGTTGCAACTTATCAATAAGATGACGGAGGTGAAGGCGTGGTATAGCCCAACTGCCTTCTGGCCTGCATTCAATCAAATTCAACGCCACGTCTGATGTGTGTGCCTGACGTCGTGCTGTCAGATTTTCCTATCGGCTTTTCGGAAGTAGGGGGCGAGCGATTTTTACAAGTTTATGAAAGGGTTGAAGCTGCCATTCACGGTGGTCAGCACTTTGTGACGTATAGCAAAAATGTTAAGTGGGAAACATTGGTCGAGCGGTACGCCCTAAGGCCGTCACTCGTTTCAGTTGTTCACCATGCGCCCAATGACTTGAGCAGCAATGTGGCTGTGAAGGGGTTGTCTGACGAAGCGGCGTCTTCAAAAAACTATTGCATGATTCTTTTCCAAAGGGCTTTGAAAAAGTCTTCAAATCCCAGCTATTCATCTGCATTTCTTAACGGTGATGCGCAGTTTATCTTTTATGCCAGCCAGTTTCGGCCCAATAAAAATATGATTTCTTTGCTGAGGGCGTATGAGTACCTTTTGCGAAACGATTTTATTCGCCACAAATTAATACTCACCGGGCACGCGGCGGGCTTTCCTCTTGTGAGGGAATTTATTCGCGAAAATCATCTGGAAAATGATGTGCTATGTATTCACGGCTTGACCGTACAGGAGCTGGCTGCGTGCTATAAGTTAGCGGATCTGGCCGTTAATCCGAGTTTGAGCGAAGGCGGCTGCCCGTTTACGTTTACTGAAGCATTGTCCGTTGCAACGCCCGTAGTAATGGCCCGTATACCGGTCACGGAAGAAGTGTTGGTAGATGAAACGTTGCAACAAATGACGTTTTTCAACCCCTATGACTGGCGAGACATCGCCAGCCGTATTCAGTGGGGCATCCTTAATCGTGATGAGTTACTGGCCGTTCAATTAAAGACCTATGCTTTGTTGTCCAGACGCAACTGGACGGATGTTGTAAATGAGCACATCGATATATTGGATACGATTTCGAGAGATATCAATTGAGTGGAGTAAGGCCTATGCCCCCCCTGACTGGTTTGCTCATCCTTGGCTTCGGTGGCCATGCCCGTGCCGTTGCTGATGTTGCGTTGGCAATAGGGATAAAGCAACTCTGCTTTATTGATATCAATGCCCGCCCAGGTGAAACCTTTGGAACGTTTCCCGTCTTGCCGAGTTGGGATAAAGGTCGCTTGGAGGGATGGTCTGTCATGCCTGCTTCAGGCGACTGCGTCCAACAGCATGCGCAATGCGAATGGGCTGCCCAGCTGGATTGGCCTTTAGCCACGCTCGTCTCGCCCACTGCAACACTGGGTTTTGGCGCGACGGTAGGGGCAGGGTCTTTCGTTGGCCACCACGCCCACGTAGGCCCTATGGCATCTGTTGGGCAGGGGTGCGTTATCAATACGGGAGCCATTGTCGAGCATGAATGCACGGTAGGTGACTTTACCCATATCTCTATAAAGGCGGCTGTTGCAGGACGATGCCAGATTGGAAAGGGTTGTTTCATAGGCGCTGGGTCAACGGTTATTGATGGGTTGATTGTGAGTGACGGCGTTACGTTAGGCGCAGGCGCCTGCGCTCACCGTAACTTGACCGAACCTGGAGTCTATGTGGGAGTGCCAGCGAAGCAGATAAGAAGGGAAGGGCAACGTTGAAAGTTCTCCATTTTTTCAAGACCTATTATCCGCGCACCATGGGCGGGGTGGAGCAGTTTATTTTTCAACTGTCGGAAGGTGGTCGTGCGCATGGAATTACTGCACAAGTACTCTCATTGAGTGAGCATGGCGCTTCCCGTAATGTCGAGGTGGGTGAGCACTTGGCTCACACATCAAAACTGGATTTGAATATTGCTTCGACGGGCTTTTCGTTGTCAGCGTTTAAAGACTTTCATGAGTTGGTCGAAGGTGTGGATATCATCAATTATCATTTTCCATGGCCTTTTATGGATGTGGTCCATTTTGCTACTCGTGTGCGCAAGCCAACGGTGGTGAGTTACCACTCGGATATCGTGAAGCAGAAGACACTGTTGAAGTTTTATCGCCCGTTGATGAATAAGTTTTTAAGCAATGTCGATCGTATTATTGCCACGTCTCCGAAGTATGTAGAAACCAGTCCGGTATTGCAGCACTTCCTGGATAAAGTAACGGTGATACCGATTGGCCTGGGGAGAGGGACTTATCCGCAGGTGTCGCCGGAAAAGTTGAAGCATTGGAACACTATATTCCAAGGACGATTTTTTCTTTTTGTCGGCGCCCTGCGTTATTACAAAGGTTTGGAGTATTTGCTCGAGGCTGCTCGTACAGTGCGTTTTCCAATCGTTATCTTGGGGCAAGGCCCGATGGAGCTGCAGTTAAAAGCCCAGGCGATAAAACTCGGTCTTACGAACGTGCACTTTTTGGGAGGCTTGCCTGATGAAGATAAAACTGCGCTGCTGACACTTTGCTTTGGCCTGGTGTTCCCTTCTCATCTGCGTTCTGAAGCATTTGGCGTTTCGTTGCTGGAGGCCGCGATGTTCAGTAAGCCTCTTATTTCTTGTGAAATCGGCACCGGAACGACGTATATAAACATTGCAGGAGAAACGGGGTTGGTGGTTCCACCGGGTGATACACATGCGTTGGCACAGGCAATGATCTGGTTATGGGAGAACCCTGTAGAAAGCCAAGCGATGGGGGTTCGAGCAGCCTTGCGTTTCGAAAAGGAGTTTACCGCGAATCAAATGGTCGACTCTTATGCTCAGGTCTACCGTTCTTTGCTGTCAACGGCCTGACGAAAGTCAGCAGAACGCCATGCGTCCGTTTCAATCTCCTGGTGTTCTGGGTCGCTCTCGGGGCATCAACTCAGCATCGGGTACGTGAACAACCCGAAGTGAAGCAGATTCAAACCGAAGTGCGTGGCGATCGCCGCCCCCAATCCGCCAAACCGATAAGCCAGGCCATAGCCGACTCCGGCGATACTCGCCAGCAGTACCCAATGCCAGCCCGCGCCCAGGTGCACCAGGCCGAACAGCAATGAGGCGAGCAAGAGTGCGAGGTTCTCCCCGTAGGGCAGGTGCTTGAAGCGTTGGCTCAAGCCCCCTTGGACGTAGCCGCGAAACAGCGCTTCTTCTACCAAGGTCACCAGCAACAGGTTGTTCAGTACCCATAGCCAGGCCTGTTCCGGCCATTTCGGCGCCCAGCTGACAATCCCCAGCAATGCCGCCCCACCCAGCGCTGCAACCGCCGTCAGGGCCAACGCCAGTGCTGCCACACAAATCGACAGGCGCAACGTGCGCCGTGCCACGATCCACGGGCAGGCCAGCAGCAGCCAGAATCCGATCAGCGGCTTGTCCTGGTTCAGGTACATCGAGAACGGTACGGCGTCCGGGGTAAACCGTTGCGGGTCGATGCCGCGCCCGTTGTAGAAACCCGGCAGCCAGTGCATCGCCAGGCCCAAGGCCAGGACGATGAACAGACCATGGCCAAGGTAGCGCGCCCACGGCGTGCGTTGCTGGCGCACCGCGTAGCCGGCGATCAGCAACAGGCCGACCGAGACGGCCGCGAGCAGGCCCAATTGCCCGTAGATCAAGGCCACTGAGTAGCCAATGGAGAGAAGCACCAGGTACAGCCAGGGCAGAGCGATCATGTGAAATCCTTGGAAAAACCCGGCGGCATTATAGCGACCGGTGTTTTGCCGCCGCATGAAAACTCCTCCACGCAAAAAGACCCGGAGGAGTTATTGCAAAATATGTTTGCGGCTGGTTATAGTCGCGGCGTCTTCATCCCTTCAAAAGATCAGCACATGCCAGCTTCCCAGCGCATAGCGGTAGTCGATTCAGCGGTCAACGCTGTGGTCGTGCCGTGCGGGGAAAAGCAGCCTGCGCAGATCAGTCATTACCCGCCTCCTGTCAGCAGCACGCCGGTGTACGCAGTCGTATCACCGCCGGGTGTTGGCATTTCGGGCTGATCAGCTCTGCTGTCCCCGTCTGCCCGCCTGAAAAAAACCTAATGCATTTCAGCGTCTGCTGAATCGGCTTTTTTTGCCTGATGACAGGTGGTAACCATGTCTGTTCTTTCGAAACAATCCGTGGCCGCGGCGGCCTCGACGAGCCTGTTTGTCCTGCTGTGGAGCAGCGGGGCGATCTTCTCCAAGTGGGGCCTGGCCCATGCGTCACCCTTTGCGTTCCTGCTGATGCGCTTTGCCATCGCCCTCGCGGGCCTGGTGATCCTGGTGCCGGCTCTCAAGTTGAAGTGGCCGCGCCCCGGCAACCCCCTGCTGTATGCGGCGGCGACCGGGCTGGTGCTGTTGGGGGCTTATCAGATTTTTTACCTGCTGGCCCTCGACCTCAAAGTCACGCCTGGGGTGATGGCAACCATCATGGGCGTGCAACCGATCCTCACCGTGGTGCTGATGGAGCGCCAACGTTCCTGGCGCCGGATGTTCGGCCTGGGGCTGGGCCTGGCGGGGTTGATCATGGTGGTCTACCAAGGCATCGGCATGTCGGGGATGTCCTTGGCGGGGATGGTGTTCGGGCTGCTGGCATTGGCCAGCATGACCTTTGGTTCGATCATGCAAAAGCGCATTACCGACAACCCCCTGGGCACACTGCCGGTGCAATACCTGGCTGGATTGCTGTTGTGCGCGGTATTCGTGCCGTTCCAACCCTTCCACTTTGAGCACAGCACGGGCTTTTTCGTGTCGGTGCTGTGGATGGGGTTGGTGGTGTCTTTGCTGGCAACGCTGTTGCTGTACCGCCTGATCGCCCGGGGCAACCTGGTGAATGTCACCAGCCTGTTCTACCTGGTGCCGGCCGTGACGGCGGTGATGGACTACCTGATCTTCGGCAACAAGCTGGCGATGTTGAGCCTGCTGGGGATGGGGTTGATCATCATCGGCCTGGTGTTCGTCTTCCGTAAAAACTGACACCACCCTCCTACAAGATTTTTTTGGGGCGTAGCACCAGCCAAAGCGCCCCCGCAATTAACACCCCGCCATACAGATGCGCCATCGACAACGGCTCATCCAGCAACAACGCCCCCCACAACACGCCAAACGGCGGAATCATGAAGGTCACCGTCATCGACTTGACCGGCCCGATGGACGACAGCAGTCGGAAGTAAAGAATGTAGGCAAACGCCGTGCACACCAGCCCAAGCCCCAGCAACGACAACCACACCTGCCACCCACCCCAGCTGGCGGGCGGCTGTTGGATGGCGCTGTAGGCAAAGAACGGCAACAGGAACAACGTCGCGCCGAGCATGCTGCCCAACGCTGACAGGCGACTGTCCAGGCCTCCGCGCTGATCCAGCCAGCGCCGCGCCAGGAACCCGGCAAAACCGTAGCACGTGGTCGCCAGCAGGCAGGCCAGCGCGCCCATCAACAATTGCAGGTCAAACGCCACCGGTCCGGCGCGGGTCAGCACGCCTACGCCAAACAGGCCCAGGGTCACCCCGGCGATCTTTGACGGGGTGAGGCGCTCGCTGAAGAACAGCCCGCCGATCAACACACCCATCAACGGCGTGGTGGCGTTGAAGATCGCCGAGTAACCCGCTGGCAGCACCTGGGCTGCCACCGAGTACATGGTCGCGGGAATTCCGGAGTTGATCACCCCCAGCAGCAACACTGTCTTGAACTTGCCCTGGAAATCCCAGTTCACCCGCATCGCCGCCAGGATCACCAGCAAACCGGCGGCGGCAATCGACACGCGAAAAAACGCCGTCGGCACGGTGCCGATCTCGGGCGCAATGATGCGCATGAACAGGAAGCTGGCGCCCCAGATAGCAGCCAGCCCCAGCAGGTACAGGGTGTCAACAGGTCTCACGAAATACTCCTACATCCATCAGGCGGCGAGTGTTGCACGACGCCTTGACGGATTACAGGACAAACCGTGTGACCAGCCCATTCAGGTCCACCGCCAGGCGCGACAGTTCCTGGCTGGCGGCCGAGGTCTGCGTGGCGCCGGCAGCCGTTTGGGTGGACAGATCGCGGATGTTCACCAGGCTGCGGTCCACTTCGCGGGCGACCAGCGCCTGCTGCTCGGCGGCACTGGCGATCACCAGGTTGCGCTGGCTGATCTGCGAGATGGCGGCGGTGATTTTTTCCAGGGCGCTGCCGGCGCTGTTGGCCCGCTGCAGAGTCTGGCCGGCGTGTTCGGCGCTGCTGTTGAGCGCCTCGACGGTGCCTTGGGTGCCTTGCTGGATACCGGTGATCATCTGCTCGATTTCTTCGGTGGAGTCCTGGGTGCGTTGTGCCAGGGAACGCACCTCATCGGCGACCACCGCAAAACCGCGCCCGGCTTCACCGGCGCGGGCGGCTTCAATCGCTGCGTTCAATGCCAGCAGGTTGGTTTGCCCGGCGATGCCACGGATCACTTCCAGCACCTTGCTGATGTCCTGGGCCTGCACGGCCAGGCCTTCGGCCTTGGTTGAAGCACCGAGCACTTCGTCCACCAGGTTCTGGATCGAACTGATGGTTTCGCTGATTTGGTAGTGGCCGTGCTTGCTGTCTTCATCGGAGGCCTTGGACGCCTCGGCGCTGGACACCGCATTGCCTGCCACCTCGTCCACCGCCGCGCTCATCTCGTTCACGGCCGTGGCGGCTTGTTCGATTTCATCGTTCTGCGCCTGCAGGCCGCGGGTGCTCTGTTCCATCACCGAACTCATCTCTTCGGCGGCAGAGGCCAGCTGCTGCGCCGACTCGCTGATGCCACGGATGGTGGTTTGCAGTTGCACCTGCATGGTGGAGAGTGCGGTCAGCAATTGCGCCGGTTCGTCCTGCCCGTGCACTACGATCGGCTGGCTCAAGTCGCCACCGGCGATGGTGCGGGCCACGGCCAAGGCTTGGCCGATGGGCGCAGTGATGCTGCGGGTCAGCAGCCAGGCCAGTAAAAGGGTGGCAATCAGGGCGCACACAATGATCAAACCGACTACCCACTGGGCGTTGGTGTACATCTGCGCGGCCAGGCCAGCGGCGTCTTCCACGCCTTTCTGGTTGAAGGTGATCATGTCCTCCAGGCTTTTATTGAGGACCGTGCCTTGGGGCGCCAGGCGGCTGGTGAGCAAGTCGATGGCGTCCTGCTGCTGGTCCTTGTCGACCAGGGCGACCATCTGCCCGACGATGGTCAAATAGGTGTTCACGTTGGCCTTGAGTTGCGTAAGCATCTCGCGTTCTTCATCGCCGCTGAGCAGGTCTTGATGGTGATCGAGCAAGGTTTGCAGTTCGCTGCGCTGGCGAGTGATCAGGCTTTTGCTGTTATCGCGTACCCGGGACTCGTCGGTGGTCGCCAGGCGCAAGGCCTCCAGGCGGATGCTGGCGATACAGGCGGCGGCGTCGTGGATGCTCTCGATGCTCGGCATCCACGAATCCTCGATGACCAGCGCACTTTCGCGCAGCTTGGCCATCTGCCCCAAACCAAACAGGCCGACAATCACCAGCATGCTGGCCAAAACCCCAAAACTCAGACTGGCACGCAATCCGATCCTCATGTTCCTCAATGACATCTCAATGCTCCTTGGGCGATTAGAACCTGTTCCCGATCGGTCTTCAGACCTTGTTAGGGTGGGAGAGGGCGCGCTATATATCAAAGTGCCACTAAGGTGGTAATCAGGGTTTCCCTTACGCTGTATCAAGATGGTTACAAACGGTTAACCTCAGTGACATGGCAGGTTTTATTGCGCAAAAGCGCCAAGCCACGTCATTCCAGGCGTACAGGCGAAGGCGGGTAGCGATTCGTGCGACTTTTTGGTGCGTTTTCTGACCGAGTGGTCGAATTGTGAAAATTGAAAATAAATGTACGAAGTGCGCAAACCTGTACAACCTGCCGCGAAAAATCCTCCTTCTCCTGCTTCTATTCACTGGCTAAGCTCAGGGCTTCCAGATGCCCGCCAGAGGTTTCCCGCATGTCGCAATCTGCTCCCGCCATCGCCCGGATGATCCTCGATGGCTTCGACGACTACCGTGAGCATTTCCGCCAGATCACCGACGGTGCCCGCGAGCGGTTCGAGAAGGCTCAGTGGCAGCAAGGGCAGGCGGCGTCGGCGGCGCGGATCAACCTGTATGAAGAAAAGGTCGGTGAAGTCACGGCGCGCCTGCGAGCCAGCTTCGATGACGCGGTGCTGTTGGAGGTGGACGCCTGGCCCCTGGTCAAAAGCGCCTACATCGGCCTGATCGACTTGCGCTTTGACGATGAATTGTCCGAGACCTGGTACAACTCGATCTTCTGCGGCCTGTTCAGCCACGACCTGATCAGCGACGGCTGCATGTTCATCCACACCACCCGGCCCAGCCTGCGCCGGGCGCGGGCGGCGCAAACCCGCACCTACACGCCAAATGGCAAGATTGCCCAGATGCTGGCGCAGGTGTTTGCCGACTACCGCTTCAGCGAACCCTACGCCGACCTGCCGTCTGACTTGCGCCGCCTCGAAGCCCAACTGCGGGAAAATCTGCCGGACTGGGTGTGCAAGGACCCGGACCTCAACGTCGAGCTGTTCTCTTCGGTGCTCTACCGCAACAAAGGCGCCTACCTGGTGGGCCGCCTCTATACCCGCGACGAACAGTGGCCGCTGGCGATCCCGTTGCTGCACCGCGAAGGGCACGGCATCCAGATCGATGCCCTGATCACCGACGAAGCCGACGTGTCGATCATCTTCTCGTTCACCCGTTCCTACTTCATGGTCGACGTGCCGGTGCCGGCGGAATTCATCGGCTTTCTCAAGCGCATCCTGCCGGGCAAGCACATCGCCGAGCTGTACACCTCCATCGGCTTCTACAAACACGGCAAGTCGGAGTTCTACCGCGCGCTGATCAACCACCTGGCCACCACCGATGATCGCTTCATCATGGCCCCGGGCGTGCGTGGCATGGTCATGAGTGTGTTTACCCTGCCGGGCTTCAACACGGTGTTCAAGATCATCAAGGACCGTTTTTCGCCGTCGAAAAACGTGAACCGTGCCACGGTGATCGAGAAGTATCGGCTGGTTAAAAGTGTCGACCGGGTCGGGCGCATGGCTGATACCCAGGAGTTCGCCGATTTCCGTTTTCCCCTGAGCAAGTTCGAACCCGACTGCCTGGCCGAGTTGCTGGAAGTCGCGGCCGGCACCGTCGAAGTAGAAGGCGATACGGTGCTGATCCGCCACTGCTGGACCGAACGGCGCATGACCCCACTCAACCTCTACCTCGACAACGCCAACCCCGCCCAGGTGCACGAAGCCCTGGAAGATTACGGCCTGGCCATCAAGCAATTGGCGGCGGCGAATATCTTCCCTGGCGACATGCTGCTGAAAAACTTCGGCGTCACCCGCCACGGTCGCGTGGTGTTCTACGACTACGACGAAATCTGCTTTCTCACCGAGGCCAACTTCCGCCATATCCCTGCGCCGCGCACCCCCGAGGACGAAATGGCCTCCGAGCCCTGGTATTCCATCGGCCCGCTGGATGTGTTCCCCGAAGAATTCCCGCCGTTCCTGTTTGCCGACGCCAGCCAGCGCCAGCTGTTCGATGAGCTGCACGGCGAGTTGTACAACGCCGACTACTGGAAGGGTCTGCAGGAGGCGATCCGCGCCGGCAAGGTCATTGATGTGTTTCCTTACCGGCGCAAAGACCCTCTGTAATACCTACCCTCCTGTGGACACAGGCTGGTGTGGGAGCGGGCCCGCTCCCACATTTGAGTCGGTTTATCCTTGATGCCGCTCAGCCGCCTGCCAGACAAGGCGCTTTTCTGCCACACTTGGCGGCCGTGCCTATACAGATGACCGCCAAGTAGCTGATGACTGACCAAGCGCCCACTATCGACCAACTGCTCAAAACCCTCGATCACGCCATGCTCGCCGACCGCCACCGCTTGCGGCGGCAATTGCTTGAGCTGCGCAAGAAGCCCGACGAGGACAAGTTGGCGCAATGGGTCGCGCGCATGCAGGCCTCCTGCGCCCAGGTCACGGCGCGGCGTGCCAGCCTGCCGGTGATCCGTTACGACGACAGCCTGCCGATTGCCGCCAAGCGTGATGAAATCAAAGAGGCCCTGAACAAGCGTCAGGTGCTGATCATTGCCGGTGAAACCGGCTCGGGCAAAACCACCCAGTTGCCGAAGATCTGCCTGGAAATCGGCCGTGGCCAGTTCGGCCTGATCGGCCACACCCAGCCGCGCCGGATCGCGGCGCGCAGCGTGGCCAGCCGGGTCGCCGAAGAGCTGGGCACACCGCTGGGCGCGCTGGTCGGCTACCAGGTGCGCTTCGAAGACCAGAGCGATTCCAACACCCTGATCAAGCTGATGACCGACGGCATCCTGTTGGCGGAAACCCAGAACGACCGCTACCTGGAACGCTACGACACGATCATCGTCGACGAAGCCCACGAACGCAGCCTGAACATCGACTTCCTGCTGGGCTACCTGAAGACCCTGTTGCCGCGTCGCCCGGACCTCAAAGTCATCATCACCTCGGCGACCATCGACCTGGAGCGCTTCTCCAAGCATTTTGACGACGCACCGATTGTCGAAGTGTCGGGCCGTACCTTCCCGGTCGACACCTGGTATCGCCCGCTGACCCTGGAACAGGACGAGGAGGGCAACCGCGTCGAGGACGACCTCACCGTCGACCAGGCGATCCTCGCCACCCTCGATGAAATCGCCGCCTATGAGCGCAGTGAGCGGCGCAGCCCGGGTGACGTGCTGGTGTTTTTGCCGGGCGAGCGCGAAATCCGCGACGCCGCCGACATGCTGCGCAAGGCCCAACTCAAGCACACCGAAATTTTGCCGCTGTACGCGCGCCTGTCGCCGGCCGAACAGCAGCGCATCTTCCAATCCCACCCGGGCCGCCGCGTGGTGCTGGCCACCAACGTTGCGGAAACCTCGCTGACGGTGCCGGGCATTCGGTATGTGATCGACAGCGGCACCGCGCGCATCAGTCGCTACAGCTACCGCGCCAAGGTGCAGCGCCTGCCGATCGAGGCGATTTCCCAGGCCAGTGCCAACCAGCGTAAAGGCCGTTGCGGTCGGGTTGAGCCGGGCATTTGCGTGCGCCTGTACAGCGAAGAAGATTTTATCGGGCGCCCGGAATTTACCGACCCCGAGATCCTGCGCACCAACCTCGCCGCCGTGATCCTGCAGATGCTGCACCTGCGCCTGGGCGAGATCACCGACTTCCCGTTTATCGAGCCACCGGATGGCAAGGCCATCAGCGACGGTTTCAACCTGCTGCAAGAACTCTCGGCGGTGGACCGCAACAGCCAGCTCACGCCACTGGGCCGCCAACTGGCGCGCCTGCCGGTGGACCCGCGCATGGGCCGCATGCTGCTCGAAGCGGCCAAGCTCGGCAGCTTGCAGGAAGTGTTGATCGTGGCCAGTGCCATGTCGATCCAGGACCCGCGCGAGCGCCCACCGGAGCGTCAACAGGCCGCCGACCAGGCCCACGCGCAGTGGAAGGACGCCGACTCGGACTTCGCCGGCCTGGTCAATTTGTGGCGTGGGTTTGAAGAGCAACGCCAGGAATTGACCGCCAGCCCGCTGCGTAATTGGTGCCGCAAGAATTTCCTCAATTACCTGCGCCTGCGCGAGTGGCGTGACTCCCATCGTCAGTTGAGCCTGATCTGCCGTGATATGCAGCTCTCGATCAACAAGGACCCGGCCGACTACCCGAAACTGCACAAGGCCGTGCTCTCCGGCCTGCTCAGCCAGATCGGCCAGAAAACCGAAGACGGTGACTACCTGGGCGCGCGTCAGCGGCGCTTCTGGATTCACCCGTCGTCGGGCATCGGCAAGAAGCGCCCACAATGGCTGATGACCGCCGAGCTGGTGGAAACCACCAAGCTCTATGCGCGCATGGTGGCCAAGATCGATGCCGACTGGATCGAACCGTTGGCCGGGCACCTGATCAAGAAGAACCACTTCGAGCCCCACTGGGAGAAGAAGCGCGGCCAGGTCGTGGCGTTTGAACAGATCACCTTGTTCGGGCTGATTGTGGTCGGGCGCCGGCCGGTGCATTACGGGCCGGTCGACCCGGTGGTGTCCCGCGAGTTGTTTATCCGTGAAGGCCTGGTGCGGGGTGAAATTCAGTCCCGCGCCAAGTGCCTGACGGCCAACCAGCAACTGCTGGAGCAGCTGGACGAGCTGGAAGCCAAGGCGCGTCGCCGCGATATCCTGGCCGACGAAGAAACCCTCTACGCCTTCTACGACGCGCGGCTGCCGGCCGAGATCCACCAGACCGCCACGTTCGACAGCTGGTACAAGGTCAACAGCCAGAAGAACCCGCAGTTGTTGATCATGCGCGAAGAAGACGTGCTGGCCCGCGAGGCCAGTGAAGTCACCGCCCTGCATTACCCGGACACCCTGCACCTGGGTGACCTGGAGCTGGCGTTGAGTTACCACTTTGAGCCCAACCACCCCCGCGATGGCGTGACCTTGCGCGTGCCGGCGCCGCTCTTGCCAGCCTTGCCGCCAGAACGCCTGGAATGGCTGGTACCGGGCGTGATCGAAGCCAAGTGCATCGCCCTGGTGCGCAACCTGCCCAAGGCGCTGCGCAAGAATTTCGTGCCGGTGCCGGACTTCGTCAAGGCCGCGCTGCAACGCATCGAATTCGGCCAGGGCTCGCTGCCCCTGGCACTGGGTCGCGAGTTATTGCGCATGACTGGCGCTCGGGTCAGCGACGAAGCCTGGGCGGAAGCGGCGCAACAGGTGGAAAACCATCTGAAGATGAACCTGGAAGTGGTCGACGGCCAGGGCAAGTTCCTCGGCGAAGGCCGCGACTTGGCCGAGCTGACCGCGCGGTTTGCCGAGGCCAGCCAGGCTGCGTTGGCCGTGCCGCAAACCGCCAAGAGCCAGCAGCCGGTGGAGGCCAAGGTGTTCGCGGCAGTGGCCGAGAAGACCCAGCAAAAGATCGCCGGCCTGTCGATGACGGTGTACCCGGCATTGGTGGAAGAAAACGGTACGGTCAAGGAAGGGCGTTTTTCCACGGCTGCCGAGGCCGAATTCCAGCACCGCCGTGCGTTGCAGCGTTTGCTGATGCAGCAACTGGCCGAACCGGCCAAGTTCCTACGCGGCAAGCTGCCGGGCCTGACCGAGCTGGGCCTGATGTACCGCGAACTGGGGCGCATTGATGCGCTGGTGGAAGACATTCTGCTGGCCAGCCTCGACACTTGCGTGCTCGAAGGCGAAGCCAGCCTGCCACGTGATGGCGCCGGTTTGGCGGCCTTGGCCGAGCGCAAGCGCGGCAGCTGGACCGAACACGCCGAGCGCCTGGCGCGCCTGACCCTGGACGTGCTGAAACTCTGGCACGGTCTGCAGAAGCGCTTCAAGGGCAAGATCGACCTGGCCCAGGCCGTGGCCTTGAACGATATCAAGCAGCAGTTGAGCCACTTGGTCTATCCCGGTTTTGTGCGGGAAACCCCGGCGCAATGGTTCAAGGAGTTGCCGCGTTTTCTCAAGGCCATCGAACTGCGCCTGGAGAAGCTGCCGAGCCAGGTGCAAAAGGACCGGGTGTGGAGCGGCGAGCTGGCCGGCCTGTGGACCCAGTACGAAAACCGCCTGAAAAAGCATGCCCAGGAAGGCAAGCGCGACCCCCAGCTGGAGCTGTACCGCTGGTGGCTGGAGGAATACCGGGTGTCGCTGTTTGCCCAGCAGTTGGGCACCAAAGTGCCGATTTCCGACAAGCGCCTGAGCAAGCAATGGAGCCTGGTCGAAGCCTGATACACAACACAAATTCCCTGTGGGAACGGGTTTGTGTGGGAGCGGGCTTGCTCGCGAATACGGTGAGTCAGTCAACAGATGTACTGACTGACACTCAGTTTTCGCGAGCAAGCCCGCTCCCACAATTGAATGCATGCCAAGGCAAGCCGGTGTTTGTCCGCAGATAGCGCCAAATATCGAGGTTTGTGGCAAACTTCGCGCCTATAAATGCCGGGATCGTCGTGACAGGCTGGTGCGCAGCCACGGCGCGATGGAATAAAGCGTTGCCAGTTTGATGCCCGCTGGACGGCATCGAACGACTTAAAGTTTGGTACGACGGTACCAATATCTTCTGCCTGACAGATTTAGAGGAACGACCGTGCATAACGTCGTCATCAGCGGCACCGGCCTGTACACCCCGGCCAACAGCATCTCCAACGAAGAGCTGGTGCAGTCTTTCAATGCTTACGTGCAACAGTTCAACAGCGACAACGCCGCCGCCATCGAGCGCGGTGATGTGCAGGCGCTGACTGAATCCAGCGCGGCGTTCATTGAAAAAGCATCGGGTATCAAGAGCCGCTTCGTGATGGACAAGGACGGCATTCTCGACCCGCAGCGCATGGCCCCGCGTCTGCCCGAGCGCAGCAACGACGAGTGGTCGGTGCTCTGCCAGATGGCCGTCGGCGCTGCCGAACAGGCCCTGCAACGTGCCGGCAAGACCGCGGCCGACATCGACGGCGTGATCGTCGCCTGCTCCAACCTGCAGCGTGCCTACCCGGCCATCGCCATTGAAGTCCAGGAAGCCCTGGGCATCGAAGGCTTCGGCTTCGACATGAACGTGGCGTGCTCGTCGGCCACCTTCGGCATCCAGAACGCCGCCAACAGCATCCAGCTGGGCCAGGCCCGTGCGATCCTGATGGTCAACCCGGAAGTCTGCACCGGCCACCTGAACTTCCGCGACCGCGACAGCCACTTTATCTTTGGCGACGCGGCCACCGCCGTGGTCCTGGAGCGTGCCGACCTGGCGACTTCCGAGCACCAGTTCGACGTGGTGAGCACCAAGCTGCTGACCAAGTTCTCCAATAACATCCGCAACAACTTTGGCTTCCTCAACCGCACCGCGGAAGAGGGCATCGGCGCGCCCGACAAGCTGTTCGTGCAGGAAGGCCGCAAAGTCTTCCGCGACGTCTGCCCGATGGTGGCCGAACTGATCGGCGTGCACCTGGAAGAAAACCAGCTGAACGTGGCCGACGTTAAACGCTTCTGGCTGCACCAGGCCAACCTGAGCATGAACCACCTGATTGTGAAGAAACTGCTGGGCCGCGAAGCCACAGTGGAAGAAGCGCCGGTGATTCTCGATACTTACGCCAATACCAGCTCGGCCGGTTCGGTGATTGCCTTTCACACCTACCAGGACGACCTGCCCAAGGGCTCCGTCGCGGTACTGAGCTCCTTCGGTGCGGGTTATTCGATTGGCAGCGTGATCCTGCGCAAACGCTGATCCATCAGCCGGTCACGGTCCAATGTGGGAGTTGGCTGGCCTGCGATGACGAGGGTGAATTCACCGCCGCTATCGCAGGCCAGCCAGCTCCCACAGGTATCGGATTTCCACCGCAAGATTGAGGTAAACGATGGCAGCAGCGGACGACACGCACCTGCTTGAACGGCTGCTCAAGGGTGAGCAACGCGCCTACAAGGAGCTGGTCACCACCTACCAAAGCGCCATGCGTGCAGTGGCCTACGCCATCGTCGGCCAGCGCCATGCCGATGAAGTGGTGCAGGACGCCTGGTTGTCGGTGGTGCGCAACCTGGCCAAGTTCGAAGGGCGTTCCAGCCTCAAGACCTGGCTGCTGACCATCACCGCCAACTCTGCCAAGGGCCGCTACAAACAGAATCGCCGCGAAGTGCTGCTCGACGACTTGCCGTCACCCCACGGCACCATCGGCGATGACCGCTTCGTGCCGGACGACGGTCATTGGGCGGTCGCCCCGTATGCCTGGCACCAGGACACGCCCGAGGCCCTGTTGACCGAGGATGAACTGCGCAAATGCCTGGAGCATACGATCCTGAGTTTGTCCGAATTGCAAAGCAGCGTGCTGGTGTTGCGTGAACGCCAGGGGCTGGAATTGGAAGAGATCTGTAATCTTCTGACGCTCTCGCTCTCCAATGTCCGTGTGCTGTTGCATCGAGCACGGCTTAAAGTCTTCGCCACGGTGGAGCATTTTGAGGAAACGGGCGAATGTTGACCTGTAAAGAACAAGTGGCGCGGTCCAGTGATTATCTCGACGGGCAATTGACCTTTCGCGAGCGTCTGCTGGTGCGTCATCACTTGATGTTCTGCCCCAACTGCCGGCGTTTTATCCGCCAGATGCGCCTGATGCAGGCGACGCTGAAGATCATGCCGGAGGAACCGGTCAAGGATGTGGATGCGCTGGCTGAACGCCTGGCGGCCGAGCGGCTGAAGGATCAGTAAAGGCGGGGGTAAAGGCAGACTCGCGTGACGGAGTCGAACGGATGATGGGGACCGACCCATTCACGCGAGGCTGTGAAAGGCGCCTCGGGCCGTCCTGGCCCAAGGCGTGTTACGTGCTGAATCAGAACTTGGCTTCAGCATCCAACTGCAGGGTGTTGGTGTTGGCGTCGCGCTGAGTACGGCTGGAGAAGTCTGCCTTGGTCAGGAAGTACGTGGCGCCCAAGGCGAAGTTCTTGTCGATGTCGTAGCTGACCTTGAACTTGTGGCCACGGGAACCGGTGGTGCCGTTGGCGAAGTCAGAGTCGGTGAAGGCACCCACGACCGCGTTACGCTGAATGTCGCGGTAGTTGTAGTCCAGGTTGAAACCGAACACCTTGGACTTGGCACCCAGCAACCAGGCAGTGTCCTGGTCGGTCACAGCGTCGTTGTTCTTCACGTACTGGCCGTAGAACGCCAGCGGCACTGCCAGGCCACCGATGTCAGCCTGGGCAAACCCTTCGTACAGACGGAATTCGTTGTCCGCCGAGTTGCCGTTGACGGCCAGTGCGCACGGCGTCGTGGTGGTGGTGCAGCGGCTGTCCTTGTCGTTCTGGTAGGCGTAGACGCTGCCGCCCAGGGTCAGTTTCAGGTTGTCGGTGACCGAGAAGCGGGTCCCCAACTGGCCGGATGTCAGGCGCAGGTCGTGACGGAATTGCACGCCGTCGCCGTCGACGTTGTCCTTGAGGTTGTAGTTACCGATGCTGCCGAACAGCTCGGCGCTGCTACCCAGAGGGTATTTGTAGGTCAGTGCCAGACCTTCAGGGTTGATGTCGCTATCCCAGATCACGTCGCCCATGTTGACCCACGGTTGCAGCATCTTGCCGCCAATCACGTGCAGGTTCTTGATCTGGTCAGGGTGGTAGTCGATGTAGCCGAGGTCCAGCCAGATCGACTTCTTGTCGAAGTAGTTGTCCTGGTCCTGGTTGGTGGAGCGAGCGTCGTCGCTGCTGCCGGTGGCGATACGGATGCCGGTATCAACTTGGGAGTTGATTTCGGTGTACGCGCCCAGGCGGGCACGGATGCGCTGACGGTCCTTGTCGCGGCCGCCGTTGTTGGATTCGCCCTGGATCTTCACGGTTTCCTGACGGAAACGCACGTCACCCTTGAACTGAGTCTTGGCAGCCCAAGCGAGCTTCTGGTCGAAGCTGCTCAGCTCGTTGGTTTTTTTCGCGGTGGCCGCGATCTGCTCGTTGGTCTCTTGTTGAGCTTGCTGTGCGATCTGCTTTTCTTTCTGGTCTTTGGCCAATTCCGCTTGCAGCTCGGTGTACTGCGAAGCGGTGATCTGGCCGTTGGCCTTGAGCATGTCGAGCAATTTAGCGTCGACTGCGGCGTTGGCCGGAATGCTCAGGGCCAGTAGCAGGCCGCCGCACAGGAGCGCCGCAGTTTTAGTGGAAGCAAGACGCATATCAATCTCCGAAAGTGAGGAGGGATGGCAAACCATCCAGGACACAACCGACCGATTTCGGACGGACAAGTAGCCGCTCGGTATAACCGGGCGCTCTAAAAACAGGCGTCAGTATCACGATCGTTTATGACGGAGCAGTGGCTAAGTGATGTCATGTAGATGACAAATAATTTAAGAAGGAACTAACTGGCATGGGTTTTGTCGCGCCATTTGAAGGTGTGCGAACCCCGGCGATAAGCGATACTCGCCAGGCTTTCACGCCCCGACGTAGTGAGGATGCCGATGCCGTTGCAACGCCTGGACAGCCTGTCCGAAATCGCCCCGCAGGCCTGGGATGCCCTGGTGCCGCAGGCCCAGCCGTTTGTGCGGCATGCGTTCCTGAGCGCGCTGGAAGACAGCGCCAGCCTGGGCCCGCAATCGGGCTGGCAGCCGGAGCATTTGTTGCATTGGGAGGGCGAGCGCTTGGTGGCGGCGTTGCCCAGTTACCGCAAGTGGCATTCCTACGGCGAATACGTGTTCGACCATGGCTGGGCGGACGCCTGTGAGCGCGCCGGTATCGACTACTACCCCAAGCTGCTCACGGCGGTGCCGTTCAGCCCGGTCAGCGGGCCGCGCCTGCTGGCGGCGAATGCCCAGGACGGTTTCGAGTTGCTCAAGGCGTTGCCGGGTTACCTGGAAATCGAAGGGCTCTCCAGCGCTCACATCAACTTCACCGATCCATTGGCTGACGAAGCGCTGGCACAACAGCCGGGCTGGTTGCAGCGCCTGGGTTGTCAGTTTCACTGGCAAAACCGTGGCTATCGCGACTTCCAGGATTTTCTTGATGCGTTGAGTTCACGCAAGCGCAAACAGATGCGCAAAGAGCGCGAGCAAGTGGCGGGGCAGGGCATCGCGTTTGAATGGCTGAAAGGCCATGAACTGAGCGAGGCGCAATGGGACTTTGTCTACGCCTGCTACGCCAATACCTACGCGGTACGTCGCCAGTCTCCCTACCTGACCCGCGCGTTTTTCAGCCTGCTGGCCGAGCGCTTGCCCGAAGCGATCCGTGTGGTGCTGGCCAAACAAGGCTCGCGCCCGGTGGCGATGGCGTTCAGCCTGATTGGTGGCGACAGCTTCTACGGCCGCTATTGGGGTTGCCTGGCTGAGTTTGACCGTCTGCATTTCGAAACCTGTTTCTACCAGGGCATGGACTACGCCATCGCCGAAGGCTTGCAGCGCTTCGACGCCGGTGCCCAGGGCGAGCACAAGTTGATTCGCGGCTTCGAGCCGGTGATCACCCGATCGTGGCACTACCTGCGCCATCCCGGGTTGAAGAATGCCGTGGAGGATTTTCTCGAGCGTGAACGCGTGGGCATTCATGCCTATGCCGAAGAGGCGCGGGCAGCGCTGCCCTACCGACAGGCATAAGGTGAATGTAGTGAGCGGGCTTGCCCCGCGCCGCGGTGTGTCAG
>NZ_JACARO010000091.1 GCF_013386585.1 Pseudomonas sp. P7548 | reverse complement strand
CCCCATACGAGGCCGCAAACGCCCCCACCGCGCCGATAATCCCGAACGCCCCGGCCCACGCACTGCCCAAGTGCCACGGCCCGTTAGCCAGCAACCCCGCCAGGTTCACCCAGAATGCGTTGAAGCACGCCCACAACAGCGCCTGCACCATCATCGACTGGCGGATCGGGCTGTTGTCGCGCATCAATGGCCACAGTGAAGCCAGCAGGCGAGGGTAGGACAGGTTGCTGCTCGGCACGCCCGGTGGCAGCAACCTGGCCGCGATACACCACACCGGGATCATGAACGCCGCTTCCATCGCGTACACCGCGCGCCAGCCATAGACCTCGCCCACCACGCCGCTGATCGTGCGACCCAGCAGAATCCCCAGCATGATCCCGCTGACCACCGTGCCTACATTGCGCCCGCGTTCGTGGGGCTGGGACATCACCGCCGCGAACGGCACCAGGTGTTGTGGCACGCAGCTCACCATTCCTAAACCAAACGACGCGCCAATCAACGCCCCGATACTTGGCGCAAACGCCGCCGCCAGGGCAAAACAGAACGCCAGCGCGATCTGGCCCAGCACCAGCTTGCGCCGGTCAAAACGGTCGCCTATCGGCAGCAGTAGCGCTAGCCCGGTGGCAAAGCCCAGCAAGGCTGCACCCGCCACCAGATTGACCGTCGACACCGCCACGGCCATGTCCGAAGCAATCAGCGGCAACACGGGTTGAGTGCAATAAATGTTGGTGACCACCGCGCCGGCGATCACCGCCATCATGATGATCTTGCCTCGCGGCGGGGGACTCTCGGCTGTGCTCATGGCGTGCTCCATAGGGTTGCAGGGGATGAGTGGCCAACCTTACGCAGTCGCATTTATGTCGATAATCCCCTAGGATCGAGAATCATCCTTGCATAATTTGATAGAGCGCCATGAACCGTCTTGAGTCGATGTCCGTGTTTGTCGCAGTGGTGGAAGCGGGCAGCTTGTCGGCCGCCGCTCGCCAGCTCGACATGCCCCTGGCCACCGTCAGCCGCAAGGTGGCGGAGCTGGAAGCCCATCTGAAATCCCGCCTGTTGCACCGCACCACGCGGCAACTTTCGTTGACCGACGTAGGGGCTTCCTACCTGACGGCCTGCCGGCGCATTCTCGAAGACATCGGCGAAGCCGAGCGCGCGGCCACCGGCGAATACGCGCAGCCCAAAGGCGAGTTGGTGGTGACCGCGCCCATCGTCTTCGGGCGCCTGCACATCGTGCCGGTGGTGGCGGAATTTCTCGCGCAGTACCCCGAGATCAGCGTCAACCTGATGCTCACCGACCGCGTGGTGCATTTGATGGAAGAGCAGTGCGACGTGGCTGTGCGCATTGGTGAATTACCCGACAGCTCGCTCAAGGCGGTGCCCGTGGGCACGGTGCGGCGCGTGGTGTGCGCCAGCCCCCGCTACCTGAAAACTCACGGCGAACCGGCCAGGCCACAGGATCTGGCGGATCACAGTTGCATCACCTTCGACGTGCTCGCCTCGGTGGGCGCCTGGGTATTTGGAAGTGGCAAATCGGAACAGACCGTGCCCGTGCGTTCTCGGCTGTCGGTGAACACGGCGCAAGCGGCGATTGCGGCGGCGACGCTGGACGTTGGCATGATTCGGGTGTTGTCGTATCAAGTGGCGGATGCGCTGCAAAAGGGCGAGTTGCAGGTGCTGCTGCAGCCCTATGAGTCGGCCGCACTGCCCATCAGCCTGGTGCACAAAGGCCAGGCCCCGCTGCCATTAAAAGTGCGCGCATTCCTGGACTTCGTCACTCCGCGACTGCGCGCCCGCGAAGCCAACGCACACCCCCGGTAGGAGCCGGCTTGCCGGCGATGGCGGAATATCAACCACCTATTCGTCAACTGACCCACCCCTATCGCCGGCAAGCCAGCTCAAGGCTGCAGTGACCTTTCAACCTTTCACAAAACCTTCATCGAACCGACCCCCTGCAGTCATGTGCAAGTCATAGGGCTGACACAGCCCGCGCCTACTGTCGTTTGAACTCAACCGCAGCCACCTTTGGCTGTTCAAACAAGACAGAGAAGCCCATGACTCACGCTATCCATGTCGATCACTTGAACAAGACCTTTGCGAAGAAATCCGCACTGGTCGACCTCGAACTCACCATTGATGCCGGTGAGATGGTCGCGCTGATCGGCGCTTCCGGTTCCGGCAAGTCTACGCTGCTGCGCCACTTGGCGGGCCTGGCGTGCTGCGACAAGAGCAATGGTGGCAGCGTCAAGGTGCTGGGCCGGGAGGTGCAGGCCAGCGGACGGTTGAACGGCAAGGTACGGCGGTTGCGCGCAGACATCGGCTACATCTTCCAGCAGTTCAACCTGGTCAACCGCCTGAGCGTGCTCGACAACGTGCTGCTCGGCTGCCTGGGGCGCATGCCGCGCTGGCGCGGCAACCTCGGCCTGTTCAATGCCGAAGAGAAGGCCTTTGCCCTCGAATCCCTGGCCCGCGTGGGCCTGGCCGACCTGGCCGAGCAACGTGCCTCCACGTTGTCTGGCGGCCAGCAGCAGCGCGTGGCGATTGCCCGTGCGCTGACCCAGCGCGCCGAAGTGATCCTCGCCGACGAGCCGATCGCCTCCCTGGACCCGGAGTCGGCGCGCAAGGTCATGGAGATCCTCGCCGACATCAACCGCCGCGATGGCAAGACCGTGGTGGTGACCCTGCATCAAGTCGATTACGCCGTGCGTTATTGCCCGCGTGCCGTGGCGCTCAAGGGCGGGCGCATTCATTTCGACGGGCAGGGCAGCGCCATGAGCAGCCACTTCCTCAATGATTTGTACGGTGCCGATGTCGACACCAGCCTGATGTTTTCCGACCAGTCCCGCGCCACCGCCGCCACGCCTCGGCTGGCCCTGGCACGCGCTTGAAACCCTACTCACGACCCACAGGAATACCTTCCATGTTCAACCGTATCGGCCAAGTATTTTTGTCTGCCGCCTTGTTGGCCAGCGTCGCGATGGGCAATGCCTATGCGGCGGACAAGGCCATCAACTTCGGCATCATGTCCACCGAGTCTTCGCAGAACCTCAAGAGCATCTGGCAGCCGTTCCTGGATGACATGCACAAGAAGACCGGCCTGACCATCAACGCCACCTTCGCCTCCGACTACGCCGGCCTGATCCAGGGCATGCGCTTCAACAAGGTCGACGTGGCCTGGCTGGGCAACAAGGCGGCGATGGAAGCGGTGGACCGCTCCAACGGCGAGATCTTCGCCCAGACCGCCGCCGCCAACGGCGCTGCCGGCTACTGGAGCGTGCTGATCGTGCGCAAGGACAGCCCGATCAACAACGTCGACGACATGCTCAAGAACGCCAAGAACCTGACCTTCGGCAACGGTGACCCGAACTCCACCTCGGGCTACCTGGTACCGGGCTACTACGTGTTCGCCAAGAACAACGTCGATGCCGCCACCGCCTTCAAGCGCACCCTCAACTCCAGCCATGAAGTGAATGCCTTGAGCGTGGCCAAGGGGCAGTTGGACGTGGCCACCTTCAACACCGAAAGCTGGGACCGCCTGGAAGTCACCCAGCCGGACAAGGCCGCCATGCTCAAGGTGATCTGGAAATCGCCGCTGATCCCGGCTGACCCGATGGTGTGGAGCAAAGCCCTGAGCGACAGCGAGAAGACCAAGATCCGCGACTTCTTCGCCCACTACGGCGACACCGATGAAGAGAAGGCGGTGCTCAAGAACATGCAGTTGGGCAAATTCCTGCCGTCGAGCGACGACCAGTTGCTGCCGATCCGCCAGCTGGAGCTGTTCAAGCAGCGCACGATCATCAGCGCCGATGACCACCTCGAAGCTGCCGACAAAGCCAAGAAGCTCGCCGACATCGACGCTGACCTGGCCAAGCTGCAACAGCGCATCACTGAGCTCGACAAAAAGACCGCAGCCAACGGCTAACCCCCTGTAGGAACCGGGCTTTATGTGGGAGCGGGCTTGCTCGCGAATACGGTGTGTCATTCAACGCATCCAGCGACTGATACACCGCATTCGCGAGCAAGCCCGCTCCCACAGAGATCCAGTTCCCCCAGTTACCGAGAGTGATCCATGACAACTTTGCATGCAGAAGCAGTGGGCAAACGGACTTGGCCGCAATACCTCGGCTGGGGCCTGTTCCTGGTCCTGCTGGCCTGGGCCTGGCACGGCGCGGAAATGAACCCGCTGGCGCTGTACCGCGATTCCGGAAACATGGCGACCTTCGCCGCCGACTTCTTCCCGCCGGACTTCCACGAATGGCGCTCCTACCTCAAGGAGATGATCGTCACCGTGCAGATCGCCCTCTGGGGCACGGTGCTGGCGATTGTCTGCTCGGTGCCGCTGGGCATTCTCTGCGCCGACAACATCACCCCCTGGTGGGTCCACCAACCGCTGCGCCGGGTGATGGATGCCTTTCGCTCCATCAACGAAATGGTGTTCGCCATGTTGTTCGTGGTCGCCGTCGGCCTCGGTCCTTTTGCGGGTGTCTTGGCGTTGTGGATCAGCACCACCGGCGTGCTCGCCAAGCTGTTTGCCGAAGCCGTCGAGGCCATCGATCCAGGCCCGGTTGAAGGGGTACGGGCTACTGGCGCGAGTGCCTTGCAGGAAGTGATCTACGGCGTGATCCCCCAAGTGATGCCGTTGTGGGTGAGCTACGCGCTGTACCGCTTCGAGGCCAATGTGCGTTCGGCCACGGTGGTGGGCATGGTCGGGGCGGGCGGGATCGGCGTGATCCTCTGGGAAAACATCCGCGCCTTTCAGTTTGTACAAACCTGCGCGGTGCTGCTGGTGATCATCGTGGTGGTGAGCTGTATCGACGTGCTGTCCCAACGCCTGCGCAAGCAGTTCATCTGACGTCGGAGGGGTGCCCGCGCGGCGCTTTTTTTAAGCATGCAGTTGTCTAGACAAGAAGAGCCGGTGTACCGCGAACTCGCGGATATCCTGCGCCGTGAACTGAGCAGCTACAGCGCCGGCGATTTCCTGCCCGGCGAGGTGCACATGGCCGAGCGGTTTGGCGTCAATCGCCACACCCTGCGCCGTGCCATCGACGAGCTGGTGTTCGAAGGCAGCCTGTTGCGCCGCCAGGGCAAGGGCACCCAGGTGCTCGACCGCCCGCTGATCTACCCGATGGGCGCCGAGACGTCCTACAGCCAGTCGTTGTCGGCCCAGGGCGTGGGCGTGCAGGCGGTGTTGCTCAAGCGCCGCTACTGCTACGCCAGCCGTGATGAAGCGCTGCAATTGGGCATTGCCGAAATGGCACCGATGATCGAACTGCAGACCTTGCGCAAGCTCGACCACCAGCCCGTCAGCCTGATCCGCCATCGCTACTGCGCCAGCCGTGCGCCGTTGCTGGCGGAATACAACGGCGGCTCCCTGCGCCAATACCTGCGTGAGCGTGACTTGCCGCTGACCCGCACCCAAAGCCTGATCGGTGCGCGTTTGCCCAACCGTGATGAAGCCGCGCTGCTGATGATGCCTCGGCACTTGCCGGCCCTCACCGTTTTTACCCTTTCCCGCGATCGCGACGGCCGCCCGGTGGAGCTGGCGCAGTCCACCAGCCGCTCGGATCGCTTCCAGTACCAAGTGGTGACCTGAATGGAGACCGTGATGAGTTTGTCCCCGCGTCAGCATTGGATCGGCGTGTTAGCCCGCGCCCGGCTCAGTGAACTGCAACCCCATGAAGCGGCGTTGAAAGACGTCGAGTACCACCTGATCCGCGCCCCCGAAGTCGGCATGACCCTGGTGCGCGGCCGCATGGGCGGCGACGGTACGCCGTTCAACGTCGGTGAGATGAGCGTGACCCGCTGCGTGGTGCGCCTGGCCGATGGCCGTACCGGCTACAGCTACCTGGCCGGGCGCGACAAGGTGCATGCCGAACTGGCGGCCCTGGCCGACGCCCACCTGCAAGGCAGCCAGCCGAGCATCTGGCTCAGCGACCTGATCACCGCGCTGGCCAATGCCCAGGCCAGTCGCCGTGCGCAAAAGGAAGCCGATACCGCTGCCACCAAGGTCGAGTTCTTCACCCTCGTGCGAGGAGAAAACTGATGAATGCGCAACTGTTGCAACCGGCCTTCGTTGACCCGGTGCTGGACGCCCAGCGCGGTTTTCGCGCGGCCCTCAAGGCCCTGGCCGAACCCGGCCTGATCCAGCACCTGGCGTGCGCGCCACAGCTCGATGGCCTGGCGCCCGCCACCTACGCCCTGTGCCTGGCCTTGCTGGATGTGGACACGCCGCTGTGGCTGGCGCCGAGCTTCGACACGCCGCTGATCCGCGCCAACCTGGCGTTCCACTGCGGCTGCCCGTTCACAGCAAACCGCGAAGACGCGGTGTTCGCCTTGCTTGGTGAGCACGACCTGCTCGACCTCGGTGGCTTCGACCACGGCAACGACCGCTACCCCGACCAGTCCTGCACCGTGCTTGTGCAGCTCACTGACCTGGAGTCCGGGCGCGGCCTGCTGTGGCGTGGCCCGGGCATCAAGGCCCAGCGCCAGGTGCACCTGCCGGTGCCCCAGGCGTTCTGGTTGGAACGCCAGCGTCGCGAAGCCTTCCCCCGTGGCCTGGACGTGCTGTTTGCCGCTGGCCACCACTTGATCGGCCTGCCGCGCAGCAGCCGTGTCGCAGAGGAGCGCACCTGATGTACGTAGCCGTCAAAGGTGGCGAACAGGCCATCGACAATGCCCACCGCCTGCTCGCTAAAAAACGCCGGGGCGACACCGCGATTCCCGAACTGAGCGTGAGCCAGATCCGCGAGCAACTGCCGTTGGCCGTGGCGCGGGTGATGACCGAAGGTTCGCTGTTCGACGAAGAACTCGCCGCGCTGGCGATCAAGCAAGCGGCGGGCGACCTGGTGGAAGCGATCTTCCTGCTGCGCGCCTACCGCACCACGCTACCGCGTTTCAGCCCGAGCCTGCCGATCGACACCTCGAAGATGCTGTTGAGCCGGCGGTTGTCGGCCACCTTCAAGGATGTGCCGGGCGGCCAACTGCTCGGCCCCACGTTCGACTACACCCACCGCCTGCTGGATTTTGCGCTGTTGGCCGAAGGCGAATACCCCGGCCCGCAGACCACGCCCGAAGCGCGCATCGACGCCTGCCCACGGGTGCTCGGGTTGCTCGCCAAGGAAGGCCTGATCAAGCACGAAACCGACGACAACGCCAGCGTCGCCGACATCACCCGCGACCCGCTGGAATACCCGGCCAGCCGTGCCGAGCGCTTGCAAGCGCTGGCCCGTGGCGACGAAGGGTTCCTGTTGGCGCTGGGGTATTCGACCCAACGTGGCTACGGCCGCAACCACCCGTTTGCCGGTGAGATTCGCATCGGTGACGTGGAGGTGTGGATCGACCCGCAAGAGCTGGGTTTTCCCATCTGCCTGGGCAGCATCGAAGTGACCGAGTGCGAGATGGTCAACCAGTTCGTCGGTTCGGCCACGGAGCTGGCGCAGTTCACGCGTGGCTACGGGTTGGCGTTCGGGCATGCCGAGCGCAAGGCCATGGGCATGGCGCTGGTGGACCGCTCGCTGCGTGCCGGGGAATACAACGAAGAAGTGGTGTCGCCGGCCCAGCGTGAAGAGTTCGTGCTGGCCCACTGCGACAACGTCGAGGCGGCCGGTTTTGTATCGCACCTCAAATTACCGCACTACGTGGACTTCCAGTCCGAACTGGAACTGATCCGCAAACTGCGCCAACCGGCCGAGGGTTCGAGCCATGAATGACGCCGCCTACAACTTCGCCTACCTCGACGAACAGACCAAGCGCATGATCCGTCGCGCCTTGCTCAAGGCCGTGGCGATCCCCGGTTACCAGGTGCCGTTTGGTGGCCGCGAGATGCCCTTGCCTTACGGCTGGGGCACGGGCGGCATGCAACTGACAGCCGCAATCCTGGGTGAGGATGACGTGCTCAAGGTCATCGACCAGGGCGCCGACGACACCACCAACGCCGTGTCGATCCGCCGCTTTTTTGCGCGCACGGCCGGCATCGCCACCACCGAAGCCACGCCCGAGGCCACGGTGATCCAGACCCGCCATCGCGTTCCGGAAACGCCCCTGCAAGCCGGCCAGATCATGGTCTACCAGGTGCCGATTCCCGAGCCGCTGCGCTTTATCGAGCCGTCGGAAACCGAGACCCGCACCATGCATGCGCTCAACGATTACGGGGTGATGCACGTCAAGCTCTACGAAGACATCGCCACCTTCGGCCATATCGCCACCAGCTATGCGTACCCGGTGATGGTCGACGAGCGCTACGTGATGGACCCGTCGCCGATCCCCAAATTCGACAACCCCAAGCTCGACATGAGCCCGGCGCTGATGCTGTTCGGCGCGGGCCGTGAAAAGCGTTTGTACGCTGTGCCCCCTTACACCGAGGTCACCAGCCTGGATTTTGAAGACCATCCCTTCGAAGTGCAGAAGTGGCAACACAACTGCGCCATCTGCGGCAGCCATGATTCGTTCCTCGATGAGCTGATTCTCGACGATGCGGGCACCCAGAGTTTTGTGTGCTCTGACACGTGGTACTGCGCCCAGCGCGTTCTGGAGAACAACCAATGAGTCAGGTTCTTTTGAAGCAAAAAGCCGGCGCACCGCTACTGCAAGTCCGTGACCTGTCCCTGTTGTACGGCCCGGAGAAGGGCTGCCAGGGCGTGAGTTTCGATCTGTACCCCGGTGAAGTGCTGGGCATCGTCGGCGAGTCCGGCTCGGGCAAGTCCACGTTGCTCTCGCTGCTGAGCGGTCGCTTGCCACCGCAAGCGGGTTCGATTGGCTACCGCAGCAAGGACGGCGAATGGCTGGACTTGTACAGCGCCAGTGAAGCCGAACGCCGTACGTTGTTGCGCACCGAATGGGGCTTTGTCGAGCAGAACCCTCGTGACGGTTTGCGCATGGGCGTGTCGGCCGGGGCGAACATCGGCGAGCGCCTGATGGCCCAGGGCGTGCGCAATTACGAGCAACTGCGCGGTGCCGGTCTTGATTGGCTGAGCCAGGTGGAAATCGACCCGCAGCGCATCGACGACTTGCCACGCACCTTTTCGGGCGGCATGCAGCAGCGCCTGCAGATCGCCCGCAACCTGGTGTCGAGCCCGCGTCTTGTGTTCATGGACGAACCGACCGGCGGCCTGGACGTGTCGGTGCAAGCGCGCCTGCTCGACCTGCTGCGTGGCCTGGTGCGTGAGCTGGACCTGGCGGTGGTGATCGTCACCCACGATTTGGCTGTTGCACGCTTGCTGGCCGACCGCCTGATGGTGATGCGACGTTCGCGTGTGGTGGAAACCGGGCTCACCGACCAGATCCTCGACGATCCACAGCACCCTTACTCTCAACTGCTGGTGTCTTCGGTATTGCAGCCATGACGAATGCTCTGATCGAGGTCCGTGACCTCTCGAAAACCTTCACCCTGCACCAGCAAAACGGCGTGGTGCTCAACGTGCTGCGCGGCGTCGAGTTCAGCGTGCAGGGCGGTGAATGCCTGGTGCTGCACGGCCAGTCCGGCGCCGGCAAAAGCACCTTGTTGCGCACGCTGTACGCTAACTACCTGCCGGCCGGTGGCAGCATTCGTGTACGCCATGCCGGTGAGTGGCTGGAGCTGGTGGGCGCCCAGCCGCGTGACATTTTGCAGGTGCGCCAGCAGACCCTGGGTTACGTCAGCCAATTTCTGCGGGTGATCCCACGGGTGGCTTGCCTGGACGTGGTGATGGAGCCGGCCCTGGCGCGCGGCTGGTCCAAGGCCAATGCGCAGTCACGCGCCGAACACCTGCTGACTCGCCTCAACATTCCGCAACGCCTGTGGCAACTGGCGCCCGGCACTTTCTCCGGGGGCGAGCAACAGCGCGTCAACATCGCCCGCGGCTTCATGGTGGCCTGGCCGGTAATGCTGCTCGACGAACCCACCGCGTCCCTGGACGACAACAACCGCCAGGTGGTGTTGGAACTGATGAACGAAGCCAAGGCGGCCGGCGCGGCGCTGATCGGCATCTTCCACGACCGCGCCGCCCGTGAGGCGGTTGCCGACCGCCATTTCGACATGACCCCAACGCCTGTTGCCCAAGAGGAATACGCCCATGCCCGCTGAACAGATCCTCAGTAATGCCCAGATCGTGACGGCTGATCGCATGTTCCTGGGTTCGGTGGTGCTGCGTGGCGGCAAGATCGTCGATGTCGCCGAAGGCCGCAGCCAGTTGCCCCAGGCCCAGGACCTGGAGGGTGATTTCCTGTTGCCGGGGCTGGTGGAGTTGCACACCGACAACCTGGAAAAACACATGACCCCGCGCCCGGGTGTGGATTGGCCGTCGATCTCGGCCGTGCTCAGCCATGACGCACAGATCATCGCGGCGGGGATCACCACGGTGTTCGACGCGGTGTCCATTGGCGATGTGAACCCCAAGGGCAACCGCATGAAGAAACTGCCGGCGATGCTCGATGCCATCGCGTCGGCGGAAGACGCCGGCTTGACCCGCGCCGAGCACCACCTGCACCTGCGTTGCGAGCTGTGCCACCCGGACACCCTCAGCGTGTTCCGCGACCTGGTGGAAAACCCGCTGGTGCGCCTGGTCTCGGTGATGGACCACTCGCCGGGCCAGCGCCAGTTCGTGCTCGAATCCAAGTACCGTGAGTACTACATGGGCAAGTACCACCTGAACGATGAAACCATGGACGCGTTCATCGTGTTGCAGATGGCCAACTCTCGGGAGTACAGCGACCGTTATCGTGCCGCGATTGTTGCGCATTGCCTGGAACGCGGCCTGTCGGTGGCCAGCCATGACGATGCGACGCTGGCCCATGTCGAGGAGTCGGCAGGCTATGGCATGACCATCGCCGAATTCCCGACCACGCTGGAGGCGGCCAAGGGTTGCCAGGCGCTGAACATGAAAGTCTTGATGGGCGCGCCGAACGTGGTGCGCGGTGGGTCGCACTCGGGTAATGTGGCCGCCGCTGGCCTGGCGGCTGAGGGATTGCTGGATATACTTTCCAGCGACTATTACCCGGCCAGCCTGTTGCAGGCGGCGTTTGTGCTGGCCGACCAGCAGGACGGCGGCGACCTGTCGCGGGCGGTCAAGATGATTAGCCTGGCACCGGCGCAAGCGGCGGGCCTGGCGGATCGCGGTGAAATTGCCATCGGCCTGCGCGCCGACCTGGTCCAGGCCCGCAGCCGTGAAGGGCTGCCGGTGGTGCAACAAGTGTGGCGGCAAGCGAAGAGGGTGTTTTGATGGCAGGCAGGTTGATCTATCTCATCGGGCCATCCGGTTCGGGCAAGGACAGCCTGCTGGATGCCGCCCGCCCGCGCTTGGCCGAGCGCGGTTGCCGCATTGTGCGCCGCGTGATCACCCGCTCGGCGGAGGCGGTGGGCGAAGCGGCGCAGGGTGTGAGCCCGGAGCAGTTTGCCGCGATGGAGGCTGAGGGCGCGTTTGCCCTCAGCTGGCACGCCAATGGGTTGTCGTATGGCATCCCCCGTGAGATCGACGATTGGCTGGCGGCGGGGGAAGACGTGCTGGTCAACGGCTCGCGGGCGCACCTGGGGCAGACCCGCGCGCGCTACCCGACGTCGCTGGTGCTGCTGCTGACGGTTGACCAGGCAGTGTTGCGCCAGCGATTGATCGCGCGTGGGCGTGAGTCGCTGGCGGATATCGAAGCGCGCCTGGCGCGCAATGCCCGTTTCACTGCCGAGCTGATCGCCGGCCATGGCGCGGGTTTGTTTGTGCTGGACAACTCCGGGCCGCTGGAACACAGCGTCGAGCGTCTGCTGTGCTGCCTGAACCACGGACATTCGGCATGCGCCTGACCTTGTTGGGTACCGGCGATGCGCGGCAAGTCCCGGTGTATGGCTGCGAATGCGTGGCCTGCGCCATGGCCCGCCAGGATGCCAGCCTGCGCCGCCGACCGTGCAGCGCGCTGATCGAGTGTGGTGACCAGCGCTGGTTGATCGACAGCGGCTTGCCTGACCTTACCGAACGTTTCCCGCCGCGCAGTTTCAACGGGATTTTCCAGACCCACTACCACGCCGATCACGCCCAGGGCCTGCTGCATTTGCGCTGGGGGCAAGGGCTGGTGATTCCGGTGCACGGGCCGGCGGACCCGGAGGGCTTATCCGACCTCTACAAACACCCGGGCATCCTGGATTTCAGCCAACCTTTTGCCGCGTTCGAAACGCGGCAGTTGGGTGAGCTGACGGTGACGGCGTTGCCGCTGGAGCATTCCAAGTTGACCCTGGGTTACCTGCTGGAGGGGCAAGGGCGACGCATTGCCTACCTCACCGACACGGTCGGCCTGCCGCCAGACACGCTCGCCTGGTTGCAACGCGAACCGCTGGACGTGCTGGTGCTGGACTGCTCCATGCCGCCCCAGCCGCAAGCGCCGCGTAACCATAATGACCTGACGCTGGCGTTGCAGAGCATCGAGCAGACCGGTGCGAAACTCGGCGTGCTGACCCATGTGGGGCACACGCTGGATGCGTGGTTGGTGCAGCACCGCTCAACGCTGCCGCGCCACGTCACCGTCGGTTGGGATGGCCGTATCCTCTAGGGCAGGTCCACCGCCATCGCCGGCAAGCCGGCTCCTACCGTTCAAAGGCGCTGCGAAGCCTGCGTAGGCGCTGGCTTGCCAGCGATAGCGGTAGACCAGGCAGCACCTCCCGCACAGACCACCGGCGGATTCATTTGGACGACGCCAGCAAGCCTTCGACATAGTCCACAAACGCCCGCGCCTTGGCACTCGCCAACCGGCCGGTAGGCAGTACCGCCCATAAATCCCGGGGTGGCAATTCCCAGTCCGTCAGCACGGCCCTGACTTCGCCGCTGGCAATCTCCGGGGTGAACATCCATTCCGCTGTCATTGCCAGGCCGTGGTGGGCGAGCACGCCGGCGCGTATGCCTTCGGAGGAGGTCACGCGCAGGCGGCCGTGCGCGACGACGGGGTGTTCGTGTTCACCTTGTTTGAACGGCCAGCACGCACTTTGCCCCAGGCTGTAGATCACCGCCTGGTGGTTGAGGAGGTCGGCGGGGCTTTGGGGTTCGCCGTAACGCTCGAAATACGCCGGCGTACCGAAGATCCTTGCAGGGCTCTGGCTGATGCGCCGCGCCGTGAGGCTGGAGTCGTTCAGGTTGCCGATGCGCAGGGCGACGTCGATGCCTTCCTCAACAAGGTTGAGCATGCGGTCATCGAGCATCACGTCGATGTTCAGGCCGGGGTGCTGCTCCAGGAACGGCGCCAGGTGGGGAATGATGTGCAGGCGCGAGAGCGTCACGCCAGCACTCACACGCAAGTTGCCCGATAGCCCAGCGCCCACGCTGCGGGCAATGTCCTCGGTGTGGTTGATCTCATCGATCGCGCGTTTGGCGCGCTCGAAGTAGGCCCGCCCGGCTTCGGTGGGCGTCAGGCCCCGGGTGGAGCGCAACAGCAACCGCACCGCCAGGCGTGCCTCCAACTGCGCAATGCTCTTGGAGACGGCCGGTTGACCGATGCCCAGGCGTTTGGCGGCCGCCGAGAACGAGCCGGTTTCAACCACGTGGACAAAGGTTTCCATGGCGGTGAGGCGGTCCATCGGGTGTCCTCTGGTTACCGGTTGAGGGCGTCGAGCATGTCCGACGGTTCTGGGCGTTGAGTGTAATCCGGGTTGACCTCGGCGTAACGGATCACGCTGTCCTGGCCGATCACAAAGCGCGCGGGCATGGGCAGGGTCCAGGAGGGATCGTCATTGATCAGCGGCAGGTTGTTGCCAAAACCTTTGTAGAGCTCGATCAAGTAGTCCGGCAGTTCAAAGCGCAGGCCGAAGGCCGCGGCGACGTCATTGTGGGGATCGCTGAGGATCGGGAATTCCAGTTCGGTGATGCGCGTGGACTTGCGGCTGTTGGCTGCCGTCTGCGGCGACACCGCCACCAGTTGCGCCCCGGTGGCTTTGAGCGTTGGCAAGAAGGCCTGGAGTGCCTCCAATTCCATGTTGCAGTAAGGGCACCACACGCCGCGGTAGAACGTCAGCACCAGCGGCCCTTTTGCCAGCAGTTGTGCCGAAGACACCAGCTCGCCGTCGGCGTTCTTGAGGCTGAACAGCGGCGCCTTGTCCCCCACCTTGAGCGCGCGTTGTGCGGCGCCGGAAGCGATCAGCTCGGCGGTGGCGCGTTCCATGATCGGGTGAATATGCGCAGGCGCGTTGAACGGTGGTTTGCCGGCTTTGAAGTCGGCACGGAAGGCATCCAGTGTGGCTTGAAGTGTCATGGAGATATTCCCTCGGGAGATGAGCCGGTTGGCTGGAGAGAATGATGAGCGCGGCAGGAGAGGCGCGGAAGCGGGGTGGGGGGCATAGGCTCTATGCCAGGTTGGAATAACCGTTGGGGTAGGTTCAACATTCGGCAAAACAACCGTCAGTCCGCTTGGGCAAATCTGTGCTTGAGTAAATATAACTCTAGGGTTACTTTTATTCGAGCCAAGCCAAGGAGGCTGCGGTGCAAAGCAGGTTATTGATCAAGGAACTGCAAGAGGCAGGTTGGGTGTTGGATCGGGTCACGGGCAGCCATCATATTTTTATCCATCGCTATAACCCGTACACGATCCCGGTGCCCCATCCAAAGAAAGACCTGCCTCTGGGCACCGTCAGAAGCATCAGGAAACGTGCCGGCTTGTTTGAGTTTTAAGGAGAGCATTCATGCAATACCCAATCTGTATCGAATGGGGCGATGACTTCACCGCCACCGGCATTCAGATCCCCGATATTCCAGGCGCTGTCACCGCCGGGGACAGTTTCGAAGAGGCCTACAACGCTGCGGTGGAAGTCGCGCACATCCTGTTGCAAGAGATGGCGGCAGAAGGTAGGCCGATTCCGCTGCCAACGTCGGTGGCGGCTCATCACACCCACGAAGACTATGCCGGGATGGGTTGGGGGATGTTGGAGCTGGATATCTCGCCCTATCTTGGCAAGACCGAGAAGGTCAATGTGACCTTGCCCGGTTATGTCATCCAGCGTATCGACAGGTATGTACGCGAGCACAACGTCAAAAGCCGCTCGTCATTCCTGGCGGACGCGGCCCTGGAAAAATTGGTGCGCTCCTGACCCGGTCCTTGTAGAAGCCGGCTTGCCGGCGATAGCGGTTTGACTGATATACCGCTATCGCAGGCAAGCCCGCTCCCACACGTCCTGCGTTTACGCGGCTACCGGCGCCGCTTCGCGGGAGGCACTCAAAAAGCGCAACAACGCCACCAGTGGGAACGCACTGCCCACCAACATCACACCCAGCCAGCCACCGTGTTCATACACGCTGCTGGCAATCGCCGAGCCGAAGGCGCCGCCGATGAAGATACTGGTCATGTACAGCGCATTCAGGCGGCTGCGGCTGTTGGCGTCGAGGGCGTAGATGGCGCGTTGGCCGAGCACCATGTTCATCTGCACGCAGAAGTCCAGCACCACGCCGGTGACGGCCAGGCCGATCACGCTGTACAGCGGGTGCACGAAGGCCGGCAGGAAGCTCAACGCGGCAAACAGCATCGCCAGCAAGGAGGCGCGGTGCGTGTGGCCGGCGTCGGCCAGGCGGCCAGCGATGGGCGCGGCAATGGCACCCAGGGCTCCGACCAGGGCAAACAGTGCGATTTCGCTTTGGCTCAGGCCATGGTTACGCGCCAATTCCAAGGGGGCGGCGGTCCAGAACAGGCTAAACGTAGCGAACATGCAGCCCTGGTAGAACGCCCGTTGACGCAACAGCGGTTGGCGCACCAGCAGGGTGCCCAGGGAGCGCAAGAGTTGCGCGTAGCTGGCGCTGTGGTCGGGCTGGCGCTTGGGGATGGTGAGCAGCAAGACAACACTGATAAACGCCATCAGGGCGGCGGCCGCCATGAACATCGCACGCCAGCCAAAATGATCCGCCACCACGCTGGACACCGGCCGTGCCAGCAGGATGCCGAGCAACAGGCCACCCATGATGCTGCCGACCACCCGGCCACGGGACTCGGCGGGCGCCAGGTGCGCGGCCAACGGGATGAGGATCTGCACCGACACCGAACTGAAACCGATCAGCAACGACACCAGCAGGAACAGGTTCGGCTGCTCGGTGAACGCAGCCCCCAACAGGCTGGCGATGGCCACCACGGTGGTGGTGATCATCAGCTTGCGGTTTTCCAGCAAGTCACCCAGCGGTACCAGGAAAAACAGGCCCAAGGCGTAGCCGATCTGGGTGAGCGACACGATCAGGCTGGCCATCGCCGGGGTCAGGCCGATGTCCGGCGCGATCAGCTCGATGATCGGTTGCGCGTAGTAGATGTTGGCAACGATGGCGCCGCAGCAGAACGCAAACAGCATGACCATCCCGCGGGTCATGGTGGTTGTAGCGTGTGAGGTAGCGTTCATGGTGTTCTCATAAAAGCGAAGGAAGAGGGCGTGGAAGAGTAAAGACATCGCCCTGTGGGCAGTAGGCCGCTGGCAGTGATAACACTCATGCCGCAAATTAATGACTGAATCGTTAACGTTCGGGTCGAACGGCAATGATACATTCAGTCACAACTGCCGAAACAGGAAATCCACCTTCATGAAAATCACGCTGAACAAGATGATCCTGGCCTCAACCCTTGCCGCCGCCATGGCGATTGGCCTGGCCAACGCCGCCGAAGCCCCGCGTGTGGGCGTGCGCGGCGCCATCACGGCGGTCGACGGCGACGCGATCCACGTCAAGGTCAACAGTGGCGAAGACGTCACCGTGCACCTCACCAAAGACACCCAAGTACGCGCCGTTACGCTGGCCAAGATCGACGAGATCAAGCCCGGCAGCTACATCGGCTCCGCTGCCATGCCCAATGCCGACGGCACCCTTACCGCGTTGGAAGTGCACGTGTTCCCACCGGCCATGGCCGGCACCGGCGACGGGCATCGTGCGTTCGATTTGAAAGAAGGCAGCAGCATGACCAACGGCACCGTCGGTGACCTGGTGGTGAGCAACGGCCGCACGCTGACCGTGAAGTACAAGGGCGGTGAGCAAAAGATCGTGGTGCCGGAGGACGTGCCGATCGTGAACCTGGAGCCGGGGGATCGCAGCTTGCTCAAGGTGGGGGTGAAGGTGGTGTTGTTTGCTGCGAAAGGGGCGGATGGCACGGTGACTGCCCAGGCCATCTCGGCGGGCAAGGACGGCGTAACCCCGCCGATGTAACTGCCAAACACAGAGCCAAATGTGGGAGCGGGCTTGCTCGCGAAAGCGGAGTGTCAGTCACCGAATCAATCGACTGAACCACCGCTTTCGCGAGCAAGCCCGCTCCCACAGTTTTAACCGAGTTTATTCAGTTATTGACCGTTGTAGATCTGGTCAAACACCCCACCGTCATTGAAGTGGGTTTTTTGCACGGTGCGCCAGTCGCCAAAGGTCTTCTCGACCGACAAGAACTCGACTTTCGGGAAGCGGTCGGTGTACTTGGCCAGCACCTTCGCGTCACGTGGGCGCAGGTAGTTGTTGGCGGCGATTTCCTGGCCTTCCGGCGACCACAGGTACTTCAGGTAGTCCTCGGCGGCAGCGCGGGTGCCTTTCTTCTCGACCACTTTGTCGACCACCGACACCGGCGGCTCCGCTTCGGCAGACACGCTTGGGTAGATCACTTCGAACTGATCACGGCCGAATTCACGGGCGATCATTTCGGCTTCGTTCTCGAAGGTCACCAGCACGTCGCCGATCTGGTTGGTCATGAACGTGGTGGTGGCGGCGCGGCCACCGGTGTCCAGCACAGGCGCTTGCTTGAACAGCTTGCCGACGAAGGCCTTGGCCTTGTTTTCGTCGCCGCCGTTCTTGAGCACGTAGCCCCACGCCGACAGGTAGGTGTAGCGGCCGTTACCCGAGGTCTTCGGGTTAGGCACGATCACCTGCACGCCGTCTTTCAACAAGTCCGGCCAGTCTTTCAGGGCCTTGGGGTTGCCCTTGCGCACGATGAACACGGTGGCGGAGGTGAACGGCGCGCTGTTGTTCGGCAGGCGGGTGACCCAGTTGTCCGGCACCAGCTTGCCGTTGTCGGCCAGGGCGTTGATGTCGGTGGCCATGTTCATGGTGATCACGTCAGCCGGCAGGCCGTCGATCACCGAGCGCGCTTGTTTGCTGGAGCCGCCGAAGGACATCTGCAGGGTCAGCTTGTCGTTCGGGTGCTCGGCTTCCCAGTGCTTCTGGAAGGCGGTGTTGTAGTCCTTGTAGAAGTCGCGCATCACGTCGTAGGAGACGTTGAGCAGTGTGACGGGGGCGGCCTGGACGGCGCCCGCCAGGGCAAGGCCGGCGGCCAGGAGAGAGGCGCTAACGAGTTTTTTCACTGCTCATTCCTTGTTGTTCGAGAAGGGTGTTGATTGAGTGGGGGCAATTTGCCATCGACTATAACGGGCACCGCATAGACGTTTAAAGATTAAAACGCTCTTTGCTTATTCCAGTTTCTTGAAAAGATTATTCCCACAGCGCGAACAGAACGCGGCGTTCGGCTCGTGGCTGTTTTTCTTGCACACCGGGCAGTCATGTTGCAGCTGTTCACCGCGCATGGCACTCGCCAGTTCAGCGGTAAAAATCCCGGTGGGTACGGCAATGATCGAGTAACCGGTGATCATCACCAACGATGAAATCACCTGGCCCAGCGGCGTCTTCGGCACGATGTCGCCAAAGCCCACGGTGGTGAGGGTCACGATGGCCCAGTAGATGCCTTTGGGAATACTGGTAAACCCGTGCTCCGGGCCTTCGATCACGTACATCAGGGTGCCGAACACCGTCACCAGGGTGCACACGCTGACCAGGAACACCACGATCTTCTGCTTGCTGCCGCGCAGCGCCGCCATCAGGTAGTTGGCCTGCTTGAGGTACGGGCTGAGCTTGAGCACGCGGAAGATGCGCAGCATGCGGATGATGCGGATGATCAGCAGGTACTGCGCGTCGCTGTAATACAGCGCGAGGATGCCGGGCACGATGGCGAGCAAGTCCACCAACCCATAAAAACTGAAGGCATAGCGCAACGGCTTGGGCGAGCAGTACAGCCGCAGCCCGTATTCGATCAGGAAGACGAGGGTAAAGCCCCACTCGATGTAGGCCAGCACATCGGCGTAGTTCTGGTGGATCTGGTCGATGCTGTCGAGCATCACGATCACCAGGCTGGCGAGGATGATCAGCAACAGGATGCCGTCAAAGCGCCGCCCGGCAGTGGTGTCACTCTGGAAAATCATGACGTAGAGCCGCTGGCGCCAGTCGTTGCTGCTGTCCATAAATCCCGCCTGAATCGAATATCGAGCAAGCCTAGGGGGATTCGAAGGGGCTGTCCATGCGGGGTTTGCGCAGCACCCGGGCGCCTGCGCGCACCAGCCAGCAGGCGAGGATGAACGGCGCGGTCAAGGCGGGCAGGTGCAGGGCGGCAAAGCCGGGGATGAGGATGATCGCCAGCAGGATGCCCAGCAACGGCAGCCAGGGCTGACGCCGTACCTGGCTCAACGCCACGGCAGCCAATGCGGGGTTGTAGCTGTGCAGGCCGAGGAGGGCGCTGGCGGGTTCGTCCAGCCACAGGGCGACCAGCACGCCGATGCTGGCACCGGCCAAGGCCCATAAGGCGGCTCGGCGATTGGCGAGGAACAGGCCGAGTGCAATCAGGGCGCCGGCCAAGGCTTGGTCCAGCAACATGACTTGCGCAAGCCCGATGAAGGGCGCGGCAACAACGGCCAGCATATCGGGTTCGACCAAGGCAAATGCAGGCGGCGCGGCCGGCCCCAGCAACAGCCAGCCCAGCCCGACAAAGGGCGCGGTGTAGGCAGGCAGGTCATCTGGCTGGGCCGCATGCTTCAACCATTGCCGCGTCAGCATCGCCGAAAGCCCGCCGCACGCCAGGATCAGCGGCGGCAACAGCGCCGACCAGGCGAAATGCTGGCTGATCAACAAGCCCAGCAGCACACCGTTATAGCTATACAGCCCGGCCTGGCGCTCGACCTTGGGGTAACCCCGGCGCTGGGCCGTGAGCAAACCGGCCACACCGCCCAGCAGCGCGCCGCCGAACAACGCCGGGGCGCCGATCAGGATGGCCAGCAGGCACAGCAGGCCGCACAGCGGCTGGCGCTGCAGGAATATCTGGCTGAAGCCATTGAGCAGGGCTTCGGCCCAGTCTGGGCAGGTTGGATTATGCATTTGGGTAAGTCAGGTAGACCGAGTTGCCCTTATCGCAGGCAAGCCAGCTTCCACCTTTTGATGTGTGAATACAGTCAAATGTGGGAGCGGGCTTGCCCGCGAAGAGGCCCGAACAGGCGCTAGATCAACGTCTCGATGCGCAGCGAATTGGTCGACCCCGGCTGCCCAAACGGCACCCCCGCCGTGATCACCAACGTATCCCCGCGCTGCGCCATCCCTTGGGCCTGGGCGATTTCCAGCGCCGTGGAACACACCTCATCCACCTGGCGCAGCCGGTCGTTGACCACCGAATGCACGCCCCACGCCACGCTCAAGCGCCGCGCCGTGGACAGGTTCGGCGTGAGGTTGAGGATCGGCGCCACCGGCCGTTCCCGGGCGGCACGCAGGCTGGAGCTGCCCGACTCGCTGTAGTTCACCAGCACCGCCACCGGCAGGATGCTGCTGATACGCCGGATCGCGCAGCTGATCGCGTCCGACACCGTGGCCTCGGCCTTGGGCCGGCTCACGTCCAGTTGGGTTTGGTAGTCCGGGCCGTTTTCCACCTGGCGGATGATCTTGCTCATCATCTGCACGGCTTCCAGCGGGTACTCCCCCGAGGCGGTTTCCGCCGACAACATCACCGCGTCGGCGCCTTCGGCCACGGCGTTGGCCACATCGGTGACCTCGGCACGGGTCGGGGCCGGTGAGAAGCGCATGGACTCGAGCATCTGCGTCGCCACCACCACCGGTTTGCCCAACTGGCGGCAGGTGCTGATGATGTCCTTCTGGATCTGCGGCACGCTCTCGGCGGGTACTTCCACGCCCAGGTCGCCTCTGGCCACCATGATCGCGTCGCTCAGCTCGGCAATTTCCTGCAGGCGTTGCACGGCCGAAGGCTTCTCGATCTTGGCCATCAGGAAGGCCTTGTCGCCGATCAGCTCACGGGCCTCGCGGATGTCTTCCGGGCGTTGCACGAACGACAGCGCCACCCAGTCCACGCCCAGTTCCAGGCCGAAGCTCAGGTCGCGTCGGTCCTTGGCGGTCAGTGGGCTGAGTTCCAGCAGCGCCTGGGGCACATTCACGCCTTTGCGGTCCGACAGTTCGCCGCCATTGAGCACGGTGGTGTCGATGGCGTCGGCATGCTTGGTAATCACCCGCAGGCGCAGCTTGCCGTCATCCAGCAGCAGGTCCATGCCGGGTTCCAGTGCCGCGATGATTTCCGGGTGGGGCAGGTTGACCCGGCACTGGTCGCCCGGCGTCGGGTCCAGGTCCAGGCGCAATGCCTGGCCGCGCACCAGTTGCACCTTGCCTTCGGCAAAACGCCCGACGCGCAGTTTCGGCCCTTGCAGGTCCATCAGGATGCCCAGCGGGTAATTGAGCTGGCGCTCCACCTGGCGGATCCACTGGTAGCGCTGCGCGTGGTCGGCGTGGTCGCCGTGGCTGAAGTTGAGGCGGAAGATGTTCACCCCGGCTTCCACCAGCTCGCGGATGTCATCGATGCCGTTGGTGGCCGGGCCGAGGGTGGCGAGGATCTTGACCTTCTTGTCAGGCGTCATGTGTCGGGTTCCCAAGGATCAGTATGGCGCGGAAGTCGTTGACGTTGGTGCGCGTCGGCTCGGTGACGATCAACCCGTCGAGGGCGGCGAAGTAGCCGTAGCCATTGTTGTTGTCCAACTCGTCACTGGCCGACAGGCCGAGGGCTTCGGCGCGCGAATAGCTGCACGGCGTCATGATCGCGCCGGCGTTGTCTTCTGAGCCGTCGATGCCGTCGGTGTCACCGGCCAGGGCGTACACGCCCGGCAAGCCCTTGAGGCTGTCGGTGAGGCTCAACAGGAACTCGGCGTTGCGCCCGCCACGGCCATTGCCGCGCACGGTGACGGTGGTTTCACCGCCCGACAGAATCACGCACGGCGCCGCCAGTGGCTGGCCGTGCTGCACGATCTGCCGCGCAATGCCGGCATGCACCTTGGCCACGTCGCGGGCTTCGCCCTCCAGGTCGCCGAGGATTAGCGGGCTGAAGCCGGCCTGACGGACTTTGACCGCCACGGCCTCCAGCGATTGCTGCGGGCGGGCGATCAACTGGAAGTGGCTGCGCGCGAGCACCGGGTCGCCGGGCTTGACGGTTTCCGAGGCCGGGTTCTGCAGCCAGCTGCGCACCGAGGCGGGGGCGTCGATGCTGTAGCGTTTGAGGATCGCCAAGGCCTGGGCCGAGGTGCTCGGGTCGCCGACGGTGGGGCCGGAGGCAATCACCGTGGCCTGGTCGCCTGGCACATCGGAAATCGCGTAGGTGTACACCGTGGCCGGCCACGCGGCCTTGGCCAGTCGGCCACCCTTGATCGCCGAGAGGTGCTTGCGTACGCAATTCATCTCGCCAATGGTCGCGCCGGATTTGAGCAGCGCCTTGTTGATGGCTTGCTTGTCGGCCAGGGTGATGCCTTCTGCGGGCAGGGCAAGCAATGCCGAGCCGCCGCCGGAGAGCAGGAAAATCACCCGGTCGTCTTCGGTGAGGTTGCTGATCAGCTCCAGCACGCGCTTGGCCACGGCCAGGCCGGCCGCATCGGGCACTGGGTGCGCGGCTTCGACCACTTCGATTTTTTTGCAGGGTGCGCCGTGCCCGTAGCGGGTGACGACAAGGCCGCTGACTTCGCCCTGCCAGCAGTTTTCCACGACGAGGGCCATGGCCGCGGCAGCCTTGCCGGCGCCGATCACGATCACACGGCCGCTGCGGTCGGCAGGCAGATAAGGTTCAAGGACTTGCCGGGGGTGGGCGGCGTCGATGGCTGTGGCAAACAGCTCGCGAAGCAGGTGTTGCGGATCGACCGACATAAGCGGGCTCCCGGGGATTTTTTGTTATTAGAGGTGCAACATTTTCGCTATGGAATGCGATCAAAAATGTGGGAGCGGGCTTGCTCGCGAAAGCGGTCTACCATTCGACATCCATGCTGGCTGGCACACCGCTTTCGCGAGCAAGCCCGCTCCCACATTCGACCGCATTTCAAAGGTAGGAGCGGCGTAGGTTATTTGTCGCGGATACTGAAATTCGCCATATGCTCCAGCCCCTTGATCAGCGCCGAGTGGTCCCAGTTGCCGCCGCCAATCGCGGTGCAGGTGCTGAACACTTGCTGGGTGCCGGCGGTGTTCGGCAGGTTGATCCCCAGCTCCTTGGCGCCGGCCAGGGCCAGGTTCAAATCCTTCTGGTGCAGATTGATGCGGAAGCCCGGGTCGAAGGTGCCTTTGATCATGCGCTCGCCGTGCACTTCGAGGATTTTCGACGAAGCAAATCCGCCCATCAGCGCTTCACGCACCTTGGCTGGGTCGGCGCCGTTCTTGGAGGCGAACAGCAGTGCTTCGGCCACCGCCTGGATGTTCAGCGCGACGATGATCTGGTTGGCGACCTTGGCGGTCTGGCCGTCACCGTTGCCGCCGACCAGGGTGATGTTCTTGCCCATGGCCTGGAACAGCGGCAGGGCGCGTTCGAAGGTTTGCGGCTCGCCGCCGATCATGATGCTCAGGGTGCCGGCCTTGGCGCCCACTTCACCGCCGGACACGGGCGCGTCGAGGTACTGCGCGCCGGTCTCGTTGATCTTGGCGGCAAACGCCTTGGTGGCGGTCGGCGAGATCGAACTCATGTCGATCACGACTTTGTTTGGCGACAGGCCTGCGGCCACGCCGTCTTTGCGGAACAACACGTCGTCAACCTGCGGGGTGTCGGGCACCATCACGATGATGAACTCGGCTTCCTGGGCGACTTGCTGCGGGTTGGCCAGGGCCACGGCGCCGGCGTCGATCAAGGCTTGCGGCGCCTTGCCGTGGTGCTCGGAAAGAAACAGTTGGTGACCTGCTTTCTGCAGGTTGGCGGCCATGGGTTGGCCCATGATGCCGGTGCCGATGAATCCGATTTTAGCCATGATCAAAATCCTCTTGTTATTCGGTATGTCGAGACCTGCCAAACGCCTCAGGCCCAATGTGGGAGCTGGCTTGCCTGCGATGGCATCAACTGGCTATGCCTGAAACACCGCGGTGCCTGCATCGCAGGCAAGCCAGCTCCCACATTTTGTTTTGCGTTTGTTCTGCTAGATCGCGTTATGGGTCTTGAGCCAGCCCAAACCGGCTTCGGTCGTGGTCAGCGGCTTGTATTCACAGCCGACCCAGCCGGTGTAGCCGATGCGGTCCAGGTGTTCGAACAGGAAGCGGTAGTTGATCTCACCGGTGCCCGGCTCGTTGCGCCCTGGGTTGTCCGCCAGTTGGATGTGGTTGATGTCATCCAGGTGGTTGGCCATGGTGCGGGCCAGGTCGCCTTCCATGATTTGCATGTGATAGATGTCGTACTGCAGGAACAGGTTGGCGCTGCCCACCTGCTCGCGAATCGACAGGGCCTGCGCCGTGTTGTTCAAGTAGAAACCTGGAATGTCGCGGGTGTTGATCATCTCCATCACCAGCTTGATCCCCGCCGCCTGCAGCTTCTCGGCGGCGTACTTGAGGTTGGCGACGAAGGTCTTTTCGACGGTTTCATCGTCAACGCCTTGCGGCCGGATACCTGCCAGGCAGTTAACCTGGGTGTTGCCCAGCACCTGGGCGTAGGCGATGGCCAGCTTGACTCCGGCGCGGAACTCCTCGACCCGGTCCGGGTGGCAGGCCAGGCCGCGTTCGCCCTTGGCCCAGTCACCGGCCGGCAGGTTGAACAGCACTTGGGTCAGGCCGTTGGCGTCCAACTGTGCTTTGATCTCGGCAGAGCTGAACTCGTAGGGGAACAGGTATTCCACACCCTGGAAGCCCGCATCGGCGGCCGCTTTGAAACGGGCGAGAAAGTCCTGCTCGGTAAACAGCATGGACAGGTTGGCAGCAAAGCGCGGCATAGGGTTCTCCTTAATCGAGCAGGGAAATGGCAGTCGGCGCATCGTTGCCGACCAGTGCCAGATCTTCGAATTCGTTGACGGCGTTGATCTCGGTGCCCATGGAAATGTTGGTCACGCGTTCCAGAATAATCTCAACGATCACCGGAACCTTGAATTCTTCGATCATTTCCTCAGCCTTGCGCAACGCAGGTGCAATCTGCCCCGGCTCGAACACGCGCAGGGCCTTGCAACCCAGGCCTTCGGCGACGGCCACGTGGTCCACGCCATAGCCATTGAGTTCCGGGGCGTTGAGGTTGTCGAAGGACAGCTGCACGCAGTAGTCCATCTCGAAACCGCGCTGGGCCTGGCGGATCAAACCCAAGTAGGAGTTGTTCACCACCACGTGGATGTACGGCAGCTTGAACTGCGCGCCCACGGCCAGTTCTTCGATCATGAACTGGAAGTCGTAGTCGCCGGACAGCGCCACCACTTTGCGGCTCGGATCCGCCTTGACCACGCCCAGCGCGGCCGGAATGGTCCAGCCCAATGGGCCGGCCTGGCCGCAGTTGATCCAGTGACGAGGCTTGTACACGTGCAGGAATTGCGCGCCGGCAATTTGCGACAGGCCGATGGTGCTGACGTAGCAAGTGTCTTTGCCGAACACCTGGTTCATCTCTTCGTACACGCGCTGCGGCTTGACCGGCACGTTGTCGAAGTGGGTCTTGCGGTGGAGGGTGGCCTTGCGCTGCTGGCAGTCGTTCAACCAGGCGCTGCGGTCCTTGAGCTTGCCGGCGGCTTTCCACTCGCGGGCCACTTCAATGAACATCGTCAGGGCGGAACCGGCGTCGGAGACGATGCCCAGGTCCGGGGTGAACACGCGGCCAATCTGCGTCGGCTCGATGTCGACGTGAATGAATTTGCGGCCTTCGGTGTACACCTCGACCGAACCGGTGTGGCGGTTGGCCCAGCGGTTGCCGATGCCCAGCACCACGTCCGACTTGAGCATCGTCGCGTTGCCGTAACGGTGGGAGGTTTGCAGACCGACCATGCCCACCATTTGTGGGTGATCGTCCGGGATGGTGCCCCAGCCCATCAGGGTCGGGATGACCGGAATGCCGGTGAGTTCAGCAAATTCAACCAGCAGTTCGCTGGCGTCGGCGTTGATCACGCCGCCACCGCTGACCAGCAGTGGGCGTTCAGCCTGGTCCAGCAGCGCCAGGGCTTTTTCCACTTGCACGCGGGTCGCCAGTGGTTTGGCCAGGGGCAGCGGCTGGTAGGCGTCGATATCGAATTCGATCTCGGCCATCTGCACGTCGAACGGCAGGTCGATCAGCACCGGACCCGGGCGGCCGGAGCGCATTTCATAGAAGGCTTTCTGGAACGCGTAAGGCACTTGGCCCGGTTCCAGCACAGTGGTGGCCCACTTGGTCACCGGCTTGACGATGCTGGTGATGTCCACGGCCTGGAAGTCTTCCTTGTGCATGCGGGCACGTGGCGCTTGGCCGGTGATGCACAGGATCGGGATCGAGTCGGCCGAGGCGCTGTACAAGCCGGTGACCATGTCGGTGCCCGCCGGGCCCGAAGTGCCGATGCACACGCCGATATTGCCGGCCTTGGTGCGGGTGTAGCCCTCGGCCATGTGGGAGGCGCCTTCAACGTGGCGAGCAAGGACGTGATCGATGCCACCCACTTTCTGCAAGGCCGAGTACAGCGGGTTGATTGCGGCGCCTGGGATACCGAAGGCGGTGTCCACACCTTCACGGCGCATCACCAGAACGGCGGCTTCGATTGCTCTCATTTTGCTCATGGTTTTGGTGCCTCTTGCGTTTTGTAATTGTATACAAGTGGTGTCTGTTCAAAGTGTATTCACGGCGAGCAGCGCAGGTCAATTCATTTTATTCGGTGGCCTTTGCGTTCGTCGGAAGGCATTTTTTCGACGTATGGAAGCTTTGTGCGAAAATATTGTATACAAAAATAAATGTCATTGTGTTCTATTTGTTTGATCGAGCATCTGATCAAACAGACCTCCACCGCTTTCCCAATAACAAAAGAAGGACGGCACCATGAGCGCTTTAACCTTGAAAATTGCCACCCAACTGGCCAGCCAGGCTTTGAACGCCGGTCGCACCATTTCGGCAGCGCCGCTGACCATTGCGGTGCTCGACAGCGGCGGCCACCTGATCACTCTGCAACGCGAAGACGGCGCCAGCCTGCTACGCCCGCAGATCGCCATCGGCAAGGCCTGGGGCGCGATCGCCCTGGGCAAAGGCTCACGCCTGCTGGCGCTGGACGCGCAACAGCGGCCGGCGTTTATCGCCGCGCTGAACAGCCTGGGGCAGGGCAGCGTCGTGCCGGCCCCGGGGGGGGTGTTGATTCGCAATGGGGAAGGGGTGGTACTGGGGGCAATCGGGATCAGCGGGGATACATCGGACATTGATGAGCAGTGTGCGATTACGGCGATTGAGGGAGTGGGGTTGTTGGCGGATGCGGGGGTGTCGGCTTGATCTTTGGGTGACTGTTAGGGCCTCTTCGCGAGCAAGCCCGCTCCCACAGGTTGACCGAGTTTCAACTTAGGAATGAGGTCGAATGTGGGAGCGGGCTTGCTCGC
>NZ_JACARO010000090.1 GCF_013386585.1 Pseudomonas sp. P7548 | reverse complement strand
CCGGCGCATATCAGCGGCTCCATCACCCACAGCACCGGGCATGCGGCAGCGATTGTCGGGCACAAGGCGCAGTGGCGCGGGCTGGGGATGGACCTGGAGAATGTGCTGAGCCTGGAACGGGCGGAGCGCCTGGCCGGGGAAATCCTCACGGTTGATGAGCTGCAACGCATGGCCACCGTGCCGCGTGAGCAGATTGCTTTAGGGGTGACACTGACGTTTTCAGTAAAGGAGAGTTTGTTCAAGGCGCTCTACCCTATCGTGCAGAAACGCTTTTACTTTGAGCATGCCGAGGTGGTGGAGTGGTCGGAGGATGGCCGGGTGCGGTTGCGGCTACTGACGGACTTGTCCGAAGAATGGTGCCATGGCAAGGAATTGGTGGGGCAGTTTGCGGTGGACGGGGAGCAGTTGTTGAGTTTGGTGGCTGTTGGCGCCTGATAGAGTGCTTTCGCGAGCAAGCCCGCTCCCACAGTTGACTGCATTCCAACGCTGGAACTCGGTCGAATGTGGGAGCGGGCTTGCTCGCGAAAGCAGTATCAAGTTTTATCCTGATCCCGCGGCCAACTCAGGCTGAAGCACGCCCCACCCAAATTGTTGCTCTTGCCTATCAACGCCCTTCCGCCATGCCAATAAATGATCCGCCGCACAATCGACAGGCCCAGCCCGTGCCCGCCAGAGGCCCGCGTGCGGCTGTCGTCCAGGCGCAGGAACGGCGTGAAGATGCGCTCCCACGCGCTTTCCGGCACGCCGGGGCCGTCGTCTTCCACATCGATGCGGCAACGCACCTGGCCCACCTGGTAACTGATCAACACCTGGCCCTGGGCATGACGCATGGCGTTGCTCACCAGGTTCTGCAAGGCGCGGTGCAGGTAACGCGGTTCGGCGTCGACCCACGCGTCATCCCAATGCGCCGATGACAGGCAGATACCGCGACTCACCCTGACCTGCGGACGCAGTGGCGATAATTCGCCGATCACCTGATCAAGCAACGCGCTGAGGTCGACGCGCTGGAAATTCAGCTCCGGCGCCCCCTGCTCCAGGCGGGCATAGGTGAGCATTTCATCCACCAGGCCATCGAGGTCCTGGATATCGCTGTCCATGCCTTCCAGGTATTTGCGCCGCGCTTCGGCGGTGGTGGCGTCGCCGACCATCTCCAGGCCGAAGCGCAGGCGGGCTACCGGTGTGCGCAACTCGTGGGACACCGCGCGCACCAATTCGCGCTGGATCGCCAGCAATTGCTGCAAATGCTCGGCCATGCCATTAAAGGCTGCCGCCAGGCGCCCTACCGAATCAGCGCCCCGGGCCGGTACGCGTACTTCCAGGTTGCCCTTGGCAATGCGGGTGGCCGCCGCCTCCAAGCCCCTGAGGCGCCGTTCGAGCTGACGCACCAGTAAATAGACGATCAGGCCAATCAGGGTCAGGCTGATCAGCGCGATCAGGATCAACCATTGCGGCGGGTACGGGTTCATCTGGTACAGCGGGCCGATCTCCAGCACCCACGGCGTGCCGACCATGCCGGCAAACACGCGGATCGAATCGCCGCCCTTGCCCAGGGCCATCACCGTATCGCCCTCCGATACGCGGCGACGCTGGTCGTCGTCCATGTCGGCCTCATCCGGGGTCATGAGGTGCATGTCAAAACCAAAGCCTTTGGCCTCTTTTATGTCCGCCAGCTTTTGCGGCTGCTCGGCGACGGGAAAGCGCACCAATTCGTCAGCCAGCAAGTAAATAGTGGCGCGGGCCAGTTGCTCGCTGATTTGCTGCACTTCACCGGTGAGCACCCATTGTTCCCCCTCGCTGACCAGACGCAATACCCGCGCCGCATGAGGCCCGGTCTGCTCCACCAGCACCTGTCCACGTTGCAGGCGACTGCGCTGGCTCAGGTCCAGTTGCGCATCGGCCAGGGGGCGCAATTCCAGAGGAATCCCCAGCAAGCGCTCCCACACCGCCAAGGCGCGCTGGCGTTCGATGGCGCTCATGGGTTGCAGGTTGTCGCCCATCAAGGCAAAGGTGCCGTGGGCCAGGCGCTCGCGGTACTGGCCGCTGCGCACCTCGTTGAGCAGGTGCAAGGCCAGCACACCGAGCAGTGCCACCAGGATCAGCGCGGCGCACATGCCGCCATAGATGCGCAGGAAGATCGAGTTCACAGCGACAGGTCAGCGGCGGCTTCGGGGACGAACAGGTAGCCTTTGCTGCGGATGGTCTTGATCAAGCGTGGATGGATCGGGTCGTCGCCGATCTTGGGCCGGATACGCGAGATACGCACATCAATGGAGCGGTCCTGGCCGTCATAGCCAATGCCACGCAGGGCGATGAAGATTTCTTCGCGGGAGAGGATGCGCCCGGCATTCGCCACCAGCAGCCACAACAGGTCGAATTCGGCGCTGGTCAATTCGATACCGCCTTCATGCAACCAGGCTTCGCGCAGGGCGTTGTCCACCACCAACGGGCCGAATTGCAGGCGGCGCTGGTTTTCCACGCTGGCCGGTTCGCTGCGCCGCAGCAAAGCCTGGATACGCGCCAGCAACAGGCGTGGGCGCACAGGTTTGCACACGTAGTCGTCGGCGCCCATGTCCAGGCCGAGGACCTGGTCCATGTCGTCGGTGCGCGCGGTCAGCATCAGGATCACCCCGTCGTAGCGTTCGCGCACCTTGCGGCAGATGCTCAAGCCATCTTCCCCGGGCAGCATCAGGTCGAGGATCACCAGGTCCGGCTGTTCGGCGACGATGCGTGCCGCCGCCCGCGCCCCGTCACTTTCCACCGAAACGCGCAGGCCGTTGCTCTCCAGGTAATCCCGGGTCAACTCGGCCAGTCGCTCGTCGTCCTCGACGATCAGTATTTGCCAGGCTTCTTGCTCCACGGGGGCTCCTTGTTTTTATAAGAGATTCTTTCGTGTGGAAGCGAACTCCCACAGGCTTGATCTTCGCCCGGCCTACCTTATTTGTAATGTTTTGAGGGCATAAAGGATGTCGATTGTAGCCACGGGCCAGCCCCCTGACACAAGCCTGGAAATCCATTCGGTGATCGCGTTTTTTTGTGATAGGGTTCGCGCCCTCAAAAATCCAACCGGCTGTTTTTACCTTGGAATATTCAGTGACAAACGGCCGAATCCAGCAGTAGTGCGGCCTACACGGGTGTTCCACGTTTCATACACATTTTACCCACAGCGTTATCCACAGGTAGTGCGTTGCTAAGCCCCCGAAAACGCATTATCTTGTACCTCGGCGCTAAAAAAACCCTACATGTAGGGTTTTAAGCGAAAAACCAAACACAGATCAGACAAGAAATTCAAGAGGTTTCTTGCGCCCGTTTGGTTGAACCAAAGCATTTTTTGAAAGCCCAAACCGCGCACGCGGATGGCAAGCGTTTTCCAGCCCAACGGGCAGAAAACGGTACGGGTGTTGCAGTGCTTGAAGCGGGCAACTGTCACCCACCAGGAATACGGTCAAGGGCTTTTCAGCCCCGAACCGAAGACTTCGGCATGGAAGCGGCGCGAACAGCTCCCTTCCTCCTGTCCCGAAGTTGTTATGCCAGGCCCTTGGCCTGTTGTAAGTGCTTCAGGACGGAACGGTGGGCACCGTGATGGTGCCCAAATAAATATAGAATGTGGAGACAACCCCCCATGCAAACCGACACAACTCGCGAGAACCCGCAAGGCTCCGTGCCGCAGGCCGCCGATTCGAACCTGGATCTGTCCGCCACCGCACCCGGCCAATTGCGAGTGATCAAGCGTAACGGCACTGTCGTTCCTTACACCGATGACAAAATCACCGTCGCCATCACCAAAGCGTTTCTTGCAGTTGAAGGTGGCACCGCTGCTGCCTCGTCGCGCATCCACGACACCGTTGCCCGCCTGACCGAACAAGTCACCGCGACCTTCAAGCGTCGCATGCCGTCGGGCGGCACCATCCACATCGAAGAAATCCAGGACCAGGTCGAACTGGCCCTGATGCGTGCCGGCGAGCAGAAAGTAGCCCGCGACTACGTGATCTACCGCGACTCGCGCGCCAAGGAACGTGCCGTGCGCTCCCCGGCCGAAGAAGCTGCCGTACAAGCTCACCCATCGATCCGCATCACCCTGGCCGACGGCAGCTTTGCTCCGCTGGACCTGGGCCGCCTGAACACCATCATCACCGAGGCCTGCGAAGGCCTGGAAGAAGTCGACGGTGACCTGATCCAGCGCGAAACCCTGAAGAACCTGTACGACGGCGTGGCCCTGACCGACGTCAACACCGCCCTGGTGATGACCGCCCGTACCCTGGTTGAACGCGAGCCGAACTACTCGTTCGTGACCGCGCGCCTGCTGATGGACACCCTGCGTGCCGAAGGCCTGGGCTTCCTGAAAGTCGCCGACAGCGCCACTCACCACGAGATGGCTGACCTGTACGCCAAGGCCCTGCCGGCCTACATCGCCAAGGGTATCGAATTCGAATTGCTGAACCCGGTCCTGGCCACCTTCGACCTGGAAAAACTGGGCAAGGCCATCAACCACGAGCGCGACCAGCAGTTCACCTACCTGGGCCTGCAAACCCTGTACGACCGTTACTTCATCCACAAGGACGGTATCCGCTTCGAACTGCCGCAAGTGTTCTTCATGCGCGTGGCCATGGGCCTGGCGATCGAAGAGAAGCAGAAAGAAGACCGTGCGATCGAGTTCTACAACCTGCTGTCGTCCTTCGACTACATGTCGTCGACCCCGACCCTGTTCAACGCCGGCACCCTGCGTCCACAGCTGTCGAGCTGCTACCTGACCACCGTGCCGGATGACCTGTCGGGCATCTACCACGCGATCCACGACAACGCCATGTTGTCCAAATTCGCCGGCGGCCTGGGCAACGACTGGACACCGGTGCGCGCACTGGGTTCGTACATCAAGGGCACCAACGGCAAGTCCCAGGGCGTTGTACCGTTCCTGAAAGTGGTGAACGACACTGCTGTAGCCGTGAACCAGGGTGGCAAGCGCAAAGGCGCGGTGTGTGCTTACCTGGAAACCTGGCACATGGACATCGAAGAGTTCATCGAGCTGCGCAAGAACACCGGTGATGATCGTCGTCGTACCCACGACATGAACACCGCCAACTGGATCCCTGACCTGTTCATGAAGCGTGTCTTCGATGACGGCAAGTGGACCCTGTTCTCGCCATCCGAAGTGCCGGACCTGCACGACCTGACCGGTAAAGCCTTCGAAGAGCGCTACGAGTACTACGAAGCCCTCACCGAGTACCCAGGCAAGGTCAAGCTGTTCAAGACCATCCAGGCCAAAGACCTGTGGCGCAAAATGCTGTCCATGCTGTTTGAAACCGGCCACCCATGGCTGACCTTCAAGGACCCGTGCAACCTGCGCAGCCCGCAGCAGCACGTGGGCGTGGTCCACAGCTCGAACCTGTGCACCGAGATCACCTTGAACACCAACAAGGACGAAATCGCCGTTTGCAACCTGGGCTCGATCAACCTGCCGAACCACATCGTCAACGGCCAGTTGGACACCGCCAAGCTGCAACGCACCGTCAACACCGCGGTTCGCATGCTCGATAACGTGATCGACATCAACTACTACTCGGTGCCACAGGCGCAGAACTCCAACTTCAAGCACCGTCCGGTTGGCCTGGGCATCATGGGCTTCCAGGACGCGCTGTACCTGCAGCACATTCCTTACGGTTCGGATGCTGCGGTCGAGTTCGCCGACAAGTCCATGGAAGCGGTCAGCTACTACGCGATCCAGGCGTCCTGCGACCTGGCCGACGAGCGCGGCGCCTACGAGACGTTCCAGGGTTCGCTGTGGTCCAAAGGCATCCTGCCGCTGGATTCGCAACAGATCCTGATCGAAGCCCGTGGCCAGAAGTACATCGACGTTGACCTGAACGAATCCCTGGACTGGGCACCGGTACGTGCCCGTGTGCAGAAAGGCATTCGTAACTCCAACATCATGGCCATCGCACCGACCGCCACCATCGCCAACATCACCGGCGTGTCGCAGTCGATCGAACCGACCTACCAGAACCTGTATGTGAAATCGAACCTGTCGGGCGAATTCACCGTGATCAACCCGTACCTGGTTCGCGACCTGAAAGCCCGTGGCCTGTGGGACTCGGTCATGATCAACGACCTGAAGTACTACGACGGTTCCGTGCAGCAGATCGAGCGCATCCCGCAAGAACTCAAAGAGCTCTACGCGACCGCCTTCGAAGTGGACACCAAGTGGATCGTTGACGCCGCCAGCCGTCGTCAGAAGTGGATCGACCAGGCCCAGTCCCTGAACCTGTACATCGCCGGCGCTTCGGGCAAGAAGCTGGACGTGACCTACCGCATGGCGTGGTACCGTGGCCTGAAAACCACTTACTACCTCCGTGCCCTGGCTGCGACCAGCACCGAGAAGTCGACCATCAACACCGGTAAGCTGAACGCTGTTTCCAGCGGCGGCAACCACGGTGACGACTCGGTTCTCGCCGCTCCAGCCGGTCCGGCCCCTGTGCCTAAGGCCTGCGCGATCGACGAGCCGGATTGCGAAGCTTGCCAATAAGCTGAGCCGGTAGGCGCGTAAAGGCGCCTATCTAAGAACCCCCGCCAAGCCCCCCTGGGTTTGCCGGGGTTTTCTTTTGCCTGGCGATTATCTCTTCCGGGCAGAGGTCCACCTGTAGTGAGCGGGCTTGCCCCGCGCTGGGCGGCGAAGCCGCCCCAACCAGAGCGCCGTGGTGTTTCGCAAAGACCGAGGTGCTTGGGTTTAGGGCGGCTTCGCCCCCCAGCGCGGGGCAAGCCCGCTCACTACAAGGTCGCCGATGTCGGCTATGAATATAGCCGCCACAAAAAAGCCCCTCGAGTGAGGGGCTTTTTTGTGGAGCGTTAACTCATCAGGTCATCTGAATGATGGTCTGCATGATGGTGCTCTGGGTGGAGATGGTCTTGGCGTTTGCCTGATAGTTGCTCTGGGCCTTGATCAGGTCCACCAGCTCGTTGGTCAGGTTAACGTTGGAGTTCTCCAGGGAGTTGGCCACGATCGAACCCAGGGTGCCGGCTTGCGGAGTGTCGTAACCCGGCTGGCCCGATGCAAAGGTCTCTCTCCAGGTGGTGCCGCCCGCTGGCTGCAGGCCTTGTTCGTTGTTGAAGCTGGCCAGGGAGATCTGGCCGATGGCCTTGCTCTGCTGGTTGCTGAACGTGGCGAACAGTACGCCGCTGCCGTCGATTTTCAGGCCGGTGATCTGGCCAGTCGCATAACCGTCGGTGGTCGGCGGGTTGCGGTAGGTGGCCGAGTTGTATTGGGTGATGTTGCCCATGTTGATCGCGATGCCGGTAGGGTTGGCAGTCGCACCGTTTGCCTTCCACACACCGTTGGTCACGGTACCCGGCACCCAGCCGGTGATGGTCAGGGTATTACCGGTCACGCCTGTCCCAGCAACACTGGTGAGCTTGCCGGAACCATCAAAGGTCAGCGTCGTCGCAGCAGGTGGCGCAGTGCCTGCGCCTGTGCCCGTTGGCAGTGTGCCGTCCGGGTTACGGCCATCGATCAGCGTGTAGGATTTCCAGACGTTGCTGTCGGTCTTGACCAGGTACTGCACCATCGGGTGAGCGTTACCTTGGTTGTCGTACAAGGTGGTGCTGTATTGGGTGGTGAAAGTACTGGTGTCGCTTGGGTCAAACGGCTTGGTCGTCTGGTTGATCACCGCTTCTGAAGAGTTCAGGTTACTGGTGGAATCCACCTTGGTGGACGCCTTCGGCGGCAGGTTCGACAGGTTCAGTTGCAGGTCGGTCAGGCCGCCCTTGATGATATTGCCATCGGCGTCCGCCGCGTAGCCTTGCAGGCGCGAGGTGCCGGTGTTGTTGGTGATGTAGCCGTCTTTGTCGGCACGGAAGGCACCACTACGGGTGTATTCCAGCGAACCGTCGCTGGCCTTCTGCACGAAGAAGCCGCCGCCCTGGATCGCCATGTCCAGGATGCCGCCGCTGTTGTTCACGTCACCCTGGGTGAACTGCTGGGACACAGCCGCCAGGTTCACACCGTTGCCGATGCTGTTCTGGCCGGTGCCCAGTTTGGAGGCCGCGTAGATGTCCGCGAATTCCGCACGGGACGACTTGAAGCCCGTGGTCGCGACGTTGGCGATGTTGTTGCCGGTCACGTCCAGTTGTTTGTTGGCCGCATAGAGGCCGCTCAGGCCGATGTTAAAAGACATGTTTCTCTCCTTCTGCCGTATTTAGCCGGCTCTATGTACCGATAGTCTGAATTTGCGACAGCTTGACGCTGCCCATGCCGCCTGCAAGGTTCAACAGCATTTCGCCGCCGGTCTTGCTCAGCGTCACGCTGGTAACGGTTGCCGGCAGCGAAGTGGCCAAGGCAACCGAGTCACCCTTGTCGTTCTTCGTGGTGGCGGCAAAGGTGTAGGTACCGGCAGGGGCGACTTCGCCCTTGTCGTTCTTGCCATCCCAGATAAAGCTCGCATCGCCAGCGCTCTGGGCACCCATGTCGATGGTGCGCACCACGTTGCCGTCCTTGTCGGTGATCTTCACGGAGACGTTACCCGTCGCCGCCGTCACCGCCACCGAACCGGTCATGCTCTTGCTGGTATCAACCATGGCCTTGTCGGTCTGGGTGATGATCGAACGCCCCACCAGCGACGACGCTTGCAGCGCTTGCGACGAGCTGAAGTTGCTGGAGATCGCGTTCACCGAATCGTTCAGGGTGTTGATCCCTTCCAGGCTGCTGAACTGCGCCAGTTGCGCCACGAACGCGCCGTTGTCCTGAGGCGACAGCGGGTTCTGGTTTTTGAGCTGGGTCACCAGCAGTTGCAGGAATGCGTCCTTGCCCAGCGACTGGTTGCCCGTCGCCGCCTTGGAAGCATCACCGACGCTGCTGTTGTCTGTCGCGGACTTGACCTTCGAGTTGAAAAGGTCCTGAACCGCCGTGTTGGTAGAAGTGGTATCAACAATGGCCATTATTTGGCGCCCCTTATCACTGACCCAGGGTCAGGACCTTCTGCATCATGGTTTTGGCGGTGTTCATCATTTCCGCGTTGGTCTGGAACGAGCGGCTGGCAGAGATCATGTCAGCCATCTCCTCGACCACGTTGACGTTCGGGTAGTACACGTAGCCTTTTTCGTTCGCGGCCGGGTGGTTCGGCTCGTAGCGGGCTTCCAGGTTGCTCTGGTCTTCAACCACGCCGAGCACCTGCACGCCTTGGCCGGCGGCATCCTGGTTCTGGAACAGCGAATCGCTGCCGCCGCTCTGGCCGCCCTGGAACATGGTGGCGAACACCGGGTGACGGGCGCGGTAGGTCTGGTCAATGCTCGAAGACACGGTCTCGGCGTTGGCGATGTTACTGGCGACGGTGTTCAAACGCGTGGTCTGCGCGCTCATGCCACTGCCGGCAATATTGAAAACACTGGCTAGGGACATGGCTTACTCTCCACGCAGGGCTGACATCAGCCCTTTGAATTTACTGTTGAGCAGGGTGAAGCTGGCCTGGAAGTTCACCGAGTTCTCGGCGTAGGCCGATTGCTCCAGCTGGGCGTCGACGGTGTTCTGGTCGATCGACGGCTGCATCGGCGTGCGATACAGCAGCGACTCGTCACCATTGCCCAGGCCTTGCGCTTCAATGTGACGGGTATTGGTCACGTTCAAGGCGAAGGTGCCGTTCTTGGTCTTGTCCTGCTGTGCAGCGAGCACGGCGGAGAAGTCCAAATCCCGAGCCTTGTAGTTCGGGGTGTCGGCGTTGGCAATGTTGTTGGCCAAGACTTCAGCACGCTGGGCGCGGAAGCCCAGGGCTTGTTCGTGGATACCGAGCGCTTTATCGAAGCTGATGCTCATGGCGGAAACCTTTAGGCTGACCTGCTTTTCGTAACTGGGTTATAGCAAGGCGCATGCCAATTAACGAAAAGGCCGTAACTCAAGGGTTTGCGAGGGGTTTGCCGGTGGCAATGCCAGAAAAGCGGCAACGGGTTTCCGCGTGGCGCCAGTAAAGCGGCAATGGTGAGTTGCCGCCTTCATTTACCTTGCCGCAAAACAAATGTGGGAGCGGGCTTGCTCGCGAATGCGGCAGGTCAGTCAATTTATATCTGACTGACAAACCGCATTCGTGAGCAAGCCCGCTCCCACATTGTTAACCGCGTAACTCTTACTTGGCCTGGTAGATGATCCCCGGGCTGCACTGCACCATCTGGTAATGATCCGGCAGACCGTTCAGCGCTTCGGAAGCACCAAGGAACAGATAGCCGCCACGCTTGAGCGTGCCGTGGATGCGCAACAGGATGTCTTTCTTCACTTCGGCCGAGAAGTAGATCAGCACGTTGCGGCAGAACACCATGTCGAACTTGCCCAGGCTGGCGTAGCTGTCGAGCAGGTTGAACGAGCGGAACTCCACCCGGTTCTTGATCGGCGCCTTGACCGCCCAGCGCCCTGCCCCTTTCGGGTCAAAGTAACGCTGCAGGCGTTCCTGGGACAAACCACGGCCCAGGGCCAGGCTGTCGTACTCGCCGGTCTTGCAGTTGGTGAGCATGGTGCCGGACAGATCGGTGGCAACGATTTGCGCACCGGCCTTCAATTGGCCCATGTTGGTCCGTTCGAACTCGTCGATAGCCATCGAGATCGAGTACGGTTCCTGCCCCGAGGAGCACGCCGCCGACCAGATGCGCAGGCGCTGGCCCGGGCTGGCCTTGATGGCTTCGGGCAGCACTTTGCTCTTGAGCACCTCGAAGGGGTAGGTATCCCGAAACCACAGGGTTTCGTTGGTGGTCATGGCATCGACCACCATCTCCTTGAGCCCGCTGCGCGGTTGACCCTGGATGCGCTGGACCAGCTCACCCAACGACTTGATGCCCTGCTGTTCCATCAGTTTGTTGAGACGGCTGGATACCAGGTACTGCTTGTTTTCACCGAGCAATATGCCACAGGCTTTTTCCAGGAAGACCCGGAACTGTTCGAAATCCAAATTACCCGTAGACAATGATACCGCCTCTTAAATCGTGTGACCGCCAGGGGAAATCCCCTAGCCGTGATCTGCTGCCTTGATCCGGTCGACTACCCGGGATGCCAGGTCATCAGGGCGGAATTTGGCCAGGAAGTCATCGGCGCCGACCTTCTTGACCATCGCCTGATTGAATACACCCGACAACGAAGTATGCAGGATGATATGTAGTTTTTGCATGCGCGGATCGTTGCGTATCTCGGCCGTGAGGGTGTAGCCGTCCATTTCCGGCATCTCGATGTCGGAAATCATCATCAGGAATTCTTCTTCGGGCTTCTTGCCCTCATCCACCAGCGTGCGCAGGTAATCCAGGGCCTGGCGGCCGTCGTTGAGCGCGACCACTTCCACCCCGACGGTTTGCAGGCAACGAGTGACCTGTTTGCGCGCCACGGAGGAGTCATCCACGGTCAACACCCGCAGCGATACAGCCTTGTGCGCGGTTTCGGCATCGACCACACCCACCGAGATGTTCTCCGAGGTCGGCGCCACTTCGGCGAGGATCTTCTCCACGTCGATGATTTCCACCAACTGGTTGTCGACCCGCGTCACCGCCGTGAGGTAGTGATCGCGGCCGGTGCCCTTGGGCGGCGGATGGATCTCTTCCCAGTTCATGTTGACGATGCGCTCCACCGAGCGCACCAGGAAGCCCTGGGTCTTGGTGTTGTACTCGGTGATGATCACGAACGGGCTCTCACGGTCCTGCAAACCGGCAGAACCGGTGGCCATGGCCAGGTCAAGAATCGGGATCGTCGCCCCGCGGATGTTGGCAACGCCACACACCACCGGGCTGGACTTGGGCATGATCGTCAGCTTGGGACACTGCAGCACTTCCCGCACCTTGAACACGTTGATGCCATATAGCTGCTTGCCGTCCAGGCGAAAAAGCAACAACTCCAGGCGATTCTGCCCTACCAGCTGTGTGCGCTGGTTTACTGAATCCATTACACCTGCCATGCCCAGACTCCTACGCTAAAACCTAAGGGGTACGACGCGTACCCAACATTAAACGGCACGAGCTTTGCTTTTTATTGGTCATGAACCTTAAAACGACAGTTTCCCGACGCCTTGCTCCCCAACGACTACGTAGCCTGCTCTGCGCGTCGCTGGCATTGCTTGCCGTGGGCACAGGGGCCACGGCCCGCGCAGATAACGTCACCTTGCCTGATCTACTTATCGGCGTCACCCAAGGCTTTCTTGAGTTCACTGTAGAAGATTATCTGGCGACCACCCAGACGCCCGGACGCTACGAAATCCAGGTCAACCAGCTGGACCCCCGCCTGCGCATGCCGGCGTGCGACAAGGAATTGACAGCCACCCTGGAAAGCCCGGCCCAGCCGATTGGCCGCGTGACGGTAAAAGTACGCTGTGAAGGTGCCTCGCCCTGGACGGTGTTCGTGCCGGCGCAGGTCAAGCTGTTCCGTGACGTGGTGGTTGTGACCCGCCCGCTCAAGCGCACCGGCATCATTGGTGACCAGGACGTCGCCCTACGTGAACGGGATATCAGCCTGATCAACCAGGGCTACCTGACTTCGCTGGACCAGGCCATCGGGCAGAAATTGACCCGACCAATGGTCACTGACCAAGTGATAACCCTGGTGCATCTGGAGCAGGCCGAGGTTGTGCGCAAGGGCGATCAGGTGGTGATCTCTGCCAGCAGCGGCGCGCTGAACGTGAAAATGCCCGGGGAGGCGCTGTCCAACGGCGGCATGAGCGAGCAGATCCGCGTGAAAAACCTGAATTCCAACCGCGTGATCAAGGCGCGGGTGACAGCCCCCGGTCAAGTCGAGGTGGCTTTATAGATCACTGGTATCGGACGCCAGCTTTTCCTACACTGTGCGCCAGACGTTCGCGCAAACAGGTTTATTGTCAATCGAGCCTAAAGTTTGTCCGGGTATGGCCGAAAACATGGCAAGCGTCCAAATACCCAGAGGTTTTTTTATTATGGTCATTGATTTCAGCCGTTTGAATAACGCCCAGGCTTTGCCCGGTTCTACGCGCACCAGCGGTGCCAAGGACAGCGTAGATGCCAAGTCCCAGCCCCTGCCCGCCAAGGCAGAGCAGGCCGGTGCCAGCCAAAGCGGGGAATCGGTACACCTGAGCAATGAGGCTCAACAGTTGCAGAAGGTCACTGACTCGCTGCGCGATCAACCGGTAGTCAACAAAGCCCGTGTGGCCGAGTTGAAACAGGCGATCGCCGATGGCAGCTATAAAGTCGACAGCAACCGTGTAGCCAGCAAGCTGCTTAACTTCGAAGCCGAGCGCTAGGCAAAGGCCTGCGCAGGGCTTTTGGACGCTTAAAACCCAAGGCCAGCCATGCACCACGACGAACATTTGCTTCAACTGATCATTGACGATCTGGCGCCGACGCAACATTTGCTCGAGCTGCTCAAAGAAGAGTCCCTGGCCTTGTACGGCCGGGACATGCGCTTGCTGGAGGAAATCCTCGCACGCAAGCAGTCGCTGATTGTGCTGCTGGAACAGCATGGCAAGAAGCGCAGCCAGATTCTCATCAGCCTGGGCCTGCCGGCTGATCACGACGGCCTCGCACAGCTGGCCAGTCACTCCTCGGTCGGCGACCAACTGCTGGCACAGAGCAACGCCCTCAATCTATTGCTCGCCCAGTGCCAGGAAGCCAACCTGCTCAACGGTCAGTCGATCCAGCTTCAGCAAGCCACGACCGCCAACCAGTTGCGTATACTCCACGGCGGAGAGCCTCCGGCCCTCTACAACGCCCAAGGCTCCACCTCGCGCCTGGTCAAGCCAAGCACTCGCAGCCAAGCCTGACGCCGGTTTTCAGCGCGCCCTATCCAAGGCGCGCTACATGCTGGCAAAATGCCTGTTCTTGCGTGAAGTCGTATTTTGTCTGGAGATGGAAGAACCGTGTTCAACGCCCTCAATGCGGAAGATGCCCCGCAGCCACCCAAGGTCCTCACCACGCCTCTGGAAATCGCCGGCACTTTGCGGATGCTGCAAGAAAGCCATGATCCGTTGATCATCACTTTCCATGAACGCAGCCAGCGCTTCCAAAGCTACCTGGTGGACGTTGACCGGGACAGCGGGACGCTGGCCCTGGACGAAATGATCCCGCGCGACGGTGAGCGCCACCTCGAAAATGGCGAACCGTTCCGCATCGAGGGTTTCCATGACGGCGTGCGTGTTGCCTGGGAAAGCAAGGGCACCCTGACCGTCAGCGAAAAAGACGGCCATCGCATCTACACCGGCAGTATGCCCGACGAGGTGGTCTACCATCAGCGCCGCAATGCCTTCCGCGCCGCATTGAAGCTGGCCCAACTGGTCAATATCGAATTGGGTGGCGAGAAGCTCAAGGCGCCGATCAGCGGCAAGTTGCTCGACATTTCCGCCACCGGCTGCAAACTGCGCTTTGAGGGTGATATCTCCGAGCGTCTGCAACTGGGCCAGGTCTACGATCGCTTTATCGCGGCCCTGCCCTTTGGCAGCATGACCACCTCAGTAGAGCTGCGTTACCTGCACTTTGAAGAGAAGATCAACACCACCTTTGCCGGCGTGCGTTTCCACAACATGAGCGGCCTGGTGCAGCGCCAGGTTGAGCGCTTCGTGTACCAGTTGCAGCGCGAAGCGCGTCGTTTCGATAAAGACGACGACTTCTAAGCTTTTTCGAGCGCAATAAAAAACGGGCAGATCCTGATGGGATCTGCCCGTTTTTGCTTTCAGGGCCGCGCGCGGCTCAGGTCGTGAGGGTGGTCATCCGGGTCCAGAAGCGGCGGCGGCCCTTCGACAACGGACTCATCCACCACCGGCGCCGGATCGGTTTCGGGCGCGGGATCCACGGGCGTGGCCTGCATCTGTTCCTGCACCACCGCCTCGTCCACCCGTGGGTCAAGGCAAGCCACCAGGGGCGAGCTGGACATGCTGTCAGGCATCGCCACGTGGTGCAGCGGCGCGTCGTCCACCTGATGCAAGTTGGTCACCGCCTTCGGCCGGATACGCCACACCAGGATCAACGCACACAGGCTGAAGAACGCATAGAGCATGTGACTGCCAAACAGCTTCATCGCCACACCCGCCAGCAGCGGCCCGATGCTGGCGCCAATGCCGTAGGTCACCAGCAACATGGCGGTCAGCGACACCCGGCGATCACCTTCGACGTGGTCATTGGAAAACGCCACGGCCAGCGGGTACAGGCAGAACTGCACCAGCGAACACAGGAAACCGGCGACGAACAATACCTCCAGCGGCACCTGCGACAGGATCGCCAGGGGCAATGCCGCCACCGCGAGGCACAACGCAAAGCAGCGAATCAGCAAAGCCCGGTCATAGCGGTCCGACAACCAGCCCAACGGCCACTGCACCAGCAGGCCGGCAAAAATACAGCAGCCCATGAACAGGCCGACCTGTTCGGTCGTCAGCCCTTGCTGTGACGCATAGAGCGGCGCCAAACCGTAGAACGAACCCACGATCACCCCTGCTCCCAGCACCGTACTCAGTGACTGCGGTACCCGTTTAATGAAGAAACGCGGCTCCATCGGCGCCGGGTGCAGCGGCGCGGGGTGGATGCGTCGAGTCATGGCCACCGGCACCAGGCACAGGGCAAAGCACACCGCGACCAGCATCAGCAGTTCAAGTCCAAGCTGGGGGTGCATGACCAGAATCAATTGCCCCAACACCAGGCCCAGGTAGGACGCAATCATGTAGCCACTGAACACTACGCCACGTTGCTTGGCGTCTGCCTGCTCGTTGAGCCAGCTTTCAATGACCATGTACTGGCACATCATCCCCAAACCCACGATCGTACGCAGCACGATCCAGGCCGGCAGCCAGTTGATCAACCCGTGGCCGAGCACCGCCGCACCGACGATGCCGGCACAGGTGGCGTAGGCGCGAATATGCCCGACCCGGGCGATCAGGCGGTGCCCGATCTTGCCGCCCAGCACCAGGCCAAAGTAGTTGGCGGCCATCAACGCACCCACCCACAGGCTGTCGACATGGTCGGCGGCCAGGCGCAGGGCCAGGTAAGTGCTGAGCAGGCCGGAGCCGATCAGCATCATCAAGGAGGCGAAATAAAGGGCTCGAAAAGATTTCCAGATCTGGCGCATCGGCGTTCCGAGCGGCTCCTTGCAGTGAGAGACAGGGCTATCGGCATGATAGTCCGGGGTTGCCGGATCCGGACAGGCGGTATCGGCTGTTTCCGGGGAATTTTTTGCTTAATAGCTCAGACGCTGCTTGATCGCCCGGGAGGTACACCGGTTGCAACAAATACATAGCGCATTGGCTGTGAACCCTGATCGCCCGCAAGGTTCGACGCGATGTGGGCACCCGCCCACAAAAAAGCCCCGCCAGAACAGTCTGAGCGGGGCTTTGAATCTGGTGTCCCAGGGCCGGTTCGAACGGCCAACCTTCCCCTTAGGAGGGGGATGCTCTATCCAATTGAGCTACTGGGACAAATGACAGGCGCCTGCCAAGCGGGCGGCGACGGACGGCGTGCATGTTAACGGCCAGGTTGGCGTTTGTCATGTCGTCCGTAGGCTTTTTGAGTGTAGGCCGCACCTTAGCCAATAGATCCACGTTTCACCCAGCAATGCCGGGCACTTGGCGGCATCGTGCAAAATGCAATCCTGCGAATTGCCCGTCTTGCAAAATGCAACGAGCCCGCACTTTAAATTACGCCTAACCATTTGATTTTATTAACTTAAAAGGTTGGCACGAGGCCTGCAACACATATCCTACAAAACTCATCCGGCCCAGCCACTGCGGAGCACAAGAACATGAACAGCGCCCTTCTGTTGACCCTTAATGCTGCAGCCTTGGCGGCACTGGTCATGTTTCATTTCCAATCCGCCCACTCCGAAGACGCAGAGCAAATCAGCCAGGCGGTGCCTCATCACCTGCAACAGCGCCCACAACTGGCTGTGATGACGCCCGGTGCGCAATCACCGATTCGCGTGAATACCCAGGCGACACCTGCCTCCGAACACTGGATTTTCTGAGGTGGCGGCCATGAACAAACCTGCCTGGCTGTTGCTGTGCCTGACCCTCGGCGCAGGCATTTTTGGCCTGAACACATCCGCCCAGGACGGGCAGACCACTGCATTCATCGCTACCGGGGTATTTGCCAGCCTGCTGGTGCTATCGCTCATCGTTGGCCGCCGATTCAAATTTGACCCGGTGTTGCGCTGACACCTCCTGCAGCCCCCCCACCGCTACCTTATGTCGCCTAGCCCTAGTAAATCGGCAAATTGCCACTAGTCTTAAAATTAAGGGCAAAAGGCCATATTGCTATAGGATGTGCGGCCTCAAACCCTGTGGTGGCCTGGACTTACGGGAAGTTCCCTTGCGGAATCACTCGTGGAAAAGTTTTCCAACCAGTCCGCAAAAATGCAAATCAGTGCTGGCATAAAGCCTTTAGGCAGTTCAATATTTGTCACAGAATTGACGCCAAGGAACTGTCAAATCTGAGGCATGATGCGGCCTCTTTGCAATTCGGGTTGAACTTTGGTCGTGAGTCTTGTCTTAACACTCATCTTGCGGCCAATTCCAAAAACCGCTCCCCTGAACTAACCGGTTAAATATATGCGCCCATTGAAACAGGCAATTTATTCCAGCCGTACGGCTGACAAGTTCGTCGTACGTCTGCCAGACGGAATGCGGGAACGCATTGCCGAGGTGGCTCGCAATCATCACCGCAGCATGAACTCCGAAATCATCGCGCGCCTGGAACAGAGCCTCATTCAGGAAGGTGCGTTGGGCGAAGAGTTGAGCATGCGCCTGGACAGCCCCGAGCTGTCACTGCACGAACGCGAACTGCTGCAGCGTTTTCGTCAGCTCTCCCACCGCCAGCAAAATGCTCTCGTCTCGCTTATTGCGCACGACGTTGAAGCGGCCGCAGAAGCCGACTGATCTGCAACTGAAAGCCGAAGCCAGCCATGTGCTGGCTTTTTTTTGCGCGTTTTTTTGTAGGAGCCGGCTTGCCGGCGATCCGGGCGACGTGGGCTGTCAGTTAGACCGAAGGGATGCGATCGCTGGCAAGCCAGCTCCTACGGGGAGCTGGTTTGCCTTGAGGGATCAAAGCAGGAAGATCGTGGCCAGGCCCAGGAAGATGAAGAAGCCGCCACTGTCGGTCATGGCCGTGATCATCACGCTGGCACCCATTGCAGGGTCGCGCCCAAGGCGCGCCAGGGTCATGGGGATCAACACCCCCATCAATGCGGCCAGCAGCAGGTTGAGCGTCATGGCGGCGGTCATGACGACGCCAAGCGACCAACTGCCGTACAGCAAGTAGGCCACGATACCGATCACCCCGCCCCACACCACGCCATTGATCAACGCAACCGCCAACTCCTTGCGCATCAGGCGTGATGTATTGCCGGTGTTCACCTGGTCCAGGGCCATGGCCCGCACGATCATGGTGATGGTCTGGTTACCCGAGTTACCCCCAATACCGGCCACAATCGGCATCAGCGCCGCCAGGGCCACCAATTTCTCGATCGAGCCTTCGAACAAGCCGATGACCCGAGACGCGATGAACGCCGTGATCAGGTTGATCGCCAGCCACGCCCAACGGTTACGCAGCGAGCGCCAGACCGAGGCGAAGATATCTTCCTCCTCACGCAGACCCGCCATGTTGAGGACTTCGGTTTCGCTCTCTTCACGAATCAGGTCGACCATTTCGTCGATGGTCAGTCGGCCGATCAGCTTGCCGTTCTTGTCGACCACCGGGGCCGAAATCAAGTCATAACGCTCGAAGGCCTGGGCGGCATCATAGGCGTCTTCGTCCGGGTGGAAACTCACCGGATCACTGGCCATGACATCCGCCACTTTCTTCTCGGGGTCATTGACCAGCAGACGCTTGATCGGCAGCACACCCTTGAGGATACCTTCGTAATCGACCACGAACAGCTTATCGGTGTGCCCCGGCAGCTCCTTGAGGCGGCGCAGGTAGCGCAGAACCACTTCCAGACTGACGTCTTCACGGATGGTGACCATCTCGAAGTCCATCAGGGCGCCAACCTGATCCTCGTCGTAAGACAAGGCGGAACGCACGCGCTCACGCTGCTGGCCGTCGAGGGCCTCCATCAGCTCATGGACAACGTCACGCGGCAGCTCAGGGGCCAAGTCTGCCAGTTCGTCGGCGTCCATCTCCTTGGCGGCAGCCAGGAGCTCGTGATCGTCCATGTCGGCGATCAGGGTTTCGCGAACCGAATCGGATACTTCGAGGAGGATGTCGCCGTCGCGGTCCGCCTTGACCAACTGCCAGAGAGTCAGTCGATCATCAAGCGGCAAGGCTTCAAGAATGTAGGCGACGTCGGCGGAGTGCAGGTCATCAAGCTTGCGTTGCAGCTCGACGAGGTTTTGCCGATGGACCAGGTTTTCGACGCGGTCGTGGTTCGGACCTTCCTGGCGGTGCGTGAGGTCTTCGACCACGCGCTGGCGCTGCAGCAGCTCGATGACTTGAGCCAGACGATCCTGCAGGCTTTCTTGTGTTTTCTTTACTTCTACTTCGGTCATAGGCGAACTCCACTCCCAGCAGCGGGGCACGCCGGAAGGATCAATCAGTCAATTCATGATTGGTAAAGCGGGGTACTGAGTAACTACTGGGTAAGTCCATGGAGGTATTCCACAAGCCCCGGCGGGGCTGACGGGCGCAATGATACACGCTGCGCGCGCTTTTAACGTCAAAAAACTGGAAAGAACAAGCGCTTGCGAGCCAAAGCTGAGCATCGGCTGCATCTATGAACTGCGACGACGTAGCGGAGAAGGAAAACACATGAAGGCAGGAGAAAAAGATGAAATCCTACACAAACCCCAGACGGCAAAAAGCCCGCACTCGGCGGGCTTTTTGTTTGTATGGTGCACTCGACAGGATTCGAACCTGTGACCGCTCGGTTCGTAGCCGAGTACTCTATCCAGCTGAGCTACGAGTGCAGTTTGTGTTTTTAGACCAGATCACAACTGGTTGAAGCCAAGCTACCTGCATCGCTGCAACTAACTCTTAAATGGTGCACTCGACAGGATTCGAACCTGTGACCGCTCGGTTCGTAGCCGAGTACTCTATCCAGCTGAGCTACGAGTGCATTTGTTGCCGCGCATTATAGGCCGTTCAATCTCTATGTAAAGCTATTTTTTCGTTTAATTTCAACAACTTAGCGAAAAAACCAGATTGCAACGTACTAAGCAAATAATGGCGGAGAACGGGGGATTCGAACCCCCGACACCCTTTTGAGGTGTACTCCCTTAGCAGGGGAGCGCCTTCGGCCACTCGGCCAGCTCTCCGCAACACGGGGCGTATATTAACCACGTTCATCCCCGTTTGCAAACATAAAAAACGATAAAAATTAAAGGCTTGGTTCTTCGTCCTTCTCTTTCTTGATCCGCAGGTAGATTTCCTCGCGGTGGACCGCTACCTCTTTCGGAGCATTAACCCCGATACGTACTTGATTGCCTTTGACGCCGAGCACGGTCACGGTGATTTCGCCATCACCGATAATCAGGCTTTCTGCGCACCGACGAGTCAGAATCAGCATACCTTTCTCCTCACGCATTTCAGTTCAGGAACAACAGTCTGCAAAAAAAAGGCCTTCGACCTACAACCAAAAAGGTCATAGCCCTACCCGCCTAAGTATTGTCGAGCCCACGCAAAAGAACATGCGCCCCACAAAAAAAGGAAAGGCGCGGTAAACCGCGCCTTCCTGGCACTGCATCACTCGCCCTGTCGGGCCGGAGCGTCGAGCTCAAAAGCGGTGTGCAAGGCGCGCACAGCCAACTCCAGATACTTCTCTTCGATCACCACCGAGACCTTGATCTCAGACGTGGAGATCATCTGGATGTTGATGCTTTCCTTGGCCAGGGCCTCGAACATGCGGCTGGCAACGCCGGCATGGGAACGCATGCCCACACCCACGATCGACACCTTGGCAATCTTGGTGTCGCCGACCACTTCACGTGCGCCGATCTCGCGCGCGGTGTTCTGCAGGATCCGCTCCGCCGCATCGTACTCGTTGCGGTGCACGGTGAAAGTGAAATCGGTGGTGTTATCGTGCGAAACGTTCTGCACGATCATGTCGACTTCAATGTTCGCGCCACTGATAGGGCCCAGGATCTTGAAGGCCACGCCCGGGGTGTCTGGCACGCCACGGATCGTCAGCTTGGCTTCATCGCGGTTGAAAGCGATGCCGGAAATGATCGGCTGTTCCATGGATTCCTCTTCATCAATAGTAATGAGGGTGCCCGGACCCTCTTTGAAGCTGTGCAATACGCGCAGCGGAACGTTGTACTTGCCGGCGAACTCCACCGCGCGAATCTGCAGCACCTTGGAACCGAGGCTGGCCATTTCCAGCATCTCTTCAAAGGTGATCTTGTCCAGGCGCTGGGCCACGGACACCACACGCGGGTCAGTGGTGTAGACGCCGTCGACATCGGTGTAGATCTGGCATTCATCGGCCTTCAGGGCCGCTGCCAACGCTACGCCAGTGGTGTCCGAACCGCCACGCCCGAGGGTGGTGATATTGCCTTGCTCGTCAACGCCCTGGAAACCGGCGACAACGACCACTCGACCTTCCTTCAGGTCCGCACGAATCTTCTGATCGTCGATCTGCAGGATGCGCGCCTTGGTGTGCGCACTGTCGGTCAGGATACGTACCTGGCTGCCAGTGTAGGACACCGCGGGCACGCCACGCTTGTTCAGCGCCATGGCCAACAGGGCAATGGTCACCTGCTCACCGGTCGACACGATCACATCCAGCTCACGCGGCAGCGGCTGTTGATCACCGCTGATTGCCTTGGCCAGGTCGATCAGGCGATTGGTCTCACCGCTCATGGCCGACAGCACCACCACCAGGTCGTCGCCGGCATCGCGGAATTTCTTAACCTTGTCGGCGACCTGCTCGATTCTTTCGACAGAGCCGACCGAGGTGCCTCCAAATTTCTGTACGATCAAAGCCATTTCTAAGCCGCCTCAGCCCGTAAAGGGGCGCCCAATAAACAAATCTTCCAGCACCGCAGCGAGCCCATGACTAGACCATAGGCTCATTAACAGTGCCTTAAATGCCTGCCTCGACAAACGGCACGGTCAGGGCCAGGGCCGCGTCCAGGGAGCCTGCGTCTACACCACCGCCTTGCGCCATGTCCGGACGACCACCGCCCTTCCCGCCCACTGCCGCAGCGGCTTGCTTCATCAAATCACCGGCCTTGAGTTGGCCAGTCAGGTCCTTGGTTACACCGGCAACCAGAACGACCTTATCCTCATGGACACCGCCGAGCAGGATCACTGCGCGGCCGAGCTTGTTCTTCAACTGATCGACCAAGGCCAACAACGCCTTGCCGTCCTGGCCATCCAGGCGCGCAGCCAGGACTTTCACACCCTTGACGTCCAGCGCGGTAGCAGACAAATCGTCACCCGCCGCACTGGCTGCCTTGGCTTGCAACTGTTCCAGCTGTTTCTCCAGCGCACGGTTGCGCTCCAGCACAGCGGACAGTTTGTCGATCAGGTTGTCGCGGCTGCCCTTGACCAGGCTGGCCGCTTCCTTGAGTTGTTCTTCGGCCGCATTGAGGTAGGCCAGGGCCGCAGCACCGGTCACCGCTTCAATACGACGTACACCGGAGGCCACGCCGCCTTCGCTGATGATCTTGAGCAAGGCAATATCGCCGGTACGGTTGGCGTGGATACCGCCACACAGTTCCACCGAGAAATCGCCGCCCATGCTCAGCACGCGCACGCTGTCGCCGTACTTCTCGCCGAACAGCGCCATGGCGCCCTTGGCCTTGGCGGTCTCGATATCGGTCTCTTCGGTTTCCACTGCGGTGTTCTTGCGGATCTCGGCGTTGACGATGTCTTCCAGCGCCTTGATCTGCTCAGGCTTGATCGCTTCAAAGTGGCTGAAGTCGAAACGCAGGCGCTGGCTGTCCACCAACGAACCTTTCTGCTGAACGTGCTCGCCCAGTACCTGGCGCAGTGCAGCGTGCAGCAAGTGAGTGGCCGAGTGGTTCAGCGACGTGGCGTGACGCACGTCCGCGTCCACATGCGCGTCTACCGGCGAACCTACGGTCAGGCTGCCCGAAGCCAGCACGCCGTGATGCAGGAACGCACCACCGGTCTTGGTGGTGTCGCGCACGTCAAAACGGCCGGAAGCAGCCTTGAGGAAGCCGCAGTCGCCGATCTGGCCACCGGATTCGGCGTAGAACGGGGTCTGGTCCAGCACCACAACACCGTCGTCACCTTCATTCAAGACGTCGACCGACTGGCCTTCTTTATAGAGGGCAACCACTTTGGCCGAGGCTTGGGTGGCGGTGTAGCCGGTGAACTCGGTGGCCACGTCAACTTTGACCAGGCTGTTGTAGTCCAGGCCGAACGAGCTGGCCGAACGTGCGCGCACGCGCTGGGCTTCCATCTCGCGCTCGAAACCTTCCTCGTCGAGGGTCAGGTTGCGCTCACGGGCGATGTCGCCGGTCAGGTCCATCGGGAAACCATAGGTGTCGTAGAGCTTGAACACCACGTCGCCCGGCACCACGGTGCCCTGCAGGCCGGCAAGGTCCTGCTCGAGGATTTTCAGGCCCTGCTCCAGGGTCTTGGCGAACTGCTCTTCCTCGGCCTTCAACACGCGCTCGATGTGCGCCTGGTTCTGGGTCAGCTCAGGGAACGCGTCGCCCATCTCGGCCACCAGGGCCGCGACGATCTGGTAGAAGAAGCTGCCGTTGGCACCCAGCTTGTTACCGTGGCGGCAGGCGCGACGGATGATGCGGCGCAGCACATAACCACGACCTTCGTTGGACGGCAGCACGCCGTCGGCAATCAGGAAACCGCAGGAACGGATGTGGTCAGCCACCACCTTGAGCGAAGCCTGCTCTTCGTTGGCGCAACCGATGGCCTTGGCAGCCGCGGCCAGCAGGCTCTGGAACAGGTCGATTTCGTAGTTGGAATGCACGTGCTGCATCACCGCACTGATCCGCTCCAGGCCCATGCCGGTGTCCACCGACGGCGCTGGCAGTGGATGCAGCACGCCATCGGCGGTGCGGTTGAACTGCATGAACACGTTGTTCCAGATCTCGATGTAACGGTCGCCGTCTTCTTCCGGCGAGCCCGGAGGGCCGCCCCAGATGTCGGCGCCGTGGTCGTAGAAGATCTCGGTGCAAGGGCCGCACGGGCCGGTGTCGCCCATGGTCCAGAAGTTGTCGGACGCGTACGGCGCGCCTTTATTATCGCCAATGCGCACCATACGCTCGGCCGGTACGCCAACCTGCTTTGTCCAGATGTCGTAGGCTTCGTCATCGCTGGCGTAGACGGTCACCCAGAGTTTTTCCTTCGGCAGCTTCAGCACGCCGGTGAGGAAGGTCCAGGCGAAGTTGATCGCGTCCTGCTTGAAATAGTCGCCAAAGCTGAAGTTGCCGAGCATTTCGAAAAAGGTGTGGTGACGGGCGGTGTAGCCGACGTTCTCCAGGTCGTTGTGCTTACCACCGGCGCGCACGCACTTCTGGCTGCTGACAGCACGGGTGTAGGCACGTTTTTCCTGACCCAGGAAGCAGTCCTTGAACTGGTTCATGCCCGCGTTGGTGAACAGCAGGGTGGGGTCATTGCCTGGGATCAAGGAGCTGGAGGCTACACGGGTGTGACCTTGCTCTTCGAAGAAGCGAAGGAAGGCTTCACGGATTTCTGCGCTTTTCATTAGGTTCTTCCACGGAGGCTGCGGCCAAAGGCCAGTGCGCAACATCATCAGACGGAGCGACGGCAAAGGGCCGCATTATATCGGCCCTTTGCCGGTGGTACAGCGTGTTTATGCGATAGAAACAGTCAATTAGACGGTCTGCACTGTCATTTTCGGGAAAACTCGACAAATGTCTGCAGCACCTGCTCCATCTGCGCCCGGCTCACGTCCAGATGCGTGACCATGCGCAGGCGCGGTGCGGCGCTCAACGTGATGCCGCGCTCGGCGGCAAACGCCTTCAGGGCCTGCGCCCGGTCGCCGATCTGCACGTAGACCATGTTGGTCTGCACCGGCTCGACCTCAAAACCGGCCTTGCGCAGTTCATCCCCTAGCCATTGGGCGTTGGCGTGGTCCTCGGCCAGACGCTGCACCTGATGATCCAGGGCATACAGCCCCGCTGCCGCCAGCGAACCGGCCTGACGCATGCCACCGCCGACCATCTTGCGCAGGCGACGCGCCTTGGCGATCAACGCCGTGGAGCCGCACAGCACCGAACCAATCGGCGCGCCGAGGCCCTTGGACAGGCACACCGACACCGAATCGAAATGCCGGGCAATTTCCCGCGCATCCACGCCCAGCTTGACCGCCGCGTTGTAGAGCCGCGCGCCATCCAAATGCAGGGCCAGGCCGTGTTCACGGGTAAACGCCCGCGCCTTCGCCAGGTACTCCAGCGGCAACACCTTGCCTTGCATGGTGTTTTCCAGCGCCAGCAGACGCGTGCGGGCAAAGTGGAAGTCATCAGGCTTGATCGCCGCCAGCACCTGGTCCAGGTCCAGCGAGCCGTCCGCCTGCACTTCCAGTGGCTGGGGCTGGATCGAACCGAGCACCGCCGCGCCGCCACCTTCGTACTTGTAGGTGTGGGCCTGCTGGCCGACGATGTATTCCTCGCCACGCTCACAGTGCGCCATCAACGCCAACAGGTTGCTCATGGTGCCGGTGGGCACGAACAACGCGGCAGCAAACCCCAGGCGTTTGGCCAGTTCGGCTTCCAGATGGTTGACGCTGGGGTCTTCGCCGTACACGTCATCACCGCTGGCCGCATTGGCCATGGCGTCCCGCATGCCGGGGGTGGGTTGGGTCACGGTGTCGCTGCGCAGGTCGATCACAGACATGAAACAAGCCTCTGAGGGATGAGTAAGTTCCTTTTGAAACAGATTACTGCGGGCAAAGCCACGGAATATCAAGCCCCAAACCCCTTCAATCGAATACCAACCAAACAAACCGATATAGCTTATCGATACAGCGGTGGTGCAGTTTTTGAAAAACCGTGTTAAAAACTCTCCGCCGCCAGGGTTCTGGCGGCAACGTTCTCAGGGCGGGGTGCAATTCCCCACCGGCGGTAATTGCACGCAATGTGCATAGCCCGCGAGCGCTTGGCGCCTCGAACTGCTCACGCAGGACGGCGACAAGGTCAGCAGACCCGGTGTGATCCCGGGGCCGACGGTCATAGTCCGGATGAAGAGAGAACGGGATTGGCACCTAAGGGCCGCGCGCCGACCTCATGCTTGCATGACGAAGCTGTCCGTACCCTTAAATCCCATTCGATTCATAACGCCCTGTTTTTTTCTTAAACAGGAGTCAGAACATGCAACCCACCGCAATCGACAGCAAAATCAAGCACCACCACGGCGAGCGCGTCGCGTTTATCCAGGCCTGCTGGCACAAGGATATTGTCGACCAATCGCGCAAAGGCTTCCTCGCCGAAATGATCGCCCAGGGCTACCAGGAATCGGACATCGATTTCTTCGAAGTCGGCGGCGCCTTTGAAATGCCCCTGCACGCCAAGCTGCTGGCCAAGACCGGTCGTTACGCCGGCATCGTCGCCGCCGCGCTGGTGGTGGACGGCGGCATCTACCGCCACGAATTCGTCGCCCAATCGGTGGTCAGCGGCCTGATGCAAGTGCAGCTGGAAACGGAAGTACCGGTGTTCTCGGTGTCCCTGACCCCGCACCACTTCCACGCGGGCAGCGAACACCACACCTTCTTCTTCGATCACTTCGTGCACAAGGGCCAGGAAGCCGCCCGCACCTGTGCCGATACCCTGCACAAGGTACGTGCAATCCGCCGCAGCGAGCAGAAGCTGGCGGTCTGAATCCAGGCCGCGTCAAAAACGCCCCGCTCACCCCCGTGACCGGGGCGTTTTCATTGAAGCATCTACCACCGACGTTCCAGGTAGATGCGGTCTAGTGAGCCACCGGCTGATCCCCAGCCTGCCACTCACATGAGGCCTGCACAACCATGACTCGCCCCCACTTTGTGCCTGACACCCCCAGCGACACCTATGCCATATACGGTGGCTGCCCGTCCCTCAACGACCTGGGACTGGAGCCCATCCTGCCTTTATCGTCGGAAAAAATGGTCTACCAGGACAATCACCTGAACGTCGTGCGCGTCAGGTTGCGCACGCTTAACCGCAAGCCCCCGCTGGACGACCTGCTGCGGTTTACCTTCAAGGCCGAGCAAAACTCGCTCTGGCTCACCACCGAGGGCGATCAGTTACATCTCCATGTGGCCAACACGCTCTACCGGATCATCCCTTCATCCAGACAACAGACCCTCATCCTCACTACCCGTGAGGGCGCAGACACGTTGCACCTGGACGATGGCATAGAAAACCCCGTCGTTATCAACTCAGGTTCCGGAGATGACTACCTGAATGTCGGCGGTCGGCATACTACCCTCTTGACCGGCGAGGGTAACGATACCGTTAAAGTCACCTCGGGCATCTGCAACCTGGACGCCGGCAGCGGCGATGACAGCATCCACATTTCCAGCGCTGAGAACACCCGGGTTTATGCCGGCCTGGGCGACGACCGTGTTCAAGCAGGCAGCGGGTTGAACTTCATCGACGGCGGCCCCGGCGATGATGTCATCACCGGCGGCAGCGGGCATAACATTCTCAGTGGGGGTGACGGCAACGACGCCATCAATGCCGGCACTGGCACCCATGTCATCTACCCCGGCCAGGGGCATGACCTTGTCAGTCGGCTAAAACCGATCGACACGGTATACAGCCAGCCGGATACGAAAATGGTCGCCATCAGCAATGCTCAACGCCGTGAGTGGATGCTGGAAAAACTCAACACCCTGCCTTTACCCAGTGTCGAACAGATCATGGCGGTGCTGATGCCTGACGATCCCAATGCCGTCAATCACACGCTGGTGGCTGCCAGTGACGCCGGTAAAACCGGCGTACGGGTCGAGGGCACGGCGGATTTCATCGCGCGCGTAGAGGCAGACCTTGCACTGTTTCGCCTCTCACCCAATGGGCAACAGCTGTTGCTGGCGCTGGATACTGCGGCACAAAAGGGCGGGCAACCGGTGCGAATTGAGTTCTTTGAAATGGCGAACGCGTCGTTCACGCTGTCCTCCACAACAGAGGAACCCGTCCTTCGCAACGGCCAACCTGGCACCCCGGCCTACGGGGGGTTGGTGAAATACAACCCGAACTTCAGCCCGTCAGGTCTGCTGCCGATCATCGGGCTGTATCACGAGCTGTGTCACGCCTACAACGCTGTGACCGGCACCGCAGTCCCTGGCGAGACCGCAGAAACAGAAGGGAGCAAAACCGTACAGACGCCCAACCGAGAGCGTCAGGCCGTGGGCCTGCCCATTGCCATGGAGCCTTTTGACTTCGACTTCAACCCTGCGACGCCGCCCACACAGACAAACCCCGAAGCCTTCACCGAAAATGGCATTCGCAAGGAGTTCGGACTGCCGCTGCGCAGCAGCTACTTTTCGAGCAAGAAAGGCGACTAGCCCAGCGCCGCATCCGAGCAAGGCACAATCAGAATCCCTGCCCGCAGGCCATTCTTGACCTTCGGGTTGGGGAAGATGATCCGCGCGCCTTCCTCCTCGATCACCCAGCGGGTCTTGGCCACGTCCTCCGCCAGCAGATACCCCTTGGCCAGCGGAGAGAAGTTTTCCACATCCGCCGGCAAGTGCATCAGGAAAGCATCGCTGTGCTTGATGACTTCACGGGACACGGCAAACAGTTGCAGGCCATCCAGGCTGGACACCTCAGGTTCGGTGCCTTCGATGATCTGCTTCAAGCGGGTTTCCAGGCGGGACACGTCCACGCCCTGGTTCTGCCCGAACGGCCGCGCCTTGCCCAATTCCAGGGTGAAGGCTTCGGCCTCCAGTTGCTCGTAGGTGAATGCGGTAAAGGTGATCGAGGTCTTGTTCTGCAACAACACCGCTTCCATGCCGGCGGCACGCAGGCGTTCCAGTTCGCGGCGTGAATGCTGGCGCCCGTCCTTCCACGGGTACAGCGCAAACTGTTCGATCTTCGAACCACGAATCGCCGTGTGCAGGTCGTAATGCAGGCGCGAACGGCCCGGCAGGCTGAAGAAGGTGCGGGCCAGTTGCTCCAGCTCGGCGGCGCGCATGGCCTCCGGGCCGATGTTTTGTTCGTGACGGCCGTTGAACAGCCGGTTGACGTCCAGTTCCAGGTAACGCTCGCCGCGACGCATGGCCTCGGGGTTGCCGAACAGGAACAGGATGCGGTTGCGGGGCTTGATCTCCCCACGGGCAATGCCATGCAACAGGCGGTCGAGCAGTTCGATCGGCGCGGTTTCGTTGCCATGGATGCCAGACGACAGCAGCAGGTCGCTGCCGTTGTCGCGGCCCTGCGGCGGGCGTACTTCAAGCGCGCCCTCGCTGAGCCAGCGCATCTGCACGCCGTCGACAGTCAGTTGAATTTTTTGCGCCGGTTCACGACCGGCGAGGGTCAGTTCAAGCAGTTTGCCGAGGGCGAGCATAAGCAGCTTCCTTAGTGGTTGCAGCCTGGACCGTGGACGTGATCGTCGTCACCTTCAACGTCGGCCGGTTCCATTTCCAGTTGCAGGCTCATCAGGTTGGTGGCCAGCGGGCGCATCAGCAGGTTGGCGTACTCGGCGTCGCCTTCTTCCACGTCCACGCCGATCAGCAGTTGGCCACGGCCGTCGTGCTGGATCCAGATCTCCTTGCCCTGCCACACCACGGCGACGCGGGTGCAGGAAGTTTCCAGCTGGGTGCCGTCGGTGTCTTCAAGGATCAGCTTCAGGGTGTCGGTGGTCATAACTATAGTTCTCAGCCGTATGGCGTTAATTGATCTGGAAAGGATAAACCGAGCCCAGTTTAAGGATTTGCGTCAGTTCATCCAGTGCCGTCCGGCATTCAAGCAGTAACTGCGGGTCAGCCAGGTCGCTTTCGCGCAGGCTGTCACGGTAATGCTTGCCTACCCACTGGGTCAGTGTTTCGTACAATGGCGCCGTCATGATAACGCCTGGATTCACCGCCGCCAGTTCCGTTTCATTCAACGCCACGCGCAAGCGCAGGCACGCCGGGCCGCCGCCGTTCTGCATGCTTTGCTTGAGGTCGAACACCTTCACTTCGCGGATCAGCCCACCGGAAGCGGTCAGGCCCTGCAAGTACTGCCAGACGCGCTCGTTGGCGCGGCATTCTTCCGGCACGATCAACAGCATCGAGCCGTCGGCACGGCTGAGCAACTGGCTGTTGAACAGGTACGAACGCACGGCGTCCTCGACGCTGACCTGGGCGCGCGGCACGCAAACGGACTGGAAGTTGCCGCCCAGCTTGCCCAACTTGGCGTGCAGTTCGCCCAGCATCTGTTCGGTATTGAGGAACGCGTCCTCGTGATAGAACAGCACTTCGCCGTTGCCCACCGCGATCACGTCGTTGTGGAACACGCCGGCATCGATCACCGCCGGGTTCTGCTGGGCGTAGACCACGCCGTCGTCCTTGAGCCCGTGCAGGCGTGCAACGGCCTGGGACGCTTCAAGGGTCTGGCGCGCCGGGTACTTCTGCGGCGCCGGGTAGCGCGGATCGAACGCACTGCGGCCGAACACGAAAAACTCAACGCCCGCCTCGCCGTACTCACGGCAGAAACGCGTGTGGTTGGCGGCGCCTTCGTCACCAAACTGCGCCACGGCCGGCAAGGCGGCGTGATGGGCGAAGTGCTTCCCATCGGCGAACATCGCGCCCAGCACGCGGCTGGTGGTCGGGTGCTCGATGCTGCGGTGGTATTTGCAGTTGAGGTTGGCGGCGGTGAAATGCACGCGGCCGTCAAAGGTGTCGGCGCTCGGGCTGACCGTGGCGGCGTTGGCCACCCACATGCTCGACGCCGAGCAGCTCGCCACCAGCAGCGGCATGGCTTGCTTGGCGGCCTGCTGGATCACCTGGGCGTCGCTGCCGCTGAAACCGAGGCTGCGCAAGGCGGCCACATCAGGACGTTCCTGGGGCGCCAATACGCCTTGCACAAAGCCCATGTCCATCAGGGCTTTCATTTTCTGCAGGCCCTGCAACGCCGCTTCCTTGGGGTTGGAATGCTGCTGGCTGTTGCTCTGGGACGCGACGTTGCCGAAGGACAAACCGCCATAGTTATGGGTCGGCCCCACTAGACCGTCAAAATTGACTTCATAGGATTTCATCGGCGAGGCTCCACGAACATCTGTTTTTATAGGCATCAGCTGCGACGCTTAAATCACCGCAACTCTCTATCTGTAAACCCAATCAACTGTAGGAGCTGGCTTGCCGGCGATGCAGACACCTCGGTCCGTCAGTTGGACCAGGGTGATGCAATCGCAGGCAAGCCTGCTCCCACACAAATCAGCCCCACCTTTAGATCAGCGTAATGCCAGGGGTCAGGGTTGCTGGCACCGCCAAGGTTGGGGTTTCTAACGACGCCACCGGGTACGCGCAATAATCCGCCGCGTAATACGCACTGGCGCGGTGGTTGCCCGAGGCCCCTACCCCACCAAACGGCGCGGTACTGGCGGCGCCGGTCAGCTGTTTGTTCCAGTTGACGATCCCCGCCCGGCTTTCCAGCCAGAACTGCTGGTAGCGCGCCTCGGAGTCCGACAACAAGCCCGCCGCCAGGCCGTATTGCGTGTTGTTGGCCTCGGCAATCGCCGCTTCGAAACCCGTGTAGCGGATCACTTGCAGCAGCGGGCCGAACAGCTCTTCGTCTTCACGCTCGGTCACGCCGGTCACGTCAATGATGCCTGGGGTCAGCAACGCCGCCTGATCCTGGGGCTGGGTCATTTCCAGCAACGCGACCGCGCCGTTGGCCAACATCAATTCCTGGGCTTCCATCAGTGCCTTGGCTGCCGCGAGGGAAATCACCGAGCCCATGAACGGCGCGGGTTGCTGGTCAAACGAGCCCACTGCAATGGTCGAGCTGACCGCCACCAGGCGCGCCAGCAGCGCATCGCCCCACGCGCCTTCCGGCACCAGCAGGCGGCGCGCACAGGTGCAACGCTGGCCTGCCGAGATGAACGCCGACTGGATGATGGTATAGACCGCCGCATCCACGTCAGCCACTTCATCCACCACCAGCGGGTTGTTGCCGCCCATCTCCAGGGCCAGGATCTTGTCCGGACGCCCCGAGAACTGCTGGTGCAGATGGTTGCCGGTACGGCTGGAACCGGTGAAGAACAACCCGTCGATACCCGGGTTGGCCGCCAGGGCGATACCGGTTTCCCGCGCGCCCTGCAGCAGGTTCAACACACCCGCTGGCAAACCGGCTTCGATCCAGCATTGCACGGTCAGTTCGGCAACCTTGGGGGTCAGCTCGCTGGGCTTGAACAGCACGGTGTTACCCGCCAGCAACGCCGGCACGATGTGCCCGTTGGGCAAGTGACCCGGGAAGTTGTAGGGGCCAAACACCGCCACCACGCCGTGGGGCTTGTGGCGCAATACGGCAGTGGCGTCGGCCAGGGGGCCGCTCTTCTCGCCGGTACGCTCGCGGTAGCTTTGCACCGAGATGGCGATCTTGTTGGCCATGCTGGTGACTTCGGTGGCCGACTCCCACAGCGGCTTGCCGGTCTCTTCACCGATGCAATGGGCGATTTCATCGGCGCGTTGTTTCAGGGTAGCAGCGAAGGTTTCCAGCACACTGATGCGTTCTTCCAACGGGCGCCTGGCCCAGGCCGGGAATGCCTGGCGCGCGGCCTGCACGGCGGATTCAACCTGCTCGGCCGTGGCGCCATTGCCCGCCCACAGCACCTGCTGGGTCACCGGGTTGCGCGATTCGAACAGTTCACCCTGGCCAGCCAGCCAGCTACCTGCGATATACAGCGAATTCATTACTTGGACTCCCGAGCAGCGGACAACGGTACGGCACGCACTTGATCACCCACCACCAGTTGCAGGCGCTTGGCGGTCAGCGGATCGACCACCAAAGTGCCCGCTGCCAGGCGGGCCGGTGCGGCGGTAATACGGCACTCTTCGCGTTTGCGGTTGTGGATGAGGAACGGCGTGGCGTCATCCCCCGGCGTGCCGATGGCCAACACCAGCGACTGGCTGTCGCGCACCGCACGGATCTTGGTGGTTTCACACTCCACGGCCGGGCCGGCGTCGAAGATATCGACATAGCCCTGGTAGCTGAAACCTTCGCTCTTGAGCATGCTCAGCGCCGGCTCGGTGTCCGGATGCACCTTGCCGATCACGTTGCGCGCGTCTTCGGACAGGAAGCAGCTGTACAGCGGAAACTTCGGCATCAACTCGGCGATAAACGCCTTGTTGCCCACACCGGTGAGGTAGTCGGCCTGGCTGAACTCCATCTTGAAGAAGTGACGGCCCAAGCTTTCCCAGAACGGTGAACGCCCCGCGTCGTTGGACACACCGCGCATCTCGGCGATGATCTTGTTGCCAAACAGCTGCGGGAATTCGGCGATGAACAGCAGGCGTGCCTTGGCCAGCATGCGGCCGTTGAGGCCGGTGCGGTAATCGGCGTGCAGGAACAACGAACACAGCTCGGAGTTGCCGGTGAGGTCGTTGGCCAAAAACAGCGTCGGAATCTCGCGGTAGATATTCAGTTCCTGGGAGGCGCTGACGGTCAGGCCCACCCGGAAGTTGTACCAGGGCTCACGCAGGCCGACGGCACCGGCGATGGCGGAAATGCCCACTACGCGGCCTTCGTCGTTTTCCAGCACGAACAGGTAGTCGGCATCGCCACGCCCGGCGTCGCCGCGAAAGGTTTTTTCCGCCCAGCCAACCCGGTGTGTCAGGCGCTCTTCGTTGGCCGGCAAGGTGGTGAGGCCGGTGCCAGTGCTGCGCGCCAGATCAATCAGGGCCGGTAAATCGCTGCTGCGTACGGGACGAACGATCATGCTATCTCCTCAGACGGGCCGCTGCCTGGCAGCCACCCGCGACACTCAATTCTTTAAACCGCGACCAGGCGCACACTCGCGCCTTCGCCAACACCCAGGGCCTCGGCGGCGGCCAGGTCCAGGGTCACTGGCTTGCCCGGCGCGTAGTCCAGCTCCAGCATCACCGCGCGGTAATCCTGCAACTGCCCGTTGCTCACCAGGTACTGGCGGCCGGCACCCTTGACCATCTCGCCGATCTTCACCGGCACCACGCGGCTCTGAGCGATGGAGCGAATGCCCGAGACCCGTGCGTGCAATGTCGGGCCACCGTCGAAGATGTCGATGTAGTGGTCGGTCTCGAAGCCTTCGCGCATCAGGATGTCGAAGGTGATCTGCGCACGCGGGTGCACCTGGCCCATGGCTTCCTGGGCTTCGTCCGGCAGCAGCGGCACGTAGATCGGGTAATGCGGCATCAGCTCGGCGAGGAAGGTACGGCTTTTCAGCCCACACAGGCGCTCGGCGGCGGCGTAGTTGAGGTCGAAGAAATTGCGGCCGATGGCGTCCCAGAACGGCGAGTCACCGTTCTCGTCGCTGTAGCCGACGATCTCGGTCACCACCGAGTCGGCAAAGCGCTCGGGGTGGCTGGCGACGAACAGCAGGCGGCCACGGGAATTGAGTTCCGACCACGGCGAACCGACCAGCTCGGGCACCACGTAGAAACTGGTGAGCAGGCTGTTGCCGGTGAGGTCGTGGCATTGGGAAAGCACGTGGATCTTGTTGTGGATCTTCAGCTCGCGGGAGGCGTGCACGAAGGTCTCATTACGAAAGCTGTAGAACGGCTCGGAATAACCGGCCGAAGCGACGATGGCCGAGCAGCCGGCGAGCTTGCCGCTCTCGGTGTCTTCGAGCACGAAGAAATAGCTTTCTTCACCGTTGAAACTCACCTCGGCCGCGAAGGACGCTTCGCTGGCGGCGATCTTGTCGCTGAGGCGTTCCACATCGTCCGGCAAGGAGGTGACACCAATCGGGCTGTCCGCAGCCAGACGCTGTACCTCGCCCAGATCAGCCATTTGCGCGGGGCGCATCACCAGCATGGTGTCACTCCTTAACTCGAAAACTTGCAGAGGAAAAAATGCCGGACAGATTCTGATTCGGAGCGGGCTTGTGTGGCGAGGGAGCTTGCTCCCTCGCCACACAAGCGGCTCCCACATTTGATCCAGTCCGGCCTTTTGAATGTGTGTTCGGCGCCCGATCGTTCGGACGCCAAACGGTGTATCAAGCTTGCGTCAGCGCTTTTACAGCACGTTCAAAACGGTCCAGGCCTTCCTTGATGTCCGCCTCTTCCACCACCAGGCTTGGTGCAAAACGCACCACGTCCGGGCCGGCTTGCAGGATCATCAGGTTTTCTTTCTCGGCCGCGTTGAACACGTCCTTGGCCTTGCCCTTGTACGCATCGCTCAGCACGCAACCGAGCAGCAGGCCCATGCCGCGCACTTCGGTGAAGATGCCGTATTGCTTGCCGATCTGTTCCAGGCGCGCCTTGAACAGGTCGTGCTTGGCGTTCACGCCGGCCAATACCTCAGGGGTGTTGATCACGTCGATCACCGCTTCTGCCACCGCGCACGCCAGCGGGTTGCCGCCGTAGGTGGTGCCGTGGGTGCCGACCACCAGGTGCTTGGCCAGGTCTTCACGGGTGAGCATGGCCGCAATCGGGAAACCGCCGCCCAGGCTCTTGGCGCTGGTGAGGATGTCTGGCACTACGCCGTAATGCTGGTAGGCGAACAGGTGGCCGCTGCGGCCCATGCCGGTCTGCACTTCGTCGAACACCAGCAGCGCGTTGTTGGCATCACACAGTTCACGGGCGCCTTGCAGGTAAGCCAGTTCGGCCGGCAGCACGCCGCCTTCGCCCTGGATCGGCTCCAGCACCACGGCGCAGGTCTTGTCCGACACAGCGGCTTTGAGCGCCGCCAGGTCGTTATAAGGAACGTGGGTGATGCCGGTGATTTTAGGGCCGAAACCATCGGAGTACTTGGACTGGCCACCGACGTTGACGGTGAACAGGGTACGGCCGTGGAAGCTGTTCAGCGCGGCGATGATCTCGTACTTCTCGGTACCGAAGCGGTCGAACGCAACGCGACGGGCCAGCTTGAACGCGGCCTCGTTGGCCTCGGCGCCGGAGTTGCAGAAGAACACGCGCTCGGCAAAGGTGGCGTCGATCAGCTTGTGGGCCAGGCGCAGGGCCGGCTCATTGGTGAAGACGTTGGAGACGTGCCACAGCTTGTTGGCCTGTTCGGTCAGCGCGCCGACCAGCGCCGGATGGGCGTGGCCCAACACGTTGACCGCGATGCCGCCGGCAAAGTCGATCAGCTCGCGCCCCGCCTGGTCCCATACACGAGAACCTTCGCCACGCACGGGGATGAAGGCGGCAGGTGCGTAGTTAGGCACCATGACCTGGTCGAAATCGGCACGTTGCACCGGGGCTTGCTCAACGGACATCGGAGTCTCCTGAAGAGGAACGCCTGCCTGGAACTGGCGGGCGATGCAGGGATTGTAAGGACAGTTTTCAGTGCAGCCTTGTCGCCAAGCGACAACTTCTTATAGCGCCAACCCGCGATTTTGGCGGGTTTACGCCAATGCGACAAATACCATCGCAATGGCGCAGTTTAAACTAACTATCTAGAGCCGACGGGGTGAAACACGCTGATCTACTGATGTGCTTTCCTGCCATCAGAGATTGAGCATGAGCACACCCTCCTCCTCCCGCCAGCCCGACAGCCACTACCAGCTTCTCCGAAACGCCATCCCAAGCTGGATAGGCAAGGCCTCCAGCGCCAAACAGCACGCCCTGGCCCGCGCCCAACCCCGGCCATTGCCCGCCAACGCCGCGCTCAAGCGCCTGAACGCGGAGCACTGGAACGCTCAAAATGCAGTGGATGACGCACTCAAACACGTCAAAGGTCCCAAGGACTTTGCCCGTCAGGTACTTGAACAGGCCCTGAAAACGCGCCACGGCCTGAACCTCAACAGTGAAACCGTGTTTCTGCGCCTGTACATCCCCCAGCACGTCCCCTGGTTTTCGATCCCTTCCGGGGCTGCGCGCACCTGGACCGTGTCGTTGCTGGACGCGGCCTTGCATAACTTCGAACACGACGAAACCCTTGAAGGCGCCTTCGAACCCGCCTCGACGTTCATCACCACACCCTCCGATACCGGCCAGTTCGACACGCTGCCCGGGATCCGCGAAAAAATCAGTGTGAGCACCTTCACCCGCCTGTGCCGCGAACTGGATATCGGCGCGCGCTACCAACGCTATTTGCGCGAGCAACTGGGCCTCGACGAACCTGTCAGCGCAGCGGTGCTTGAGCACAAGGTAACCGTCAGCCAGAAAGCGGCCTTGCGGGGGGCCCTGCAACTGGCCCGTGCGCGGGGCGACATCGGTGACGACTTTGCACAGCAGGTGCAAGAACTGCTGGAAGGGCGCCCCACGCTGAAGCTGGGTAACCTGGCGCTGCGCTGCCACGCTTTAACGATGATGGACGTGCCGCTGACCGGCATCCTGCTGCTCGCCCCCGACCTGGAACACATCCGCTCCGTGCAGCGCCTGCTGGCCTATATACCGGACGACCCGCAGCATCCGCTCAAGGAATATGCATCGCCACTGGCGTTCAAGCAGGCCCTCACGCAGCAGTTGCGCAGCACCGATTACCAGGCTTTTTTCAGCCGTTTCGTCGCCCATGACCAGCGTGGGCGCTTTTTTGCCGACCTGAGCCAGCGCCTGGGCCGAGTCACCTGGCACCCGCCCGAGCGTGGCAGCAACCTGGCGCCGTGGCGCAATCAGCCGACCGATGCCCCCAGGCTGCGCTTTGCCGCAGACGTGATCCAGGGTGAGCCGTGGCAACACGCCTATCAGCAAAGGCTCAACCAGATTCTCAACGATGCGCGAACCCAGGCCGTGTCGACGGCCGACGTCGACCGCAATGCCCGCTGGGCGCTGTGGGACTCGTTCGTCAATGTCGCGTCGTCCATCCTCAACGCAGCCTTACTGATAGTCGCCCCGTTTATTCCGGGACTGGGAGAGTTGATGCTGGGCTATATGGCCTATCAACTGCTCGACGAGGTATTCGAGGGCGTCATCGACTGGGCAGAAAACACTACGCGGGAGGCCTTCACCCACTTGATGGGTGTGCTGCAATCCCTGGTGGAACTGGGTGCCTTCGGCGTGGGCAGCACGATCGGCATCGCCGAACTGCGCAAGGTGCTACCGACACAGGTGGTGGCGTTCATCGACCGCTTCAAACCGGTGACCCTCGCCAACGGCAACAGCCGTTACTGGAAACCCGACCTCAGCGCCTATCAACGCGACCTCAGCTTGCCACCTCGCCTGGGTATCAACGAACACGGTTTGCACACCGTGCGTGGCGAATTGATCCTGCCCCTGGATGACAAGCTGTACGCCGTGGAACCGGTTGAACACAGTACGCACTACCGCCTCAAACACCCCACACGCCCAGAGGCCTATCAACCCCTGGTTCGGCATAACGGCGCAGGCATCTGGCACACCGAACTGGAGCGCCCCCTGCAATGGGACCGCAGCACCCTGCTGCAGCGCCTGGGCCACAAGGCCGAGGGGTTGAGCCAGGTAGACCGTGAACAGGCCCTGGGCATCAGTGGCGTACAGGAAGACGCCCTGCGCAAGGTGCACGTCAACAGCCTGCCCCTGCCGCCCTTACTGGACGACAGCCTTGCACGCCTGCGCATAGACCGTGACCTCACACGCCTGATCGACAGCTTGCGCAGCGACGACCCGGCGGTATACGGCAGCATCGACCCCCAGGACACATTGCAACTGCTGACCACTTACGGCAACTGGCCGCAAGACAAGTCACTGCTCTTTCTTGACAGCCGGGGCCAGGTCACCTGGTCCTTTGGTGACACGCGCAAACCCCGGGTGCAAATCCATGAAGCGCAGTTGAAAAACGGCGACTTGCTCAAGACCATCCTCCAGAGCCTCACCCCGGATGAACTACGCGTTCAATTCGACGAACGCATCGGCGACCCGCAGTTGAGCCTGGACGTTCGCAGCCGGCAACTGCGTCAAACACTGGCGCAAAGGGCCGAACACCAACGTGCGGCCTTGTTCGACTCCCGCTATGGGGCCCTGCCCTCTGCGCCAACACCTGACGCGCGGCAGATTCAGCACACCACGGCCGGCCTGCCCGCCAGCGTAGCGCAGCGACTGGCAGGCGATGCCAGCGGCGCCGAACTCGAAACCCTCGACCAGCGCCGCACGCCTGCGCGCCTGGCGGAGCTGGCCCAGGCAGCCCTGGATGAGGTGCGCCTCAATCGGGCCTATGAGGGCCTGTATCTCACCTCACAACGCAGTGTCGACAGCGATCGGCTGATCCTCAACTCCCTGCGGCTGCAACCTGGCTGGTCGGATCAAGTCCGGCTGGACGCACGCCACCACCGCCACGAAGGGGCCTTGTGGAACAGCATCGGCCCGGCTGATGCCCCGATCCGTCGCACACTGGTGCGCCTGGGTTCCGGCCTGTACGTGCCCCATGACGGCAGCCAAACCTTATCCGGGGAAACCGACCTGTACAGCGCGATCCTCCACGCCCTGCCTGATAAGCAACGCCAGGCGTTGAACATCGACATCCATGACGGCCCCGAGCTGCGAAGACGCCTGGCACACCAGCCGCTGCCACGCGAAGTGGTACGTGCCCAGATGGACACCCCTCAATCGCGCCCTGTGCGCCTCGAAACCCTGCGCCTGCTCGGCAACACCGAGGGCTACACCGCAGAACCTGCTGCCCCGGCCCAGCCTGCGACGCCGTTGCAACGCGCTCGCAGCCTGTTTCCGATTCTGAACGAGCAACAAGCCCAGCAGTTGATCGACCAATTGCCCGCGCCTCCCGGCGACGCCAGCGCGGCACTCGCCTTGCTGGAAACCGAATATCAGGACCTGGACACGTCGCTGGCCACCTGGCAACGCACCCTGCCCTCGCAACATCCCGACACTGGCACACCGCTGAGCCCGAGCCGGCGTCGTTATGAGCGACAAAACCGCGCGCATATCGCCGAGCAACTGCGGCGCTGCTGGCGTCGGGAAACCGAGGCTGACAACTACTACGAGGACCCGGCGCGCGACGGCTTCACGCTGCGTTTGAGGTGGCCGATCCTCGGCGAACTGCCGACGCTCGATCACCCGCTGATACACGTCTCCTCCCTGACGTTGATCGGCGCCGACGGCACGTTGGGGGTTGCGCGTTTTATCGAGGCCTTTCCAAGCCTGCGCCACCTCGAAATCAGGGACATCCCCCTCGGCGACCTCCCGCCCTCAATCAACAACCTGCCTCATCTGCGCATCGTGAGCCTGGATAACTGCCGTATCACTCTCAGCACCGCCAGCGCCGCGCGCCTGGCCGCCCTGAGCGACCTGCAGGGGCTCAACCTGCATCAGAACCCCTTGGGGCAAGTGCCAGACCTTCAAGCCATGCGTGACCTGCAAGACCTGGACCTGTCCGAGACGGGCATTGAGCACATGCCCGTGGGCCTGCTCAACCTGCCCGACCTGGAGACTGTCTTTTTGAGCGGCAACCAACTGCGCGATCTGCCGCCGAGCCTGTTTGAACTGCCACCTGCGGCCAGCCAACGCTTCGACCTTTCGGGTAACCCGCTTACGCAGCCCACACTGGAGCGCATCAAAGCCTATTACCAACAGCATGGCATCCACTGGGAGGCCGACGCTGCCGAGGTTGACCAACGAGACGCGCGCCTGCTGTATCCCTCGCTCAGTCATGATGCCCTCAATCAATTCATCTTCAGCCTGCCGGGCGACATCGAAGCCGGGCGGCGCGAACTGGCACGGCTGGCAGACGAGCTGAAGACCTTGCAGAGCGAATTGACAGGCTGGTCGAGTGCTCCGGGACTCTCCGGGCTGGAACACGCCAGGCGTCAGTCGCTGCACCGCGTGCTGGAAAACAGCTGGCGCCGGGAAACACCCCAGGATACGCGCTTGATCCATGCCTTGAACTTGCCCGCAGCCCTGGCCGGCGACCTGCCGACACTGAGCGCACAGTTCAACCACATCGGTTACCTGAGCCTTGAAGGCAACGGCGCCCCCATGCAGCCGGAGGCCTTTCTCAAGAGCTTCACTGCACTGGACATTCTCAGTATCCAGAACGCACAGCTGGGGGACATTCCCGCCTCGGTGTTCGACCTGCCCAAGCTCACGCACCTGGGCCTGACGCGCTGCGGCATCACACTGTCGCAGACCAGCAGGAATGCACTCGCGGGGATGACGCGCCTGGAGCACCTGGACCTGTCCTACAACCCTCTGGGCCTGGTGGTGGACTTTCAGCGCCTGGCCCACTTGAAGGATATTTCGCTGCAAGGCACCGGCCTGCGAGAAGTTCCTCCGGGCTTGTTGACCCAGGACCGCCCGATGGCCATCAACCTAAGCCACAACGCCATTACCGAACTGCCCGAGGCCAGCTTTACGCTGCCTGTCACCGCCACTCACCGTTTCAACCTCTATGCCAACCCGTTGTCGCGCCGCAGCCTGGACCTGATCAAGGCCTACTGCCAACGCACCGGTGAATTCTTCAACGCCCAAAGCCCGACGACCGAACGTGAAAGGGTCGAGGCGCTGTACCCGCTGCTGTTGGAAAAAGAAGCGGACCGGTTTGTCTTCACGCTACCCGGGCACATGGATGAGGTCGCCGCCTACCTGACGCACCTGGAAGCCGAGTATGAACAACTGACGACGGACCTGGAGCACTGGGTCCTGGACGTTCCGCAACGCCATCCCATCCTGGACATCCCCTTGGATGAGGACACACAAGCCCGGGAGCAATTGCAACGACGTGCTTTCAAAACACTGCTGGAGCAAGCATGGCGCCGCGAAAGCGCAGAAGACGATGAAAGCCTCGACGATGAACTCACCCACAGCCTGAACCTCGATACACCGATCATGGGCGCGTTGCCACAGCTGAGTGCACGGCTTGAACATATCTCACGGTTCGAAATGAACGGCGACGGCACGACCACGTCGCTGGACGGCACGCTGCGTTGCTTTCCCAACTTGCAGACACTGAATGTGCGCAGCTGCCAGCTGCAGACCCTGCCCACTGCGCTGTTCAACCTGCCCAAGCTCTCCAGCCTGGAAATGAACGAGTGTGCAATCACCTTGACAGCAGACAGTGCACGGGCCATCGCGGACTTGAGCGCAATGGAGTTTCTCGACCTTTGCGACAATCCGCTGACGTTGTCTCCTGACGTCAGCGGCATGAGCCAATTGGTGGCACTGCATTTGCGCGCCACCCACATCAGCACGGTGCCCGCAGGGGTGTTCCAACTGACCGAACTGCAAACCCTGGACCTGAGTGACAACCTGATTACGGAGATTCCGCCCGACCTGCTGGAAATGATTCCTGTGTTTCACGATGACAGCGACCTGAGCGGCAACCCGCTGTCGCCCGAAAGCCTGGACTTGCTCAGGCGCTACTTCCAGCGCACGGGCAACGAGTTCCAGGTGATCGAAGCCACTCAGGACGAACACGGCAATCCACTGCCGTCTCCCCAGGCCCAGCCACAGGAGGAGTGAACCGGCTCAACCGCGCTCGGCGGGCACCGAGGACAGTTCGAACGGGCTGCTGCTGCGGCGCTGGTTGCGGTCTTCGCGGGGGGTGGCGCCGAAGAAGTTGCGGTAGGCGCTGGAGAAATGCGGCCCCGAGGAGAAGCCGCAGGACAGGCCGATCTGGATGATCGACTTGCTGGTTTGCATGAGCATCTGGCGGGCCTTGTTCAGGCGCAGTTCCAGGTAATACTGGCTGGGGACGCGATTGAGGTATTGCTTGAAGATGCGTTCGAGTTGTCGTCGCGACACGCACACGTGCTGGGCGATTTCGTCGGTGGTCAGCGGCTCTTCGATATTGGCTTCCATCAGCAGAACCGCCTGGGTCAGCTTGGGATGGCTGGAACCCAGGCGGTTTTGCAGCGGAATACGCTGACGCTCGCCGCCTTCGCGGATGCGCTCGACCACCAGTTCTTCGGAGACGGCGCCAGCCAGTTCGGCGCCATGGTCACGGGCCAGTACTGCCAGCAGCAGGTCGAGCACCGACATGCCGCCACAGGCGGTGAGGCGGTCGCGGTCCCAATCGAACAGGTGGCTGGTGGCGATGACCTTGGGGAAACGTTCGGCGAAATCGTCCTGCCAGCGCCAGTGCACCGCGGCGCGATAACCGTCGAGCAGGCCGAGCTGGGCCAGCGGGTAGACCCCCGCCGACAGGCCGCCGATCACACAACCGGCGCGCACCAGCTGCTTGAGGGCGGTGCTCAGTTGCGAAGCGATGACGGTGGGCGGTTCGTCCGCCAGCAGGAACAGCTTCTGGAACCCTTCCAGCTTGCCGGCCCATGGCTCGCCCGGCAGTTGCCAGGCGCCGTCGGTGGCGGGTTCGGCGAGCAGGAATGACAGCTCGTAGACCACTTCCGGATGCACCCGCTGGGCAACGCGCAAGGCCTCCTCAGCCAGCGCAAGCGTCAGGGCTTTTGTGCTGGGCCAAATCAGGAAACCAATTCGATGGGCGGTCATGGGGAGCTATCCGAAGCGAGTAACGGTAATGAAGACAAAGGCCAATGCTAGCCGGTAAACGAACACAAATCTCAAAACATGTGGAGATCCAATGTGGGAGCTGGCTTGCCTGCGATAGCGGTCGGTCAGTGGGCACATCTGTTTCTGATAGACCGCTATCGCAGGCAAGCCAGCTCCCACAGGGGATTGAGGTCAATTTCAAGGCTGTGAAGCATGCACTACTTCAGTGCACAAAAGCAGCCTTGATTATTTCAAACTGCCGGACAAGAACTGCTGCAAACGCTCGGACTGCGGGTTCACCAGCACTTCACGCGGGTTGCCGCGCTCTTCGACGATGCCTTTGTGCAGGAACACCAGCTGGTTCGACACTTCACGGGCAAAGCCCATTTCGTGGGTCACCACCACCATGGTGCGGCCTTCCTGGGCCAGGTCCTGCATCACCTTGAGCACTTCGCCGACCAGCTCCGGGTCGAGCGCCGAGGTGGGTTCGTCGAACAGCATCACCTCAGGCTCCATCGCCAAGGCACGGGCGATCGCCACGCGCTGCTGCTCGCCACCGGACATGTGGCCGGGGAACGCATCCTTGCGATGACCCACGCCGACTTTGGCCAGGTAATGCTCGGCCTTTTCACGGGCCTCTTTCTTCGACACACCCAGCACGTGCACCGGGGCTTCCATCACGTTTTCCAGCGCGGTCATGTGGGACCACAGGTTGAAATGCTGGAACACCATGGACAGGCGCGAACGCATGCGCTGCAGTTGCTTGGGGTCGGCAGCCTTCATGGCGCCGTCCTTGTTGGCCACCAGTTTCAGCTCTTCGTTGTTGAGCAGAATCTTGCCGGCGTGGGGTTGCTCCAGCAGGTTGATGCAGCGCAAAAAGGTACTTTTGCCCGAACCACTGGAACCGATGATGCTGATCACATCACCGGCCGCGGCGGCCAGGGACACACCTTTGAGCACTTCATGACTGCCATAGCGTTTATGCAGGTCTTGGACTTCAAGTTTGTACATGCGGTCGGTTCTCACAAAAACAGGTGGTCAGTCGTTGAGCAAGCGCCCGTGACGCAGCGCTTCGCGCCCCGCCACCTTGGCCAGCCAGAAACCCGCTTGGGCATAACGTAGCCGTTCAACGGCAAACAACACCCCGGACGTGCCCGCGCAGACAATGCTCACGCGGTCGGTCAGAGGATCAATCACTTCAAAAATCGCCTCGCCTTTTTCGATCCAGTCACCGGCTTTACGCAGGTAGCTGATGACCCCGGCGTGAGGGGCGAACAGCAATTCAGTGCCCTCGAAGGGCAAGCCTTCACAGGGTTCAAATTGTGGTGCGGGCCATTCGCCTTCGATCAAGCCTTGTTCGGCCAGGAACGCGAGGATGCCTTCAGCGTGGAAGATCGCCTCGTCGCGCCCGGTGTCCGCCTGGCCACCCAGTTCCAGGGTAGTCGCCAGGCACGCCAATGGAACCTGCGCCTCGGGGAACGCCTGGGACAAACGCAACCACGGCAACGAGCAAGCTTCATCGAACGAGCTGCCGCCGGAGTCTTCCGCCAGCAGGCCGACCTTGACATTCAGGTGCGCCGACAGCGAACGCCACTGCGGCCAGTGCTGGGGCAGCGCGTACATGTGCAGTGCGGCTTCGGCGTCGCAATGCAGGTCGAGCACCACGTCGGCGGTACAGGCGTGGCTGAGCAACAAGCGCTGCATGCCTTGCAGCTGACTGCTCGGCGCCGGTAAGGCGTTGAGCACATCGCTCATCGCTTGGCGGATCATGCGCACGTTGGCGTGAGGATCATCCCCCAGCTTGCCCTTGAGCAACTCGGCCACCGGTTCGCTCAACTCGACGAAATCACGGTTGAAATTCTTGCCGCTACCGATCTCGAAACGCCCTTGGTGGCTGCCTTGCAGCAACTGCCCCAGGCCCATCGGGTTGGCCACCGGTACCAGCTCGATCACGCCATTGAGGGCGCCTTGCTGTTCCAGCTCGGTGAGGCGTTTTTTCAGCTCCCACGCGGCGCGCATACCGGGCAATTCATCGGCGTGCAAGCTGGCCTGGATATAGGCCTTGCGCTCGCCACTGCCGAAACGGAACACGCTCAGCTGACGCTCGCAACCCAGGTGACCCCAGGGCAACCGATGATCGATACGTTCCATATCAGTGCTTCCGTGGGGCCAGGTAGCTCAGCCAGCGGCCTTCGGCCATCTTGAACAAGCGCACCAGGATGAAGGTCAGGCACAGGTAGAACACGCCGGCGGTGATGTAGGCTTCGAACGGCAGGTAGAACTGGGCGTTCACCGTGCGCGCGGCACCGGTGATGTCGATCAGGGTGACGATGGAGGCCAGGCTGGTGGTCTGCAGCATCATGATCACTTCGTTGCTGTACTGCGGCAGTGCGCGGCGCAGGGCCGACGGCAGCAGGATGCGGCGGTACAGCTTGTAGCGCGACATGCCCATGGCCTTGGCGGCTTCGATCTCGCCATTGGGCGTGGCCTTGAGGCTGCCGGCGATGATCTCGGCGGTGTAGGCGCTGGTGTTGATCGCAAACGCCAGGCACGCACAGAACGTGGCGCTGGACAGCAGCGGCCAGAGGAAGCTTTCGCGCACCGCGTCAAACTGGGCCAGGCCGTAGTAGATCAGGAACAGCTGCACCAGCATCGGCGTGCCGCGGATCACGTAGGTGAACAACCAGGCTGCACCGTTGACCACCGGCTGCTTGGACACACGCATCAAGCCCAGGGGCAAGGCGGCGAGCAGGCCGAAGAACAGCGAGATGGCGAGCAGTTTCAGGGTGGTCAACAAGCCGCCGAGGTACAGCGGCATGGCGTCCCAAATGACGTTGTAGTCGAAGATCATAGATCAGCCGCCCTTACGCCTACCGAGTAGCGCTTCTCAAGATGACGCAAGGCCAGCAACGAGACGCTGGTGATCACCAGGTACATCGCCGCCACTGCGAGGAAGAAGGTAAAAGGCTCGCGGGTGGCGTCTGCCGCCTGCTTGGCCTTGAACATCATGTCTTGCAGGCCCACCACCGAGATCAGCGCGGTGGCCTTGGTCAGTACCAGCCAGTTGTTGGTAAACCCGGGGATCGCCAGACGAATCATCTGCGGCACCATCACCCGGAAGAACACTTGGAACGGGCTCATGCCATACGCCATGCCGGCTTCGGCCTGGCCCTTGGGAATGGCCATGAAGGCGCCACGGAAGGTTTCCGAGAGGTAGGCGCCAAAGATGAAACCCAGGGTGCCGATACCGGCGGCCAAGGGGTTCAAGTCGATATAGTCGTCGTAGCCGAGCATCGGCGCGACGCGGTTGAGCAGGTCCTGACCGCCGTAGAAAATCAGCAGGATCAGCACCAGGTCCGGGATCCCACGGATCACGGTGGAGTACAGGTCACCCAGCCAGGCCAACCAGCGCACCGGCGACAGGCGTAACGCGACCCCGATCAGACCCAGAACAATGGCCAAGGCCATGGACGACAAGGCGAGCTGAAGCGTCAACCATGCGCCATCGAGGATGACGGCCCCGTAGCCTTTCAACATGATTCAGGTCCTCGAAAAGGGGGATGAAAAAATGGCGCAAACCTCAGGAATTCTGTTGCTTGCGCCATTGCGGACAGACAGCTGCGAAGAGTTACTTAGGGTCAGCGCCGTAAATATCGAAGTCGAAGTACTTGTCCTGGATTTTCTTGTATTCGCCGTTGGCACGGATCGCCGCGATGGCTGCGTTGATCTTGTCCAGCTCGGCCTTGTCGCCTTTTCGCACCGCGATGCCTACGCCGTCGCCGAAGTATTTGACGTCGGTGAACTGTGGGCCCACGAACGCGTAGCCTTTACCGGCCGGGGTTTTCAGGAAGCCATCTTGCAGCAGGGTGGCGTCGGCCACGGTGCCGTCAAGGCGACCAGCTTCCACGTCCAGGTAGATTTCGTTCTGCGAGCTGTAAGGCACGACGGTGGCGCCTTTCGGAGCCAGGACTTCCTTGGCGAAACGATCGTGGATCGAACCGCGCTGCACGCCGATTTTCTTGCCTTTGAGTTCGTCCAGGCTGTCGCTGACGGTGGTGCCTTCCTTCATGACCAGGCGCGCCGGTGTCAGGTAGTAGCGGGTGGTGAAGTCCACGGACTTCTTGCGGTCTTCAGTGATGGACATGGACGACAGGATCGCGTCGATCTTGCGCACTTTCAGCGCCGGGATCAGGCCGTCGAACTCTTGCTCGACCCATACACACTTGACCTTCATCTCTGCGCACAGGGCGTTGCCGATGTCGTAGTCAAAACCCACGATGCTGCCATCCGGCGCCTTCGAGGCAAACGGAGGGTAAGCCGCTTCGATACCAATCTTCAGGGGCTTCTCATCAGCGAAAGCCTGCATGGACAGCACGGACAGCGCCAGGGCGCCCAACAGCACGAGTTTCTTCATCTTGGGACTCCATCGGTATAGGGCAAAAAGCAGTATGAGCCGGGGCCCACGATGCGACTTAAGTGAAACCGAATAGCGGTGCTGCGTCCTACGCGGGCTATACGCCTGCGACGACGAGCGAGTGATCGGCATTCTAACGACAGGCCGGAAGCCGATATTTCCTCAATGCGACAACAATTTACAGAAGCACTGAGAAAGCGGTTCCAGCACATTGACAGTCCCTGGATTTTATGCAGAGACAAAAGATATTAAACCTGTTGATGCTGCAAATTGCGGGCCTATTATTCGCAAACCCTTCTAGCACGGCAAGTCTGGCGTTTAATCTTATTTCTGGGGGTGTCTGGAACGGGGGTTTTCGGGGCACTGGCGTAGCACATTGCCTCATGTTTGGGCGTGGGGTTACACATTCAGGGGGCGCGGTAACATTCAGAAACTTCCCACAAGAGAAACCGATATTTATTGGCCTCTGCGTTGAGTAAGGCCGTCAGACAGCCCACCGACCTTGATTTGAGATGCACGCCAACTGTGGGAGCTGGCTTGCCTGCGATGGCAATCTGTCAGTTAGCCCACCTATGCCTGATACACCCTCATCGCAGGCAAGCCAGCTCCCACAGTGAACCGGTTTCTTCAGTGGTATTGAACTGCGCCTCACAAAAAAGCCCCATCCGGCCTACACCGAATGGGGCTTTATCTGACCAGCCTCGCTTTACGCGACGTTCATGGTCTTGTGCGTTTCAATCAAATGCGCCACCACGCCTGGATCGGCCAGGGTGGAGATATCGCCCAACCCGTCATATTCCGCCGTGGCGATCTTGCGCAAGATACGGCGCATGATTTTCCCCGAACGCGTCTTCGGCAAGCCCGGTGCCCACTGGATCACATCCGGCGAGGCAATCGGCCCGATCTCCTTGCGCACCCAGTTTTTCAGCTCCAGGCGCAGCGCTTCGTTCGGCTCTTCACCGTTCTTGAGGGTGACATACACATAGATGCCCTGCCCTTTGATGTCATGGGGCACACCGACCACCGCCGCCTCGGCGACTTTCGGGTGGGCGACCATGGCGCTTTCAATCTCGGCGGTGCCCATGCGGTGGCCGGACACGTTCAACACGTCGTCCACACGCCCGGTGATCCAGTAGTAACCGTCCTCGTCACGACGCGCACCGTCACCGGTGAAGTACATGCCACGGAAGGTCTTGAAGTAAGTATCAACAAAGCGGTCATGGTCGCCGTACAGCGTACGCGCCTGGCCCGGCCATGAATCGAGGATCACCAGGTTACCCTCGGCCGCCCCTTCGATCAGGTTGCCCAGGTTATCCACCAGCGCCGGCACCACGCCGAAGAACGGCCGTGCCGCCGACCCCGGCTTGAGCGCATGGGCGCCTGGCAGCGGGCTCATCATGTTGCCGCCGGTTTCGGTCTGCCACCAGGTATCGACGATCGGGCAACGGGATTGGCCGACATTCTTGTAGTACCAGTCCCAGGCTTCCGGGTTGATCGGCTCACCCACCGACCCCAGCAGGCGCAGGCTGCTGCCATCGGCGCCTTCCACGGCAGCGGTGCCGGAAGCCATCATCGCGCGGATGGCGGTCGGCGCGGTGTAGAGGATGTTGACCTTGTGCTTGTCGACGATCTTCGCCACCCGAGTGATGTCCGGGTAGTTCGGCACGCCTTCGAACAGCAAGGTGGTCGCGCCGTTGGCCAGCGGGCCGTAGACGATATAGGTGTGGCCGGTGACCCAGCCGACGTCGGCGGTGCACCAGTAGATTTCGCCCGGGCGGTAGTCGAACACGCGCTCATGGGTCAGGGCTGCGTAGAGCAGGTAGCCGCCGGTGGTGTGCTGCACGCCCTTCGGCTTGCCCGTGGAGCCGGAGGTGTACAGGATGAACAGCGCTTCTTCGGCGCCCATCTCTTTAGGCGCGCACACGGTGCCCGCCACTTTCATCAGGTCTTCGTACCAGATGTCGCGGTGCTGGTTCCACTTGATGTTGCCATTGGTGCGCTTGCACACGATGACTTTCTGGATGCTGTTGGTTTCCGGGTTGGTCAGGGCGTCGTCGACGTTGGCCTTCAGCGGAATCTTCTTACCGGCGCGAATGCCTTCGTCGGCCGTGATCACCACCTTCGACCGACAGTCGATGATGCGACCAGCCAGGGCTTCCGGCGAGAAGCCACCAAACACCACGGAGTGGATCGCACCGATGCGGGTACACGCCAGCATGGCGACCACGGCTTCGGGGATCATCGGCATATAGATAGTCACCACGTCGCCGCGGTGCACATCCTGGCCGCGCAGGGCGTTGGCGAACTTGCAGACTTCTTCATGCAATTCGCGGTAGGTGATGGTGCGGCTTTCGGAAGGGTCGTCGCCCTCCCAAATGATGGCTGCCTGATCGCCGCGCTCGGCGAGGTGACGGTCCAGGCAGTTGTAGGAAACGTTCAGGGTGCCATCGGCAAACCATTTGATATCGACATGGTGATCGTCGAAAGAGGTCTGCTTCACCGCGGTGAAAGGCTTGACCCAGTCAAGGCGCTTGGCTTGCTCGCGCCAGAAACCGTCGGGGTTGACCACCGACTGCTGGTACATGGCCTTGTAGGTCGCCTCGTCGGTCAGCGTGTTGGCTGCTACTTCGGGGCGAACGGGGTACAGGGAAGCCGCACTCATCTTTCTTACCTCGGTGACAATAGTTGTTTTTGTATGCCCCGTTGTAGCCGGGGCTGCCCCATAGAACCATTCGACGATGGTAGTAACAAGCCCCTACATTTTGCCCTGCTATGTGCGTTCACGGCTCTGGCCCGCAGCCCGTGGCGCTTTGCGCCTTGATGAAAAAAGCTTTACCACGGGATTGTTACAAAAACCGCCAATAGTGTTTATCAAAAGCACGGGTATATGAATATAACCCGGGAGCCTAAAATTCATTCCGTCAACGCGACACTGTGATTAACAACGCAACAGCCCCCACGAAGGCATCGTTAATCCAAACTTTCCAATCCCAAGTTACACACGTGGCCTCACAAGGGCCCCGTGACCCACTTCGACCTCAATAAGGTAAATAGAGAAATGAAAGCTTTAGTAGTTATGGCCCTCAGCAGCTTGTGCGCCACCGCCGCCCTGGCCGACGAGGCCGCGACTGACGTAGCTGGCCGCAATACCCCGATTGTTGAAGACTACACTTACAGCACCCACCTGGACGTTGCCAAAGTAGTGTCCATGAGCACTGTTCCAGAAGTCTGCGAAGTTGTACCGGTACAAATGGAATATGAAGACTCGCAAGGCCAACGACATATTCTTAAATACCAAGTCATGGGCAATGGTTGCTCTAACGGATAACAACTTCTCAAGTTTGCTGTAAACCCGGATCTTGGCCGCCGCAAGAAATCGTTCTTGCGGCCAAGAACCTTCCCCTGAATTCCCCTATCCCAATGTGGGAGCTGGCTTGCCTGCGATGGCGGTAGCCGCCACACCGATACAATCAGCTACACCCCCTCCTCCAGCCTCAACAAAATACCTCCACCGCCTGTCACCCCACCAAACCCCTGTAAACCCTCACTCTGGCTCAAATAGCAGGCTTTTTGTCTGTGATCCGAGACCATCCGCCGCAACACAAACCCGATTTTTTCCCTATAATGCGCGGGTAAATCGGGCCTGCAATATCCCTTTACACTGGGATGAAGAGCCAGACCTGAGGCCTCCGCAGGAGCATGCACCTAGCGCTCCGCACCTCAAGCCTCACGCAGAACCCGTAACCCAATTCCGTTTATTTGCCTGCGCGAGCTGTTGCAACAAACGATTCCTTAAGATCCACCGCGGCCTCAGGGCCGTGTGAACACCCAACCATCCGGTTTCACACGGGCACCTTTGAGCCCTCACGCAGGAGACGACACGTCATGCTGAGCTGGGACGAATTCGACAAAGAAGAAGAAGGCGAAGTAGCCACCAAAGGCGCCAACGCCGGCCACGCCACCGAAGCCAACATGGACCGCCTCGACGGTGCCGGCGCCGCCGCCGCCATCGAAGCCCGCGCCGTCACCGCCAGTGACTCCGCCGCCATCAAGCGCGCCAAGGCCGCCCTCGACAGCCTCGATGTCGCCGAAGGCCTCGCCGAACTCGAAGGCGCCTCCGCCCGCGTCGCCGTCGACGAAAAGCGCATGATCAACTGCCGCGCCGACCTCAACCAACTCGTACCCTTCAAGTACGACTGGGCCTGGCAAAAGTACCTCGACGGCTGCGCCAACCACTGGATGCCGCAAGAGGTCAACATGACCGCCGACATCGCCCTGTGGAAAAACCCCGAAGGCCTGACCGACGACGAACGTCGCATCGTCATGCGCAACCTCGGCTTCTTCTCCACCGCCGACTCCCTGGTTGCCAACAACCTGGTGCTGGCCGTGTACCGCCTGATCACCAACCCGGAGTGCCGCCAGTACATCCTGCGCCAGGCCTTCGAAGAAGCGATCCACACCCACGCCTACCAGTACTGCATCGAATCCCTGGCCATGGATGAAGGCGAGATCTTCAACATGTACCACGAGATTCCATCGGTCGCCAAAAAGGCAGCCTGGGGCCTGAAGTACACCCGCTCGATCTCCGATCCGAAGTTCGAAACCGGCACCGTCGACACCGACAAAGAACTGCTGCGCAACCTCGTCGCCTACTACTGCGTCCTGGAAGGCATCTTCTTCTACTGCGGCTTCACCCAGATCCTCTCCATGGGCCGCCGCAACAAAATGACCGGCGTGGCGGAACAGTTCCAGTACATCCTGCGCGATGAGTCGATGCACCTGAACTTCGGTATCGATGTGATCAACCAGATCAAAATCGAAAACCCACACCTGTGGGATGCCGAGATGAAGGAAGAAGCGACCCAGATGATCCTGCAGGGGACTCAGCTGGAGATTGAATATGCGCGTGACACCATGCCTCGTGGGGTGCTGGGCATGAACGCGGCGATGATGGAGGATTACCTCAAGTTCATCGCCAACCGTCGTTTGTCGCAGATTGGCTTGAAGGAAGAGTACCCAGGGACGACCAACCCGTTCCCTTGGATGAGCGAGATCATGGACTTGAAGAAAGAGAAGAACTTCTTCGAGACCCGCGTGATCGAGTACCAGACTGGCGGGGCGTTGAGCTGGGACTAATACCTCCATGCTCTGAAACACTAAAAAGCCCTGGGAATACTCCCGGGGTTTTTTTATGGTAAAAATTGAAGATGTAGGACAGCCACTCATTCGCAGTAGGAAATTTCGTAGACGCCATAATGGCCACTCAGTATCGTCCGAGGGTTTTCTACCCTCGGCGGCTGTATGGATATTACGAAAGACAAAACGGATTGGAGCGACGCTGAGCTAGCAGCGGCGGTAGCGGCCTACTTGAAGATGCTGGCGTGGGAGCAGAACAACCAGCCTTTCAATAAAGCCCATGAAAACCGACTGCTACGCGAAGGTCCTGTGGCGGGTCGGGCGAAAGGTTCTATTGAGTTTCGCATGCAAAATATTTCCACCGTGCTCGACCGGATGGGGTTGGAGCGCATCGTAGGCTACAAGCCTGCGAAGAACGTGGGCACAGGCGTTGAGCTGCGCATCCGACAGGCGCTCAATGCCCAGGGTATTTTTGAATCGGATGACACCGCCCAAACCGCCGATGAGCAAACGCTCATCCGCCGCGCGTCCAAGCTACAGAAGCAAACCTTCCATAAAGTACCTGACGGCATCGTGCAGCCGCAGAAGGTCGCCACCGTGACCACCTCCTTCGTTCGCGACCCGAAGGTGCGCGCCTGGGTGCTAAAAGAAGCCAAGGGCATTTGCGAAGGCTGCAACACCAACGCGCCGTTTGAGGTCGATGGCCAGCCATTTCTTGAAGTACATCACGTCAAGCACCTCGCCCAGAAGGGTTCGGATCGCATCACCAATGCTGTAGCCTTGTGCCCCAATTGCCATCAGCGTTGTCACCGGTCGAGCGATCGGGAGGCGTTCACCGCTGGGCTTTACTCGAAAATCGGAAGATTGATACGCGAGTAAACTCTTGCTGTCACAGCTGATGCATCACCCCATTGATTAGATAGGACCGAGGCCAACCCGTGAACCCAGACATGCTCGAAGCCGGCCCCGCTGACGCCAAAGTACTCTCCGTCTTTGACTTCGACGGCACCCTGACCCACCACGACAGTTTTGTGCCCTTCCTCAAATTCGCCTTCGGCCCCGGTGAGTTCTATGGCCGGATGCTCAAGCTGGCGGTGCCGGGGCTGCGTTTTTTGGTGCGGCAGATCAGCCGGGATGAGTTGAAGGCGCAGTTGATCCGCACCTTCATGACGGGGGTGGAGAAGGCGTGGGTTCAGCAGAAGGCGCAGGCGTACTGCCAGAAGACGTGGCCGCGGTTGATGCGGCCGACGGGCTTGCAGTCGGTGGCCGATGAGGTGAAGTCCGGGGCGGTGGTGACGCTGTGTTCGGCCTCGCCGGCGTTGGTGTTGCAGCCGTTTGCGGATCGGCTGGGGATCAAGTTGATTGGCACTGAGCTTGAGGTGGTAGACGGGGTGTTGACCGGCAAGCTCACCGGGAATAATTGCCGGTGTGAGAACAAGGTGCTGCGGCTTGAGGCGGTGTATGGGGATTTGGGCGAGTATCGACTGAGGGCCTGGGGCGATACGCGTGGGGATCGGGAGTTGCTGGCGGCGGCGCAGGATGCGCACTTTCGGCATTTTCATTCGAAGAAGAAACGGGCCCGGTTGCAGGGGTGATGCGGGTGGGTGGGGTTGGCAGGTGGACCGAGGCGATCCCATCGCAGCCTCGCTGGGGCTCGAGAGCTCCCACCTTTTGATCGGTGTCGGGGTTGATGCAGAGGCATGGTTTCAGCAGGTGGACCGAGGCGATCCCTTCGCAGCCTCGCTGGGGCTCGACAACTCCCACATTTGGGCTTTGTCAGCCTGTTGACCGGTGTTCGGCGGTGTTTATGTGGCGGCCTTGAGGTCAACCCCCAGCGCTGAGGCGAAGGCTTTTACCATCGGGCTGCGCGGGGCGTTGTGGCGCAGGATCAGGTTGAAGACTGTGCTCAAATGCACTTGCTCCGGGCACAGTACGCGTAGGCGCCCTTCCCTGACCAACGGGGTTGCGTAGTGCTCGGGCAGGAAACCGAGGAAGCGGCCGGTGAGGACCAGGATGGCGACGGCTTCCACTTGCGACGCCGAGGCGGACTGGCTGTCGTAAGTGACAAAGTTGGCCTTGTCGCGATGGATCGCGTAACGATGGTTGACCACTTCGTAGTGGCGCAGCACGTCCGGTGTGATTTCACTGGCATTGAACAGCGGATGGCCTACGGCGCAGTAGGCGTGGGCTTTTTCCTCGTACAGCGGAAAATAGTCGAATTCTTCACGACGCTGGTACACGGGCACGATGCCGACAATCAAGCGCCCTTCCACTACGCCACGCTCAACTTCGTCTAACTGAGAGGCATGTAGGCGCAATCTAATTTTCGGCGATTCGCTATGTAATTTCCCCAGCGCCGCAATGAGCGGGGAGTTAATGTCGGACACGGTGTTATCAATAACGCCCACACTAAGGTCGCCAATAAGCTCGTTTTGCGCCGAACTAAGCTTGTCGCGAAAACTGTCTACCGAGGTGAACAACTCGATGGACGCCTGATACACCAGCTTGCCTTCTTCGGTCAGCCCAAAACCTTCCCGGCCCCGTGTGCACAGGCGCATGCCGATGCGGATTTCCAGGTCGGAGATCTGTTTGCTGATGGCCGCCAGGCCCACGTTCAGCTCGTTTTGCGCGGCGCTGAAGCCGCCGGCTTCGACCACGGCCATGAACACGCGCAGCAATTTGAAGTCCAGCCCGCTCAGTTGCAGGGGCGGGCGTGTGCCGGGTTTGGGCGGTATGTTTCCAGAAGTGGAAAGTGGGGTTTCCATAATACGCGTTGACCTCAAGTGCCATATTCAACAGGCTTTAACCCAATCCTTGAACATAGCCAGGCGGCGATAATGGCCGTAAACATCGGCCCTTGGCAACCTTGAATATAGCGGGTTGAACAGCACACAGAGGCTGATTTAACGCCCGGCAAAACCTGACACTACGATCAGGACTTTTTACGTTTTGACTGCCTCCGACTCTTCTAAAAACAAGCGTGAGGAACACCCATGTCCCAGCCCACCGACCGCCTTTGGGGCGCTCGTTTCAAGACCGGCCCGTCTGCTGCACTGGCCGCGCTGTCGCGTTGCCCTGAGCGCTATTTCCGCCTGACGCCCTACGACCTGGCCGGCTCCCGCGCCCATGCCCGTGAGCTGCAGCGCGCCGGTTTGCTGGATGAGTCGGAGACCCTGCGCACACTGGAGGCCTTGGACGGTATCGGCAACGACTTCGCCGCAGGCAACCTGCATCCGACGCTGGATGACGAGGACGTGCACACCTTCATCGAACGCGTATTGACCGAACGCCTTGGCGCCCTGGGCGGCAAGCTGCGTGCCGGGCGTTCGCGCAACGACCAGACCGCCAATGATCTGCGCCTTTTCCTGCGTGACCATGCGCGCACCATCACCACCGAGGTGTTGGGTTTGCAGCAGGCGTTGGTGGAGCAAGCTGAGCAGCATATCGAGAGCATCTGCCCGGGCTTCACTCACCTGCAGCAGGCGCAGCCGATTGTGTTCGCCCACCACTTGCTGGCCCATGCCCAGTCGATGTTGCGAGATGTGCAGCGCCTGGTGGATTGGGATGCGCGTACGGCGTTGTCACCGTTGGGTGCGGCGGCGATGGCTGGGTCGGCGATCGCGCGCCAGCCGGAACACTCGGCTAAGGAAATGGGCTACACCGGCCCGTGCGAAAACTCTATCGACGCAGTCGCTAGCCGTGACCATGTGGCGGAGTTTTTGTTTGTGGCGGGCATGCTCGGGGTGAATATTTCACGCTTGTCTGAAGAGTTTTGCCTGTGGTCGTCGCGCCAGTTTCGTTGGGTGGTGTTGGACGATGCCTACGCTACGGGCAGCTCGATCATGCCGCAGAAAAAGAATCCGGACATTGCCGAACTGGCGCGGGGCAAGGCTGGGCGGTTGATTGGCAACCTGACCGGGTTGATGTCGACGCTCAAGTCGTTGCCACTCTCCTACAACCGCGATTTGAGTGAAGACAAGCACAGCGTGCTCGACAGTGTGGACACCCTGCTGCTGGTACTGCCGGCGATGGCCGGGATGGTGGCGACCATGAAGGTGCAGGTGGAAGAGTTGCGTCGTCAGGCGCCGATGGGCTTTACCTTGGCGACTGAGGTGGCGGACTGGTTGGCGACCCGTGGTGTGCCGTTCAAGGAGGCGCATGAGATTACCGGCGCCTTGGTGCAGGCCTGTGAGAAGCATGAAATTGAATTGTGGGAAGCCTCGCCGGCGATGCTGGCGGAGGTGGATGCGCGGCTGACGCCCGAGGTGCGGGATTGCCTGACCCTGGAAGCGGCGATTGCGGCGCGCAGTGGGTGGGGTGGGACGGCGCCGGAGCGGGTTCGGGAGCAGATTGAGCGGTTGAAAATGGCATTGGCCGAACAGCAGAAATGGACAGAGAGTTATCAGGGATTTCGCATTTAAGCCTGTAGATGCTGAGGTGGCTGGTCGGGCGCTTTCGCAGGCAAGCCAGCTCCCACATTGGATCGGGTTTCAACCGTTACACCGAGTACAGCGGTAATCGCTTTTTGGAGAATCACCATGAACCAAACCCCGGCAGAGCGCTTGGAAGCCGAGCGCAAGTTGTCCGAGAACCAGTTCGATATCACGCAGTACGAGCACGTGCCGCGTCGCTATTACGGGCGGATGTTTTTCGCCACGTTGATCGTGATCGTATTGGCCGCGCTGTTGCGCGCATTCGCCAACGGCCAGATCGAATGGTCCTACATCGGGCAGTTCCTCACGTCTGAGGCCATCCTGTGGGGCCTGGTGAACACCATCGTCATGTCGATCCTGGCCATGGCGCTGGGCGTGGTGATCGGGGTGATCACAGCGATCATGCGCATGTCGGCCAACCCGATCCTGCGCTATGTGGCCATCACCTACACCTGGCTGTTTCGCGGCACGCCGCTGATCCTGCAACTGCTGCTGTGGTTCAACCTGGCGTTGATCTTCCCGGTGATCGCAATTCCCGGCCTGTTCAGCATCGACACCGTCGACCTGATGACGCCGTTCGTGGCCGCCCTGCTCGGCCTGAGCATCAACCAGGGCGCCTACACCGCCGAGGTGGTGCGCGCCGGTTTGCTGTCGGTGGACACCGGCCAATACGAAGCCGCCAAGTCCATCGGCATGCCGAGCCTGCAGGCGCTGCGTCGGGTGATTCTGCCCCAGGCGATGCGCGTGATCATTCCGCCTGTAGGCAACGAGTTCATCAGCATGGTGAAAATGACCAGCCTGGCCAGCGTGATCCAGTACTCGGAGCTGCTGCACAACGCACAAAACATCTACTACGCCAACGCACGGGTCATGGAGCTGCTGATCGTGGCCGGCATCTGGTACCTGGCGGTGGTGACTGTTCTTTCATTTGGTCAAAGCCGCCTCGAGCGTCGTTTTGCCCGCGGCGCCGGCAAGCGTTCGTAAGCCTGGGTTGAGGAGATTTGCCCCATGAGAAGCATCGTCAAGGCCGTCAACCTGAACAAGTATTACGACCAGTATCACGCGCTGCGCGACATCAATATTGAGGTCGAGCAAGGCGAAGTGATGTGCATCATCGGCCCGTCAGGTTCCGGTAAAAGCACCCTGCTGCGCTGCGTCAACCAGTTGGAAAAGATCGACAAGGGCGGCCTATGGGTCGACGGCGAACTGGTGGGTTACCGCGTCGTCGGCAACAAGCTGCATGAGATGAACGAATCGCAGATTGCCCGTCAGCGCCTGGCCACCGGCATGGTGTTCCAGCGCTTCAATTTGTTCCCGCACATGACCGTCCTGCAAAACATCATCGAAGGTCCGTGCCAAGTGCTCAAGCGCTCGCCCAAGGAAGCCACCGAAGATGCGCTGGAATTGCTGGCCCGGGTCGGCCTGGCGGACAAGCGCAACGCCTACCCGGTCGAGCTGTCGGGCGGCCAGCAACAACGTGTAGCGATTGCCCGTGCATTGGCGATGCGCCCCAAGTTGATGCTGTTTGACGAACCCACGTCAGCCCTCGACCCGGAGCTTGTGGGCGAAGTGCTGTCGGTGATGCGTGATTTGGCTACCACGGGCATGACCATGATTGTGGTCACCCATGAATTGGGCTTTGCCCGCGAAGTGTCCAACCGCATGGTGTTCATGGATGCCGGCCAGATTGTGGAAGCCGGCAGCCCCGAAGAAATTCTAATAAGCCCACAAAACCCGCGTACCCAAAGCTTTATTTCTGCCGTTCGCACTTAACTAAAAAACAAACGAGAACGCCCCCATGAAAAAATTGTTTATCCCAACGTTGCTCGCAGGCCTGATGGCCTCCTCCGCTGTTTTCGCGGCATTGCCGGCGGCAATCAAGGACAAGGGTGAGATCAGCGCGGCCATCGTGCCGAACTACCCGCCGATGGATTTCAAGGACACCGCCACCAACCAACTCACCGGCCTGGACTTCGACCTGGGCAACGCCCTGGCCGAGCGCCTGGGCGTGAAGATCAAGTGGCAGGAAACCGGCTTCGAGCAGATGCTCAGCGGCCTGACCACCAAGCGCGTGGACATCGTGTTGTCGGGCATGAGCGACACCGCCGAGCGCCAAAAGGCGGTGACCTTCATCGACTATTTCACCAGCGGCCCGCAGCTCTACACCCTGGCCAAGCGTGAAGACCTCAAGGAATTGACTGACCTGTGCGGTAAAAAAGTCGGCACCAGCCGTCGCACCACCTGGCCGTCGGAAATTGCCGCGTGGAGCAAGGAAAACTGCGAAGCCGCCGGTAAGCCGGCAATCGTGGTGATCGGCACCGAAGGCTCGGCGGACGCACGGGCACAGTTGCAGCAGAACCGCCTTGACGCGGCGATGCAGGGCAGCGAAACCATTCCGTACCTGATGTCGTTGGACAAGGGTAAATACAAGCCGGTGGGCCTGGCGCTTTCCAAGCAGTTCACTGGGCTTGGGATCGAGAAGAGCAACACTGAGCTGGTCACGGCGATCAGCGAGGCGTTGCAGGGCATGATCGATGACGGCACCTACGGCAAGATCCTGAAGAAGTGGGATCTGGAGCAAGGTGCGGTAGAAAAAATCACCATCAATTCCGGCCAATAACCTGATCTAAATGTGGGAGCGGGCTTGCCTGCGATGGCGGCAGGTCAGCTTGCATATTCATTGCCTGATCCACCGCTATCGCAGGCAAGCCAGCTCCCACAGTTGATCTGTGTTCACTCCTGATTTGGGTTGTATTGAGAAATAACAAGGACGCTCGCCTCCACCGTGGCCACCTACTCCCTGGTAATCCGCCGCCTGATGATCTGCTCGCTGACCATCGTGATCAGCCGGGCCATGACCAGCCCGCTGATGACCCTGCTGCTGAGCAACCGCCTGGGCCTCAACCAGCAAGACATCGGTTTGCTGATGGGCATCGCGGTATTCACCGCCACCTTGATGGGCCTGTATGGCGGTTACGTCATCGACCGCATGGAAAAGCGCAAGCTGCTGATCCTGGCGATGCTGTCCAGCTCCATCGGTTTTCTGTTACTGACCTTTGCCAGCAACCTCTACCTCACCACCTTGACCCTCGTCATCACCGAGTCGGCGTCTGCCCTGTTCCTGATCGGTTCCAAGGCGATCATCAGCGAGAACCTGCCGGTCGACCAACGCGCCAAGGTGTTTTCCCTGCGCTACACCCTCACCAACATCGGTTACGCCACCGGCCCCATGGTCGGCGTGGTGATTGCCGGGCAGATGCCGCTGCTGCCGTTCATGCTGTCCAGCGCCATCGCGTTTGTCAGCGTGTTCCTGATGATCGGCATTCCGCCGACTCAGCGTGATGAAAGCACCAAACCCTTGAGTTTTCTGACCACCCTCAAAACCCTGCGCAACGACCGCAGCCTGGTCCTGTTCACCAGTGGCAGCCTGTTGAGCACCATCGTGTACGGCCGCTACACCCTGTACCTGTCGCAGTTCCTGCTGGTGATTCACAACCCGGACGATGCACTGAAAATCTTGTCCGCCATCCTCGCCTGCAACGCCATCACGGTGATGCTGCTGCAATACCAGATCGGCCGCTTTCTCAAGCGTGAGCAGTTGCGTTACTGGATCCTGCTGGGCACGGCGCTGTTCATCGCCGGGCTGATCGGCTTCAGCCAGGCCGACAGCCTGCTGTCGTGGTGTGTGGCGATGTTCGTGTTCACCCTGGGCGAGATGATCATCTTCCCTTCGGAATTCCTGTTCATCGACACCCTCGCCCCCGAGTCGCTGCGCGGCAGTTATTACGGCGCGCAGAACCTGGCGGCGTTTGGCGGGGCGCTGAGCCCGGTGATTTGCGGGTATCTGTTGATCCATGCGGCGCCGACGGCGATGTTCTATGCGCTAAGCGGGCTCACAGCAGTGGGTGGAACGTTGTGTTTCTTGAGCGGGCGGCGTGTAGCAGCCACACCTCAAGTCTAATGTGGGAGCGGGCTTGCTCGCGAAAGCGGCGCATCAGTACACAACTTTTCGCCTGACACTCCGCTTTCGCGAGCAAGCCCGCTCCCACATTTTTGATCTCCAGGGTCGCGAAAATTTGCGTAGTATCCGGCTATTCATCTCCCGGACCCGAGCCCCATGAAATTCGACACGGCCTACAGCCTGACTCTCGACGACAAGCTGTCGATCTATGACGTACGAGACCTGAATTTCGACGAAACCGCCGCTTTCGATTCCGACAAGGACCGCTTCCTGTGCCCCAACGACGAATGCCGCGCGGCGTTCGACACCGGCAATGCCTTGAGCACATTCAACGCCAAGAACGTCAATTACCAGCGCACACCCCACTTCAAGAACAAGGTCAATACCCGGCATATCGACGGTTGCCGCTACGCCAGCAGCCACAAGACGGCGACGGGTGAAGGGGATGACGAACGCGAGGACAATTTCCCGTCGGAATTCGTGCTCACCCGGCGTCAGTACGAACGCAAGGCACCGCTGACCGGCACCGAGGGCAGCGCCCCACAGGAGCCGACGAAAGCCCCCTCAAACCGCGTCGCCACCTCTCACAACGCCAGTGATACGCCTGACAGGACCAGCGTGTTCGCCCACCCGGTGGAATGCTACGTGTCGAACATCGACGACAAGGACAAGCTCAAGTCCATGCCGTTGAAGATCGGCGACCACACCGCCACCTACTGGACGTTTTTCAAGAAGATCGAATACCTGCAAGACAACAAGGGGCTGATCTACTGGGGCAAGATCAAGGCGATCAAGGACTACACCAGCAGCTTTCGCATCGACTTCGAAAAAAAGGTATGGCTCGACAAGAAGCCCTATTCGGTGAATGTCTACCTGAGCAAAAAACTCATCGAGAACTACCGCAAGCGCACGGCCTTCCTGGAACAGATCAAGGCAGCAGTGGACAGCGAGCGCGCCCTTTACTGCTTTTTCTACGGCGTGACACCTGAGCTCAAGCAAGTGCCCAGCAAGAAAAACCCCGAGCAGACGTTTGGTGTGTTCAGCGCCAATATCGAGAACCTGGATCATCTGATCATCCGGGAGGCGCCAGGGCTGGAATAGTGGGGTTTTAAGAATCCAGTTGATGAGCGGTCAAAACAACTGTACAAAAACACAGTATAGTCTGTCCTCCCCGTCCACTCCTGGAGAATCCCCATGTCCTCTCTGGCAATGAGCTCTTTCGTAGAACAACAGATTGTCCTGCACCAATTCACCGCCAAGCACAGTGTGCAGGCCCGCGCGATGCTGGGTTGGAGCCGTGAAGACCTGGCCCGCCAGGCCGACGTGCCGGTGAGTGCCGTTCAACAGTTCGAAGGCCAGGGTGATGTGGACGATGACACCCGCCTGGCCATGGCGTTTCGCCTGGAGGCTGAAGGGTTGGTGTTCTTTCCTGGGTTTGCGCCGGGGTGGGGAATGAGTGCACGCCAGTTCGACAGCGCGCCAACCGAGCCTGCCGCCCAAGGCATCATTTCGCGACTGATGGGCTCAACAGCCGCTTTTGATCCCCAGAACCCTCAACCGAATGGCGCGTAACCGGGCTTCATTCTCAGGCCTGCAGTTGCAACGCCCGGCGCATCATCTGCGGCGGTTGGCCGAAGGCACGCAGGAAGGCACGGCGCATGCGCTCCGGGTCACCGAAGCCGGTGTCACGGGCGATGATGTCGATGGGATGGTCACCGGATTCGAGCATCAGGCGCGCCGCTTCAATCCGCAGGCGTTCGATTGCCTTGGCCGGGGTCTGGCCGGTTTCGGCGTGAAACAGGCGGCTGAACTGACGTGGGCTCAAATGGGCGACTTCGGCCAGGCGGTCGACCGACAAGTCCTCCTGCAGGTGTTGCCGTGCGTAAACCAGGGCGCTTTGCACGCGGTCGGACTTTGGGTCGATCTCCAGCAACGCCGAGAACTGCGACTGGCCACCCGCACGGCGATGGTAAATCACCAGTTTGCGGGCCACCGCACGCGCCACTTCAACACCCAAATCATGTTCGACCAGGGCCAGTGCAAGGTCGAGGCAGGCGGTCAAGCCAGCGGAGGTCCAGAGCGGGCCGTCGACGGTGAAGATCCGGTCTTCTTCCAGCTTCACATTGGGATACGCCTGGCGAAATGCGCGAGCGTGGTACCAGTGGGTGGTTGCCTTGCGCCCGTCCAGCAAACCGGCCGCCGCCAGGTGGAAAGAGCCGGTGCAGGCCGATGTCACGCGACGTGAGGTCAGCATGGCGTGCTGCAGGTAGGTGAGCATGCCTGCAGACGCTTGCAGCACTTCGTTATCCCCCACCACCAACAGCGTGTCATAGCGGTGCTGCCCAAAGGGCACGGTGTCAATGGCAAAGCCCATGGAGCTCTTGACCGGCCCACCGAACTCCGACACCAGGTCCACGCGATAGAACGGGCGCTCCAGTTCCAGGTTGGCAAATTCAAACACGGTGCTGGTGCTCAAGCTGAGCATCTGGAACCCGGGAAACAACAGAATACCGACGGACACCATGGCCAAACCCCATGTCTTTAAAGGAGGGATATACGACATTGCGGCCACAACATTACACCCATAATCTTGAGCCAGACAAGACCAATTCCTTCCTCGGTCATCCTGGAGCAACTGCAATGAGTCAATCCAAAGGTTTTGCGCTGATCACCGGCGCTTCATCCGGCATTGGTGCTATCTATGCCGACCGTCTGGCCCGTCAGGGTTACGACCTTATTCTGGTGGCGCGCAACAGGCAGCGGCTGGAACAGCTCGCGCAACGTTTGGCGGCGCAGACCCAACGAGAAATACAGGTAGTCGCAGCCGACCTGAACCTGCCTGCCGACCTCGCCCGGATCGAACAGATCCTGCAGGACGACAGCCGCATCAGCCTGCTGGTGAACAATGCCGGGGTCGGCGCTACCGCTCCACTGCTGGCGTCGGATGCCGACAAAATGGACGCCATGATCCTGCTTAACGTCCTGGCTCTGACACGCTTGGCCAAGGCTGCCGCCGCCAACTTCGTGGCTCAGGGGCGCGGCACCCTGATCAACATCGGCTCCATTGTTGCGGTCGCGCCAAAGCTGCTCAATGGCGTATACAGCGGCTCCAAGGCGTTCGTGCAAGCATTCAGCGAATCCCTGGACCATGAACTGAGTGACAAGGGCGTGACCGTTCAGGTGGTACTGCCGGGCGCAACGGCGACCGAGTTCTGGGACGTTGCCGGGTTACCGATCAGCAACCTGCCCGAAGCCATGATCATGACCGCCGAGAACCTGGTAGACGCTGCTCTTGCCGGCCTGGCCCTGGGCGAGAAAGTCACCATTCCTTCGCTGCCAAACACCCAGGACTGGGACGCCTATGAATCCACACGTCTGGCCCTGGGACCGAACCTTTCCCATCAAAGGCCGGCCCTACGCTATGGGCTCGAAAACATCTGACCTATATGAGCCCTGGCTTGGAGGCAGTCTTGGCAGCCTGCTCATAGCCATGGGCCACGGCCAGCAATGCAGGCTCAGACCAGCGGGTACCGAAGAAGTACGCGCTGGTCGGCAGTCCGTCCTCATCGGTGCCGGAAGGCACTGTAATGCCCGGGTACCCTGCTGCGGCTACGCCAAAGTAAGTGCCGGTTTCGAAATCGGCCACCATGGCATCCAGTTTTTCCTGTTCGATCGGCTGATCCACCGTATCGCGAAAATCCTTGATCAATACGCTCCATTTCTCAGCACGCTCTTCAGGCGTAAGGGTCGAGCCATCAATCTGCCGCAGCGTCGGCTGGTGATCGTTTTCTGTCCCGTCGCGTTCGTCGTTGAACTTGATCAGTTCAGTCAGCGACTTGACGGGTAAACCGGAGCGCTGCCTCAAATACGTATTCATCTCTTCTTTCACATCCGAGAGCAGCAAATCCTCGTACCCGGAGGCGTCGGCTATTCGCACATTCACAGGTATAAGGATTGCACCTGCGTCCTTTAGGACCTTGAGGGTCTGGGTGAACTGTGCACTGTTAGCCACCGGTACCCGTTTACCCTCCACAATAAAGTTGGCGGGATAACCAATGCGTTTGCCGATCAAGGCCCCCGGGACGAGCGCTTTTGTGTAGTCGATGCCTTCGGGGGCGCCAACGCTGGCAGGATCCTTGGGGTCACGACCTGACATTGCGTTGAGCATCAACGCGACATCGAACACCGAACGCGCCATGGGGCCCGGTACGTCCTGATGATGGCTGGCGGGGATAATGCCGTTGCGGTCCAGCAAGCCGACGCTGGGCTTGAGCCCCACCACGCCATTGAGCGCCGCTGGCACGATGATCGAGCCGTTGGTCTCGGTCCCTAGCGCAATGGGCGCCAGGCCGGCGGCAACGGCCGCGGCCGATCCGGAACTGGACCCGCCAACATCGGCATCCCGGTGGTGCGGGTTAAGGGTTTGCCCCCCACGACTGCTCCAGCCATCGGCACCACCGCGAAACCCGGCCAGCTCAGTCAGGTTGGTTTTACCGATGATCACCGCGCCCTGGTCAAGCAGGTACTGGACGAGCGGTGCATTCTTTCCGGCTGCTTCACCTACCAGGCCAAAAGCCCCCGCGCTGGTTTGCATGTTTTCTGTCTCGACGTTGTCCTTGATCAAGACGGGGATGCCGTGCAAAGGCCCGCGAACCTTGCCCTCAGCACGCTCACGGTCCAACTTGCGCGCATCTTCCAGCGCATGGGGGTTGAGCTCAATGACGGCATTCAACTCAGGGTTTTGCTGACGAATGCGTTCCTGCAGGTGGTAGACCAGATCAACCGAAGTCATTGCGCCTGGCTTGCTCATTTGCTCGCGTAACTCACTTACGCTGGCGTACTCGGTTCCAGGTGGCACGGGTTTGGGAGGCGCCGGAAAAGTAAGGGGGCTTTTTGAACGAGCAGCGACGTGAACAAATGCACCGACAACGACAGGACTAATTCCAAACATGAAGCACCTTTTGGGAAGGGTAAGAAACAACGAAGGGCCCCTGTGGGTCCGGGTGCCAGTCTAAAAAGCCTTCTCCTTTCCGGCTGCAAGACGCGAATAGTCCACTGAGTGGGATTGTTCACTGCAGTGTGTGCGCTATCCCCGACCTTCTGACAGACAACAAGCCCTGCGATAAGCCTGCATCACCGCCATCAACGCATCCGCGGACCAGCGCGTACCGTAGAACCACAACATCTCCCCCTCACCCAAGGGTTCGCCAACACGCGGATAGCCGTTCCAACAGGCCGTATGAAACGCCGCGTTATGGCTATCGGACACAAGTGCGTCCAAGCGATATTCGCTCACATGGGCATCGATTTCGTTGTAAGTCTGCTGGTTAACGCGCAAGGTTTCGTCGGGCCGCTGAGCAGGCACGGCCACCAGTTGCGCCCCAGCGCGACGCAAAACGCCCAGCGCTTTCAGGAAGGCGGCAGTGTGTTGGATCTGCTCATATTCATGACCACGTACCCACCGGTCGGCGAATCCCAAGCGCCTGCCTGCCAGGGCCTGTGAGGCCGTAAAGGTCGTGTTGTTCTGCACTAGAGGCACTTCCACCATCACCGGCCCGGATGGGTCAACGCCACTCAGGGCGATCAGTGATAACGATGGGTCACGGGGAGGCTTGAGGGGAAGCGCGGGCGCGTCATATCCGGGAATGAGCACGCCGCCCTTGGGCTGCGTACCAAATGCGATGCGGGGTGGGCAGGCACTTTCACCTGAAGCGCCGAGCGCCTCTGGAGTCGTTAACGAGGATTCCACTGGCGATGACAGGGGTAGCCCCGGCGGACAAGCCATACCCACTCGCCAATATTTCTTACATTCTTCATTCATCAGAACCAGCCCCCGGACATTGAACGTCCGGGGATCATCGCACCGTCTTCCGGCACCTGTCGCAGGTCTGCAACACCTTGAAAACTCCTTTTTTCCTGCGTAAACGCGCTTAGCCTGCCAGAGGTGCCTCAGCCCCTTGCGCGTCCACTTCCAGCCACCACGCCCGCCCGCGCTCAGGTTGATTCAAGCTGAACGCCTGACCCATTGCCGGTGTAGTGATCGACACGTTGCGCTCCCACGCCAGCGCCATGATGCGGTCGAAGGGTTCATGCCAGGCATGAAACGCCAGGTCGAACGTGCCGTTGTGAATCGGCAGCAGCCAACGGCCCTTGAGGTCGATGTGCGCTTGCAGGGTCTGCTCCGGCTGCATGTGCACATGGGGCCAGTCGACGTTGTAAGCACCTGTTTCCATCAGCGTCAGATCAAACGGCCCGTACTGCTCGCCGATACGTTTGAAACCGTCGAAATAACCGGTATCGCCACTGAAGAAGATGCGCCGCGCAGCGTCGATCATCACCCAGGAGCACCACAGGGTCTGGTTGCCGTCGAACAGGCCACGCCCGGAAAAATGCTGGGCCGGTGTGGCAATGAAACGAATACCGTCGACCTCGGTGCCCTGCCACCAATCCAGCTGGCGGACCTTGCTGGCGTCGACGCCCCATTTGACGAGGGTGTCGCCCACGCCCAGGGGCGCCAGGAAGTAACGGGTCTTGTCGGCCAGTTGAATCACGGCGTTACGGTCAAGATGGTCGTAGTGGTTGTGGGAAAGGATCACCGCTTCCAGGGCTGGCAACTCTTCGAGGCTGATGGGCGGCTGGTGGAAACGCTTGGGGCCGGCCCAACTGAAGGGCGAGGCACGTTCGGCAAACACCGGGTCGGTCACCCAGAACTTACCGCGCATTTTCAGTAGCACCGTGGAATGCCCAAGGCGAAACACACTGTGGTCCGGGGCCGCCAGCAGTTGCTCGCGCGTCAGGGGTTGGACCGGAATATTGCCCACAGGCCGGGTGGTGCGCGGCTTGTTGAACAACATGTTCCAGAAAATGCGCAACGTCTTGCCAAAGCCGCCATGCTGCACGGGGGCATTGTTGGTGAAATGCCCTTGGTCCTGCTCGGCGGGTTTGAGCGCGACGGGCGAAGGGTCGAGACGGGTTGAAATCGTGGCCATTGCAGAGTGACTCCTGGGGTCCGCTCACAAATTACGCTGTGCGCATGAGTTACACTGCACAGTGTAGTTTCTAGATTGCAACAAAAGCCGGAGCAAGTAAACTACCGAGTGTAATTTCCTCTCAGAGCCGAATGTTATCCATGACTGCCCCCCAACGCCTCACCGACCGCAAACGCGAAGCCATCGTGGCCGCTGCCATCGCCGAGTTTCGGGCGAACGGGTTCGAGGTCACCAGCATGGACAAGATCGCCGCAACGGCCGGCGTTTCCAAGCGCACGGTCTACAACCACTTCCCCAGCAAGGAAGAGCTGTTCGCCGAAATCCTCCACCAGCTCTGGGCCAGCAGCGTCGCCCAGCTGGACGTCAGCTATACCAGCGACCGCTCCCTGCGCGACCAATTGCGCGGTTTGCTGCAAGCGAAGATGCAGATGATGGCGGACGCCAACTTCCTCGACCTGGCCCGGGTCGCGATTGCCGCCACCATCCATTCACCCGAACGTGCGCAAGACATGGTCACCCGCCTGAGCAAGCGCGAGGAAGGCTTTACCCAATGGGTGCGGGCTGCGCAGGAAGATGGTCGCCTTACCTGCACCGACCCGGCCTTCGCCGCCCACCAGATTCAAAGCCTGCTCAAGGCGTTCGCGTTCTGGCCACAGATCACCCTGGGCCAGCCGCCCCTCGACGCCGCCGGCCAGGCCAGCGTGATTGAGTCGGCGATCGACCTGTTCCTGGCCGGCTACGAAGTGCGCACGCCCTCCCCACTGTAAATCCTGTTGCAGGAACGACATTCCAGGTCGTTTTTTGCGTATTCGCCCATCGCGCAGCGCAAATGGCCTGGAAGGACACTGATTATTCCCTCGCGAATAACTGACAATATTCACACCTATTATCCGATCAACGGTTCTACCCGCTGACGCACGTTGTCGTACCTGCAAAAAAGAGCTGACCCGGAACACTATGGAAAACAGACGAGGCAAAGGGCTTTCATTTGCCAGGCGTATCTACAAGCCAAGGATCATCGGCCTGGGTATCGGCTGCATCAGTGTCATCGGCGCGCTGTACCCCCTGGCGATGCCAGGCTGGGTATGGGCGTTCCTGCTGTTCAATGGCTACATCTGGGCCCACGTGGCGTACCAGATTGCCGCCCGCTCGGAATTTCCCTACCAGGCCGAGCAACGCAACCTGCTCTATGACTCGTTGTTCGGCGGTTTCTGGACCGCCGCCACACAGTTCACGCCGCTGACGGCCGTGACCATTCTGTCGATGATGACCATGAACAACGTTGCAGCCGGCGGCAAGCGTCTGTTCCTGCGTGGGCTGCTGGCCCAGGGCGCGGGGATGGCCGTGGCCTGCGCGCTGTTCGGGTTCAAGTTCAACCCCAATGTCAGCCTGACCCAGGTCTACACCTGCTTGCCCATGCTGACGCTCTACCCGATGGCGATCGGCATGGTCTGCTATCAGTTGGCAATCAAGCTGTCGGAACACAAGCGCGCCCTCAGTGCCCTGAGCCGCATCGACAGCCTCACCGGCCTGCTCAACCACGGTTCCTGGAAAGACCTGCTGAACCTCAAGTTCCACAAGTGCCAGCAGCAACAAGGCCAGGCCACCATCGCCCTGATCGATATCGACCACTTCAAGCAGATCAACGACACCCACGGGCATATCGTCGGCGATGCGGTGTTGCGCCAATTGAGCCAGGAGTTACGCCTGCACCTGCGTGAGAACGACTTGGCCGGGCGCTACGGGGGTGATGAGTTCTGCGTGATTCTTCCGCAAATGCCCCTGGAAGAAGCCGCACGAGTGATGGAACACATGCGCGAAACATTCGGCAACTATCGCAACCCGCAGATCCCCGAGCTGCGGGTAAGCCTGAGCATCGGCCTGGCGGACTTCCAGCCCTTCTTCAGCGACGCGGCCATGTGGCTCAACGCCGCAGACCGCGCGCTGTACGCCGCCAAGGACACCGGCCGCAACCGGGTGAATATCAGCGACTACGCGGTCGTAACTTCCGCCTGAGTCGTCCTACAACACCTCGTCTGAATTTTCCGACTGGCACCCACGGCGATAGCATAATGCCGCCATTGGTCGCCTTCTGCTGAAAGCCCCGCCTTGGGGCAGAACTTCTGACAGCTCGCGCGACTCTCACCCCGTTGTTCCACTCCCTCTGTCAGCACAAGGAAGCTGGCAATGAGCACGTCAACCGTAAGGCCATGGGCCGTACGGGGGCAGGCGATCGTCATGGATACCTCAAGTCGCGTGGTTGCCCGAGCCCTCGAATATGCTATTCAACGCCCACAAGAAAGCCCTCAACACCCTGCAACAAGCCAATGCCCAACAAGCCAGCCTGCTGGAGGCCATCGAGCGCTCCATGGCGGTGATCGAATTCGACCTGCACGGCACCGTGCTGCGGGCCAACGACAATTTCCTCAAGACCCTGGGCTACCGCGCCGAGCAGATCCTGGGCCAGCCCCATCGGATGTTCTGCACCCCGGCCTTTGCCCGCAGCGCCGAGTACAACCAGCTGTGGACGCAGCTGCGCAACGGCCAGTTCCAGTCCGGCACCTTTGAACGGGTCGCCGGCGACGGTCATTCGGTGTGGCTGGAAGCCAGTTACAACCCCGTGCGCGACGAAACAGGCCAGGTGATCAAAGTGGTGAAGTACGCCATGGATGTCACCCCGCGTCTGCAGGCCGAAAGCGAAGCCAATGCCAAGCTGGGTGCCATCGACCGCGCCATGGCGGTGATCGAGTTCAACCTCGACGGCACCATCCTCACGGCCAACGCGAATTTCCTGCAGCGCATGGGCTACAGCCTGGCGCAGATCCAGGGCCAGCATCACCGCCTGTTCTGCAAGCCGGAGCTGGCCAACAGCGCGGCCTATACCGAGTTCTGGAAACGCTTGAACCAGGGCGAGCTGTTCAACGGTCAGTTCGAGCGCGTCGATAAACACGGCCAGACCGTATGGCTGGAAGCCAACTACAACCCGGTGTACGACGCCAGCGGGCGCCTGTGCAAAGTGGTGAAGTTCGCCTCCGACGTGACGGCCCGCGTGCAACAACATGCTGCCGACGCTCAAAGCGCGGCCCAGGCTTACCACATCTCGCTCAACACCCGGGACATCGCTGAAAAAGGCGCCGACGTGATCCAGCAAACCGCCAGCGGCATGCGCGACATTGCCGCTGACATCGACGGCTCCTCGCAACTGATCGCTAAGCTCGGCGAGCGTTCGCAGCAGATCACCGCCATCGTCAATACCATCCGTGGCATCGCCGACCAGACCAACCTGCTGGCCCTCAATGCCGCCATCGAAGCCGCCCGCGCCGGCGAGCAAGGCCGAGGTTTTGCGGTGGTGGCCGATGAGGTCCGGCAACTGGCGGCACGCACCAGCGGGTCGACGGCGGAAATTTCCAGCATGATCGCAATGATCCAGGATGAAACCCGCCAAGCCATCGACAGCATGGATGGCACCCGCGACCGCGCCGCGCAAGGCGTGGAACTGGCCAACCGCGCCGGCACGGTGATCCTGCAGATCCGCGAAGGCACCAGCGAGGCCGTGCAGGCTGTGAGCGCGTTCGCCAACGAAAGGGGCAGCAACTGACCCGATCTTCATGTGTCTGGCCCGGGGGCCCGGTCTATAGTGCTGACTGTCTTATGCCAAGGATTCGAGCCCGCCATGACCCCCGACAAGCCAGACACAGCCCCCGTCGACCACCTGCGTTTCCACCGAGGCCACGCCCACCTGGCGCCCACCTTCGGCAACGACACCTTCGCCCTCAAGGCCGAAGCCTTCGCACGCTTCTTTGGCACCCCCACCTTCCTCGGCGCGCAAACTGCGATCGTGGTGCTGTGGGTGGTGCTGAACATGACCGGCATCACGCACTTTGACGTGTACCCGTTCATCCTGCTCAACCTGGCGTTCAGCCTGCAATCGGCCTACGCCGCGCCGCTGATCCTGCTGGCGCAGACCCGCCAGGCCGCCCGCGACAAGGCCCAATCCGACGCCGACGCGCAACACCGCGAAGCCCTGGCCATCGCGAACACCGAACGCCAGGCCCAAGCAGCGCAGACCACCAAACAGTTGCTGGAACTGCTGGAACAGAACACCCGCCTGACCGAAATGACCAAGCAACTGACCGAACGCATCGAGACCCTGACCTGCGAAATGCATGAGCAGTTTGTGCGCAAGCCCTAACGTCACCTGTAGGAGCCGGCTTGCCGGCTCCTACAGTGAGCAGCGTACATGTCGGGCTAGCTCGTCAAATAAGGTGACCACCGAACGCAGCGCCCGGCAATCGGGCCGCGTAAGCAACCACAGCGCCGTGTCATGCCCAGTCAATACCGGGCCAAGCGGTTGCAGGTCATCCCCCAATAAAAAGTCCGGCAACGCGGCCACTCCCATGCCGCCGCGCACCAACTCGGCCACCGACAACATGCTGTTGCAACGATAACTGGGACGCACACCGGGCAAGTGTTCGCGGCGCCAAACCACCGTAGGATGATCAGGCAGGAAATCATCTGGCGCGATCCAGGCCAGTTCCGCCAACTCCCGGCCCGCATGTTGTTGCGCAAACGCCGGGCTGGCGCACACCTGATAGGCCACGGCGCCAAGGCACCGCCCCACCAGATGCTCCGGTGGGGTCTTGGTCAGGCGCAAGGCGATATCCGCATCGCGCCGGCTGAGGTTGGCGAAGTCGTTGGAAGTGCTCAGCTCCAGCGTGAGCGCCGGGTACTCGGGCATGAATTGCGCCAGTGCCGGCAGCAGCAAGCCCTGCAGTACCGAGTCGGTGCACGTCAGCCGCACCGTGCCGCTGATCACCTCCCCGCCCTGCTCGACACCAACACGCGCTGCCTCCAGGGCTTGCTCCGCCCGCTCGGCCTGCTGTGCAAGGCTGCTGGCCAACCCCGTAGGCAGGTAGCCAGCGCGGCTTTTTTCAAACAGCGTCTGGCCCAGCGAAGCCTCCAACCGCCGCACCGCGCGGAACACCGTGGACACGTCCACCCGCAACAACGCGGCGGCCCGTGCCAAGGTGCCGCCACGCACCAGGGCGAGGATCAAGGATAAGTCGGGATAGTCGATTTGATAGTGCGCGGCTGCATTGAGCATGTGGGCAAACGCCAATTTTGATTGCATGAACGCCAATCTATAGTGCGCCCCAGGACACAACAAGCCATGGGACGTACCTGATGAAAGCCACCACCCTGCACATCGCCTTGATCGGCGACCACGACCCCAGCGTCACCGCGCACCAGGCAATCCCCCTGGCGCTGAAGCTGGCCGCAGAAGCACTGGGCGTGACCGTCCATTTCCAGTGGCTGGACACCGACACCCTGACGTCCACTGCGCCCTTGCACGGTTTCGATGGCTTCTGGTGCGTGCCCGCCAGCCCCTATCGCGACACGGACGGTGCCTTGCGCGCCATCCGTTTTGCCCGCGAACAGAAGCACCCTTTCCTCGGGACCTGCGGTGGTTTTCAACATGCGGTGCTGGAATACGCCCGCAACGCACTGGGCTGGGCGGACGCCGAGCATGGCGAATTGGCGCCCGATGCCAAACGCGCGGTGATCGCGCCGTTGACCTGCGCGCTGGTGGAGGCGATCGACACGGTGCGCCTGGCGCCCTACACGCGTATCGCCGAAGCCTATGGCACGCTCGACCTCCATGAAGGCTATCGTTGCCGTTATGGCATGAACCCCGAATTCACCGCCGCACTATTGGAGGGCGACCTGATTCCCAGCGGGCACGACTCGGCCGGTGACCTGCGCGCCGTGGAACTGCTGGACCACCCGTTTTTCGTCGCCACGCTGTTCCAACCCGAACGCACCGCGCTCAAAGGCATCACACCGCCGCTGGCGATTGCCCTGCTCAAGGCCTGCCAGGCGGTGTCAGCATGATCGCCCACACACCGGCCCCGCCCTACTACGCAGTGATTTTCAGCTCGCTGCGCACCGAGGGCGATAACGGCTACGGCCAGGCGGCGGCGCGCATGCTGGAACTGGCCCGCGAACAGCCGGGGTTTCTCGGGGTGGAGTCGGCGCGTGAGGATGGTTTGGGGATCACCGTGTCGTACTGGAGCAACGAGGCGGCGATCCTGGCGTGGAAACAGCAGGCCGAACACCAGGTGGTACGTGAAAAAGGCCGCGCCACCTGGTACTCGGCGTTTCAAACCCGCGTGTGCAAAGTCGAACGCGCCTACACATTCCAAAATTAAAATGCCAACCCTTTGTGGGAGCGGGCTTGCTCGCGAAAGCGGTGGATCAGTCAACTATTCAGTGGCTGGCACTGCGCCTTCGCGAGCAAGCCCGCTCCCACATTTAGCCCTTCACATGGCTGAAAAAAGGTGACGCCTAGCTGACGAGGCTGCGCATCGCACTGATCTGCGGGATCTCCACCCGCCGCATGTACACCCGCAGCGGCTCGGTGATGTTGATGCGGTCGTCGATGTTCTGATCCATCAGCAGCTGGATGCGCTCCCGGGACAGGGTCATGGCGTGATCGGCGGCCGGTAGCCACACAAATTCGGCGGAGGGGATGATGCCGTCATCGGCGACGTCCATGCCGAAGGCGTCTTCGCTGAAACGTACGATGTACTGGCCGGTCTTGCGGTTCAGGCCGACAAAGCCGTGGAGGCCGTCGGCGGCCTGGCAGATAAGTTCGGACGTGATGCGCATGGTAAACCTCACTGAAAAGTCCCACTGGGACTGGAAAGATGGTTTACACGCGTGGCAGAAATGACTGCCCTCTAACGGGGCGTCTTCGGCCAATCCTACTGCAACACCGCATAAAAAAACCGAGAAAAATGGAGCCTGCGCACGTTAATGTCGGTTTGGTGATAGCGCCTTTCGCAATCAATTGTTAAAAAGGACGCCTTCTCAAAGTTACCTCCACGAAAGGACTTCGCATATGCCTGTCACGTTTACCAAGAGCGCCTTGCTGCTCGCGCTGATGCTCGGCCTCGGCCAGGCACAGGCTGAAGCCCCGATCAGCCCGGCTGAACTGGCGACAAACGAAGGCATTCCCTACCCTGCCGTCATCGCCCACCGTGGCGCTTCCTACGACGCCCCCGAGTCCACCGCCGCTGCTTATAAGGTCGCACGCGACCTGGGCGCCGACTACCTGGAAATGGACCTGCAACGCAGCAAGGACGGCGTGCTGTTCGCCCTGCACGACAACAACCTGCAACGCACCACCGACGTGGCCACCAAATTCCCGGACCGCAAAGACGCCCCCGCCAACGAGTTCACCTGGGCCGAACTGCGCACCCTGGACGCTGGCAGCTGGTTCAACGCAGCCTACCCGGACCGCGCCCGCCCGGCGTTCGTCGGCCTGAAAATCCAGAGCCTGGACGAAATCATCAAGATTGCCGAAGGCAACCCGCAGCACAAACCCGGCCTGTACATCGAGACCAAGGAACCCAAGCAATTCCCGGGCATCGAGGCCGACCTGAAAAACAAGCTGCTGGACAAGGGCTGGTTGAGCTCCGCCGGTTCCAAGCTGGGCAAGAGCAACACCGGCGTCGGCCAGGGCAAGGGCCGCGTGGTGCTGCAGACGTTTGAAAAAGACAGCTTGAAAGAGCTGCAGAAAGAAATGCCCAACACCCCAAAAATCCTGCTGCTGTGGGTCGGTGCAGGCAGCATCGAGCCTAAATCCACCCAGACCTTCGCCGAGTCCGGCGAAGCGACCAAGGCCGCCTACTACGCCAAGCAGGAGCCGAAGGACGCCGCCGAGTTCGAAAAATGGGTGGACGAAGCCAAGAGCCTGGGCGCGATCGGCACCGGCCCCTCGGCCGAGCTGACCAACCATGGCGACCAGAGCTACACCGACCTGGTGAAGCCTGAAATGAACCAACTGACCCACGACAAGGGCCTGCTGGTGCATGTGTACACCGTGGATGAGCCCGTGGACTTCGAAAAAGTCATGAAGGCCGGCGTGGATGGCATCTTCACCAACCGCGCTGCCGAACTGCTGAAGTTCTACAAGCGCTGGCCGTCGTCGAGCGTGCAGGACCTGCTCAAGGACAATGGCTACTGAGTGAAGCCCGAATGGTCAGGCCGCCTGTGGCTGGGGCATGACTACGGCCTGATCCTCGGCCAGCTGGGGCGCACTGCGCCCCATGGGCACTACGCCCATCAGTTGATGTTCTGCACGGGCCGGCCTTTCACGGTCGGCCTTGATGGCCGTGTGATCACGGCCCATCGCCTGTTGATCCCTTCGCGCCAGTCCCACGCCATTCTCCAGGCCGACGATGAAGTGCTGGTGCTGTACGCCGAACCCGTCGCCTTTGCGATCGAGCCCCTGCAGTCACTGCTGGAACTCACCGAGCCGTCCCTGGAAACGCTCGACACCCACCTGCGCCAGCTCCCCCGGCAACCGCTAGACGACCCACGCCTGGCGCGCGCCCTGTACACCCTCGATCAGCATCTGACGGGCAAGGTCAGCGCTCAGGCCCTGGCCGACGCGGCGCACCTGTCACTGAGCCAGCTGGAACGCCTGTTCACTCAGCAATTGGGCTTGCCGGTGCGGCGCCTGGTACTGTGGCGCCGTTTGCGCGTGGCCCTGCACTTGGCGTTGGCGGGCAGCAGCCTCACCGAAGCCGCCCACGGTGCAGGCTTTGCCGACTCGGCGCACTTCTCGCGCACCATGAAGCAGCTGTTCGGCGTTACCGCTGGCGCCTCGTTGCGCCAATTGCAGGTGCGGCTTTTAGCGTAACGCTTCCGGCAACACAGGCTCTTTGCCCATCCGTACCGTCATAAACGGGTCACGCAATTGCGCGCCATACGCCACCGGAAAGTCCGGCCGGCTGCCGATGCCCAGGTCGCCCGGCCCCATGCGATAACCTTCGCGATAAAACGCCGTGCCCAACAGCCCATCCCACAGGTTGAAAAACAAGCCGAAATTCACATCACCGGCCCGGCCATATTTCATGTGGTGGAAGCGATGCACCGGCGCCCAGGCAAACACCCAGCGCAGCGGCCCCAGGCGCATGTCCACGTTGGAATGCTGCAACAACAGCTGGATGGCGATGGCCAGGGCCAACAACTGCGCCACGTCCAGCGGAATGCCCATCAAGATCAACGGCAGCAGGCCTGCCGTCGCTTCGAGCATCTGGTGCAAGGGGTGCTTCATCAGCCCGTTGAAGCCATAGAGTCGTTCCACGCTGTGATGCACCGCGTGCAACCGCCAGAGCGCGGCGAAGCGGTGGCTGGCGTAGTGCATCAGGGTGATGCCGGCGTCGGCCAGCACAACCGCCAGCAGCAGTTGCTCCCACAGGGCCCAGCCACGCGGCCAGATCCCGTCGAAGGCCAGCAGCGCGGTCAGCCCCGGCAGGATCAACAGGCCCACGGCGTTCAGGCTTTCGTTGACCAATGCATGCAGCGTGTCCCGTCGACGATCGCCCAGGCTGCGGTTCCACTGCGGTTCATAGGGCAGCCATTGCTCGGCCAGAAATGACACGGCCACCGCCGCCACGAATATCAGCACCAGCCAGCCTGGCCAATAGAGGCCCAGGCCGATAAAGCCCAACAGGAACAGTGGCGCATAGATCCAGCTCACACACGTTTTCATTCGAGTCTCCCTTCAAGTGAGCCCCCAGCATGAAAGCCAGCAAAATCGGTGGCTTGAACAAACGGCGCAACGGTTTGAATCAATTAAGGGTGAATTAAGTTGCGCTGGATAACCTGATCCCACTTAAACAGCTCACCGAAGAAGGAAACACACCATGAAAACCCTGACCGCCCTGTTCGCCGCCACCGCCCTGACCCTGACTGCTGGCCTGGCACAAGCCGACGTGCGCCCGGACCAGATTCCAAGCCTGCTTAAGTCTGGCGACGTGATGGCTTTTGAAAAACTCAACGCCGCCGCCCTGGCCAAACACCCAGGCGCCACCATCACCGACACCGAACTGGACCGCGAAGCCGGTCGCCTGGTCTACGAAGCAGACCTGACCGATACCACCGGCAAGAAGTGGGACGTGAAGCTCGACGCCAAGACCGGCGAAGTGCTGGAAAACAAGCAAGACACCTGAGTTACCCCTCAAAAAAACGCGCCAAATGGCGCGTTTTTTTATGCCTGCTGTAGTGAGCGGGCTTGCCCCGCGCCGCGATCTACCTGACACACCGCGCCTCGGTCAACCTGACACACCGCAGCGCGGGGCAAGCCCGCTCACTACAAAAATGACACCTACGCCCACAAGGTCGCTAGACTTCCTGCTACAGACCACCGCCTTGCACATGGAGGTATTGCATGGGGCAGAAAGCCGCCGACATCGCCACCATTGGCCGCATCAGCGCCGTGCCCGCGATGCTCAAGGTCATCAGCGACATGACCGGTTTGCGCTTTGCCGCCGTGGCCCGGGTCACTGACGACCACTGGACCGCCTGCGCCGTGCTCGACAAGCTGGACTTCGGGCTCGGCGTCGGCAGCGAACTGGACCTGACCACCACCATTTGCCACGAAATCCGCAGCTCCCACGAGTCCGTCGTGATCGACAAGGCCAGTGAAGACCCGGTCTATTGCAATCACCACACCCCACGTCTCTACGTGTTCGAAAGCTACATTTCCGTGCCAGTGTTCCGTACCGACGGACGCTTCTTCGGCACGATCTGCGCCCTCGACCCCAACCCTGCGCAACTGCGCAGCAGTACGATCCAGTCGACCATGGAATCGTTCGCCCGCCTGCTCTCGTTGCAAATAGAAGCCGAAGAAAACCAGCAACAGACTGAAGCCGAGCTGTTGGAAGAGCGCGGCACTGCCGAGTTGCGCGAGCAGTTCATTGCCGTACTCGGGCACGACCTGCGCAACCCGCTGTTCGCCATCAACTTCGGTGCCGAACGCTTGCTGCGCAAACACCCCAACCCCACCACCGACCCACTGGTGCAGCACATTCTCGCCAGCGGCAAACGCGCGGCGCAGTTGGTCGAAGACGTCCTCGATTTTGCCCGAGGCCGCATGGGCAGCGGCCTGCCGCTGCATTGCAGCGACTGCCAGGACCTGCAAGAGGCCTTGCACCAGGTGGTGGCCGAAGTGCAAAGCGTGCACCCGCAACGCTTGATCCACGCCGATATCGGCGACCTGCGCGGGGTGTACGGCGATCGTGACCGGCTGGCGCAATTGCTCTCCAACCTGGTGGCCAACGCCATCCACCACGGCCACCCGCGCAGCCCGGTGTACGTGAGTGCGCAGGTCGAACACCAGCACTTCACCCTGACAGTGAAGAACGCCGGGCAGATCAACGAGCAGGCCTTGCCTCGGTTGTTCCAGCCCTACTCACGCCCGATCATCGACACGCCCCAGGCCGGTCTGGGCCTGGGGTTGTACATCGTCAAGCAGATTGCCGATGCCCACGGCGGTGAGTTGAGCGTCACTACTAGCGAGCAGCACGGCACGGTGTTCAGCTTCAGTCTGCCGATCGCCTGATCAGGCGCGGCTTCGGCACGCCACGCCTTGCGGTAAACAAAATGTCACCGCAACGAAACAAACCGCAAGTCGTCACAAAACTGTCAAATCTCCTTGCAATGATTCGCCCACGCGAACCTGTGAAACGTCCTACAGGCGCTTTCTCTGCGAGCCTCCATGAACCACAGCATCGACCACGGCCATCAAGATCCCGATCTGTTTGGCCTGCTTTACGGTTTTCGTTTTCGGCCCGGTGAAAAGGGCGAGCAGATCGATTCGGCCACCGCGTTGGCGGCCCTCCAGGCGCCGCAAGACCCGGAGGAATTCCTCTGGTTGCACCTGAACTTGGCCCACGCTGCCTGCGAGCGCTGGATGAAGACCCACCTGTCGCTGCCGGACGAATTTTTCGAAGCCTTGCACGAAGGCTCGCGCTCCACCCGGATTGAACACGTTGACGCCGCCTTGCTGGCGGTGGTCAACGACGTGGTGTTCAACTTCAGCAGCATGGTCTCGTCGGACATTTCCACGCTGTGGGTGTGTGCCCGCAGCCGCTTGCTGGTCAGCGCGCGCCTGCAACCCTTGCACTCGGTGGATAAATTGCGCTCGTCGGTCAAAGCCGGTGAACGCTTCCGCTCGCCGCTGGAACTGCTGGTGCACCTGCTGCGCGACCAGGGCGAAGTGCTGACCCAGATCGTGCGCAAGACCAGCATCAGCGTCGACCATATCGAAGACCAGTTACTCTCTTCACGACTGTCCACCAACCGCGCTGAGCTGGGCGCCGCACGCCGGGTGCTGGTGCGCCTGCAACGCCTGCTGGCTCTGGAGCCGGGCTCGCTGCTGCGCCTGCTCAACCGCCCGCCGCAGTGGCTGCAAAAGGAAGACGTGAAGGAGTTGCGCAAATCCACCGAGGAGTTTGCGCTGATCATCAACGACCTGATGGCGCTGGGCGAACGCATCAAGCTGTTGCAGGAAGAGATCGCCGCCAACCTCAACGAACAAAGCAACCGCACGCTGTTCACCCTCACCGTGGTGACGGTATTGGCGCTGCCGATCAACATCATTGCCGGCTTTTTCGGCATGAACGTGGGCGGCGTGCCGCTCTCCACCGACCCGGAAGGTTTCTGGATCCTGGTGGCGTTGGTGGCGACCTTTACCTTGATTGCCGGGCGTTGGGCGTTCCGCAAGCGCAAAGATTACTGACCTGGAATGCAGTCAAAGGTGGGAGCGGGCTTGCTCGCGAATGCAATCTGTCAGTTAAAGATAAGTTGACTGGCACACCGTATTCGCGAGCAAGCCCGCTCCCACATTGGTTCTGCGGTGTTTATTGGACAGGTGGCACCCCCAATTCCTTAAACACTGACATACCGCAGCATCTCTGTAACATTCTGCAATGATCATGAACGACATCCTCCCCACACTGGATGCTCCGGCATGGCCACCCCTTCCCTGACTGCCTCCAACACCGCCTCACCCGCCGACCCCAAACCCCGGCTGGACAAGAAACCCGGTCTGCTGACGGTAATCATCTTCTTCGCCGTGCTCGCCATGGGTCTGTTGTTCACCGCCTACAGCCTGATGCACGACATGCACGAGCTGGGCACGGTGGTCACCACCTGGACCCCGTTCCTGCTGCTGGGCGTGGCGCTGTTGATCGCCTTGGGCTTCGAGTTCGTCAACGGTTTCCACGACACGGCCAACGCCGTGGCGACGGTGATCTACACCAACTCGCTGCCGCCGCACTTTGCGGTGGTGTGGTCGGGTTTCTTCAACTTCCTCGGCGTGCTGCTCTCCAGCGGCGCCGTGGCGTTCGGCATCATTGCCCTGTTGCCGGTCGAGTTGATCTTGCAGGTGGGTTCGTCGGCCGGTTTCGCGATGATCTTCGCCTTGTTGATCGCCGCGATCCTGTGGAACCTCGGCACCTGGTGGCTGGGCTTGCCGGCGTCGTCGTCGCACACCCTGATCGGTTCGATCATCGGCGTGGGCGTGGCCAATGCGTTGATGCACGGGCGTGACGGCACCAGCGGTGTGGATTGGGGCCAGGCGATCAAGATCGGCTACGCGCTGTTGCTGTCGCCGCTGATCGGCTTTGTGTTTGCCGCCCTGCTGTTGCTGGCCCTGCGCGCCTTTGTGAAGAACCGCTCGCTGTACAAGGCACCGAAGGGCGACACCCCGCCGCCGTGGTGGATCCGCGGCATGCTGATCGCCACCTGCACCGGTGTGTCGTTCGCCCACGGTTCCAACGATGGCCAGAAAGGCATGGGCCTGATCATGCTGATCCTGGTCGGCACCCTGCCGATGGCCTACGCGCTGAACCGCACCATGCCGGCCGAGCAGTCGCTGCAGTTTGCCGCCGTGGCCGAAGTGACCCAAGTGGCCTTGGTGAAAAGTGCACCGCAAGTGCTGCCCGGTGACCCGCGCCCGATTCTCTCGACCTACGTGCGCACCAAGGAAGCCACCCCGGAACTGGTCCCGGCCCTCGCCGCCCTCGCCGGCCAGATCGGTGATGAAGTGAAAGGCTACGGCTCCCTGGCCAAAGTGCCGGCGGAAGCGGTGGGCAACGTGCGTAACGACATGTACCTGACCAGCGAAACCATCCGCCTGATGGACAAGGACAAGGTCGGCAATTTCGACGCCGACACCCAAGGCAAGCTAAAGCTGTTCAAGGACCAGATCGACAACTCCACGCGTTTTATCCCGCTGTGGGTGAAGATCGCCGTGGCCATCGCCCTGGGCCTCGGCACCATGGTCGGTTGGAAGCGCATCGTGGTGACGGTGGGTGAAAAAATCGGCAAGACTCACCTGACGTATGCCCAAGGCGCTTCGGCCGAAATGGTCGCGATGCTGACCATTGGCGCGGCGGACATGTACGGGTTGCCGGTCTCGACCACCCATGTGTTGTCCTCCGGCGTGGCCGGGACCATGGTGGCGAACGGCGGCGGCTTGCAGATGCGCACCATCCGTAACCTGGTGATGGCGTGGGTGCTGACGTTGCCGGCGGCGATCCTGTTGTCGGGCAGCCTGTACTGGTTGTTCACCAAACTGTTCTGACCCAACACCACCCCAAAATGTGGGAGCTGGCTTGTCGGATCGCCGCACCGCTGCGATAGCGGATTAACATTCAACAGCATTGTTGATTGAAAGATCGCCTTCGCAGGCAAGCCAGCTCCCACATTGGTTATGTATTTCGTCAGTGATTGAAGAGTCCAGCCATCGCTTTTAAGCGTTTTTTGTAGATCCGCCGCGCCTCCAACGCCTCCTCCAGCGTCACCGCCACAAACCCCGCCCGCTGGTTCGGCTGCATCTGCCCGATCAAATCCAGGTCGGCGCTGATCACCGTGCCGATCATCGCGTAGCCCCCGCCCGACACCGCGTCCCGGTGCAACACAATCGGCTCCAAGCCGGCCGGCACCTGGATCGAGCCTATCGGGTAGCAACTGTCGACGATGTTCGAAGGGTCCGACCCCGCACCAAACGGCTGCTCCCGTGGCTGGAAGCTCAGCGCACTGCCGCCCTTGAAGCGATAGCCGATACGATCCGCCTCGGAACCCACGGTCCAGGGCTCGGCAAAAAAGCTGCCTTTGGCACCCTCCGTCAGGCGCTCGTAATACAGCCCCGGCACCACCCGCAGGGTCACGTCACCGCCCACCGAGCGGCGCAGGGCCATGGGCAAACTGTTGCCGGCGCGCCCGCTGCCGCTGGCCTGGCCGATGGGCAATTCATCGCCTTCCTGCAGGCGTCGCCCCTGAAACCCGCCGAGGGCGCCAAGGGTGTAGGTCGAGCGGCTTCCGAGCACCAGCGGCACGTCAATGCCACCGGCCACCGCCAGGTAAGTACGGGCGCCGGCCTTGGGGAATTCAAAGCGCAGCACCTGCCCGGCGCGCACCTGGAAGGCGGTGTCCTGGTGCACCACTTCACCGTCCAGGCGCGGCGACATCAAAGCGCCGCTGAGTGCCACCAGCGCGTCTTGCTGGAACTGAAGTTCGGGGCCGATCAAGGTGCATTCCAGCGCGGCCGCGCCGATAGGGTTGCCCACCAGGTGGTTGGCCGCGCTCAAGGCGTATTGGTCCAGCGCACCGGAGGGCGGGATGCCGAGGTGGTAATAGCCTTCGCGGCCAAGGTCCTGTACGGACGTGGCGAGGCCGGGTTTGAGCACCTTGATCATGCCAGCGCCTCCTGCAGGGATTTGGGATAACCGATGGGGTCGGCGAGAAACGCATCGAGGGAAAACTCCACCGGGCGGATACGCAGGTCGAACCGCCCGGCGTCCACCTCGGCCACTGCCAGGTCATAGGCGTCGCGGTCCATGGGTTTGAACTGCACGATGTCGCCGGGGCGGAAGAACACCATGTGTTCCTTCAGGTACGCCAATTGCTGCGCCGGGTCGTAGATCGGTGCCGGGGTCACGCCGAACATCTGGTAGCCACCCGCCCCGCGCACCGAGTAGATGCAACCGAAGCAGCCGCCATGACCGAGGGTGAGTTTCGGCGTGTCGGTACGCGGGCGCAGGTACTTGGGCACCTGCAATTGCCGCTCGCGCTCGACCATCTGGAACATGAACGGCAGGCCCGCCACAAACCCCACCATCGACACAAACCACGGCGCACCGCTGTGGGCGGCAATAAACGCCTCCACATCGGCCAGGCCGTTGATGCGCGCCGCGTACTCCAGGTCCGTGCCGCTGGGGTCTTGATGGCGGTCGCGAAAACGCATCAGGGTTTCATGGGTCCAGGGGTCGTTGTAGAGCACCGGGATTTCGATGATGCGCGTGTGCAAGGTGCGTTCGGCCACGGCTTGGGCCTCGGCGGTTTGCACCGCGTCGAGCAGCACATGGGGCGCGATGCGGTCGGGGTCGAAGCGGATCTGGAACGACGCGTTGGCCAGGCACACGTCCAGCACGCCTTCCAGCGCCAGGCGCTCCACGGCGCGGGTCACGGCCATGCCTTTGAAAAAGGCCTCCAGGGACATGCTGTCGCTGACCTCGGCAAACAGGTGTTCATCACCGCCGAAGCTGTAGCGGATGGGGGACGTTTCAGCCATGTCTGTTCCTCTTGGAATCATTGTAGAAAGGCAGGCGAAAAAAATTGGAGATCGTTCTTATTGGGGTGTTTTGACGGCGATACCGGCGCGGTCCAACGCTTCACGGGTAGCTTCCACCAACTCCAGCGCGCCGGGGGTGTCGCTGTGCAGGCAGATGGAATCGAATTCGATGAACAGGTCTTCGCCTTCTACAGTGCGCACAAGTCCGGTCTGGCATGCCCGTAGGACGCGTGCTGCAACGGTCGAAGGATCCAGCGCCCGCACATTGCGGGTAAACACGATGGAGCCGCTCAGATCGTACTCACGGTCGGCATAAAATTCGCGCACCACCGGCTGCCCCAGCTCCTTGGCGATGCGCCAGATCACCGAGTTGGGCATGCAGTACAGCAACAGCGTCGGCTCGATGCGTTGCAGGTTCTGCACCAGCAACCGCGCCGCTTCTTCATCACGCGCCAGGTGCATGTACAACGCGCCGTGGGGCTTGATGTGTTGCAGGGACACACCCTGGGCACGGGCGATTTCACGCAGGGCGCCGAGTTGGTAGAGCATGTCGTCCACCAGTTCCTGGGCCGGCGCGTTGATGTGGCGACGGCCAAAGCCGACCAGGTCGCGAAAGCCCGGATGCGCGCCGATGGCCACGCCCAGTTGCTTGGCGCGCTCGACAGTGCGGCGCATGGTGCCGGGGTCGCCGGCGTGGAAGCCGGTGGCGATGTTGGCCGAGCTGATATAGGCCATGAGCTCTGCGTCGACGCCGTCGCCGATGGTCCAGGGGCCGAAGCCTTCGCCCATGTCCGAGTTGAAATCCACTGCCTGCATCGAAGTCGCTCCGCCTAAGTGATGCTGGAAAAGTAGGCCGCAGCTTGACCCCTTGGGAAGATCTATTATCAGATGATCCATCTTCTGAAAATCAGATACCACCATCACCCCCTCCTACGAGGAATGCGGCATGTCCCTGACGCTGCGCCAAGTCCGTTATTTTGTGGCCACCGCCGAAATCGGCCAGATCTCCCAGGCGGCGATTCACCTGAACATCTCCCAGTCGGCAGTGACCACGGCGATCAAGGAGCTGGAAGCCATGCTCGGCGTGCAGCTGTTCGTGCGCTCGGCCCAGGGCATGAACCTCACCGACGCCGGGCGACACTTTCTCAACCGCGCCTATGTGATCCTGCGCAGCGTGGACGACGCCCTGAACAGCCCACTGCCCGACTACCGCGCCAGCGGCGTGCTGCGGGTAGCAGCCAGCTACACGGTGTTGGGTTACTTCCTGCCGCACCACTTGCAACGCATGGAACACTGGCACCCGGACGTGACCATCAAGGTCTTCGAACAGGAACGCCAGGCCATCGAACAAGGGCTGCTCGACGGCCAGTTCGACATGGCCGTGGTGCTCACCGCCAACCTCACCCACCCGGCCATCGTGTCCGAAATCCTCTTCAACTCCGAGCGTCGCCTGTGGTTGCCCAGCCATCACCCGCTGTGCGAGCGCGATGCGGTGAGCCTGGCGGATGTGGCGCAGGAACCCTACATCCTGCTCACCGTCGACGAGGCCGAACACAGCGCCATGCGCTATTGGGAACAGGCCGGCCAGGCGCCCAATGTGCGCCTGCGCACCAGCTCGGTGGAGGCGGTGCGCAGCATGGTCGCCAATGGCAGCGGCGTGGCGATTCTCTCGGATCTGGTGCACCGCCCCTGGTCCCTGGAAGGCAAGCGCATCGAAACGCTGACCGTCACCGACCCGGTGACGCCCATGAGCGTCGGCCTGGCCTGGCATCGCGAACGTGCATTTACCCCGGCCATGCAGGCGTTCCGCGATTACTTCCACGATGCGTTCCTGGCCCCGCAGCAATTGTCGGCACGCCGTTAAAGATGGGCCTGCAGGGTGGTGGTCAACCACTCCATGAACACCCGCACCCGCAAGGGCAAATGGCGCTGGCCGGCATACAGCAACGACACATCCATCGGCGGCGCCTGGTATTCCGGCAGCACCGCCACCAACTCGCCACTGGCCAGTAAACTGCGCACCCCCAGCAGCGGCACCTGGACGATGCCAAAACCGCCCAGGCAGGCGGCTTGGTAGGCATCGGTGCTGTTGACGGTGACGCGCCCGGCCATCGCCACCCGCTGCACCTTGTTGCCCTGCAGGTATTCGAAGCCCCCGGAGCGTGCGCCCAGTGGCCGCACGTAGTGCACCAGTTGATGGTCGGCCAGGTCGTCGAGGGTCCTGGGCGTGCCGTAGCGTTGCAGGTAGGCCGGGCTCGCGCAGTTGACCATGAGCATGCTGCACACCTTGCGGGCCACCACGGTTTGATCGGGCTGGGCGCCGACGCGCAAGACACAATCGAACCCCTCGGCGATCAGGTCGACCTGGCGGTCCGAACTGCTGATCTGCATCTCGATCAGCGGGTGGCGCTCCATGAACGACGGCAGGTGCGGCAGGATCATGCCCCGGGCCATCACGTTGGGCATGTCCACGCGGATGCGCCCGGCCAGTTGGGTTTCGTCCTGGCGAAACAAGCCTTCCAGCTCTTCCATGTGCGACAGCAGATCCTTGCTGCGCTCATACAGCACCCGGCCATCCTGGGTCGCTTGCACCTTGCGGGTGGTGCGCTGCAACAGGCGTGCGCCGACCAGCTCTTCCAGGGCCTGCACATGCTCGGACACGGTGGAACGCGGCAGGCCCAGGCTTTCGCCAGCCCCGGTGAAACTCGACAGTTCGGTGACCCGCACGAAGGTGCGCAGCAGCTCAAGTTTGTTCATGGATTGTTCGCCTCAGCCGGCCAGTGATTCCGGGATAGCCCTGTTTATCACGTTACAGGCGGACAAATACACTCAGTCCCACGATCATTCAGAGGACTGCACCATGACCCGCAAAATCGCACTCATCACCGGCGCCAGCCGTGGCCTGGGCAAAAGCGCCGCGCTGCACCTGGCGGCACAAGGCGTCGACATCATCGGCACCTACCACAGCGCTGCGGCCGAGGCCCAAGCGGTGGTCGAGCAGGTTCAGGCCCTGGGCGGCCGCGCTGCCATGCTGCAGCTGGACGTGAGCCACAGCGGCACCTTCGATCACTTTGTCGGCGAAGTCGGCCGTGTGCTCAAGGCTGTGTTCGCACAGGATCACTTCAATTTTCTGATCAACAACGCCGGTATCGGCGCCCATGCCAGCTTTGCCGAGACCACTGAAGAGCAGTTCGACAAGCTGGTGGCCATCCACTTCAAGGCGCCGTTTTTTCTCACGCAAAAACTGCTGCCGCTGATCAGCGATGGTGGGCGCATCATCAACATCTCCAGCGGCCTGGCGCGGTTCAGCCTACCGGGGTATTCGGCGTATGCCTCGATGAAAGGCGCGGTGGAAGTGCTGTCGCGCTACCAGGCCAAGGAGTTGGGGCCACGGGGGATTACCGTCAACACCCTGGCCCCGGGTGCCATCGCCACCGACTTCAGCGGCGGCGCGGTGCGCGACAACCCGCAAGTCAATGCCATGGTGGCGAACAACACCGCGCTGGGCCGCGCCGGTTTGCCCGACGATATTGGCGGAGCGATTTCGACCCTGCTGGCCGATGGCAGCAACTGGATCACCGGGCAACGCATCGAAGCCTCGGGCGGCATGTTTCTGTAAGCGTTCTGCGCTAGCATCAATGCCTTCAGATCACTGACAGGCAATCACCGATGAGTTTTGATCCAGGCTTGGCTGGCGGCATGGGCGTGTTGGCGGCCGTGGTGGACATGGGCAGTTTTGCGCGTGCCGCCGACAGCCTGGAGATGACGCCGTCGGGGGTCAGCCGGGCGATTTCCCGGCTGGAAAAACGCCTGGGGATTCGCCTGTTCGACCGCACCACCCGCTCGGTGCAATTGACCGACGAGGGCCGGCGTTTCTACCAGGAAATCGCCCCGTTGTTGGCCGGCCTCGAAGAGGCCGCCAGCGCCGCCGCCGACAGCGCATTGACCGTGCGCGGGCGCCTGCGGGTGAACATCGACCCGTACTTTTCGCGGCTGGTGTTGGGCCCGGTGCTGGGGGATTTCATGCGCCGTTACCCGCAACTGCAACTGGACCTGCACACCCGCGACCAACTCGGCGACCTGGTGGCCGACGGGTTTGACCTGGCGATTCGCTTTGGCATCCCGCAATCCTCCTCGCTGATCGCGCGCAAGTTGATGGAAGTGCGCGTGCTCACCGTCGCCTCCCCTGCCTACCTTGAAACCTATGGCCGCCCTGCTCATCCACAGGCGCTGGAAACCGGGCACATGTGCCTGGACTTTCGCGACTCGCAAACCGGCCGCCCGTTCGCCTGGGAATTCCATCGCCCCGGCGAGCGCCTGACCGTGCGCACCAGCGGGCGCCTGGTGGTCAACGACGCCAGCACCCTGTACAGCGTGTGCGAACACGGGCACGCAGTGGCACAGATGCTCGACCTGGGCCTGGCACCGGCGCTCAAGGCCGGTGGCCTGGTGGAGTTGTTTCCGGACTGGCCCGACGAGCGTTTCCCGTTGTACGCCTACTACCCGTCGCGGCATTTGCCTGCGGCCAAGGTGCGGGCCTTCCTCGATTTCGTGGCCACACTCACCCCCCTGTAGGAGCCCGGCTTGCCGGGCTCCTACAGGTCCGTGTCCGGTGGTTACAGGGGGCGTGTCCGGCAGTTACAGCGCCAGTGTGCGACGTTGCAGGATTTTTTCCCGAATCATGTCGTACCCCAGGTGGTACACGTAGGTGTACGGCAGGAAGAACAGCAGCACGCCGATGTCGAGGATAAAGGCTTCCAGCAGGCTGATGCCCAGCCACATCGCAATCAACGGCACGCACACCAGGATCAGCCCGCCTTCAAACATCAGCGCGTGCAGTACGCGGGTCCAGCTGTTGGTGGGCAGTTGCAGGCGCACCTTGAGGCGGTCGAACAGGCTGTTGAAAATGATGTTCCAGGTCAGCGCCAGCACACTGATACCCAGGGTCACCGCGCCCATTTCCAAGGCCGGCCGACCGGTGATCCAGACCAGCAGCGGCGTACAGATCAACAAGGCCAGGCCTTCAAAACCCAGGGCTTGGCAAACGCGTTCAGTCATCGATTTGGTGGGGTTCATGACCCGGCTCCGTGAGTGGCGACGGTTGCCATCATTACTCCCCTGCTCGATACTTCATAACTAATAACCATCGATCAAGGCGATAGTCATGGCCTCCAACGAAGTGCTGCAGGCGTTTGTACAGGCGGCCACTCAAGGCTCGTTTTCGGCGGCGGCGCGCAAGCTGGGCAAGAGCCAGTCCACCGTCAGCGCGGCGGTGGCGAGCCTGGAGATTGACCTGGATGTGGAGCTGTTCGACCGCAGCAGCCGCAAGCCGACCCTGACCCCGGCCGGCCATGTGCTGTTGCTGCGTGCCGAGCAGGTGCTGGAAGCCAGCAGCCGCCTGGAACTGGCTGCCAGCCAGTTGTCCCAGGGGTTGGAGCCGAAGCTGACGATTGCGATGTCCGACACCTACCAATCGGACCGTTTCGAGATTGCCCTCAAAGCCTTTGAACAGCGCTACCCGGACCTTGAGCTCGAATGCCTGATCGCCGAATGCGAAGACTTGATCGCCCTGGTGCAAAGCGGCCGGGCTCACGTTGCGTTTATTGAAAAGCAGGACGTCTACCCGCCCGACCTCACCGGTGCACCGGTCGAGGAACGTACAGAAATCGCGCTGTACGTGGCGCCCAAACACCCGCTGGCGAGCCTGGACAATATTTGCGCCGACACCCTGCAACAACACCGCGAATTGCGCCTGGCCAGCATCATCAACCCGACCGAGACCCGCCCCAGTGGTCGCGTGTGGTCGGCACCCAGTTACTTGATGTTGATGGAAATGGCCCAGTTGGGGTTTGGCTGGGCGCCTTTGCCGCGCTGGCTGGTGGAGCGTTTTGATGGCGGCCAGTTGGTGGAGCTCAAGGCGCGCAGCTGGCCGCGCTCGGTGGCGGTGGATGCGCTGTGGTCACGGCATCATCCGCCTGGGCCGGCGGGTGGGTGGTTGCTTGGCAAGATGCTCGAATAACAAACACTCGCCAATAAACAATGAAGATCAACCTGTGGGAGCGGGCTTGCCCGCGAAGGCGGTGTGTCAGTCGAATCAAATGCTAGCTGACACGCCGCTTTCGCACGCAAGCCAGCTCCCACATTTGAGCTGTGTTGGCCTTTAGAACGAGGTCAGGCGGCAGAGCGTTGTGGCGGACGGTTGTTCTGGAAGTATTCGTGCAAGGCGCGCAAGGCAGGCAATTCCAGCGCCTGCGCGGCAAAGCACAGGCCCACGCGGCGTGTCGGGGCCGGCAGGTGCCACTCACGAATCACCACCCCGGCGCGCTCGGCCGCCAGCGACTGCGGCAACATCGCCACGCCCACACCCGCCGCCACCATGTGCAACGCCTGGGTCAACGACCCGGCATGCCCGGCCACCGCCTGCGGCGAGCGGCCGTACAGCGCCATCAAGCGCTGGTGGGAGTCGTGCTGCGGGCAGGTGATCCAGTCTTCAATCGGCGCCCACGCCTGTTCTTTGCCCGCCTGCGCCATGGGATGAGCCGCCGGCAGCGCCATCACGTAGGACTCTTCCCAGATCGGCAGGAACAATTCGTCCTCGCAGCACATTTCTTCCACGGCCAGACGCCCTTCTCCCTCACAGCCTTCCTGCAGCGTCAGCAACAAACCCGGCAACCCCTGGTGCGCCATGCGCAGGAAGGTTTCGATCTGGCTGTCGGCAATGTCGCCTTCCACGCCCAACTCCAGGGCGATGCGGTTTTCGCGTCCGCGAAACAGTCGGCTCAAGGCATCGGCTTCGGCCACCATGCGCCGCGCCTGCGGGTACAGCACCCGCGCTTCGGCGCTGACCTCCACGCCCCGTGGCTGGCGCACGAACAACGCCACGCCCAGCTCGTCTTCCAACTGCTTGATGGTCACCGACAGCGTCGGCTGGCTGATGAACAAACGTTGGGCAGCCGCGGTGATATTGCGTTCTTCGAACACCGCGAGAAAGGCCTTGAGGTGACGCACATCCATAGCTTTATCCGATGACAGACAGAGAAATAAGGCATTTTTCAGCCTCGCTGACGCTAAATATACTGCGCCCACGGTTCAGATATCGATTTTTCTTATTCCAGGAGTGCAATCATGAGCAAGCCATTGATCATCATCACCGGTGCCAGTTCTGGTATCGGCGAAGCCACTGCCCGCCTGCTGTCAGCCGCCGGTCACCCGCTGCTGCTGTTGGCGCGGCGCATCGATCGTCTGAATGACCTGGCCCTGCCTAACACCTTGGCGCGTGGCGTGGACATCACCGACCGCGCAGCCCTGGTAGCGGCCGTGAAGGAAGCCGAAGCGCAATTCGGCCCGGCTGACGCGCTGATCAACAATGCCGGTGTGATGCTGCTGGGCGCAGTCAGCGAACAGGACCCGGCGCAATGGGAGCAGATGTTCGACGTCAACGTGAAAGGCCTGCTCAATGGCATTCACGCCGTGGCCGGCAGCATGGTGGCGCGCAAGGGTGGCACCATCATCAACGTCAGTTCGGTGGCCGGGCGCAAGACCTTCCCGAACCATGTGGCTTACGTCGGCACCAAGTTCGCGGTGCACGGGATTTCGGAGAACCTGCGCGAAGAATTGTCGCCGAGCAATGTACGCGTGATCACCATCGCTCCGGGCGCTGTAGAAACCGAGCTGCTCAGCCACACCACCGACGAGGCGATCAAGACCGGCTACCAGGCCTGGAAACAGGACATGGGCGGCACCGTACTCAGCGCCGATGACGTGGCCTCGGCGATTGCCTATGCCTACGGGCAACCGCAACACGTGTGCATTCGCGAGATCGTGTTGGCGGCCACGCGTCAGCAGCCGTGACCCAATAAGCACAAACAACACCGATCAATGTAGGAGCCGGCAAGCCGGCTCCTACAGGTTTTGCAGGCGTTGCTGGAGGAAGTGTTTCTCTGGGGCTTGCTGGGTCAACGACAGGGCTTTTTCGTACGCCGTGCGCGCCTCGTCCACACGCCCCAGTTGTCGACAGAATTCCCCCCGCGCCGAATGCGCCAAGTGGTAATCCAGCAATTCACCACGCTGCAAAATCCCCTCCACCAACGCCAGACCCGCCAGCGGTCCCTGCCCCATCGCCACCGCCACGGCGCGGTTCAGTTCGATCACCGGCGAAGGCACTGCCCGCAGCAACACATCGTAGAGTCCGACAATCTGCAACCAGTCGGTTTCATCGGCACAAGGCGCTTCGGCATGCACCGCCGCAATCGCTGCCTGCAGGCAATACGGGCCGAAACGCCGTGTGTGCAACGCCTGCTCCACCAGCGCGCAGCCTTCAGCAATCAGGGCGGTATCCCACACCCCTCGGTCCTGTTCATGCAACAACACCAACTCACCGCTTGCCGAGGTGCGCGCCGCTCGGCGGGATTCGTGCAGCAGCATCAGCGCCAGCAAGCCCATGACTTCCGGTTCGGGCAGCAGCTCCATGAGTAAACGACCGAGCCGAATGGCTTCGCGGGTCAGGTCTTCACGGGTGAGATCAGCGCCCATGGACGCCGAATAGCCTTCGTTGAACACCAGGTAAATCACCCGCAACACACTGTCCAGCCGCTCAGGCAATTCGGCCAGGGACGGCACTTGATAGGGAATGCGAGCTTCACGGATCTTGCCCTTGGCACGCACGATACGCTGGGCGATGGTGGTGGGGGTGGCCAGGAACGCGCGGGCGATTTCCTCGGTGGTGAGGTCGCAGATCTCACGCAGGGTCAGCGCTGCCTGGGCGTCGGCCGCCAGCGCCGGGTGACAGCAGGTGAAGATCAAACGCAGGCGGTCGTCTTCCACGTCCTCGGCACTCCACTCAGCCGCTTCCAGTGCGTCGGCCTGCTCCTGCAACAAGGGGGTAAACCGCGCCTGGCGGCGCAGGCGGTCGATGGCCTTGAAACGGCCGGTGGACACCAGCCAGGCGCGGGGGTTGTCCGGCACGCCGTCCTCGGGCCAGCGGTGCAAGGCGACAAAAAACGCCTCGTGCAAGGCCTCCTCGGCCAGGTCGAAATCACCCAGCAGGCGAATCAGCGTCGCGAGTACGCGGCGTGATTCGCTGCGGTAAATGGCCTCGACCTGCGCGGTCAATCGGGCATGCCCTGGGTCACCAGCGTCACCAGGCGGTCCAGGCTCTGACCCCAGCCGTCGTGAAAGCCCATGGCTTCATGGGCCTGCTTGTCGGCCTCGCTCCAGTGCATGGCGCGGGCGGTGTAGAGGGTCTTGCCATCGACCTCTTCAAAGGTGACTTCGGCCGTCATGAACGGCTTGCCCGAAGGGATCCAGCCCGGCGCATAGGCATCGGTGAATACCAGGCGACTGGGCGCTTCGATCTCCAGGAACACGCCTTGAGTCGGGTATTCGGCGCCGTCCGGTGCGCGCATCAGGGTGCGAAACAGGCCACCGACCCACAGGTTCATTTCGCACTCGGGGGTGGTCATGCCGTGGGGCCCCCACCATTGTTGCAACAAGGCGGGCTCGGTCCAGGCGCGGAACACGCGGCTGCGCGGGGCGTCGATCAAGCGGCTGATGGACAGTTCAAATTCAGCGGGTTGGGTGGTCATGGGGCAAACCTCCTGAGTCTTGTGGTTGTTGTGTTCAGAGATTCAACTGGCGCACCGGGCGCACTTCCACACTGCCGACCCGCGCAGCCGGAATGCCGCCGGCCACCTGGATCGCTTCGTTCAAGTCCTTGGCCTCGATCAGGTAGAACCCGGCGAGTTGCTCCTTGGTTTCGGCAAACGGCCCGTCAGTAATCGACAACTTGCCATTGCGCATGCGCACCGTGGTGGCCGTGGTGACCGACTCCAGCGGCTCGGCGGCGAGCATCCGCCCGCTGGCCTGGATGGCCTGGGCGTAGGCAAGACACTCCGGGTCTGCGGGGCTGTCGGGCGAGGTGTGCAGCACCTGTTCGTTGCTGTAGATCAGGCAGAGGTATTTCATGGGTGCCTCCGTTTTCGGCTTATCCACTATAGTCCCCGGCGATCAGGGTTCCAGCTCGAACAGTGCGGTACCGCTTAGCATGTCGAAGGGCGCCGACCAGTGCTCATGCACCACGCGCCACTGGCCGTTGATGCGCTGATAACCGGCCGTCACCCGCATCCAGCAGGCCTTCACCACGCCGTCCGGCCCGGCACCGCAGCAATGGGCCAGCCAGTGGGCAAAGGCGCTGTCCTGTGCCTCGACGATACGCAACTCATGAAACTCGAAAATACCCGGGCCGGGGCAATGCTTCATGCATTCCTCCCAATGGGCGCGATAGGCGGCCTTGCCCTTGAATTGCAGTGCGGTGACGGCGTCGAACGAGACGATATCGTCGGCGTAATAGCTGACAATTTTGTCGATATCCCGGGCAAGCACGGCTTGCTTCCATTGATCGATCAGGGTGGTGATGGCAGTGCTCATGGCGATACTCCTTCGGGTGGAAAATCACGGAAGACACCCTTAGTCGAACGGCCCCCGCTGCAATCGACAGTTCGCTGAAAAATAATTTCGCCCCAGGCAAACCCGCTAGAATCCACCCCTCTTTGCAGGATTTCGGATGCGCCCCCGATGGAAACCCGCCTCGTCCCCTATGAGACGCTGAGCTTCGTGCAAAAACAGCAGCTCGACGCCCTGCAAGTACACCCCGAGCAACTGGCGTACTCCGGGGACATCTACTGCGCGCTGAACAGCCTGCTGGTCAACCCAAACCCCGGCGCCATCAAAGGCTTTGCCCTGCTCGCCGACGAGTTGCCCGTAGCCTTCCTGCTGCTCAAACGCCCCCCGTGCCTGCCCCATTGGGCCGATGAACACAGCGCCACGCTGCATGCACTGCAAGTGGACCGTGGGCAACAAGGCCGCGGGTTCGGCAAGGCGTGCCTGCAGGCACTGCCCGACGCCGCGCTGGCCGCGTGGCCACAGGTGAAGGGCATCGAGCTGTCGGTGGACGCCGACAATGTGGCGGCGATGGGGTTGTACCTGAGCGCCGGGTGGGTGGACAGTGGCGAAGCGTATAAGGGGCGGATTGGCTATGAACGCAGGCTGGCATTAGTCTTTTGAACGATAAGGAGGTGGCGCAAATGCTGACAACCCTCGAACAACTCGAAACCCTCTACGGCCTCCCCCACGAGCGGGCGGTGCGCAAGGAGATCCCGTTTCTCAACGAGGATTACCAGGCCATGGTGCGCGCCTCGCCGCTGGTGGTGGTGAGTTCGTCCGGGCCGGACGGTGTGGACGCTTCGCCCCGTGGTGATGTGCCGGGGTTTGTGCGGATTGTGGATGAGCGCACCTTGGCGATACCTGATCGGCCCGGCAACAATCGCCTGGATACCTTGCGCAACCTGGTGCAGGACCCGCGCATTGCCTTGCTGTTCATCATCCCGGGGGTTGGCGAAACGTTGCGTGTGAATGGGCGTGCGCAGATTTCCATCGAACCTGGGTTGCTGGAGAGTTTTGCGGTGAATGGCAAGCCAGCGAAGTCGGTGATGCTGGTGCAGGTGGAAAGCGCGTATTTCCACTGTTCCAAGGCGTTTGTGCGCTCCGATTGCTGGAACCCTGAAAAACACCTGGACCGCTCGGCGCTGCCGTCGGCCGGCGCCTTTCACAAGCGGCTCAATGACGGGCAGTTTGATGCCGAGGCGTACGACCGCGAGATGCCGGAGCGGGTCAAGGCCACCCTGTATTGACCCGCCCCTGTAGGAG
>NZ_JACARO010000009.1 GCF_013386585.1 Pseudomonas sp. P7548 | reverse complement strand
ATTTGCTGACCTGAAAAGGCACCAGATTGCGGTGTGTGAAGACGAAATGAACCGAAAGTTCGACGCTCACAAAACACCGAAAACTATCACATACCCAATTTGCTGAAGCGAGGCCAACCGGTCACGACTCAGTACCCGAATTTCTTGACGACCATAGAGCATTGGAACCACCTGATCCCATCCCGAACTCAGTAGTGAAACGATGCATCGCCGATGGTAGTGTGGGGTTTCCCCATGTGAGAGTAGGTCATCGTCAAGATTAAATTCCAAAACCCCATTTGCGAGAGCAGATGGGGTTTTGTTTTGGGCGGTCGAAA
>NZ_JACARO010000089.1 GCF_013386585.1 Pseudomonas sp. P7548 | reverse complement strand
AGGGACACCGGCTTATACGCCACCGCCGCGTCCTGCGGTGGTGCGTGAAGCCGAACCGCGTCGCACCGAGGTGGTGACTTTTCAGCCCGCAGCGGCACCGGCTTATACGCCACCGCCGCGTCCTGCGGTGGTGCGTGAAGCCGAACCCCGTCACGCCGAGGTGGTGACCTTCCAGCCTGCGGCGGCAACGGTATCTACGCCATCGGCGCGGCCCGTGTCGTCACGCAGCGAGTCGCTGTCGTTTACCAAGGTGGATGCCGGCAGCGTGGCGAAGCCGATGCCGCGTGCGCCTTCGACGGTGAACGTGGCGCCTTCGCGCAGCGGCGAGCTGCCGGGGGTTTCGGCCTTGGCCACCCTGGGTGTATCCGAATCGGTAGCGATGCGGCAGGTCACTGCCGTGGGCCCGTCTGAATTCGAGCTGCGCGAGATTCTGTATCGGGCCGTGCGCGCCGCTGCCGAGCGCAGTCCCAAGGTGCAGGCCGCGGTGGCCGAGCAGTATGCCGCCGACGCCGACATCGATGAAGCCAAGGGCCAGCGTTGGCCCCAGGTCGACCTGAGCACCACTGCCGGTTCCAAGAAATTCGGCGGCTCGTCGGATAACGAAAGCTCGAGCAGCACCGGGATCAACCTGAGTATCGTCACCCCTGTGTATGACTGGGGACGTATCCAGAGCACCATCGAGAGCCGTCGGCACCTGTCGGCGGCGGCGGCGTCGGCCATTGAGGCCGAGCTGGAAAACTCGGCCTTCGACGTGACCAACCGTATTGTCGAACTGGGCAAGCAGCGCCTGATCGTCGACCTCAGCCAGCAGTACGTCGACCGCATGAATGAGCTGGTCAAGATGCTGGCCGGTATCGTCGCTGTGGACAAAGGCCGCGCCAGTGAATTGACCCAGGCCAAGTCCCGCATGTTGCAGGCCCAGGCGGCACGCGATGCGGCCGAGACGAAAGCCAAGGATGCCGAGATCAACCTGCGCAAACTGGTCGGCGACCGGCCGATCGCGATTCCGCGCACCCCGCAGTGGAACATTCGCCTGGCCAACCTCGATGCCTTGTTGGGCAAGGTGGATAACCATCCCTCGCTCAATCAAGCGCGGGAGCAGACCGAGTCTGCCGAATTGCAGGCCAAGGTGGTGCGTGCATCGTCCTTGCCGCAGTTGAACTGGGTGATCAACAAGTCCACGGCCGATGATGCCCTGGGCCGTGAACAGCCGTGGGAAACCCATTTGTCGTTGTCCTGGGGCGCCTTCCGGGGCGGCTCCACCCGCGCCTCGGAACGCGCGGCCTTGCAGCGCGCTGAAGCCGGTCGACAGACGGCCGAGCAACAGCGTCTGGACCTGGAATACGGCATTCGCACCGCCAACCATGAGGCCAAGACCTTTCTGGAGCGTGCCGAGTTGTACCGCAGCCTGACGAACGAGTCGGACGGTATTCGCGTGGCGTTTTACGAGCAGTGGTACCACCTGGGTAAACGCACCCTGCTGGACGTGTTGTCGGCCGAGTCCGATCACTATGGCAACCGGGTCAGCGAAGTCAGCAACCGGTTCGACGGTTACCAGGCGATTTTGCGCCAGTACGCCGGTGCCGGCACGCTGGGCGCCTGGTTGCGTGGAGAGGCACGATGAGCCTGGCCAAAAAAGGACGTTCTGTGGGGGCCTCGTTCAGCCCGGCCCAGAGGTTTCAGCAGTGCGCCCAGGCGTTCCAGGCGGCGATGGCGCGCAATGACTACGGTGCCGGGCTCGGCGCGGCCGAAGGTGCGTTGAAGATCGTGCCGCAGCACATGGGCGTATTGTCGGATTATGCGTTGTGCCTGATGCGGCTCAATCATTTCAGCCAGGCACACGCGGTGTACCTGCGGATCTTCAATGCGCCGCCCGCCTTGCAGGCCCAGGCCAGCGCGACGTGGCTGGATGGGTTAGCCGAGGTCTGCGGCCACCTGGGCCTGCGCGACGATGTACACGCCTACGGCAAGCTTTCGCTGGAGCGTGCCGACGCGCGCCATGGCCATGCCGTCGAACCCGGGCCGCGCGCGGCTGCACCGGCAGCCTTTCAGCCGGGCACCCCGGAACGCAACATCATTGCCTACACCTTGTTCGGTGACAGCCCGCGTTACTGCGAGTCGGCCATCGCCAATGTGCAGGTGGCCCGGGAGTTGTTTCCCGCGTGGCGTTGCCGCGTGTACCTGGATGACAGCGTGCCGGCCGTGATCCGGCAACGCCTGCTGGACGCCGGTGCACAGGTGATCGACATGAGCGGTTCGGCGCGCGACGGTGTGCATCCTTTGATGTGGCGTTTTCTGGTGGTGGATGACCCAGAGGTAGACCGTTACCTGATCCGCGATGCCGACTCGTTGCTGTCCGAGCGTGAGCAAGCGGCGATTGACCAGTGGTTGGCGAGCCCGTACTGGTTTCACCACATTCGCGATTCTTTCACCCACACCGAGCTGATTCTGGCGGGGCTTTGGGGTGGTTGCCGAGGCGGCTTGCCTGCTTTGAAACCGTTGATGCAGCGCTGGTTGGCGCAACAGTCTGACGTGACACGCTTTGCCGACCAGATTTTCCTGCGCGAGCAGGTGTGGCCGATGCTGCGCCAAAGCGTGTTGAACCATGATGATTGGTTCGATTTTCATGGCGCCCAGCCGCTCCCTGCCCACGCGCCGATCCGCTGGCAGACCGAGCGTTTTCATGTGGGCAGCAATGCGAGCTTCAAGGCGATCCGTGGGCACAGCACCAAAGCCTGCGGTGAGCGCCAGGGCTGGCGTGTACTGGATCAGGCCGGCCAGGAAGTGTGCCGCTATCACTCGAGAGTGCAAGGCAAGTACTGGTCGGCGGACTTGCCGTTTTTTGTCGCGGCGCCCCTTGGCGCCGGGCAGTGGCGGGTGGAACTGACGGACTAGCCGCCAGCCCCTGGGTTACGCGATCTCGGCCAACAACTGTTGTTCCAGGGTTTGCATCACCGCCATGACGCGTTCCACTTGCGGCTGGTAAGCCCCGGGCGGATCTTGTTCGAGCAGGTCTTCCAACTGCGTGCAGGCCTCGACCAGTTGCCTGGCGCCGGCCATGAAGGCGCCGCCTTTGACTTTGTGGGTCAGCGTGCCGATTTTCCGGGTGTCGTTGGTACTCAACAGGGCCTTGAAGCTGGCGCGGTCTTCGTAGCTGGCACTGATGAATTTCTCGACCAGGGGCTTGTACGCCTCAGGCGCCAGGAATTTTAGCTTCTGTAATTCCCCGCCACTCGCGCTGGCCGCACCGGCGCGCCGGGCCGCTTCGGCAGAGACGGCGCCGATGTGCTGGGCCAGGGCCTCGATGCCGGTCGGTTTGAACAGGCACTGGGTCATGCCCGCATCCAGGCAGTCCTGGATGACTTGCGACTGGGCATGGGCCGTCAGGCCAAAGATGGGGTGCGGGCTCATGGCTCGGTCCTGCTCCAGGCTGCGCATCTGGCGGGTCAGTTCATAGCCATCCATCAGCGGCATATTGCAGTCGGTGATGGTCAGGTCGAAGGGCGGGTCGGCCTGTTTCCATTCGGCCAGGGCGGTTTCGCCATCGTCGCAAGGCACCACGCGGTGCCCCAGGAACTCCAGTTGCTGGCACAGCAACAAGCGATTGGGCGCGTGGTCCTCGACCACCAGGATATTCAGGCGGTGGTTCGTTGTGCCGGGCGCTTGTGCCGGTTGTGAGGCGGGCGCCAGTTGGGTGCGCTCGGCAGCGAACTCCAGCTGGAAGCAGGAGCCTTGGCCGAGTGTGCTGGTGACGCTGAGGCGCGCGTCCAGCAACGCCGCCAGGCGTGTGCAAATGCTCAGGCCCAAACCGGTGCCGCGCGCGCTGCGGGTGCCGGCTCCCACCTGCACGAACGGTTCGAAGATGGCTTTTTTCGCGGCCTCGCTCAAGCCCACGCCCGAGTCGCGTACCTCGATCAGATAGCGGCAAAACCCTGTTGTGGCGTCATCCGGCAATTGCTTGAGCGACAGCGTCACCGACCCTTGTTCAGTAAACTTGATCGCGTTGCTGATCAGGTTGGCGATGATCTGGTTGAGCATCAACGAATCGATGATCACCAGCGGGTCATGGGCGTCGACCCGCAGGTCGAAGCTCAGGTGTTTGTTCTGTGCGTTGACCTCGAACAGGGTGTGCACCGACTCAAGCAGTTCGATCAAGTGAGTGGGCGATGCAAGGGGTGCATCGCGCCGGCTTCGATTTTCGACAGGTCGAGGATGTCGCCGATCAGTGACAGCAACGACTGCGCGGAGAGGTGCGCCACCCGCAGGTTTTCGTCCAGCTGTTCCGGGGTGCCACCGCGTACCCGCAGCATCTCGATCAGCCCGATCAGCGCACTGATGGGCGTGCGGATTTCATGGCTCATGCTCGCCAGGAAGGTCGATTTGGATTCGTTGGCATCATCGGCGGCTTCCTTGGCCAGCAGCAACTGCTCCATCAATTGCTCACGCTCGCTGATGTCGAGCCAGCCACCGATCACCCCGGAAAACTCGCCGGCAGCGTTCTGGAAGGGCAGCGTCCAGTGGTAAATCTGGCGCTGCTGGCCGTCGATCTCGATGTCCAGGTCGGCGAAGGTCGGTTCCTGGCTCTTCTCGCTCTGCGCATAGATCTGTTGGTACTGGGCACTGAGCGCTGGCGAAATGACCCCGGTTTCACTCAAGGTCTTGCCGATGACGTCCTCCTGGGTCGTGTGCAGAAACTCCAGGTAAGCCAGGTTGCACTGGGCCAGGCGCCCCGACCTGTCGCGCACGTACAGCGCGATAGGGGAGCCGTCGATCAAGGTCTTGCTGAACGCCAATTGGTCGCTGAGGGCGCGTTCGGCACTGCGCCGTTTGCGGATCTGGATCTGCAGGTAGTAGTTCCACACCAGGAACGCCAGGACAAAGGCCACGGCCGCGCCAATGATGGGGTAGAGGTCATCCTTGTAGGCGTTCCACGAACTGGAAACGGCCGGGGCGGCGTGGTTGCGCCAGCGGTCACTCAAGGTCTTGAGCTCTTCGGGGGGAATGCCCAGGAGCACCTTGTTGATGATGCTCTTGAGCTGCGGGTCGTCATCACCGACCGCCATGGCGATACGGGCGGGGTATTCGCCGATCACGGCACTGATCTGCAAGGCATCCTGGAAATGCTGCTTGATGAAGTAATCGACGCCGATCTGGATATGCACCGCCGCGTCGACGTCGCCCTTGGAGAGCATTTCGATGCCGCGCACGGCATTGGGAACCGGTACCTGGATGATCTGTGGGTAGTGTTGCGTCAGCCAGTTGGCCAGCGGGTTACCGGTGGGAATGCTCAGGCGTTTGCCGTTGAGTGCGTCGAGGGTGTCCAGCGTGGTGCCCGAGCGTCGGGTCACCAGCACGAACGGGTTGATGAGGTAAGGCCGGGTGAATTGTTCGGGCTTGAGCCGCGCCTCGCCAATGCTGAGGGCGGCGATCAGGTCGGCCTGATTGTCCTGCAGCTGCTTGAGCATGGTGGGAATGCTGTTGCTGCGCACGATCTCCAGTTTCAGGCCGGTACGTTGGCTGACGATTTTCAGCAAGTCTGCGCTGAGGCCCTGGAACTCATCATGGTCATCAAAGAACGTCAGGGGCGCATAGGCGCCGGCCACCAGAATCCGGATGCTCTTGTGGTTGGCCAACCAGGCCGTCTCGGCGGCATCCAGCTCCAGCGGGGGCTGGTCCACGACAAAGTTGTTGCTCAAGCCCCAGCGTGTGGTGATGCGCATCATGTCCAGGGGCGGGATGGCGTCGAGGGTGGTGTTGATCGCCTTCAACAACTGCGGTTGCCGGTCGCTGATCGCGAAATTGATATCGGCCGAGACGCGGGGGAGGGCGTCGCCGGAGATATACACATCGTTGTTGTAGAGCAGGCGAATCATGAACTCCGCCGTAATCGCATCCATCCACATGGCGTCCGCCTGGTTGTACACCAGTGAGGTGAGGCCGATCAGGTGGTTGGAATACTGGATCAACCGGGCTTTGGGGTACTGTGCTTGCAGGGCCGCGCCGACGTTGTCGTCCCCCACATAGGCCAGGCGCTGGCCTTCCAGGTCGGTGGTCGGCGGCAAAGTTTCACCGATGCGCCGGGCGATGACCTTGCGATTAAGCAAGTAGGGGCGCGATTGTGTCAGGGCGCCTTCCTGGCCTTGGGTGACGTCATGCAGGGCCAGCAGGTCCACTTCGCCTCGGGCCAGCGCTTCCCGTGCTTCTTTGGGGCTGGGGTAGCGCCAGATCTTCAAGCGCAGCCCGGTGGCTGCACGGATGGCGCCCAGGTAGTCCGCCGCCACGCCTTCGAACTGGCTTTGGTCGAAGCCCATGTGCAGCGGCGGTAGCGCGCCGTTCCAGATCGCCACATTGATTTGGGGGCCGGTGGCCAGCCAGGCGCGGGTCTGGGTATCGAATTCGACGTGAGGAATGTTGGTGGGGGCGTTGACCAGCAACGTTACCGGCTCACGGGTCAGCGCCAGGGCGCTGGTAGCCATCAGCAAGACCAGGGTGCCCGATAACCAGGCGAACAAACGTTTAAAGTTCTTCAAGGTGTCAGGTCCAATAGGCAGCATTGACGATCCAGTCCGCTCGGAAGCGCGCCTCGGAAGAGGTTAGCGTCCGTAGTACATTTCATTCTATTTTGTACGAATTATTACCCGTCAAGATAGCTTCGTCGCCGCATCCGTGCCCTGTACAAGACCTCCCTGTGAACCATTTTTTCCAGCGGCAAATGCTTGCTGCTGCTTCATCGCGTACCGCTGTCGAATGAAAAATGAAGAGCGCTGTATTGGCGCGAAATCGACGAACTTCACACAGCGCCCGCTCGACTGGTGTTTTTAAAAAAATACTTTAAATACAAGGCGTTAGTTAGCATTTTTCGAGTTTTTAGATCGATCGTTCAGAAACGCAATTCCCTGGTTTTTTTTCTCACAGACTTAGGATAGTGTGTATTTGCAATGGCGAATGACCTGTCAGGCAATTCGCGTAATTTCGTATGTATCAGGAGGGCTTTACGATGAGATGGTCGGTAGTTTCACCGCTCAAGGTGGCTCTCCTGGATGACCATGCGTTGATACGTGACGCACTGACGGTTCGTTTGTCCTCCGAGTCCGACATCAAAGTCGTCGGTGTGTATTCCCAAGGCAACCAGCTTCTGCAGGCCCTGCGTGAAGAGGCCATTGACCTGCTGATCCTCGATTACCAATTGAGTGAGGGTGAACTCGACGGCTTGCGCCTGATTCAACTGTTGCGCGGCCATCACCCTGACTTGCGCATCCTGGTGCTTTCGTCCATGGAACGGCCGGCGACGGTCAACATGGCCATACGCGCGGGTGCCAACGGTTTCTTCGGCAAGTCACAGAACCCTGAGCACCTGGTGCGTGCGATACGCACCGTGGCACTGGACCGTTTGTACCTTTCGCCGGCCATGGCATCAGAGTTGGATTCAACCCCTGAAACGCCTGCTGCTTCGGGTGAGGAAGGCGATTCGGGCCCTGAACAACTGGTCAACTACCCTGCGTTGTCGCCCAAGGAACGTGAAGTGCTGCGTTGCTGCCTTGAGGGGATGTCCGTCTCGCAAATCGCGGTCAAGTTCCTGCGCAGCCGCAAGACGATCAGTGGTCAGAAACAGGCCGCACTGCGCAAACTGAATGTGCGCACCGATACGGAACTGTTCAAATTACACCTGCACCTCAAGGACATTTGAAGCCGCCCGCTCGCCCGGTGGTTATTTCTCCGCGTAGAAAATATGCCGGCCGATACGCATTTTTTTCTGAAAGGATCGACTCCAATAGGGTTTGATGCTTGAAGCATGGAAGTGTGTGGCGCCGTCAGTGGGGTCCTTGTGTTCCCCGTTAAGCACTTGTGCCGCGAGGGTCTTGGCCTTGCGCCAGGCCTTTTCTTCCATCGGTTGGCGCTGGGCATTGGAGTGCGTCCAGGAAAACTGCCGTTCCCGGTATACCTCCCTGCAAATGTTTTCGGTTTGCCAGCCGGCGCGGTTCATGGTGACGGACGCTACCGCGATTTGGCCGTATTCGGGCTCTCCACGGGCCTCGTGGTAAATATTTAATGCTAAACACAAGAGTGTGTTGGCCGTGTTCATCGGTAGACCTCTATTGCAATCCAACCTCCTTGAACTTGATATAAACAGTGTGCGAGCGTGCACGCATATCTCTTACAGGTGGATAGTGCTGATGTTGAAGTTGATAATGGAATGTGTGTTGAATAAAACGCTGGTGCGGGTGTTAGTGTTTCAGGACAGTCCATTGCGCTTGGCTATTTCATACAGTTCAACGGTGGTATTGGCGTTCAACTTTAAGGACAGCCTGGCTTTGTAAGTGCTGATGGTCTTACTGCTCAAGCACATGCTCTCGGCAATGGATTTTTGTGTTTGCCCCCAGGACAGCCTCTGCAGAATGTTCAGTTCTCGAAGGGACAGTGAACTCAATAGTTTTTCATCCCTTTGAGTGTCATATTCCTGATCAGTGGTGGCTGCCCCCTTATTCGGGAAATAGTTGTATCCCGTCTCGATTGTGCGGATAGAGTCGATCAGCCGGGACGCCTCTTCATGCTTGTAGACCAGGCCGTGTGCACCCTCTGCCATACAGCGCTCGGTAATGGTGCTGGATACCAGGCTCGTGAATACCACTATCTTTGTGGGAAGACTTTGCAGTGCCAACTGCCTGATCAAGTGCAAACCATCCAATTCAGGCTGTGCGACATCCAGCAGTAAAAAGCCAGGGCGCAGTGACGTGCAAAGTTTCAATACGGCGTGCGCAGAGTTGGCTTCGCCGACAACGTTATAACCGCTATCGTTAAGCGTTTTTCGAAGACCCAAGCGGATGATCGGATGATTGTCGGCGATGACGGTTCTGTTATTCACTGCGTGGCTCGTGCATGAATTGAGTTGCGGCAATTCTTACCGTTACTTACGAGATTGGCAATTTATCAGGGGTTTTTTGAGACAAGTCTTAAATTTAATTTTCCTGTATGAGTTGAGGGGCATGGGGTTTAAATGTTTATAAACGTTGAGAGGTTTCTGTTATGTCGTAGAGCGGGTGTGTTTTGCACAAGAGCGCTATTGAGCCCCGTCAAGGTCTGCGGTTGATCCTGCGCGGCCGTCCGCTCCGGTCTCTGTAACGCACCTTCAGGCTTTTGAATCCACTCGATATTCTGTAGCCTTGCGCAGCTTCACCCGTGCTTGATGAACACAATCACTTCGTCCGGCGGCGCCCGAAGGGCTCCAGAGCCGGTGGTACACTCGACTTTCGCGCAACTGCGCCTGCAGGTCTTGCGAACATGACGCACATTTCCGAACGCCTTCTGGTTCAAGCCCACCTCGATGCCAAGCAGCCCAAGGCCCTGAGCATCGAAGAAGAGGCGAGCCTGCGCGCCGCCATCGCTGCCGAGCTCAAGGCTCAAGACGCGGTGCTGGTCGCCCACTTCTATTGCGACCCGGTGATTCAGGCCTTGGCCGAAGAAACCGGGGGCTGTGTCTCCGACTCCCTCGAAATGGCACGCTTTGGCGCTGCCCACCCGGCCAAGACCGTTTTGGTGGCCGGCGTGCGTTTCATGGGGGAGACCGCCAAGATCCTCACCCCCGAAAAACGCATCCTCATGCCCACCCTGGAGGCCACGTGCTCCCTGGACCTTGGCTGCCCGGTGGATGAGTTTTCGGCGTTCTGCGACCAGCATCCCGAGCGCACCGTAGTGGTGTACGCCAACACCTCGGCGGCGGTCAAAGCCCGTGCCGATTGGGTGGTGACCTCCAGCTGCGCACTGGAAATCGTCGAGAGCCTGATGGACAACGGTGAGACGATCATCTGGGGCCCGGACAAGCACCTGGGCACCTACATCCAGCGCCAGACCGGTGCCGATATGCTGCTGTGGGACGGCGCGTGCATCGTCCACGAAGAGTTCAAGTCCAAGCAACTGGAGGACATGAAGGCCCTGTACCCGGACGCTGCGATTCTGGTGCACCCGGAGTCGCCGACCTCGGTGATCGAGCTGGCGGACGCGGTCGGCTCCACCAGCCAGCTGATTGCTGCGGCGCAGCGCTTGCCGAACAAGACCTTCATCGTGGCCACTGACCGCGGCATCTTCTACAAGATGCAGCAGCTGTGCCCGGACAAGGTCTTCGTCGAAGCGCCTACCGCCGGCAACGGCGCCGCTTGCCGTAGTTGTGCACACTGCCCGTGGATGGCGATGAACACGCTGGAGCGCACGTTGCAGTGCCTGCGCGAGGGCAGTAACGAGATCTTCGTGGAGCCTTCGGTGATCCCGCACGCGGTGCGCCCGCTCAAGCGCATGCTCGACTTCACCCAGGCTGCCCGACTGAAACTCGCCGGCAACGCCTGATCCAGAGCGGGCACAATTAAAAATGTGGGAGCGGGCTTGCTCGCGAATGCGGTGCATCAGTCAATGAATGTATCGACTGACACAGCGCCTTCGCGAGCAAGCCCGCTCCCACATTTGGATTTTCGCCAGCCTGGATTACTTCTTCTGCTTGGGAATGTGCACCAGCTGCGTGTCCGAGTAGATGTCATGCCAGCTGCGCTTGCGCTTATCAAACAGCGACCAGAAAAACCCCAGCCCCACGCACAGCCACGACGCAATCGCCACCACAAAGCGCAGCAGCGCTTGCCACAGGCTGATGCGCGAACCGTCGGCGTTCTGTACGCGCACGCCCCACACCTGCATGCCCAGGGTTTGGCCCGAATGGGTCCAGAACTTGGCAAAGAAACCAAACAGCACAAAGAACAGGATCGTCGACAGCAATGGGTCGCCGTCCAGTGCCCCGGACTCGGTCAGCGTACGCATCTTGGCCTCGCCGATAAACGCCATCCACACCAGCTTGTAGAGGAATGCGGTGACAATCAGCAGGGCGGTGCACAGCAGGAAGTCATAGAACATGGCCGCCAGACGCCGGCCAAGGCCAACGGCGGGGAACGCGCCCTGGGGATTGAGCAGGGGTTTGGACATGGCAGGGCTCTCTGAATAAAAAGCCATTCTACGAACAAACGCGCATAAAAAAGCCCCTGATGTCACCATCAGGGGCTTTTTGTCGCAGGAAGGATCAGCCTTCTGCTTGTACTTCGTCAGCCTGCATGCCTTTCTGGCCCTGCACGGCGATGAAGGTCACTTTCTGGCCTTCTTTCAGGCTCTTGAAGCCGTTGCCCTGAATAGCGCGGAAATGGACGAACAGATCCGGACCGCTTTCTGGAGTGATAAAACCAAACCCTTTCTCGTCGTTAAACCACTTGACGGTACCGCTCTGACGTTCAGCCATTTTCTTCTTTCCTTTGACGCTAAAAATTAATGACAGCCCCTTTCGCATGAAAGAGTACTGGGCTGAGTTGCAGGAAAGTAAGAGACATCGAACGGGTTGTAGCACAACTACTTCAGCTACTGCCCAGGTCCAGGTTCAAAGCGACCCATGCAAACACAGTGAGCAAACTCTACGCCAACTAAAGGAGAAAAAACAAGCCCTGCCCAAAGCCCAGGTTTTGCTTGGCTTTGTGACAGTTTGGTCAACAATGTGGATCCCACTTATTCGATAGAGTTGATCACTTGTTATAGGTTATTCCCAAGTGCATTGACTATCGTCAATGCACTGTTTTATGGCGGTTGCGTTACAGTTTAGTGCACGTTAACGCAACCGCGTTACTTATAGAAACAGTCACTCAGCCACGGTAGTAACGTTGCGGCACAAATGGCATTTTACTTACACGTAGTGGCACCTTTTTCCCACGTACCAACGCAGACACTTCGGTGTCCAGTGCGATGAACGCGCTGTCCAGGTAACCCATGGCCAGCGGGCCGCCCAGCGTCGGGCCAAAACCGCCGCTGCACACGGTGCCGATCACGGTGCCGTGTTCATCGACGATTTCTGCGCCTTCACGCACCGGGGTGCGTTCTTGAGGCAGCAGGCCCACACGCTTGCGGCTCACACCGGCTTGTTGCTGGGTGAAGATCCGGTCGGCGCCCGGGAACCCGCCAGCGCGCGCGCCATCGGTACGGCGGGCCTTGGAGATCGCCCACAACAGGCTGGCTTCGATTGGCGTGGTGTCGGTGTTCATGTCGTGGCCATACAGGCACAGGCCGGCTTCCAGGCGCAGGGAGTCGCGGGCGCCCAGGCCGATGGCCTGTACTTCGGTCTCGGCCAGCAGGCTGCGGGCCAGGCTCTCGGCGTTGGCGGCGGGCACCGAGATTTCAAAACCGTCTTCACCGGTGTAGCCCGAACGGCTGACGTAGCAGTCCACGCCCAGCAGGCGCAGGGAGGCGAATTGCATGAAGGTCATCTTGGTGACTTCCGGCGCCAGGCGCGCCAGCACTTTCACCGCTGCGGGGCCTTGCAGGGCCAGCAGTGCACGCTCTTCAAACAGCGGCTCGATGCTGCACTGGTCGCCGATGTGCTTGCGCAGGTGGGCCAGGTCCTGCTCTTTGCAGGCGGCGTTGACCACCAGGAACAACTCGTCGTTGCCCAGGTTGGCCACCATCAGGTCGTCGAGGATGCCGCCCTGTTCGTTGGTGAACATCGCGTAGCGCTGCATGCCCACCGGCAGGTCGATGATGTCGACCGGCACCAGGGTTTCCAGGGCCTTGGCGGCATTCGCGCCGGTGAGGCGGATCTGGCCCATGTGAGACACGTCGAACAGCCCGGCCTGATCACGGGTGTGCAGGTGTTCCTTCATCACGCCCAACGGGTATTGCACCGGCATGTCGTAGCCGGCGAAGGGCACCATGCGCGCGCCCAGTTCGATGTGGAGTGCGTGCAACGGGGTTTTCAACAGGGTTTCGGTGGACATATTCAGCTCCTGAAAAACGTGCTGGCGCGCCTTGGGGCGTCAGCACTCGATAATGTTGACCGCCAAACCGCCACGGGCGGTTTCCTTGTATTTGCTTTTCATGTCGGCGCCGGTCTGGCGCATGGTGCGGATGACTTTGTCGAGGGACACAAAATGCTGTCCGTCCCCGCGCAACGCCATGCGCACCGCATTGATGGCTTTCACTGAACCCATGGCATTGCGCTCGATGCAGGGCACCTGCACCAGCCCGCCAATCGGATCGCACGTGAGGCCGAGGTTGTGTTCCATGCCGATCTCAGCGGCGTTTTCCACCTGGGAAACCGTGCCGCCCAGGACTTCACACAGCGCACCGGCCGCCATGGAACAGGCCACGCCCACTTCACCCTGGCAGCCGACTTCGGCGCCGGAGATCGAGGCGTTCTCCTTGTACAAAATGCCGATGGCGGCAGCGGTGAGCAGAAAGCGCACCACACCGTCTTCGTTCGCGCCCGGGATAAAGCGCATGTAGTAATGCAGCACCGCTGGCACGATCCCGGCCGCACCATTGGTGGGCGCGGTGACCACGCGCCCGCCGTTGGCGTTTTCTTCGTTGACGGCCAGGGCGTAGAGGTTGACCCAGTCCAGCACCGACAACGGATCACGCAGTGATGACTCCGGGTTCTTGCACAGCTGGCGATGCAACGCCGCTGCACGCCGCTTGACCTTCAAGCCGCCCGGCAAGATCCCTTCATTGCGACAGCCCGCGTCCACACAGTCCTGCATCACTTGCCAGATCTTGAGCAAGCCGGCGCGGGTTTCCGCTTCCGGGCGCCACGCACTTTCGTTGGTCAACATGACCTGGCTGATGGACAGCCCGTAAGTGGTGCAATGGTTGAGCAAGTCTTTGCCGTGCTTGAACGGAAAGGTCAGGGGCGTGGCGTCTTCGACAATGCGGTCGGCGCCGGCGGCGTCCTCATCCACCACAAAACCCCCACCCACCGAGTAATACTCGCGGCTGCGGATCTGGATATTGGCGGCGTCGAAGGCGCGGAAAATCATGCCGTTGGGATGGTAGGCGAGGGGTTTGCGAATCATCGCCAGGTGTTCTTTCTCGTTGAACGCAATGCTGTGTTCACCGAGTAAATTGAGGCGGCCGTCCTTGCGCATCTGCGCCAGGCGAGCGGCGACGGTTTCGGTATTCACGGTGTCCGGGTGTTCGCCTTCCAGGCCCAGCAACACGGCCTTGTCGCTGCCGTGGCCTTTACCGGTGGCGCCCAGCGAGCCATAGAGTTCCACCTTGACGCAGGCGGCGGCGCTCAACAGGTTGTCGCGCTTGAGGCCCTCGACAAATCGAGCGGCGGCGCGCATCGGGCCGACGGTGTGGGAACTGGAGGGGCCGATGCCAATCTTGAACAGGTCGAACACGCTTAAAGACATGAGTTGTTCTCCGGTTTCTTATTATTGGGCGAAAATCTTGTGGTTGATCTCGGTCAATGTGGGAGCCGGGCTTGCCCGCGATGGCAGTGGGTCAGGCAACATTTCTGTGTCTGATACACCGCTATCGCAGGCAAGCCAGCTCCCACATTGGACCGTGTTCCGTCAGTCGGTTACGCGTAGCTCTCGATCGACGGGCAAGCGCACACCAGGTTGCGATCACCAAACACGTTGTCCACACGCCCGACCGGCGGCCAGTACTTGCCTTCGATCAACGATGGCACTGGGTACACCGCCTGCTCGCGGGTGTAGGGGTGTGTCCACTCGCTCACCAGTTCTGCAGCGGTGTGCGGGGCGTTTTTCAGGGGGTTGTCGTCCTTGTCCAAGGTGCCGTTTTCCACCGCGCGGATTTCTTCGCGGATCGCGATCATGGCGTTGCAGAAGCGGTCCAGCTCTTCCTTGGATTCACTTTCGGTCGGCTCGATCATCAAGGTGCCGGCCACCGGGAACGACATGGTCGGCGCATGGAAACCGAAGTCGATCAGGCGCTTGGCCACGTCGTCCACGCTGATGCCGCTGCTGTCTTTCAACGGGCGCAGGTCAAGGATGCATTCGTGCGCCACCAGGCCGTTGCTGCCGGTGTAGAGCACAGGGTAGTGCTCTTCCAGGCGACGGGAAATGTAGTTGGCATTCAGGATCGCCAGCTGCGAAGCGCGCTTGAGGCCTGCGCCGCCCATCATGCTGATGTACATCCAGGTGATCGGCAGGATGCTCGCGCTGCCGAACGGTGCCGCGCACACCGCGCCTTCCTTGCGTTCCATGGCCGCGTGGCCGGGCAGGAACGGCGTGAGGTGCGACTTGACGCCAATCGGGCCAACGCCCGGGCCGCCACCGCCGTGTGGGATGCAGAAGGTCTTGTGCAGGTTCAAGTGGGACACGTCGCCGCCGAACTTGCCTGGTGCGCACAGGCCGACCATGGCGTTCATGTTGGCGCCGTCGATGTACACCTGGCCGCCGTTGTCGTGGATGATCCCGCAGATTTCGCGGATGCCTTCCTCGAACACGCCGTGGGTGGACGGGTAGGTGATCATCAGCGCCGCCAGGTGATCGCGGTGCTCGATGGCCTTGGCGCGCAGGTCTTCGATGTCGACGTTGCCGCGCGCATCGCAGGCGGTGACGACTACGCGCATGCCGGCCATGTTGGCGGTCGCCGGGTTGGTGCCGTGGGCCGACGACGGGATCAGGCAGATGTCGCGGCGCTCATCGCCACGGCTCTGGTGGTAGGCACGGATGGCCAGGAGGCCTGCGTACTCACCCTGGGAACCGGCGTTCGGCTGCAGGGAGATCGCGTCGTAACCGGTGGCCGCGCAGAGCATGGCCTCCAGGTCGGAGGTCAGCTCCAGGTAGCCGGCGCTTTGCTCAGCCGGGGCGAACGGGTGCAGGGCGCCGAACTCGGCCCAGGTCACCGGGATCATTTCGCTGGCGGCGTTGAGCTTCATGGTGCACGAGCCCAGCGGGATCATGGTGCGGTCCAGCGCCAGGTCCTTGTCGGCCAGCTTGCGCAGGTAGCGCATCAGCTCGGTTTCGGAGTGATAACGGTTGAACACCGGGTGGCTGAGCACAGGCGACTGGCGCAGCAGGGCGGCTGGCAGCGTGCTTTCAGTTTGGGTGAAAGCTGGCAGGGCCTTGCCGTCGGCAAAGATCGCCCACAAGGTTTCAATGTCGGCCTGGGTGGTGGTTTCGTCCACCGAGACACCCAGGCGCTCACCGTCGACTACACGCAGGTTGATGCGCTGGGCACGGGCCTTGTCGTGCAGGGCGGCCGTGTTGGCGCCGGTGTTGAGGGTCAGGGTGTCGAAGAAGTGTTCCTGCTCGACCTTCTGGCCCAGGGTGGTCAGGCCCTTGGCCAGGATCGCGGTCAGCTGATGTACACGCTGGGCGATCTGGGTCAGGCCTTTGGGGCCGTGGTACACGGCGTACATGCTGGCGATGTTGGCCAGCAGCACCTGTGCGGTGCAGATGTTCGACGTGGCTTTCTCGCGGCGGATATGTTGCTCGCGGGTCTGCATGGCCAGGCGCAGGGCCGGCTTGCCGAAACGGTCGACCGACACACCGACCAGACGGCCCGGCATGTCGCGCTTGAATGCATCCTTGGTGGAGAAGTACGCCGCGTGCGGGCCACCGAAGCCCAGCGGCACGCCGAAGCGTTGTGCGCTGCCGATGGCCACGTCGGCGCCGAACTCACCCGGCGGGGTCAGCAGGGTCAGGGCCAGCAGGTCGGCGGCCACGGCCACCAGGGCGTTGGCGGCGTGGAAGCGTTCGGTGAGTGCGCGGTAGTCGAACACGTCGCCGTTGCTCGCCGGGTATTGCAGCAGGGCGCCGAAGAACGGGCTGACGTCAGTCAGTTCGCGCTCATCGCCCACCACCACGTCGATGCCCAGCGGCTCGGCACGGGTGCGCAGCACGTCGAGGGTTTGCGGGTGGCTGTGGACCGAGGCGAAGAAAGCGTTGCTGCCCTTGTTCTTGCTCAGGCGTTTGCAGAAGGTCATGGCTTCGGCGGCAGCGGTGGCTTCGTCGAGCAGGGAGGCGTTGGCGATCGGCAGGCCGGTGAGGTCGCTGATCAGGGTCTGGAAGTTCAGCAGCGCTTCCAGGCGGCCTTGGGAGATTTCTGGCTGGTATGGGGTGTAGGCGGTGTACCAGGCCGGATTTTCCAGCAGATTGCGCAGGATCGGCGACGGCGTGTGGCAGTTGTAGTAGCCCTGGCCGATGTAGGTCTTGAACAGTTGGTTCTTGCCGGCGATGGCCTTGATCTTGGCCAGGGCCTCGGCTTCGCTCAGGCCGTCTTCCAAGCCCAGCACGCTGGTGCCCTTGATGCTTTCCGGGATCACGCTGGCGCTCAGGGCTTCCAGGGAGTCAAAGCCCAGGCTGGCGAGCATGTGCTGCTCGTCTTCCGCGCGCGGGCCGATGTGGCGGGCGATGAATTCATTGGCGGTGGTCAGTTGAACAGTCATGGCGCGCTCCTCAGGCTTCAGCGTTGGCTTTGATCAGGCGGTCGTACGCGTCCTGATCCAACAGTTTAGCTACCGCTTCGGCATCGGCCGGTTTAAAGCGGAAGAACCAGCCTTCACCCATCGGGTCTTCGTTGACCAGTTCCGGGCTGTCGCTGAGTGCGTCGTTCACTTCCAGCACTTCACCGGTCAGGGGCATGTACACGCCGCTGGCGGCCTTGACCGATTCCACGGTGGAGGCTTCGGCGCCTTTGTCATAGGCCTGCAACTCCGGCAGTTGCACGAAAACCACATCACCCAGCGCGTTCTGCGCGAAAGCGGTGATACCCACGGTGACGCTGCCGTCGGCTTCGGCGCGCAGCCATTCGTGATCTTCAGTGAAACGCAACTCGCTCATGGAAACTCCTCGGGGCCAGATTCGTCTGGTGGACGGGATTGGAATAATGGGGAGTTGCTTAGCAAAATCGCGGCCAAGGTTTTTAAAACGTTACAAAACAATAACTTAGAGAAATAGGTGATAGCGTTATGCGGTTTGGGTGTAGCGATTTCGCTACAGTCAGGCGCAAGAAAAAAAGCCTATGTGGATCAAAGCCTTGCATGGCGCGCAAAAAACAGGGTTGTAGCGATATCGTTACGCTGTAGCGCTTTCAGTACAGCCGATGTCGTTCCTGGACTAAAATTTGGAACACGATCTCTGTGGGAGCTGGCTTGCCTGCGATAGCGGTCTGTCAGTGACACTTGGGCAGGCTGACACACCGCTATCGCAGGCAAGCCAGCTCCCACATATGGACCGCGTTTTGTCAGTCAGGGCTTGTTGGGAATGCCGTATTTGCGCAGGCGATGGGCAATCGCCGTGTGGGAGGTCTGCAACCGGCTGGCCAGCTGGCGGGTGGAGGGGTAGCTGGTGTAGAGGGTTTCCAGCAGGTTGCGCTCGAAGTCCTCCACGGCCTGTTCCAAGCTGTCGATTTCGCCGTCGCTCTGGCGCGCCACCGAGGTGCCGGCGATGTCCAGGTCGCCGATGTCCACCAGGCTGCTTTCGCAGATGGCGGCGGCGCGGAAGATCACGTTCTGCAACTGACGCACATTGCCCGGCCAGCGGTTGCCCAGCAGTGCCGGGTACGTGCCGGGCGCCAGGCGGCACACCGGGCGCTGGATCTGCGCGCAGGCCTGCTGCATGAAATAGCGCGCCAGCAACAGGATGTCCTGGCCGCGTGCGCGCAAGGGCGGCACTTCGACGTTGAGCACGTTGAGGCGGTAGAACAGGTCTTCGCGGAAGGTGCCTTCGCTGACCATCTTTTCCAGGTCGCGATGGGTGGCGCTGAGGATGCGCACATTGACCTTTACTTCACGGTCGCCACCCACGCGGCGAAAGCTGCCGTCATTGAGAAAGCGCAGCAGCTTGGCCTGCAGGTACGGCGACATTTCGCCGATCTCATCGAGGAACACCGTGCCCTGGTTGGCCAGCTCCATCAACCCCGGCTTGCCGCCCCGTTGGGCGCCGGTAAAGGCACCGGGCGCATAGCCGAACAGTTCGCTTTCGGCGAGGTTTTCCGGCAGCGCCGCGCAGTTCAATGCCAGGAACGGCGCACTGTGACGTGCACTGATGGCATGGCAGGCGCGGGCCACCAACTCCTTGCCGGTGCCGGTTTCGCCCTGGATCAACAGCGGCGCATCCAAGGCTGCCACTCGCTGCGCCCGCGCCTTGAGGGTGCGGATCACCGGTGACTCGCCCAGCAGCGCGTCAAAGCCTTCGGCATGGTCGTGGTGCAACGCCGACAGTTGTTCGCCGATGCGGTTGGGTTGATAGAGGGTTAGCAGGGCGCCGGCGTCGGTGATCGGCGTGGCGTCCAGCAGCAGGGTCTGGCCGTTGACGCTGATCTCGCGCAGCGGCAGGCGAAAACCGTGTTCGAGCAAGGTGTCGAGCAGTGCCGGGTCGTTGAACAGGTCGCTGATGCTTTCGCCGGCCGGTTCACGCCCGTACAGCGCGATCAGGGCCGGGTTCGCCAGCAGGATCTTGCCCGCGCTGTCCAGGGCCAGCACCGGGTCGGTCATGGCGGCCAGCAGGGCGTCGAGTTGCAGGTGGCGGCGTTGGCCTGGAAGAATGTCCACCACGGTCACGGCCTGCACACCGTGCACGCTGAACAGCGCGTCACGCAACTCTTCGAGCACCTCGGCGCTCAACGTCGGCGCATCGATGTAGACGTTGGGCGGCACCATCTCCACCGCATCCAGGTTGAGATTGCGCCCACCGAGCAGGGCCAGGACTTCCTGGGTGATGCCGACGCGGTCGATGAAGCTGACGTGGATACGCATGGGGCGATTTGCAATTCTGGAGAGCAGAGGCGGCAAGTATGCCTTGGAGCGGGTGGAGATCAAAATGTGGGAGCGGGCTTGCTCGCGAATGCGGTGGGTCAGTCATAGATGTGCTAACTGATCCACTGCATTCGCGAGCAAGCCCGTTCCCACAGGGGACTTGCGGTGTTTTTACTCAAGGTGTTCAGGCTTGATCGGGTCGCCGGGTTTCACGTCCAGCTGATGCCGCACATCCTCGAACATCAAGTCGTACTGCTTGTGCATCGCGCCATTGAGCACGGCGATCTTCGGCATGCCGTACTTCTGCGCGATGTTCATGGCATGCCGGGCAAAGTCGAACGCCTGGTCCTTGGGCAGGAAAAACTCTTCCTTGAGGTCCTTGCCCTGGACCGAGCCATGCAGTTTGAACAGCATCCCCTTGCCTTCCTTGGGGTCCTGGCTGACTTCGTAGTCGATGCACAGGTTGTAGCTATAGTCCTGGGCGTTAAGCGCATGACGTTCGACGTGCAAGTGACCCGGTTCAAAGGTGGCCATAGGCGTTTCTCCTCTACTTCACAGGTAGGTGATGCCAGGTGTTGCCGTGCTGATGCGTGTGCCGGCGCTGCCCTGGACGATGGCTTCGATGTCCGAGAGTGAACCGATGACGGCGGTTTTTCCAGTCTGGCGGGCGAACTCGCAGGCCGCTTGCACCTTGGGCCCCATGGAGCCGGCGGCGAAGCCGAGTTTTTCCATTTCGTCCGGGTGGGCCTGGCCGATGGCCTTTTGGGTGGGCTTGCCGTAGTCGATAAACGCCGCGTTGACGTCGGTGGCGATTACCAGCAAATCGGCTTTCAACTGCCCGGCCAGCAACGAGGAGCAGAGGTCTTTGTCGATCACCGCTTCAATGCCTTTGAGCTTGCCGTCCTCGCCGTACATCGTCGGGATACCACCGCCACCCGCGCAGATCACGATGCTGCCTTTTTCCAGCAACCAGGTGATCGGGCGGATTTCAAAAATGCGTTTGGGCCGTGGGCTGGCGACCACGCGGCGGTACTTGTCGCCATCCGGCGCAATGGCCCAGCCTTTTTCAGCGGCGAGCTTTTCCGCTTCGGCCTTGGAATACACTGGGCCGATGGGCTTGGTCGGGTTCTTGAAGGCCGGGTCCTTGGCGTCCACTTCCACCTGGGTGAGCAGGGTGGCGAATGGCACTTCGAAGTCCAGCAGATTGCCCAGTTCCTGTTCGATGATGTAGCCGATCATGCCTTCGGTTTCGGCGCCGAGCACGTCCAGCGGGTACGGCGAGACCTGGGTGTAGGCCGCCGCCTGCAACGACAACAGGCCGACTTGCGGGCCATTGCCGTGGGCGATCACCAGCTCGTTGCCGGGGTGGATCTTGGCGATCTGTTCGGTGGCGATCCGGATATTGGCGCGTTGGTTGTCCGCCGTCATGGGTTCACCACGGCGGAGCAGGGCGTTACCGCCCAGTGCAACGACGATACGCATAGCGAATGTCCTTCTAAAAATTCTGATGAAGGAACACCGTCAATGTGGGAGCCGGGTTTTTTGTGGGAGCCGGGCTTGCCCGCGATGGCATCACCGCGGTCTACCTGAGCGACCGAGTTGCCTGCATCGCAGGCAAGCCAGCTCCCACATTGACGGTGTCGTGCCTTAGAGGTCAGCCAGGGTCGACACCAGAATCGCCTTGATGGTGTGCATGCGGTTTTCCGCTTGCTCGAAGGCGATACAGGCTGGCGACTCGAACACGTCGTCTGTCACTTCAATGCCGTTGGCCAGGTGCGGGTACTGCTCGGCAATCTGCTTGCCCACCTTGGTGTCGCTGTTGTGGAACGCCGGCAGGCAGTGCATGAACTTGGTGCGCGGGTTGCCGGTGGCTTTCATCAGCTCGGCGTTCACTTGGTACGGCAGCAGTTGCTCGATACGCTCGGCCCAGGCTTCCACCGGCTCGCCCATCGACACCCACACGTCGGTGTGGATGAAGTCCACACCCTTCACCGCCGCTTTCGGGTCTTCGGTGAGGGTGATGCGCGCACCGCTTTCTTCTGCGTATTTTTTGCAGCGACCTACCAGGTCGTCGTGGGGCCACAGCGCTTTTGGCGCGCAGATGCGCACGTCCATGCCGAGCTTGGCGCCCACCAGCAGCAGCGAGTTGCCCATGTTGTTGCGCGCGTCCCCGAGGTACGCGTAGCTGATCTCGTGGATCGGCTTGTCGGCGTGTTCGCGCATGGTCAGCACGTCGGCGATCATCTGGGTAGGGTGGTACTCATCGGTCAGGCCGTTGAACACCGGCACGCCGGCGAACTTGGCCAGCTCCTCGACGATCTCCTGCTTGAAGCCACGGTATTCGATGGCGTCGTACATGCGCCCGAGCACGCGGGCGGTGTCCTTCATGCTTTCCTTGTGGCCGATCTGCGAGGAATTCGGGTCGATGTAGGTGACATTGGCGCCCTGGTCATAGGCCGCCACTTCGAAGGCGCAACGGGTGCGGGTGGAGGTTTTTTCGAAGATCAGCGCGATGTTGTTGCCCTTGAGGTGTTGCTGTTCGGTGCCGGTGTACTTGGCGCGCTTGAGGTCGCGGGACAGGTCCAGCAGGTAGCGCAGCTCACGTGGGGTGTGGTGTTCCAGGCTGAGCAGGTTACGGTTGTGAATGTTGAACGCCATGATGATTCTCCTAGGATTCGGTGATCTGCCTGGCCGGTGTCTTATGGACGCCGGCCAGGGATGGTCGCTTAGTAGTCGATTGGGTCGCGGATGATCGGGCAGGTCATGCAGTGGCCGCCGCCACGGCCACGGCCCAGTTCACCGGCGCTGATGGTGATGACTTCCACCCCGGCCTTGCGCAGCAGGGTGTTGGTGTAGGTGTTGCGGTCATAGCCGATGACCACGCCTGGCTCCACGGCCACCACGTTGTTGCCGTCGTCCCACTGCTCGCGTTCGGCGGCGAAGCTGTTGCCACCGGTTTCCACCACGCGCAGGGCCTTGAGGCCGAGGGCGGCGGCGACGGTGTCGAGGAAGTTGGTTTTCTCGCGCTGGATATCGATGCCGTGGGGCTTGCTCTCGTCAGGGCGCAGGGTGAACGGGACGATCTGGCTGACCACTTCGGGGAAGACGGTGACCAGGTCGCGGTCGCAGAAGCTGAACACGGTGTCCAGGTGCATCGCCGCACGGGATTTCGGCAGGCCGGCCACGATCACCTTTTCCACCGCCTTGTTCTTGAACAGGTTGCGCGCCAGCTGGCCGATCGCCTGGTGGGACGAACGCTCGCCCATGCCGATCAGGACCACGCCGTTGCCGATGGGCATCACGTCGCCGCCTTCCAGGGTCGAGGCGCCGTGTTCCTGGTCGGGGTCGCCGTACCAGATCTGGAAGTCGGCGTTGGTGAACTCGGGGTGGAACTTGTAGATGGCAGTGGTCAGCAGGGTCTCCTGGCGTCGCGCCGGCCAGTACATCGGGTTGAGCGTCACGCCGCCGTAGATCCAGCACGTGGTGTCGCGGGTGAACTGGGTGTTGGGCAGCGGCGGCAGGATGAAGCTGGAGTGGCCGAGGAAATCGCGGAACATCTCGATCGCCTTGCCGCCGAAGGTGCTCGGCAGGTCATCGGCCGACACGCCCCCGATCAGATACTCGGCGGTCTTGCGCGGTTCCAGGCTGCGCAGCCAGGAGCCGACCTCATTGACCAGGCCCAGGCCAACTGTATTGGCAGTGATCTTGCGCTCCAGGATCCAGTCCAGCGCTTCGGGGATGGCGACGATGTCGGTGAGCAGGTTGTGCATTTCCAACACATCAATATCCCGCTCGCGCATCTTGGTCACGAAGTCGAAGTGGTCGCGCTTGGCCTGGGCCACCCACAGCACGTCATCGAACAGCAGTTCATCGCAGTTGTTGGGGGTCAGCCGCTGGTGGGCCAAACCTGGGGAGCACACCATGACTTTGCGCAGTTTGCCGGCTTCGGAATGTACGCCGTACTTCACTTTTTCCGTGGTCATTACAGATCCTCCAGTTATCAACAATTACAGCGTCAGGAAGCCGTCGTAGAGCCCATAGGCTGCCACCAGGGCGCCAATGACCACTGCGGCGAAAATCAGCTTCTCGACGTTGGTGAAAATCGGTTTGCCCAGTTCACGCTTGGCCTTGGCGAACAGGATTGCGCCGGGGGCGTAGAGCAGGGCGGAGAGCAGCAGGTATTTGGTGCCGCCGGCGTAGAGCAGCCAGATCGCGTACACCAGGGCGATGGCGCCGATGAACAGGTCTTTCTTGCGCTCGGCCAGGGCGGTTTCGTAGGTCTCGCCGCGTACCGCCAACAGCAGCGCGTAGGCCGCCGACCACAGGTAAGGCACCAGGATCATCGAGGTGGCGAGGTAGATCAGCGACAGGTAGGTGCTGGCCGAAAACAGCGTGATCACCAGGAACAGTTGCACCATGGCGTTGGTCAGCCACAGGGCATTGACCGGCACGTGGTTGGCGTTCTCCTTGCGCAAGAACGCCGGCATGGTGTGGTCCTTGGCGGCAGCGAACATGATCTCCGCACACAGCAGCACCCACGACAGCAGCGCCCCCAGCAGCGAGATGATCAAGCCAACGCTGATCAGCACCGCGCCCCAGTGGCCCACCACATGCTCCAGCACGGCGGCCATCGAGGGGTTCTGCAGCTTGGCCAGTTCCGGCTGGGTCATGATCCCCAGGGACAGCACGTTCACCAGCATCAGGAACAGCAGCACGGTGATAAAGCCGATCACCGTGGCCTTGCCCACGTCGGAGCGTTTTTCCGCACGGGACGAGAAGATGCTTGCGCCTTCGATGCCGATGAACACCCACACGGTGACCAGCATCATGTTGCGCACCTGGTTCATCACGCTGCCCAGGTCCGGGTTTTTCACGCCCCAGATGTCAGCGGTGAAGATGTCCAGCTTGAACGCGAACAGGGCGATCAACACGAACAGCACCAGCGGCACAACCTTGGCGACGGTGGTCACCAGGTTGATGAACGCCGCTTCCTTGATCCCGCGCAGCACCAGAAAGTGCACGGCCCACAGCAACACCGAGGCGCCGATCACGGCCGCTGGCGTGTTGCCTTCGCCGAAGAGGGGGAAGAAGTAGCCGAGGGTGCTGAACAGCAACACGAAGTAACCGACGTTGCCCAGCCAGGCGCTGATCCAATAGCCCCAGGCGGACGAGAAACCCATGTAGTCGCCGAAGCCGGCCTTGGCGTAGGCATAGACGCCGCCGTCGAGGTCAGGTTTGCGGTTGGCGAGGGTCTGGAACACAAATGCGAGGGTCAGCATGCCGATGGCTGTGATGACCCAACCGATCAACACGGCGCCGACGTCGGCGCTGGCGGCCATGTTCTGCGGCAGTGAGAAGATCCCCCCGCCGATCATCGAGCCCACGACAAGTGCAACGAGTGCACCAAGCCTTAGTTTTCCGGGAGTTTCAGACATTGCGTGACTCCAATGCAGGAGAAGAGAGACCACAGAATAATTCCGTGCGCTATTCAAACAGCTGACTCAGATCACTTCATTGGCACATTCCATTGTGAATTAATGACTTAGGCTGAAAGTTCGTGGGCGATAGAAGTCCTCGGGAAGGCTTGTTCCAGAGCCTTGCGCCCGTTGTGGTTAATCATTTAGTCAGGGGTATGGACGTTTGAAGCTAGTCTGTTTTTTTTAAAGTGCAAACTTTTCTCATTGACAGTGTGGCGTAGCTCGCGAACGGCGAAGTTCAAGCGGTATTTAAATTCTAAATAAGCCTAAACTTTAATAATTGACATGCCATTACGTTATGAGCCTGCCTGTTTTATCGCGGTCCCTAATAAACGCTACACTCGCTGAGTTAATGAGTTGAGTGCACAGTTGTCAGCTCAAGCAATTATTTTTATTCAGGAGTTTTCATGTCCCAACCGGCCCAGAAACTTCGACTTGGTGCTCTGATTGCCCTGGTGGTGGGCTCGATGATTGGCGGCGGGATTTTCTCATTGCCGCAGAACATGGCGGCCCGTGCCGAGGTCGGTGCCGTGTTGATCGGCTGGGCGATCACCGCCGTCGGCATGCTGACCCTGGCCTTCGTATTCCAGACCCTGGCCAATCGCAAACCCGAGCTGTACTCGGGTGTGTATGCCTACGCCAAGGCCGGTTTTGGCGATTACATGGGGTTTTCATCGGCCTGGGGCTATTGGATCAGTGCGTGGATGGGCAACGTCGGTTACTTCGTGTTGCTATTTAGCACCCTCGGTTACTTTTTCCCGGTGTTCGGCCAGGGCAACACGCCCATCGCCATCGCTTGCGCGTCGCTGTTGCTGTGGGCCGTGCATTTTCTGGTGATGCGCGGGATCAAGGAGGCGGCGTTCATCAACCAGGTGACCACCGTGGCGAAGATCGTGCCGCTGCTGATGTTCATCGTGATTGCTGCCGTGGCGTTCAAGGCCGATATCTTCACCCGCGATATCTGGGGCCTGGGCAACCCGAGCATGGGCAGCGTGGTGGACCAAGTGCGTCACATGATGCTGGTCACCGTGTTTGTGTTTATTGGCATTGAGGGCGCCAGCGTGTATTCGGCCCGCGCCGAAAAACGTTCGGACGTGGGGCGCGCCACGGTGATCGGGTTTCTCGGCGTGCTCGCACTGTTGGTGCTGGTGAATGTGTTGTCCTTGGGGATCATGAGCCAGCCAGAACTGGCGCAATTGCAAAACCCGTCGTTGGCCGGTGTGCTGGAGCATATCGTCGGCCCTTGGGGCGCGATGGCGATCAGCATCGGCCTGGCGGTTTCGTTGCTCGGTGCCTTGCTGTCCTGGGCGTTGCTCTGCGCGGAAATCCTCTACGCCACCGCCCATGACAAGACCATGCCGGCGTTCTTGAAGAAGGAAAATGCCAACCAGGTGCCGGTCAATGCCTTGTGGCTGACCAATGTGATGATCCAGCTGTTCCTGGTGATTACGCTGTTTTCCCAAAGCACCTACACCACGCTGATCTACCTGGCGTCCTCGATGATTCTGGTGCCGTACCTGTGGTCGGCGGCCTACGCCGTGCTGTTGAGCGGGCGCGGTGAAACCTATGAAGGTGCCCAGCGCCGTCGCATGAAGGATTTGCTCGTCGGTCTGATCGCCCTCGGCTACGCCGTGTGGCTCTTGTATGCCGGCGGCTTGAAATACCTGTTGCTGTCGGCGCTGCTGTACGCGCCGGGGGTGATCCTGTTTGCATTGGCCAAGCGTGAGCAGGGCCAGCCCTTGTTCACGGCCATGGAAAAAGGCATTTTCAGCTGCGTGATCGCTGGCGCGGGGTTGGCGGCGTATGGGTTGTACAGCGGGGTGCTGTCGTTGTGAAACTGGCGTATCAACCGCCCTATGATTGGGCGGCGATGGTGGGTTTTTTGTCGCTGCGGGCGATCACCGGGTTGGAGACCGTCGAGGCCGGCGTGTACCGGCGCAGTATCCGTGTGAACGGGCAACCTGGCCTGATCAGCGTGGCGCCGGGGGCAGGGGATTGGCTGGACGTTGATGTCGATTTTCCGAGCCCGTCGGCCTTGCCCGAGATCGAACGGCGGTTGCGCAACATGTTTGACCTGGACGCCCAGCCGCAACTGATCAACGCGCAATTGGCGAAGGACCCGCTGATGGCGCAATTGGTTGCCGCACGCCCCGGCTTGCGGGTGCCGGGCACCTGGGACGGCCTGGAGCTGGCCATTCGTGCCGTGCTGGGCCAACAGATCACGGTGGTCGCGGCGATCCTCCTGGCGGGCAAGTTGGTGGCGCAATACGGTACGCCGCTGGAGACGCCCCATGGGGGCATCACCCATGTATTTCCCACCGCCGAAGTGTTGGCGGCGGCGGACCTGGCCACGTTGGGCATGCCCAAAGCCCGTGGCCGCACCTTGTCCGGAGTGGCCCAGGCGCTGTTGGATGATCCTGAACTGTTTGAACCCAAGGCCAGCCTCAAGGAAGGCGTGGCGCGCTTGGTTGCGTTGCCGGGGATTGGCGACTGGACAGCGCAGTACATCGCCATGCGCCAGATGCGCGAGGCCGATGCGTTTGCGTCGGGGGATATCGGTTTGATCAACGCGCTGGCGGCGCTGGAGGGTGGACCAGTGTCGGCGCGACAGTTATTGGCCCGGGCCGAGGCGTGGCGGCCGCTCCGGGCGTATGCGGCGCAGCATTTGTGGACGTCGTTGAGCCGGGGGGATTGAGGGTGGCTGTGAGGGCCTCTTCGCGAGCAAGCCCGCTCCCACATTTATACCGCGTACACCCTTTGAAATACGGTCAAAATGTGGGAGCGGGCTTGCTCGCGAAGGCGTTCGTCAGGTCACCACTGCGCCCGGTGTGACCCCAATTCCCCCGCCGCCAAATCCCACTGCAACGGCGTGCCGCTGATGGTCAACGGCGCCAATAACCGATGGGCGGGCCCCCAACTGGTTTGCTCTACCACCAACCCCTGATCACTCGGCTCCTCGGCCCGCAACGCAGGCTGCTCCGGCACCTGCCCAGCCTCCACCAACAACGTCGCCGTGCGCGCCAACGACAACCGCGCCGAACCGCCACGCCCTGACTTCAGCCGCTCGCTCAACGCCTGAATCGCAGCGGCCGCCATCAGATACCCGGTGGCGTGATCCAGTGCCTGCAACGGCAAAGGCACCGGTTTGTCCGCCTGTTTCCAGGCCATGCCGGCGTCGGCGATCCCGCTGCTCATCTGCACCAGGCTGTCGAAGCCCCGACGGTTGCGCCAGGGGCCGCTCCAGCCGTAGGCGTTGAGGCTCACGTCGATCAGGCCGGGCGCAATCTGCTGCAGCGCGTTGGCGGTGTAGCCCAGTTCTTCCAAGGCATCGGCACGGTAACCGTGGAACAGGATGTCGGCCTCTTTGAGTAACGTTTCAAAGACCTGCCGGCCTTCGGCGCTCTTGAGGTCCAGGCGGGCGCAGCGTTTGCCCAGGGTCATTTCCGGCACTACGCCGGGTTCGTTCCAGGCGGGTGAATCGATGCGCAGCACATCGGCGCCCAGGCCTGCGAGGAAGCGACTGGCCACTGGGCCAGCCAGTACGCGAGTCAGGTCCAGCACTTTGAGGCCGGCCAAGGGGCGCGCCACGTTACCGAGCCAGGGTTTGTCGGTGGTGGTGTCATAGGTCTGGCGCTGCACCAGCGCTTCGGCATTCACCGCCAGCCCTTGCGGGTGGGCCTGCCAGGCTTGCCAGGTGCGCATCTGCGCGGCGCAACCGCCTGCATCGACAATCGCCTGTTCCAGTTCGGCAGCGTTCCAGGGGGCTACTTTGCTCGCCATCTCGGTACGGTCGGCGACCTTGCCCAGCACGCGTTCGGCGGCGGCGCGGTGGTGGGGCGCGTTGGTGTGCAAACGGATCCAGCCGTCGGCGCAGGCGTAATCACCGGCCACCGGGTCCCACAGGGGCGGCACTTGCCAGCCGACCGGGCGAATGGACGAGGAAAACCAGAAGGACGCCAGGCGCCGGTCTACGGTGACACCCGGCAAGCGCCCGGTCTGTTGCTCGATCAACTGGGCCACGGCCTGGCCGGCGGCGCCGATGCTGGCGCTGGCCAGGTCGGTCACGGCGAAGGTCGAGGGCAGGGCGCCGGCTTCGGTAAAGGTCAGCGGTGTAGGGGGTAAAGCGAGTGCGGCTTGGATGGGGGTCAGCAGGTCAGTCATCAAAGGCCCTCCGTAAGAGAAGGGCCACTATAGAAGATCCTCAGGGCGGTGTGGCAACCCCCGGCTCCAATGGCAGCTCGATGCTGGCAATAAAACCGCCTTGCGGATGGTTGGCCAGGATCAGGCTGCCGCCATGCCGCTCGGCCGCGCGGCGCGCAATCGCCAGGCCCAGCCCGTGGCCTTGGGAGACCTGACCGGGGGCGCGAAAGAACGGCTCGCCCAATTGGCTCAGGTGTTCCTCTTCAACACCGGGGCCGTGGTCGCGCACGCTGATCAGAATGCGTTCGCTCAAGTGTTGGGCACTCAGCTCGATGGGCTGGCCTTGCGGGTTGAAACGCTGGGCGTTGCGCAGCAGGTTGTCCACGGCGCGTTCAATCATGGTCGGCCAGCCTTTGAGGTGCAGGTCGGGTTCGGCAGTCAGTTGCACCACCTGGTCGGGGGCGCCCAGTTGCGCGTCCTTTTGCAGGGCCTTGAGCAGTGGAGTGAGTTCAACCTCTTCGGCGCCGGCATTGTCGGCATCGACGCGGGCCAGTACCAGGATTTCGCTGATCAGCGCTTCCAGGCGGTCGCATTCACGGGTCAGGCGTGGCCAGAGTTTTTCCCGTTCTTCGGGGCTGGCGCGTTCGGCCAGGGCCAGGGCGATGCGCAGGCGCGCCAGGGGCGAGCGCAGTTCGTGGGACACGTCGCGCAGCAACTGGCGCTGGCTGCCGATCAGGCTTTGCAGGCGCGCGCCCATGCGGTTGAAGTCGGTGGCCAATACGCCGAACTCATCACGCCGGTTGGCCAGGCGCGCCAGGCTGTTTTGCTGGTAGGTGGTCTGGCCGAGGTCATGTACCGCGCCACGCAAGCGGCTGAGCGGGCGGGTGATGGACAGCGTCACCAGCAGGCTGAACAGGGTCAGCACCACCAGGGCAATTGCCAGCGCGCTCAAGGGCCAGGCCAGGCTGCTGCGGTGCCAGGCATCCAGTTCCGGGTGGGGAATGCGGTAGATCAGCAGGTAGGTATCGCCGGTTTTTTCACTGGTGTATTCGGCGGTCAGGCGGCGCCAAGGCAGGTGACCGTCCTGGCTGTCGTTTTGCCGGGCTTCGAAGGCGGCGGCACGGCGCGGAAAGGTGCCGCGAACCACCGGGTCGCCGCTTTCATTCAGCACTTGTACGTCGATGTGGTACTGGCGTTTGCGCTGTTGCAGCAACTCCTGAGCGGCATCTTCGCCCTGGGTTTCATAGAGCTGCGTCCACTCCTGCGCCAGGGTATTGAGGCCGGGGTGACGGCTGAGAATCCAGGCGTCCTGGTTGAGCATGTGCCCAAGCAGAATCGACAACCCGGCAACCAGGGCGATGGCCAGCCAGAAACTGGCCAGGATACGCCAGAACAATGAACGCACAGGAAACCCTCAAACAGGAAAAGCCCAGTGGCGGTGACCACTGGGCTGGAGCGTGACGCTAAGCCATTATTGCGCTTTTTGCGGTTGTTGCGCTTTCCAGGCCTGGAATTCCTTCCACTCGGCACGGCGCTCGGCTTGTTTCTTGACGATCTCGTCGAACTTCTTCTGCTGATCAGGCTTGAGCACGGCACGGATGTCGGCTTGGGTTTTCTGCTTGCCGGCTGCGATTTCGTCCTGCATGGCTTTCTGGTCAGCGGCCGGGAGTTTATCCAGGTACTTTTTGACCAGGTCTTTGCGAGCGTGCCATTGGTCGCCCATCAGCTTGCCGATCTGCTGGCGCTGTTCCTTGGTCAGGTCCAGCTGGCTGAAGGGGCCGCCTTTGCCACGCGGACCGTGTTCACCGCCGTGGCCCGGGCCACCCATCATGTGGCCTTCGGGGCCGCCCATCGGGCCTGGGCCGTCAGGCAGTGCCGCCATGGCAACGGTTGGCAGGGCAGCGGCGAACATCAAAGCGATAAGGGTCTTGCGCATGGTGATTCTCCTGTCTCTATTCCGGTGAGTCCGGATGTGAGTAGATTAAGGAGATAGAGGTCAGCGGCGGTCAGGTGTGGGTAAAGCTTGGGTAAAGAGGGTTTTGGTGCGAACTGACAAAACTATCAGGGCTTAGCTATTCGAATGTGGGAGCGGGCTTGCTCGCGAAGGCGGTGTGTCAGTCGCCGCAAAGAGTGGCTGATCTACCGCATTCGCGAGCAAGCCCGCTCTCACACAAGCCAGCTTCCACAGGACTTCTGCAGCGTGTTCAGAGGCTGTAGTAGTAGCCCCGGCTACGCAGCGCCACGATGCGTGGGCGGCCGTCCGGGTGCGGGCCGATCTTCTTGCGCAGGTTGCTCACGTGCATGTCCAGGCTGCGATCGTAAAGGGTCAGCTTGCGGCCCAGGGCGATCTGCGCCAGTTCCTGCTTGTCCAGCGGCTCGCCCGGCTGGCGTAGCAAGGCTTCCAGCAGGCGGCTTTCGGAGACGGTGAGGGGGAATTCCTGTTCATCGATAGTGACCACGCCACGCACCGGGCTGAAGCACAGGTCGCCCAGTTCCAGCTGGGTGGACACGGCGGCCGGGTGGCTGCGGCGCAACACGGCGCGCAGGCGGGCCGTGAGTTCGCGTGGGTCGCAGGGCTTGGCCAGGTAGTCGTCGGCGCCCAGTTCCAGGCCGAGGATGCGGTCCAGCGGTTCGCCCCGGGCCGAGAGCATCAGCACTGGCAACTCCGGATGGTCGTTGCGCAATTGCTTGAGCAGCTCAAGGCCGCTGCCGTCGGGCAGCATCACGTCGAGCACCACCGCGGCCGGTGCGCTGTCGGCCAGGGCTTTGCGCGCACTCAAGCCGTCGTGGCAGGCACGCACCTGGAAACCTTCCTGGCTCAACCAACTGGTCAGCAGCTCACAGAGCTCCTGGTCATCATCTATCAGTAACAGCTCGCTCATGACTCACTCAATTTAGCCATTGTCGACGGCGACGGTGCCCACCGCTGGCGAAGATCCCGCACAGCAAGGCGATCAGTGCGACAGCCCCACCGGTGACAAACCACTGTTGTTGCTCGGTCAGCCAGCGGGTCAAGGCGCCACTTTGTGTTTCTTTGAGTTGCTGGACCAGGCGTTGGTTCTCCTGGCGCAAGCGACTCAGTTGGGCGCTTTCGCGAGCAGCGTCTGCATTTTGCAATTGTTTGCTCAGTTCTTCGCGCAATCGCTCGCTTTCTTTCAAACGTTGCTGCAAATCGGTGATCTGGCTGCCGGCACTCAAGGACAGGGGCGTGGAACTGCCGGTGTTCGAGGGTTCTTCAGCGTGGGCCGTGGCCCCGATCATTAACACTGCCAACAGACACAACTGACTTAAGCGCATCGGAACTCCTGATTCCACACGAATATTCAGAACGTTGTCGGCAGGTTACCGAGAATGATGAGCCATCAGGCGATTGCCGAACCGAATAGGTTCGGCGCCGCCGTTATCAAGGCAAGACTTGCTTGAACGGCTTGATCACGACGTCGGCGTAAACGCCTGCCGCGACATACGGATCGGCCTTGGCCCAGGCCTGGGCGTCAGCCAGGGAAGCGAACTGGGCAACCACCAGGCTGCCGGTGAAACCCGCCGCGCCCGGGTCATTGCTGTCGACAGCCGGATGCGGGCCCGCCAGCACGAGACGGCCTTCGGCCTGCAATACGTTCAGGCGCTCCAGGTGGGCCGGACGTGCGGCCAGGCGTTTTTCCAGCGAATTGGCGACGTCGGTGGCAATGATGGCGTAGAGCATGTCAGTCCTCGGTTTTTGGCGTGGTAGGGTCGGTGTCATGCAGGTGGCGCGACAGGTAGATACCCTGGCCGATCAGGAACAATACGGTCATGCCCAGGCTGCCGAACACCTTGAAGTCGACCCAGTAGCTCTGGAAGGTGAACGCCACGAACAGGTTGGCAGCGCCACAGAACAGGAAAAACACGATCCAGGCCACGTTCAGGCGTGTCCAGACCGGCTCCGGCAGGGTCAGTGCGTGGCCCATGATCCGCTTGATCAGCAGGCGGTCACCGATGAAGTGGCTGCCAATGAAGGCCAGGGCGAACAGCCAGTTCACCACCGGGGCTTTCCACTTGAGGAAGGTTTCGCTGTGGAAGGCCAGGGTCAGGCTGCCGAAGACCAAGCAGGCGACCAGGGTCAGCCATTGGCTTTTTTCCAGCTTGCGCTGGGAGATGAAGATGGCGCCGTAGACCACGACGGAGCTGATGATCAGCACGGCGGTGGCGCTGTAGATGCCTCCGACCGTCAGCTCATGGCCGGCGAGATCGATGACCCTGGGGTCGAGTTTATAAACGATGAAAAACAGCAACAGCGGGATGAAGTCGATGAATTGTTTCACAGTAAGAGCCAGAAGCTGGATGTGGCGGCATAATAACAAACATCCTTGGTAGCGAAAGCGCCACCTGACTTGAGGTTACACATCCCCGTGAATGTTGATTTGCACTGCCACAGCACGGCCTCCGACGGCGCCCTGGCGCCTGCGGTACTGGTTGCGCGTGCGTTTGAAAAAGGCGTGCGAGTCCTGGCGTTGACCGACCACGACACCCTCGAAGGCTTGGACGAAGCCCGTGAAGCCGCCCATTCATTGGGCATGCAACTGGTCAACGGCGTGGAGTTGTCCTGCACCTGGGGTGGCGCCACCATTCATGTACTGGGCTACGGTTTCGACCAAAAGGCCCCGCCGTTGGTGCAGGCCATCGCCGATTTGCACGATGGCCGCTGGCTGCGGTCCGAAGAAATAAGCCGAAAACTCAGCCTCAAAGGCATGCCCAACGCCCTCGAAGGCGCCCGCGCGATCCAGCAGGAACTGGGAGACAGCGGCAACGCACCGGCCCGGCCGCACTTTGCCGACTGGATGGTGCGTGAAGGTTTTGTCAAAGACCGCGCCGAAGCCTTCCGCAAATGGCTGGGCGCCGGCAAGTTGGGGGATGTGAAGCAGCACTGGCCGACCCTGGAAGACACCGTCGAGACCTTGCGGGCCTCCGGGGCCTGGGTCAGCCTGGCGCATCCCTGGCATTACGATTTCACCCGCAGCAAGCGCCGCAAGCTGATTGCCGACTATATTGGAGCGGGGGGCCACGCCATCGAGGTGGTCAACGGGCACCAACCCGCCGAGCAGGTGGGCAGCCTGGCGATTCTTGCCCGCGAATTTGGTCTGCTGGTCAGCGCCGGCAGTGATTTTCATGGCCCAGGCGGCTGGTCCGAGATCGGCGAGTACCGCCCCGTCCCGGAAGACCTGCCGCTCTTGTGGGGGCGATTCAAGCATGACCCCATTATTGCCACCGTCTGAACAGGTAGAACACGTGAGTCAATTCTTCCAGATTCATCCGGAAAACCCCCAGGCGCGCCTGATCAAGCAAGCCGTGGAGATCATCCGTGCCGGTGGCGTGGTGATCTACCCAACGGACTCGTCCTACGCCATTGGTTGCCAGATCGGCGACAAGGGTGCGGTCGAGCGTGTCAGACGCCTGCGTCAGTTGGACGACAAGCACAACTTCGCGCTGATCTGCAGCGACCTGTCCCAGCTCGGCCTGTTCGCCAAGGTCGACACCGGCACCTTCCGTTTGCTCAAGGCCCACACGCCGGGGCCCTACACCTTTATTCTCAACGCCACCCGTGAAGTGCCGCGCCTGTTGCTGCACCCCAAGAAGCGCACCATCGGCCTGCGCGTGCCCGAGCACCCGATTGCCCTGGCGCTGCTGGAGGAGCTGGGTGAGCCGCTGATGAGCGTGTCGCTGATCATGCCCGGCGAGACCGAGCCGCTTTACGACCCGTACGAAATGCGTTCACTGCTGGAAAAGCAGGTGGACCTGATCATCGATGGCGGCTACGGCGGCAACAAGGCCTCAACCGTGATCAACCTGGCCGACGGTGAACCCGAAGTGATCCGCGTGGGTTGCGGTGACCCGGCTCCGTTCATGGTCGAGGCCTGAATGTCGGTGGTGGAAACGGTTGACCCCCAGGCCGGCGCCCAGCAGGAGCTGCCATTTGCCATGGTCTATGGCCAGGCGGTCATGGAAATGCCGCTGGACCTGTACATCCCGCCGGATGCCCTGGAGGTTTTCCTCGACGCCTTCGAAGGCCCGCTCGACTTGCTGCTGTACCTGATCCGCAAACAGAACATCAACATCCTCGACATCCCGGTGGCGGAAATCACCCGCCAGTACATGGGCTATGTCGAGTTGATGCAGTCGGTGCGCCTGGAACTGGCCGCCGAGTACTTGGTGATGGCCGCCATGCTCGCCGAGATCAAGTCGCGCATGTTGCTGCCGCGTTCGGAGACGGTGGAAGCCGAAGAGGACGACCCACGCGCCGAACTGATCCGCCGCCTGCAAGAGTACGAACGCTTCAAGGCCGCCGCCGAAGGCATCGACGGCTTGAGCCGGGTGGGCCGTGATGTGGTGGTGCCCAAGCTCGATGCCCCCGAGGCCCGCGCGCGCAAGCTGCTGCCGGACGTGAGCCTGGAAGAATTGCTGATGTCCATGGCCGAGGTGCTGCGCCGTGGCGACATGTTTGAAAGCCACCAGGTGAGTCGCGAGGCGCTGTCCACCCGTGAGCGCATGAGTGATGTGCTGGAACGCCTCAAGGGCGGCGGCTTTGTGCCGTTTGTTGAGCTGTTTACTGCGGAAGAAGGGCGCCTGGGGGTGGTGGTGACCTTTATGGCGATCCTCGAACTGGTCAAGGAATCCTTGGTCGAGCTGGTCCAGAATGAGCCTTTTGCGGCTATCCACGTGCGGGCGCGAGCCGAATAAAGAGCTGAATCAATGAATCTGACTGAACCCCGCGAACTGGCCCCGTTGCTGGAGGCCTTTCTACTGGCCTCGGGCAAACCGCAATCGTTGGAGCGCCTGTTCGAACTCTTTGAAGAAGCCGAGCGCCCCGAGCCGCCGGTATTCAAGAAGGCGCTGGAGATCCTGCGCAAGTCCTGCGACGGCCGTGCCTTTGAGCTGCGCGAAGTGGCGTCGGGTTATCGCCTGCAGATCCGTGAGAAGTTTTCCCCGTGGGTCGGCCGTTTGTGGGAAGAACGCCCGCAGCGTTATTCCCGGGCGATGCTGGAGACCATGGCGCTGATCGCCTATCGCCAGCCGATCACCCGGGGCGAGATCGAGGACGTGCGGGGCGTGGCGGTCAACAGCCATATCGTCAAGACGCTGCTGGAACGCGAGTGGATCCGCATCGTCGGCTACCGCGACGTGCCCGGCAAACCGGCGATGTTCGCCACCACCAAGGTGTTTCTCGACCACTTCAACCTGAAGAACCTTGATGATTTGCCGCCGCTTGCCGAACTGCGCGAGATGGAAGCCGAGCCGGTGCTCGATTTCGACGATGCGCCGGTGCCCGAGGGCCTGCAGGAACTGGCCGACGCCAGCGCCGAACCGGAAGAACCGAAGGACGAAACCAGTTTCCACACCTTGCTGCTGGAACTGGACGATATGGAGCAGGGCATCAAGACCGACTTCGACGATTTGCTGCGTGACGGCGCTGCCGAGCCGCAAACCCAGGAAAACAGTGAACCCGAGGCCGAGCCTGAGCCGGAACCCGAGGAAGACATCCTCGGCGTCGCCGAAGCCCGCGAAAAACTCCTCGCCGCCGTCGCCGCCCTGGAGCAGCCGCCCCTGAGCGACGAAGAAGACGAAGCCCGCGCCCTGGCCGAAGCCATTGAAGCCGAGCGCCGCCAGTTCGAGGACTGACGCGTTCCTGCAAACACTGCTGAACCCCTGTGGGAGCGGGCTTGCTCGCGAAAGCGGAGGGACAGTCACCGGAGATGGCGACTGATCCACCGCATTCGCGAGCAAGCCCGCTCCCACATTTTGACCTGCTGTGGTCCACCGGTCGGCGTAAAGCAGGTGACTTGGCCTTTATCGACTAGTCTCTGATGCGCAACGCGCGCCATACGCGTATGATTCGCGACCCTTTGCCGACACCGTCGGCCAAAGCCCCGCTTTCAACACTCTTCAGGCCACGCCTGAATCGACCCACCGGGAGGTGCTTAAGATGAACGACAAAGACCAGAACGACAGCCAGGAAATCGGCCCAGCAGGCGAAAAACTGCAAAAGGTGCTGGCGCGTATCGGCGTGGGCTCGCGCCGCGACGTCGAAGCCTGGATCACCCAGAAGCGCATCAAGGTCAACGGCGTCGAGGCCACCCTCGGCCAGCGCGTCGACCTGCACGATGCAATCACCATTGATGGCAAGGTCATCAAGCGTGAAGAGGCCGCCGAATCGGTGCGCCGCGTGATCATGTACAACAAGCCGGACGGCGAGATCTGCACCCGTGACGACCCGGAAGGCCGTCCGACCGTGTTCGACAAGATGCCCAAGCCCAAAGAAGGCCGCTGGATCAACATCGGTCGCCTGGACATCAACACCACCGGCTTGCTGATGTTCACCACCGACGGTGAGCTGGCCAACCGCCTGATGCACCCGTCGTACGAGATGGACCGCGAATACGCCGTGCGCGTACGTGGCGAAGTTGACGACGAGATGATCGAACGCCTCAAGGCGGGCGTGGTGCTGGAAGACGGCCCGGCCAAGTTCACCGACATCAAGCAGGCGCCAGGTGGCGAAGGTTTCAACCACTGGTACCACTGCGTGGTGATGGAAGGTCGTAACCGTGAAGTACGTCGCTTGTGGGAATCCCAGGGCCTGGTGGTCAGCCGCCTGAAGCGCGTGCGTTTCGGCCCGGTGTTCCTGAACTCCGACCTGCCGATGGGCCGCTGGCGCGAAATGAGCCAGTACGAAGTCGACATCCTCAGCGCCGAAGTGGGCCTGACGCCGGTCGCCATGCCGCAGATGAACGCCAAGAGCAAAGACAAGCTTGAGCGGATGCAGCGTAAATCGTCGCGCCCTGTGCCGCGTACCGAACGCGTGGCCCGCACCCTGCGCCCGGCGCTGAATGCACCGGCAACCGGCGGTCGTATTTCCCGTGAGCCGCAGATCGAAGGCGAGCGTCGCCCAATCGCGCCGTCGCGCCAGGAAGGTGAACGTGCGCCACGTGCACCGCGCCCAGCGCCGGCCGGTGGTCGCAGCAACCGCGGTGAAAGCGAACGTCCGGCCGACAACGCCAGCACCAAGCGTCCAGCCAAGCCAGCGGCGAACAAGCGCCCTGGCCCGAAACTGGTGGCGGACGAGCCGTCGGGCAAGCGCCGCGGCGCCCCGGCCGGTTCGGGCCAGCGTCCTGGTTTTGGTCGCAAGAAACCGCAGTGATGGTTTAAGCGCTGCACAAAAACGCCAACCCTAGGGTTGGCGTTTTTTATGCCTTGGAATACGGTCAAAAATGTGGGAGCGGGCTTGCTCGCGAAGGCGGCGTGTCAGTTGATGCATGTGTTACTTGATACTCCGCCTTCGCGAGCAAGCCCGCTCCCACATTTGGATCTTCATAGGTTTCTAAATCACTGATCAGAAGGCAAAGGTGCCGTCGAAGACGGGCTTGTCATCCAACGCCAACACCCCACTGGCAAAGATCAGATCCAGGTGATGGCTGCCTTTCTGCCCGCCGCCCAGGCCCAGGTGCAGCCCGCAATGGCGCTCCTCGAACCCGGCATTGCGTGCATACAAATCCTTCACGCCTTCGTTGGTGCCAATCCCCAATTCCTCCACACGCCGGTTCGACGGGTTGGCGTTCAGGTACTTGTTGAAGTCATCCGCCAGCCCCGGCACGTCGCTGGCCACGCTGCAGATGGTCGAGTTCTCGATCCACAGCTCCAACGGTGACTGCAACACGCCGTATTTGCGCGCAAAGGGGATGGTGCTCAGGAATGTGCCGACAAACCGCACCTGGCCATTGATGGCCTCGCTGTGGGTGGCGATCTCGCCGGGGGCCAGGTCGTGGTTGCCGACGCCGTTGATATTGGTCCACTTCTTGATGCTGCTCATCGGCGCTTCCAGGCGTGAGCCGTGCTTGTCGGTAAAGCTCAGCACGTTGGCTTGGGACATGCGCCGGATCAGCGTGGCGTTGAGGTCGGCGATGCGCTGTGGCTCAACGCTGAAGGTGTCGTAGAAATAGTCGCCATAATCCTTGAACAGCAGGGATTTCTTCCAGTGCTCGGCCATCACGCCTTGCAGGGCGCGGATAAAGTCCGGGCCTTCGGCGCGTGGGTTGGGCAGGGTCGAAGAGTCGTAGAGAAACAGGTACAGGTCGCAGGCTTCAATGGCCTGGGCCAGGCTGTCGCAGGCGGCCAGGTCCAGGCGCTGCACCTGGAAATTGAAACGGGCGGCGCTGCCGTGGGTGATCGCCTGGGCGATGGCGTCATAGCGTTCGGTATGGCCCAGCAGCACGTTCGGGCAGTTCAGGCCGCTGAGGGCCGGGTGGTGGGCCAGGTAGTAGAGAAAGTGTTCGACGGCGCGGGCCTTGTCCATGACGGGTGTCCTTCTGTGCCTTGGGTAAGGAGGCAGATGCCGTGCACAGCACCTGCCAGTGCCTGCCGGGTGTTAGAACGGCCACATCGCGGTGCCGAATGGCACGACGGCGTCGGCTTGCATCATTTCAACGGCGGCCTCATGGGTCGGCGCTTCAAACCAATCGTCGAGTTGCAGTTCGGTTTCCAGGTCGTTTTCCAGTGCTTGCATGGTGTTTCTCCTAGAGGACGTTGTTTGAGAACGGCTTGCCAGCGGGCTTCACTGGGCAAGTGGGAAGAACCTAGGAGAGAGTGTTTCGGAATGCAAAATATTTATTGACACGGTCTCATTTGGATTTTTTGTTCTGTTTTTTCGCCAGAAATATTTATTTAGAAAAAACAACGGACTGGCGAGGGTAATTTGTCGGAGATTTCCTACCGACATTTTTCTGTTCGTTGCTGGCTGTAACGCTTATTTTCCGCGCTGTAACGATTAATTTACGTGAAAGTCGCTGCATTCCTGGGCGTGGCGATGCTGTAAGGAATGCCTGACAGATTGTCGCGTGCCCTTGCCGAGGGCCGCCCTAAGCTGTCGAGCGGTGTACAATGCGCCGCGTTTTACTGTGACCCCCCTTGCGTACCCACGCAAAAGGCCAAGACCTCAGGGTTTACCTTCCCTGATCACTCCGCCTGGCCACGAGCCAGACGGGTTCGATTTCGTCACAGATAAAAACAAACAGGTGACGCATGACCTTTAGAACGACGCTGTACTCCTGGTGCCTGCGCTGGGGTTTGAGCGGCGCTGCTTGAGTCGAGATTCAAGACAGCAACGTGCATTCAACATCATCAAACCTTGCGTGAGACCCTTTTCATGAGTGGACCCCATTCCTCTTCAGACGAGCTGAAACGCGGCCTGAAAAATCGGCATATCCAGTTGATCGCCCTCGGGGGCGCCATCGGCACCGGCCTGTTCCTGGGCTCGGCCGGGGTGCTCAAGTCGGCCGGCCCGTCGATGATCCTGGGCTATGCCATCTGCGGCTTCATCGCCTTCATGATCATGCGCCAGCTCGGCGAAATGATCGTCGAAGAGCCGGTCGCCGGTTCCTTCAGCCACTTTGCCCACAAGTACTGGGGCGGTTTCGCCGGCTTCCTGTCGGGCTGGAACTGCTGGATCCTGTACATCCTGGTGGGCATGTCGGAGCTGACTGCCGTCGGCAAGTACGTGCACTATTGGTGGCCCGAGATCCCGACCTGGGTCTCGGCCGCCGCGTTCTTCGTACTGATCAACGCGATCAACCTGGCCAACGTCAAAGTCTTCGGTGAAGCCGAGTTCTGGTTTGCGATCATCAAGGTGGTCGCCATCGTCGGCATGATCGCCCTGGGCAGCTACCTGCTGGTCAGTGGCAGCGGCGGCCCGCAAGCCTCGGTGAGTAACCTGTGGGAACACGGCGGCTTCTTCCCCCACGGCGTCGGTGGTTTGGTGATGGCCATGGCGATCATCATGTTCTCCTTCGGCGGCCTGGAAATGCTCGGCTTCACCGCTGCCGAAGCAGACAAACCGCGCACCGTGATCCCGAAGGCGATCAACCAGGTGATCTACCGCATCCTGATCTTCTACATCGGCGCACTGGTGGTGCTGCTGTCGCTGACCCCTTGGGACAGCCTGCTGCAAACCCTCAACGCGTCCGGCGATGCCTACAGTGGCAGCCCGTTCGTGCAGGTGTTCTCGATGCTGGGCAGCAACACCGCCGCGCACATCCTCAACTTCGTGGTACTGACCGCGGCGTTGTCGGTGTACAACAGCGGCACCTACTGCAACAGCCGCATGCTGCTGGGCATGGCCGAGCAGGGTGATGCGCCACTGGCCTTGGCCAAGATCGACAAGCGCGGCGTGCCGGTGCGCTCGATCCTTGCCTCGGCGGCCGTCACCCTGGTGGCGGTGCTGATGAACTACCTGATCCCGCAGCATGCCCTGGAACTGCTGATGTCCCTGGTGGTGGCCACGCTGGTGATCAACTGGGCGATGATCAGCTTCTCCCACTTCAAGTTCCGCCAGCACATGAACCGCACCAAGCAGGTGCCGTTGTTCAAGGCGCTGTGGTACCCGTACGGCAACGTCATCTGCCTGGCGTTCGTGGCGTTTATCCTGGTGATCATGCTGATGATCCCGGGGATCCAGGTGTCGGTGTACGCGATCCCGGTGTGGGTGGCGTTCATGGCGGTGTGCTACTGGGTCAAGAACAAGCGCAGTGCCGAAGCGGCGCTGACCTCGACGAGTGCGGCACTGAAGTAACCCGCCTTGCGCAAACAGAAAACCCGGCATATTGCCGGGTTTTTTGTGGGCGCTCACGGGTTAGACTCCCGCCTCGTTTTCACCTGTTCCGCGCCCGGAGGCCCCATGCACCACACCGATATCGACGGCGGCACCCTGCAGCGCGACGAGCTGGAAGACCTGATCGACCAACACGGCGGGCCTTTGCGCCTGGTGGGTGTCGACCTGAGTGGGGCCGACCTGTCGCGCATGGCATTGGACCACTGGATATTCGAACGCTGCATCCTGGCCCAGGCCTCGTTCCTCGGCTCGCGCCTGGAAGGTACGCAGTGGAAAAGCTGTCGCGCCGGCCAGGCGGTCTTTGAAGCGGCGAATCTGTTGGAAGCACAGTTCCACAGTTGCGACCTGAACAACACCCGCTGGCAACGCAGCAAACTGTCCCAGGCCCAATTTGATCAGTGCAAGCTGACCGGCGCCAACTTCACCCATTGCGCTTCATTGGGCCTGAGCTTCAGTGAGAGTTTGCTCAACAGCGCGTTTTTATCTGGTTTGTCGTTTGCGCGCACGGTGCTCAATAACCTGGATTTTTCTGACAGCGACTTGTCGGACGCAGATTTTCGCAAGGCTGAATTGATCGACTGCAGCCTGGCCCATGCGCGCATCAACGGCGCCAATTTCGCCGGCGCGGACTTGCGGGGCGCGGATTTGAGCGGGTTTCGCCTCAATGATGCCAAACTGTTCAAAGGCGCCGTGATTTCCAAAGCCCAGGCGTCGATGTTGTTGTCCGAGTTGGGCTTGTCCGTTGCCTAAGGTTTTTAATTGATGCTGGTGATTTCCAATAATGTGCACCTGCCCGACGCCGAGATCGAGCTGACCGCCATTCGCGCCCAGGGCGCCGGTGGGCAGAACGTCAACAAGGTGTCGAGCGCGGTGCACCTGCGCTTTGATATTCCGGCCTCGTCGCTGCCGGCGTTCTACAAGGAGCGTTTGCTGGCGCTGCGTGACAGCCGGATCACCAGCGAAGGGGTGCTGGTGCTCAAGGCCCAGCAATACCGGACCCAGGAGCAGAACCGCGCGGATGCATTGGAGCGTTTGGTGGAACTGATCCTCAGCGCCACCAAGGTGGAAAAGAAGCGCCGCCCGACCAAGCCGACCCTGGGCTCGAAAAAACGTCGCCTGGAATCCAAGACCAAGCGCGGCACGATCAAGGCCGGGCGCGGCAAGGTCGACTTCTAGGCGTCGCGCGCCTCGCGGGCTTTGGGGGCCTGGCGGTACAGGTACACGCTGAGCACCAACCCACCGCAGGCGGCCAGGGCGGCGAACAGGAAGATCGATGCAAAGCCAAAACCTGCCGCCACAGCGCCTGCCAGCGGGCCGGTGATGCCCAGGGACAAGTCGATAAACAACGAATAGGCCCCCACGGCCGAACCCCGGCTGGACGCGGGCACCAGGTTGACCGCCTCCACGCCCAGGGACGGAAACACCAGGGAAAAGCCGAAACCGCTCAACGCCGCACCGGCCAGGGCCAGGTTGGCGTCCGGCGCCAGCCACAGCAACAGCAGGCCGAGGACCTCCACCGACAGGCAGGCGATTGCCACGCGAAAACCGCCGATCCGGTTGATCAAGTTGCCGAACAGCAAGCGCGCGCCGATAAAACTGGCGCCGAACAGGCTCAAGGCCCACACCGCGTTATCCCAATGCTGGGTGGTGTAGTACAGGGTGATGAAGGTGGCGATGGTGCCGAAGCCGATCGAGCCCAGGGCCAAGGCGCAGCCGTGGGGCAGTACCCGACCCAGCACGTTCATGAACGGCAGGCGCACGCCGGCAACGATGGGCGCGGCAACTTTGTTCCAGGCCAGCAACAGGCCGATGACCGCCAGCAGGATAATGCTGACGCCCATGCTCCACAGCCCGAAGTGCCTGACCAGCACCACGCCCAGCGGTGCGCCGACGGCCAGCGCCCCGTAGCTGGCGATGCCGTTCCAGGAGATGACCTTGGCGGTATTCGCCGCACCGACGCGGCCAATGCCCCACCCGATGGCGCCGGAACCTACCAGGCTTTCGGCGCTGCCCAGCACCAGGCGGCCGATCAACAGGCTGCCGAGGCTCAAGGCCGGCAAGCTGGAAAAGAACGCCGCAAACAACATGAACACACCGCTCAGGCCGCAACCGGCCAAGCCGATCAGCACCGCGCGCTTGCTGCCCAGGTTGTCGATGATTTTTCCCGCATACGGGCGGCTCAGCAGGGTGGCCAGGTATTGCACGCTGATCACCAGGCCGGCGATCACCGCGCCATAGCCCAGTTCGCTGTGCACATAGCCCGGCAAGACGGCGAGGGGAATGCCGATGTTCAGGTAGCCGATAAAGGTAAACAACACGATGGAAACGACTTGCAGCGTGACCGCCATGGGGCGCTGGGTATCTGGCATGGGAAAGGTCCACTGTCGCAGCAGGTAAAGATAGGCTGCTAATGATACCGGTGCTTTGGCCTGCGCAGGGTGGCAAAAGCAAAAAACGTCAGCTCAAAAAGGCGTCAAGGCTGGGCAGGGGCCAACAGTTGGGTGGTCACCAGGGCGGCCAAGGCGTTTTCCTGGGTGCCGAAGCGCTTGAGCAGCAGGGCCTGTTTGTCGGCGCTCAGACGGTTCCATACTTCAACCATCTGCAGGGCAGCGTCGAGTACGGCGGCGTCGGGAAGGGTGTCGGTCATCGCGGTATCCAAAGTCTTCAGGCAGTGTGGAAAGCGCTCAATGTTGCGCTTTCCACACGGTCTGTTACGGCGTCAGTCCTGGCGTTTGCTGTCGACTGGTTTTGCTTCTTTGGCCTCAGGCTGCTTGTTGCTGGCCTGCTGCGGTGTTGGCTGCTCGGTTGGGTGCAGGCTTGGGAAGGGGAGATTAGGTATCTCGTGCATCGTCGTCGCTCCTCGCAAGGTCTGTTTTATCAATCGCAGGTGATTCCGCGCTCTCAAAAAGCCTTGGCAGGATACAGCACCTAAAATGACAAAAAGATTTTTATCTCGCCGGATGTACGAACTTTCACGGTTAAAACGGTCGTGGGGCTAGAACGGCACCTTGCCCAGGATCATGTCGCGGTACATCACAAAATCCCCCAGCAGGCTGTAGAACGGGTGCTGGAAGGTCGCCGGGCGGTTTTTTTCGAAGAAGAAATGGCCGACCCAGGCAAAGCTGTAACCGGCTATCGGCAAAGCCAGCAACAGGCCCAACGAACCTCTGCCGATGGCGTAGGCCAGGATGCCAATCACCAGCGTGGTGCCGATAAAGTGCAGGCGCCGGCAGGTGCTGTTGCCATGTTCGCTCAGGTAATACGGGTAGAACTCGGCGAAGCTGTTGAATTGTCTGACATTTTCCACGGTAGCCGGCCCTCTCGTTATTGTGGTGCCCAACAGATGTTCGGCGGGGAGCTTATTTGAGTCTAGAGTGATCAGTGGTAACAGCCAGTGACAATAGATGCCACTTTAGTATCCTTGGCTTCCTGGCTGCCGTTTTAAGCCTGCTTTTTTAAGAAGACGCCATGAGCGAACGAACAACTTCTGCAAGCTGGGCGATGGGGATAGTCAAGGCGTTGGAAATGGACGGCTTGGACTGCCGGGCCTTGTTCAAGCAACTGGGCCTGGACTATGCCGCCCTCAGTGACCCTGACGCGCGTTTTCCACAAGACTCCATGACCCGACTCTGGCAACGGGCGGTCGAGCTGTCGGGCAACCCGGCGATCGGCCTGAACATGGGTAAGGTGGTGCGTCCCGCATCGTTTCATGTGGCCGGTTATGCGCTGATGTCCAGCAACACGCTGGCCGAAGGTTTTATGCGCCTGGTGCGCTACCAGCGGATCATCGCCGAAAGCGCCGACCTGAGTTTCCGACTGTTGCCCGAAGGCTATGCGTTGATTCTGACGGTGCATGGCGATCACTTGCCCCCCACCCGGCAAAGCGCCGAGGCTTCGCTGGCCAGTGCCCTGGCGCTGTGCGGCTGGTTGACCGGGCGTACCCTGCAGCCGCGCAAGGTGCTGTTGCAAGGCGATCAACCGGTGGACCTGGCGCCCTACAAACAAGCTTTCCACGCGCCCCTGGAATTCAACGCGCCCTATGACGCGCTGATTTTCGAGCGGGCCGACATGGACGCGCCGCTGCCCACGGCCAACGAGGCCATGGCGCTGCTGCATGATCGGTTTGCCGGTGAATACCTGGCGCGTTTTTCGGAAAGCCGCGTGACCCACAAGGCGCGGCAGGTGCTGTGCCGCCTGCTGCCTCAGGGCGAGCCCAAGCGTGAGGTGGTCGCCCAGACCCTGCACCTGTCCCAGCGCACGTTGCAGCGGCGTTTGCAGGAGGAGGGCACCAGTTTCCAATCGCTGCTCGACGACACCCGCCGCGAACTGGCCGAGCAGTACCTGGCACAGCCGAGCATGACCCTGCTGGAAATCGCCTACCTGTTGGGGTTTGCCGACCCGAGCAATTTCTTCCGCGCGTTTCGCCGTTGGTTCGACGCCACGCCCGGCGAATACCGGGCGCGGTTGCTGGAAGCCTCGACGATCAGTGACGCCAGAACGCCGGAATGCACAGAACAAAGACTGTAATGATCTCCAGCCGTCCCAGCAGCATGCCGAACGACAGGATCCACTTGGCTGCATCTGGCAGGCTGGCGAAGTTGCTGGCCGGGCCGATGGTCTCGCCCAAGCCCGGGCCCACGCCGGACACGGTGCTGGCGGCACCGGTCAACGCGGTCATCCAATCCAGCCCCAGCAGCGACAAGGCCAGGGCAATCGCGCAGATGGTGATGGCGAAGAAGAACGAAAAGGTCAGGATCGAGCGTACGATTTCTTCATCGAGGCGGTGGCCGTTGTACTTCTGCTTGATCACCGCGCGCGGGTGAATCAGCTGGTTCAAGTTGGCCTTGAGCAGGATATAGGCGACCTGGAACCGGAAGATCTTGATGCCGCCCGCCGTAGAGCCGGAGCAGCCGCCGACAAAGCCCAGGTAGAAGAACAGCATCAGTGAGAAGTTGCCCCAGATGCTGTAGTCCCCCAGTGCAAAGCCGGTCGTGGTGACCACGGACGTGACGTTCACCGCCACATGCCGAAGCGCGTCCAGCCAGTGCAAGTTGGTGGTCCACCAGTACCAGGTGCCCAGCACCAGCCAGGTCACGATCAACAGGCCGAGCAAGCCTTGTACTTGCTGATCCTTGATCAGTGCCCGACGGTTGCCGCGCAACGTGGCCACATACAGGGTGAACGGCAGGCTGCCGAGGATCATCACCACCACCGCCACCCAGTGCACGGCGGGTTGTTTCCAGTGGGCCAGGGATTCATCGGAGGTGGAGAAACCCCCGGTGGAAATGGCTGACATCGCGTGATTGATCGCATCGAACAGGCCCATCCCGGCCCACCAGAACGCCAGGCTGCCGAGGATCGTGATGCCCACGTAAGTCGCCACGATCAGGCGCGCCACCATGTGTGAACGGGGCATGACCTTCTCTGAACGGTCCGAAGACTCGGTCTGGAACAGGCGCATGCCACCGATGCGCAGCAGCGGCAGGATCGCCACCGCCATGCCGATAAAGCCGATGCCGCCGAGCCAGTGCAGCAACGAGCGCCACATCAAGATGCCCGGGGACATGCTGTCCAGCCCGCTCAGCACCGTGGAACCGGTGGCGGTGATGCCGGACATGCTTTCAAAAAACGAGTCGGTGTAGCTGATGTGCTGGGTCAGCAGGAACGGCAAGGCGGCAAACACGCACACCACCACCCAGCTTGTCACTGTGAGCAGGTACATGTCCCGGGGGCGCAGGTGCACGTGCTCGGGACGGCCGGGAATGACCAGGGCCAGGCCGGCGATAAAGGTGATCATGCTGGCCCACAGGAACGAGGGCAGGTCTTGGGTACGTTCGAAGATCACCAGGGTGGCCATCGGGACGACCATGGCGATCGCAAGGGTGATCAGGAAGATGCCGATGATGAAACCGATGATGCGTAGGGTCGGCAACGCCATGAAGTGAGCTCGGGTGATTGGGCAGAGGCGCCATTCTACCCGGGGTGCAGGGTAAGTAAACCGGCCCCTTCAGGCGATACGGAGCAAATGTGGGAGCGGGCTTGCTCGCGAATGCGGTGTGTCA
>NZ_JACARO010000088.1 GCF_013386585.1 Pseudomonas sp. P7548 | reverse complement strand
AATTTAGAACTTTACCCGGCAGCATTGTATACAGACGAGGTTAGGGAAATCCTGAAAAAGACTTCCTGATTTGGCAAAATCCCCAGAACGCCTGTCGCCGAGTTTTCCGATGAAGCAAATGACCCTCGCCGATGCCGAGTACGCCGGTAAGCGCAAACAGGCCCACAAGGAACTGTTCCTGATCGAGATGGATCGGCTAGTGCCCTGGAAGCGGTTGGTCGCCCTGATCGAACCCCATTACCCAAAGGGCGAAGGCGGTCGTTCGGCCTATCCATTGATGGCGATGCTGCGCGTGCACCTGATGCAGAACTGGTTCGGCTACAGCGATCCGGCGATGGAGGAGGCGCTGTACGAAACCACGATCCTGCACCAGTTTTCCGGGCTGAGCCTGGAGCGTAGCCCTGACGAAACCACCATCCTCAACTTCCGCCGCTTGCTGGAAAACATGAGTTAGCCGCCAGGATATTAGGTGTGATCAACGGGTATCTTGGTGATCGTAGGCTGTCGTTGCGACAAGGCACCATCGTCGATGCGACGATCATTCACGCGCCAAGTTCGACCAAGAACAAAGATGGCAAACGCGATCCCGAAATGCACCAAACGAAGAAGGGCAATCAATATTACTTCGGCGCCAAAGCGCATATCGGTGTCGACGATCAGTCAGGCGTGGTGCACAGCGTGGTGGTCACAGCAGCTAATGTTGCAGACATCACGCAGGTCGATAAATTGCTGCATGGCGAGGAAAACGTAGTGTGCGCTGATGCTGGCTATACCGGAGTCGAGAAGCACGAAGAACATACAGGACGCCAAGTCATCTGGCAGGTTGCAGCCCGACGCAGCACCTACAAAAAGCACGGTAAGGGCAGCGCATTGTACAAAGCGATGCGCAGGATCGAGAAAGCCAAATCCCAGGTTCGCGCCAAGGTTGAGAATCCGTTCCGGGTGATCACGCGTCAGTTTGGTTACACCCAGGTGCGCCTCCGAGGTCTGGTCAAGAACACCGTACAGATGGTAACGCTGTTCGCCCTGTTGAACCTATGGATGGCGCGCTGACACTTGCTATCCAATGCGGGAGAGGTGCGCCTGTGATAGAATAAATGGCTGCTGCGAGGTGCTCGCAATGGCAAAAAAGCATGAGATAGACGGCAGATTTGATCCAATTTGTTCGGCTACCGTTTTTGAAAAAGCCTATGACGAAGTAGCCGGAAAACATGGGGCTACTTCAGACCATCCCTAACTCTATGTAGAGCTTGATACTTTGGCCTGAAAATTCATAAACCAGTACAGGTGAGACGGACAAGCTATTGTTAGCAGCCGTCTCATCACCTTCCCAATAGGTGTATGCTCCACTCCAATAGCCAGTTAAACGACCGACTTCGGTCTGCCACCAACTCTTGTTCCAATCGACTTGCAATCACAAACGATAGGTCATGGTGGATTAGCCAGTTTGCCCTACCGCTAACTCTACTCCAGCAGCTTGCGTGGCAATATTGTGTCCCAACAATGTGGCCGCAACCGCCTCCAGGCAAAACGAATGGTAATCCCCCCATTTCTAATACACGTCAGAGATAGACGTCAGGCCACTAAGGCCAACTTCTTTTTAGGGGTGATGCCTCCAAGTGCCATATTCGAGCGCTCGTAATTGTATGTCGAGATCCAGTGTGTGCCGTAACCCTTAACGTCCGCTATCGATTCAAACAGATAATGCCCCAGCCAGTCGTAACGCACCGTGCGGTTATAGCGCTCGACGTAGGCGTTTCGCTGCAGGTTGCCCGGCTGAATATAATCCAAGCGGATACCCCGTTTCTCGCCCCACCCAGTGAGTTTGGCACTTATAAATTCGGGCCGTTATCGCTGCGGATTGCCTGCGGGCTTCTGCGCCATTCGATGACCTGATCCAGCGCTCGCACTACACACTCAGCCGGAAGAGAAAAATCAATTTCCATGCTGCGCGCTTCCGGGCTGAAGTCGTCAATCAGATTGAAAACCCGAAAGCTGCGTCCGTCCGACAACTGATCGTGCATGAAGTCCATCGACCAGCACTGGTTGCTGGCTTGCGGAACAGCCAGTGGTTCAGGCTTTTCGCGCATGGTACGTTTGCGCGGCTTGATGCGTAGGTTCAGTTCCAGCTCGCGGTAAATCCGGTACACCCGCTTGTGGTTCCAGCGGTAGCCTTTGACGTTGCGCAGGTACAAAAAGCATAAGCCGAAGCCCCAGTTTCGCTGGTTGTATGTCAGGCGGATCAAATGATCCGCAATCTCAGAGTTTTCAGACGCCGTGCGTGGCTGATAGCGATAGCAGGGATAGTGACCACGAAAGCCAGGCACACCAGCCTGTGATGCTACACCGACCGGAACGAACAACCTCTAGTGCCATCTCTCGTCGCCGAGATTGCGTCACCACTTTTTTGCCATGGCTTCCTGGATGATCTCGGCTTTGAGGCGCTCTTCGGCGTACATTTTTTTAAGCTACCGGTTCTCTTCTTCCCGCTCACGTATACGGAGCATTAGCGAAGCGTCCATGCCGCCGAATTTGGTGTGCCACTTATAGAACGTGGCAGAACTGATGCCGTGCTCACGCCACAGCTCTGGGGCTGGGGTTCCAGCCTCTGCTCGCTTGAGAATGGCCATGATTTGACTGTCTGAAAAACGCGATGTCTTCATGCAAAATTTCCTTGATCCGGTCAGGAGAAAATTCTACTTCTGATGCGTACTTTTTTCAGGGGGATTACCCTTTCACCGCCCAGATGAGCAAGTGGCGCAGCCATGAACTCGCTACATATGGATACTTGGCTGCCTCAGAGGTTGGATCTTTCCACCAGACCTGCCAATGTGATTGGTGCACACCGCCCTAACGCAAGGAAACCACAATAAAACGCAGGATCGCCGTGTTCACTCGCAGGAACGCGTACATGGTGCCAGAGGCTCAGGTGCTGCTGGGTATTCTCAAAGTTGAAGGCGCATAGTTTTTCAATGGAAGGCAAGCTGCGTAGAGGCGGCCCCGGTTGCTGCGCTCATCAGGGGGGTGAGGTACAGCCTTCCTGACGTTGTTCACAGGTGTATGAAAAGCGGAACGCCAGGAGACGAGGCGATCTGAAGATGCGCCAGCGCTCAGCTTGAGAAACAGTCTTATTCCGACGGATTGGAGCACTAAATTTCAACGGTTTGCGACACGGCATTAATCCGGACAAACAGTCTCGCCACGTTCATTGATCATGCGTCCAACCTCCCGCGTTGACGGTACCCGATGAGACGGATTGATGGAATTCGCTTCAGCGTTTGCGAGGTTCTCTATTACTGTTAATAGAACGTGTCGTGCTGTTTCGACGTCTTGCTCCTTAAGCCCGGCCACACTCACCTCGTTGACTTCTAGCGCCAGAGGAATCAAAACATCCTTCAGCCGGCGTCCTTCCTCGGTGAGGAAAACGTGAACATTTTTTTTATTTTCCGGCCTCTGCTGTCGGGCTACGTAACCCAGTTTTTCCATCGCCTTCACCGCTGCGAAAGTCGTAGGCTCCATCAGTCCAGCCTGAGTGCTGAGCTGTTTTTGAGTCAACCCGTCTGTCTCCCAGAGGATTCGCAAGAATGCCCAATGACCAAAGGATACGCCGTGTTCAGTTAATCGCATCTGCAGCGCTCTGATCAGCGCGCGCGTTGCATCCTTGACCAAGTGAGCGAGACGATCATCAGGCACAACATCGTGCCAATGCCTGAGTATTTCCTGGGTTTCAGGTTGTTTGGGGGCCAAGGGCTTTGGTGCAGTCATATCAAGGTCCGTTCTCATCACTCGCGTCAGCGGAGTAAGCATAACGCGTTGTCGAAACACATGCGTCAGCTCATAAAATAATTAGATATCGTTCCTTTTTCATTGCGTGCAGAAAAAAATCGCCATACTATCTTAGAGACCTAATAAAAAAGCACGCCAGGCTCCCCAGGCTTTGGCTGCGCTACACAAAGTCCGAGGCGTGCACAATGACAACAACAATGACAGATGCCGTGCCCCATCTTCTCCAGCGCAACCATGAGCGCATCGATAAGATCTATAGAAAAGTCACGTTACGCTTGATGACTTTCATTTTCGTGGCTTGGGTTCTCAATTATCTGGATCGCGTGAACATCAGCTTCGCGCAGGCTTACCTGAAGCACGATTTAGGTATGAGCGATGCTGCTTACGGACTCGGCGTAAGCTTGTTTTTTATAGGCTACATCGCTTTGGAAATACCCAGCACGCTTTACCTGCAAAAGATTGGTGCCCGGTTGACGATCACCCGGATCATGATGCTGTGGGGGTTGATCTCAGCGTCCATGGCATTCATGACAACGCCCACTCAGTTCTACATTGCCCGTGCCCTGTTGGGCGCTGCCGAAGCCGGCTTCTGGCCTGGAATCATTCTTTATCTGACCTATTGGTATCCAGGTGCCAGGCGCGCTCGCATCACATTGCGCTTCTTACTGGCCATCGCCGCAGCGGGAATCATCGGCGGTCCCCTGTCCGGTTGGATACTCACGCATTTCGTTGACGTCATGGGAATGAAAAACTGGCAGTGGATGTTCATCCTGGAAGGTCTTCCTGCTGCTGTAATGGGAGTGACGGCCTACTTCTATCTGGTAGACAAACCCGAGCAGGCAAAGTGGCTCGACGACGAGGAGAAGTCCATTATTCTCGACGCGCTGGCCGCTGACCGCGCGGGCAAGAAGCCCGTTACCGATAAGCGTCATGCTGTGCTGGCTGCGCTCAAGGATCCGCGCGTGTACGTCCTTGCTGCTGGTTGGGCCACCGTGCCGCTATGTGGCACGATCCTCAATTACTGGACACCTACCATCATACGGAACACTGGCATCCAAGATGTACTGCGAGTCGGATTGCTTTCCACCGTGCCATACATCGTGGGGGCGATCGCCATGATTCTCATTGCGCGCAGCTCCGACATTCGTCTGGAGCGTCGTAAGCACTTCTTTATCAGTATCGCCTTCGGTGCCTTGGGTGCCTGCCTGCTGCCTCACGTTGTGGACTCGGCCATTATTTCAATTACTTGCCTGGCAATGATTGCAGTGTCGTACTTTGGCGCCGCAGCGATCATCTGGTCGATTCCTCCGGCTTATCTTAATGATGAGTCCGCAGCAGGGGGCATTTCGGCGATCAGCTCTCTTGGTCAGATCGGAGCGTTCTGTGCGCCCATCGGATTGGGCTGGATCAACACAGTTACCGGCAGCCTCGCAATCGGACTGACGATAATCGGGATACTGGTCCTGGCGGGGGGTTTGGCAGTTCTGATTGCGGTGCCAGCTAACGCCTTGAGCGAAAAGCCACTGACCGACGAATAGGATAAAGCAGCCTGATTGGTTGAAGCACGCCTAAAAAACGTTAGATATCTACGCAATTCTCGGTTCGTGGGCGTGCTTAATCCGCAATCCGATGTAATGAGGAAACAGCGATGAGTAGTTCCGAACAGCTCGATGATGGGTTCACAGGCCTCAAGGTGACCGCTAAATCCGAAATTGCCCGCGGCATTTTCCGCTTCGAATTGGCCCACCCGCAGGGGATACATCTGCCAGCGTTTACGGCCGGTGCGCACCTCAGGGTAAGGGCGCCCAACGGAAGCATCCGCAATTACTCATTGAGCAACGACCCGCAAGAACGTGAGCGTTATGTCATTGCGGTCAAGCGTGACGCCAACGGACGAGGCGGTTCGGTGAGCATGGCAGATGATATCAAGATAGGCGACTTGCTACCGGTGGCAACACCGCAAAATGAGTTCGAACTTACCGAGAACGCCCGGCAATTCATCTTCGTTGCCGGAGGCATCGGTATTACCCCGATCCTATCGATGATGCGTCACCTGAAGGCCAGCACCGTCATCCCCTTCAAACTTTACTACTGCACCCGTAATCCGGAACTCACCGCCTTCAGGGATGAGCTGCTGGGGGCCGAATTTGTTAACACGTCAGTCATTCACCACGACTTCGGCAAGCCAGCAGACGCTTACGATTTCTGGCCTGTTTTCGACAAACCAAGCAGCGGTACACATGTGTACTGCTGTGGCCCCCGGCCGTTGATGGACAGCGTGCTGGACATGACGGGGCACTGGCCACCCGGCTCCATACATTTTGAAAGCTTCGGTGTCGACCAGAGTCGCTTCGCCGAAAACCGGCCTTTTTCGGTGACCCTTGGCCGGAGCGGAATCGACATCATAATTCCCGCCGACCGTTCAATTCTGGAGGTTTTACGCGACAACGGTATTCGGACACCAAGTTCTTGTGGGAGTGGCACCTGCGGCTCTTGTCGTACCCGTCTGATTGAAGGTGACGTCGAGCATCGCGACATGGTGCTGCGTGAGGACGAACAGCACGATCAGATCATGATTTGCGTTTCCCGAGCCAGAAATGACGTGCTGGTACTCGACCTTTAGGCGAGACCTTTTTTACAAACGATTAGTTGAACGCTGGAGATATTACATGTTGACCCCTGAAGAGAACCTGTTGCTCTGCCGCGTCGAAGGTGACGCGCCGATGGGCCAGATGATGCGCCGTCACTGGACACCTGTGTGTTTGCTTGAAGAAGTCAGCGAGCCTGACGGCACGCCTGTCAGGGCCCGTCTGTTTGGCGAGGACTTGGTCGTGTTCCGCGACACCGATGGTCGCGTTGGTGTCATGGACGAGTATTGCCCACATCGCCGCGTATCGCTGCTCTACGGCCGCAATGAAAACTCGGGATTGCGCTGCCTCTATCATGGCTGGAAGATGGATGTGGACGGTAATGTGGTGGAAATGGTTTCCGAGCCTGCCGCCAGTAACATGTGTCAAAAGGTCAAACATACAGCCTACAAAACTCGTGAATGGGGCGGTTTCGTTTGGGCCTACATGGGACCACAGGACGCAGTTCCCGAATTTGTGCCACCGGCCTGGGCACCCCACGATAAGGTTCGAGTGAGCATCGCCAAGGCGATCATTCCTTGCAACTGGGCGCAGATCCTGGAAGGTGCCATCGACTCGGCACACAGCTCAAGTCTGTACTCATCTGACTTCGTTCCAGCACGGGTTGGAGGCGCTGAGGCGACCGCAAAAAAATGGTTACGACCTTCTACGGACAAAGCACCACGAATGCAGGTTGACCGCACCAGCTATGGCTTCCGTTATGCCGCTCTTCGCCGTCCCATTCAGAATGCAGCCACCAACGAGTATGTGCGATCTACAGTGTTCGTAGCCCCTGCAACCGCGCTGATTCCGCCGAATAACTTGTATAACGTGGCAAATATCAACGTACCCATCGACGACACCCACACAGCCTTCTATTTCATGGCCTGGGGAAATCCCGATAACACCCCGGAAACCGAAACCTGGCGCAAGTTCCTCGGCCAGCAGCCCGGCATTGATCTGGACAGCGGCTACCGTCCGCTACGTAACAACGAGAACCATTTCTGGCAAGATCGTGAAGCTATGAAGAACGGTAATTTTACCGGCATCAAAGGCTTCCCCAATCAAGATATTGCTATGTGGGTGACCATGGGGCCTATCGCCAACCGATCCGATGAGCGCTTGGGCGCCAGTGACCTTGCAGTAGTGGAGTTCCGCCGAGTGATGCTTGATGCCCTGGCAGCATTCCAAGCGGGTGATACCGCTATCGGTACGGGTGAAAAAACGATCCCTTCCAGTATCTGTTCGTTTCAAGCGATCGTGCCCAAGGACATCGACTGGCGTGAATATAAAAGTCATTACGTATGGGCTGGCGGCGATGCCAATATGGTAGCCGAGCCTGATTACGAGGTCCGTGCGTGATGGCCAGCAACGCAGAATCTTCGCGGCGGCTGCGCCTAGGCATAGTCGGTCTAGGTCGGGCATTCACCCTCATGCTGCCAACCTTCCTGGCCGACCGACGCGTTCAATTGGTGGGCGCCTGTGACCCGCGGGCGCAAGCCCGTGAGCAATTCGAAAGGGATTTTGATGCTCCTGCCTTCGAGACCATCGAAGCCTTGGCTGCCGACAGTAACGTCGACGCCTTGTACATCGCTAGCCCGCATCAGTTTCACGCTGAGCACACCCATATAGCCGCCGCTCATCGCAAGCACGTGCTAGTCGAAAAACCCATGGCGCTGTCTCTCGACGAATGCGATCGGATGATCGCCGATTGCGCCGATGCTGGCGTGAAGCTGATCGTTGGACATTGCCACAGTTTCGATACCCCCTACCTGCGTACCCGGGAGTTGATCGGTAGCGGCAAGTTTGGCGCAGTGAAGATGATTCAAGCGCTGAACTACACCGACTACCTGCTGCGTCCTCGCCGCCCGGAAGAGCTCTCCACCGCTGAAGGCGGCGGAGCAGTATTCAGCCAGGCAGCACATCAAGTAGATGTGGTCCGTTTGCTAGCTGGCAGTCGCGCTACCCGTGTCCGCGCGGCAGTGGGTAACTGGGACCGCGCCCGGCCAACTGAAGGCGCCTACACAGCCACTCTATGGTTCGAGAATGGGGCATTCGCATCCATTACCTACAACGGCTACGGACACTTCGACTCCGACGAGTGGATGGGGTGGATTGGGGAAATGGGCAAGCCAAAAAGCCCTGAAGCTTACGGCGGCGCCCGTCGATTGTTGCAGCAGGTGCAATCGGCAGATGAGGAGGCGCGACTCAAAGCTGAGAGCACTTATGGCGGTACACGCTACGTCAGCCCCTCTCCTACCGACGACGCGATGGCCTTCCAGCATTTCGGCCCGATTATTGTGTCGTGCGAAGGTGGCGACCTTAAGCCCGTGGCGGATGCCATCATGCTCTACGGCCCGAATAGTCGTAATCGACTGATGCTTGAACGGCCAGCGGTGCCGCGGTCCGAAGTCATAGACGAGCTGTATCTGGCTCTGTTTTACGGGATCACGCCGCTGCATGACGGTGAATGGGCTCGCGACACTTTAGAGATCTGCCTTGCCATGCTGCGATCCAACGAAGAACAACGCGACGTCACACTGGGTATGAATGCTGCAGTCACTCAAATTTGCGAGAACCAATTATGAACAAATTGAACCTATCCATAGCTGTGGGCAATTATGATCGCATTCGGCCATTGGTGGACGACGAAGTACAGATCGATGGGGTCGACCCAATCTTTATGCTGCAAGATCCCGAAGAGATTTTCTTTCGGGCATTTCGCCATGCTGACTACGACATCTGCGAGTTATCGTTGAGCAGTTACAGCGTTAAAACCGCAGCGGGCACCAGTCCCTATATTGCTGTCCCTGTCTTCCCATCCCGCGCGTTTCGTCACTCTTCGATTTACATCCGCAATGATCGCGGAATTGAGTCTGCGGCAGACCTCAAGGGCAAACGGATCGGGGTGCCGGAGTACCAGTTGACGGCGAACGTATGGGTTCGGCTGTTCCTGGAAGAAGACCATGGTTTGAAAGCCTCGGACGTCACCTGGGTTCGTGGTGGGTATGAAGAGGCCGGGCGTCTGGAGAAAATTGTTCTGAAGCTACCGGCAGATGTCATCGTCGAGAACGCCCCAGAGACTGAAACGCTTTCTGGCATGCTCGCCTCCGGTGAACTGGATGCCGTGATCGGTCCACGTGCACCTTCCTGTTTCACTCAAGGTCATCCTAGGGTCAGCTATCTTTATCCTGATCCTCAAGGAGCGGCCTCGGACTGGTATCGCCGCACTCAGCTATTCCCGATCATGCACTTGCTAGGGGTCCGGCGCACGCTCGCCGAGCAGCACCCATGGTTACCCGGGGCCATAGCCAAGGCATTCGAAAAGTCCAAGTCTGTGGCACTGCGCAAATTGAGCGACACCTCCGCTACCAAGGTAACGTTACCGTTTATCGAGGATCAGTTAAGAGCGGCCCGCCAATTGCTCGGTGAAGACTTCTGGTCCTATGGTTTCGAAGCAAATCGTCATGTACTCAGCCGCTTCCTAGAACGCCATTACGCAGAAGGATTGTCGTCGCGCTTACTTCAGCCCGAGGAGCTGTTCCATTCAGCTTCGTTGGAGAGTTTCAAGATTTAACGGAAGTCGTAGCGAAGGTTTAGTGCACTGAGCATGTTAATAAATTTTGTGACTGTCCCTATCGTGCGGGTAGATGGCGGTCACGATTTTTTTACATCTACCCCCCAGCGCCAGCCGCTCAACCAAGTCGATCGCCTTTTTCCACTCCTTCCCTTTCAACGAATGGAAGCATTGCAGCAAATCAGGATGACTGCTTGTAAAACACGAGAGGCAAGCCTGGATGAATCCATTTATGCAGCGGAGAACCGTGTGAAGGTACTCCTATCATTACCCTGACAGTATCTGGAGCAGACTCGACGGGGGACGTATTCTTTTTCGTACTAAACTCGCAATTATCCAACCGTCAATGGAGTTAATCGATTAGTTGTGTACCGCGTCCGCCAGCAGCTTGATGGATACCAAAAACAGGCTGAGCTGCACAATGCGGTAAAACCAAATATCGGAAATTTTCCGCGTAAGGTAAGCACCAGCCACCGTACCTATCAGAGCAAATGGGATCAGTACCATGGCATCCAACAGCGTTTCATGGGAGTACGGACGCAAGTTCTGGTAAGGAACAATCTTTGCGGCGTTGATGACCGCAAAAACAATAGTGGCGGTTCCGGCGAACTCGGCCTTGGCTAGTTTTTGCGGCAGCGTGAATATCTGAAACGGTGGCCCGCCAGAATGGGAAATGAAACTGGTGAAGCCCGCCAGCGTGCCCCAGAACCAGCCCTTGGCACGGTCTGCAGGCTGCGGTGCCCCATCGGTTGGCTTGCACAGCCACACATTCAGACAAAAGGCTACGCCCATGGTGCCGATCAGGAAGGTGACGACCTGATCCGACACGATAGATGCGGTCAGCCAACCTGCCAACACACCGACGATGCCCGCAGGGATCAGTATTCGCAGATTAGCCTTGCTAAAGTCACGCCGATACAGGTAAACCCCCAACCAATCAGAAATCACAAAGATCGGCAACAACAATGCCGCCGCCTTAACCGGCGACATCACCAGTGACAGCAGTGGCACGGCTAACATGCTGATACTAGGCAAGCCCCCCTTTGACAAACCCACCAGGAAGGCTGCAAGTACGGTTAGAAAAAAGTAGGTGTCCAGGTTCAAGGTTTAGGCGCCGTGATAGCGAGCATCAATACCAGGATCCTTTCCGGTCCCTGGCAATGCCACATGATTAATCTTGTCATTCCATCCCCAGTCTTGACTCGCTGAAATTGCGAACTTGAGCTCAGAATCTACCGTGGCCATTCCCCTCAGAACCGCAAGCCTCGCCAAATTCCTGCTTTCAACACGTTAATGGGAGTCCATCGGGCCTTGCATTACGCCGAAGCCCGGTGGAAGCCAGAACTCAGGTAGATGCCTTGGCCACCCGCACGTCGACCACAGCCTGTTCTCGAAGCCGTTCGTACTCCTGCTCAGGAACAGGAACCGCGTCGGGATTGCCCAGATCGTTCAAGGGGATTCGGGAGGTTTCTCTGGCGGTCCAGGCTGCGATTGCCGCGACCACCGTCACGCCCAGGGTGATCGCCCCGATGGTCATCGGAACGTTGACCGAACCTGGCGGAGCAACAACGACGAATAGCGCCGGAAGCATGGCTGTGGCGGCGGTGCCGAGGTTCTGGGAGATGGCCATGCCCGAGACACGGGTGCGAGTCGGGAACATTTCCGGGTAGAAACTCGGGAAAACCGCGTTGTACCCTTGATAAAGGACTCCCCACATCAACAGTGACGTCACGATCGCCAACGAGATGCTATGAACGCTGATGGCATAGAGATATACGAACGACAGCAATCCTGGAGCGAGTGCACCGATGATGATCAGCGGCCTACGGCCGAACTTGTCTGACAGGTTGCCGGCTAGCGGGGTGATGAGCACGGCGACAATATTGCCCATGACCGAGATCCATAGGTAAACTTCCTTCTCGAATCCGATGCCATAGCCCGGCTGGACCGCGTAAGCCGCTCCGAAAATCGTTGTTACCACTGGAATGACGTTCATCAAAGAACAACACATCACTCGCAGCATGTCCTTCCAGCTCTCTGTAACAACCTGAATAACCGGCGCCTTATAGGCCGCACCGCGTGCGCCCTCTTCAGCGAATGCAAGTGACTCGTCGACCTCGCGGCGGATGATGTAACCCGCGACGATGACAATGAAGCTGAGCAGGAAAGGGATGCGCCATCCCCAAGCATTGAACGCCTCAGTGGGCATGTAGTAAGCGAGTGGCAGGAAGACCGCTGCAGCGAAAATCTGTCCCGCTTGTACACCCTGCATTGTGAAGCTGGCGTAGAAACCGCGTCGGCCAAAAGGCGCGTGTTCGAGAATCATTGAGGTGGCGCCCGATACCTCTCCAGCCACTGCGAAGCCCTGTATCAGTCGTAGCAAGACGAGAAGCACAGGGGCAAGCACGCCGACCTGTTCGTAAGTCGGCAACAGCCCGACGCCCATCGTCGAAAAGCCCATGAGAAACATGCACAAGACCAGCACCTGCTTGCGCCCATGCGTGTCACCCCAGTGCCCGAGAAAGAAGGCACCAATCGGGCGAGCGATGTAACCCACACCATACGTCGCCAATGACGCGATGAGGACAAGCTTGGGATCCTTATTGGGAAAAAAGATCTGGGGAAAGATCAGCGATGCCGCTGTGGCGTAAATGAAGAAGTCGTAAAACTCCAGTGCCGATCCAATCCAGCCGCTGGCAGCAGCCTTCTTGATCTGTTGTTTCGCGCGGTGCGCATGGTCCGAGGCGTCTGCCATTATTGTCTCCAGTATTTTTATTTTGAGAGTCGGCTGATCAAGGTCTAGCGTGCGACGACAGCGAATACGCTGCCTTCGTGTGATACATCCAATGCCTTACATCTATTGATACTTCCGTAAATCATGACAACCAGCGGCCGCATCGAGTGTTATCCAGGCAGGAACAAATCGGGGGGATATTGGTGCCGCACAAAAAACGATTAAATCGCACGCGCTTTGCAGCAAACGCAGATCCCGCTATTGAGCAGCATGGGCTTTCGCCAGGATCTCGAGCGTAGTGGCCCGAAGCATGCGCGCGCGTGCCACCGGTGCAAGCAGACCAGGCAAGCCATGAAGTGGTACTTCGATGGAGATAACTGTCTCGGGGGGAAGGGCTCGTATCATCGGAATAAGATCGAGACCGCCCTTTCCGGGAGGGAGCCGCGCGCTCCGTGCCTGAAACAACAATTCCTCTTCAGAAACCGGCGCCTTTGACGGTGCATCGCAGATCTGGAAATAGGCCCACATATTCTTTGGTAGTAGCGCGAGATCCTCTGGCGTGCCGCCTGAGCGGGCAAGGTGAATCGCGTCCACTACAACCCCGCCAGCCCCCGCGGCTTCAACTACGCGACATGCGGAAGGCAGGTTCTTGATGCCTCTCCATGGCATGAACTCTAAGCCCATGAGCAATCCGTAACGTTCTCCAATAGCGCTCAGTTCGCCGAAGCGCCGAGCAACTGCAGCCTCGTCGTCGCTATCTCCAGCTACAAGTACATGCTTTGCGCCGAGCATCTCAGCAGCAGCAAGTAACGGCTCCAGGTCAGCAGGCCTGGTGCCTGGCGTAAGGCGAACCAACTCTACGTCATGTACACAGACCCCTCGGTCGCGCATCCGCGCCAGGGTGTCGCGCATCATCGGTGTATTACCAATCATGGGGTGCAGGCGCTCCTCCGTCGAAGCAGGCGCGAGCCTCATGCTGACATAGGAGAATCCGGCGTCAGCTGCGGCGTCAACCAACTCGGGAGGTGTCAGTTCGATCAAACTCAAATGCGCCAGGCAAAGTGTGTGCGACGTGCTGTTGTTCATGGTTTTAAGCTCCCTGTGGTGCACTCAATAAACATCTGTGGGTATCGCAGAATAGGAAAGCGAATAGAAGTCGCTCTTTTGATCCGGCTGTGCGCCCAGGCTTACGAGTGAAGATTCGGAAAGCTCGAAACTATTTAGAGCCTGCACCGCATCCGTGTCGTATCCACAAACAACCAACGCCCAATCCGCAACCTCGTCTGCCGTACCACGAATCTTTTGCTCCGTTGTCTGGGCGATCAAAGGCGTCTCGTGTATCAGTAGATGCGCACCTGTAATTCCAGGACGAACAGATAGCTCTTCGATGAGTGCCTTCAGAGATTGTCGGAGCTCGGCCTCACGTTCGCGCTTCGGGGAGAAACGGATAGTCAATGCGTTGCGCGCCACACCACCGCCGCGCGATTCAAGAACATGCGATTGACTGCGCACCATATTTCTGTGATGCGGCATCAACTTGATCGACCAGGGAGTGGGTGCATTCAAGCGTTCAAGGTATGAGGGCGACGACAAGACGCCGAAGCTCTCCAATTCGTACATCACGAATATACCCTCCCCACCGTTCACACAGGACCACCTCGAACTACGGTGGAATCCAGGGATGCCAAGCCGCTCGGGGAAATGCTCATGGGAATGCCAATGCTCGAAGTCTTCTCGCATATCTGGAGCCATGTTCCACCACATGGCGAGGGCCGCGTTTCCAAAAAGAGACATCGTCGACGACCTCAGTTCATGCCGCGTACGCGTGCTGTCGAGCCGAGCAATCCGGTCGCCTCGAACCCTGCCACCAAGGAGCTGCGCAGTGTGTTTATATTGTACATTCAGAGTCGTCCTCATAGTCATTAACCCAGAACGCTCTGGGCCGGTGAGATCGGACAATACACAAAACTTGAATAACTTTCAAAATTATTATAATATTCAAACTTTGAATTAGAGGAGTTTTTATGAGCGGAGCACTGGAAAAATCACTGGATATCCTCGAGTACCTCACCGACTATCCGGACGGAGTCGCCCTGGCTCAGATCTCAACTGATTTGAACCAGCTGCGCAGTGGCTGTCACAGGGCGCTGCACGAATTGATTCGTTACGGCTATGTGCGCCAAATGCCGCAACGCGGCGACTATGCGCTCACCACAAAAATGGCATCGATGGGTCTCAGCTTTTTGAGCAAGTCGGGCGTTCTGGACATTGCCCAACCGGTAATCGATCGACTGGCTCAAACGACCGCTGAACTTGTTCGGCTGGGCATCGTCGATGAGGATCGGTTGACGCTGGTGGCAAAGGCGCAGGGCGCGAAATCCGGCCTCCTGTATGACCCGGACATGGGCATAGATTTGAAGTTGTCCTGCAGTGCGGCAGGCCAGGCCTGGCTCATGACGCTACCCGAGGATGTAGCCATCGAGTACGTGACACGACAGGGGATTGGCAAGCCAAAAGACTTCGGACCAAACGCACCGACATCCATCAAGGCCTTGCTGAAGGTGCTGGATGAGCATCGCGGACGTGGATACAGCATTATCCTGGACGCCTATGCCCTGGGCATGAGCTCCATGGCTGCACCCATCAAGCGTGCTAACGAGCCTGCGACAGGCGTCGTCGTGATCGCAGGCCCCTCCTCCCGCCTAACGTTGGAACGAATGCAAGAGTTTGGACCAGCACTTTTAGCGGCCGCGGACGAACTGGCAGTGGCAGGAAACTCTTCAGCACTCTTGAAATCTGCAAATGTGGGCACTTGGGGCAACGTGGTCATTAAACGCGACACTAAGAGGTAATGTTGTCCCGATAGGGCAAACAGTGGCTGATGTTCATAGTGAGAAAGCCCAGATGCGGTCCCAAGAGTCTTTCCTGAGTGCATCTGGGTTTCATCGTCATGCCCGTATCACGATAACTCTCCAAACACCTTAGGAGAGGGTCGACACGACCGGATAGACGTCAGATCGATCCAGCCGGCGTAACGGCAGGAAAGTCTTTCTCGGGATCGAACACGTTATTGAAAAAGTTCGTCAGGGAGTACATGGCCACCAACGCGATAATTTCCATGACATTCGCATCTGTGTAGCCTGCGTCGCGGACGGCTTTCAGATCAGCATCACTGACCTTGCCGCGAGTCTCGATGACTTTGTGCGCGAACTGAAGGGCAGCGTTGCGCTTGGGGTCGGTAGCCTGGCCCTTGCGAGCGAGAATGACTTCATCGGCCGGCAGTTTGGCCATATGCTCGGCCGTAAAGCTGTGAACGGTCAGGCAATAGTTGCAGCCATTCGCTTCGGAAACGGCGAGACCGATGCTGTCACGCGTCTTTACATCGAGCGCTTTACTCATGGAGCCGAGCAGGGTCGCCCATGCGTTGAACGCGATTGGGCTCTGCGCGAAGGTAGCCATCATATTGGGAGTGAACCCGGTGTTCTTGGTGAACGCATCGAGAGTCGGTTTCGAATCAGCCGGCACTTGTTCCGGCGTTAGAACTGCACTTCTAGACATCGTAGTCTCCGTAACTTACTGGTTTAACTGACAATTAAATGAGATCCAACACTTCATCCAACGGACGGCGTGGTTTTTGCGCCCAGTTTCCCGAACGCTCCGCGCCGATGGACAACAACATGACCGGCACTTCGTTTTCAGCCAGTCCAAACTCACGGACAACCCCTTCGGCATCGAAACCGATCATTGGGGTCGAACCCAAGCCTAGCGAGCGGGCGGCATAAATGATCGCCGACGCACCGAAGGTAGCCGTGCGTACTGCCTCATCGCGCTGACGCTGCGGGTGCTCCAGATACAAGTCGCGTGCAGGGAGTTCCCAATCCGACACCATCGCCGCAGGCATGACGCCCGCTTCGACCAACGGCGCAAGACGCTCCGGGATTACACTGGAATCGGCCAATTGACTGCAGATGATGAAAGTGACGGCAGCTTCAGTGATCGCCGGCTGACTCCAGGCAATCGGACTCAACCGTGCTTTGGCTTCTGGCGTGCGCACAGCAATAAAGCGCCAGTTCTGTAAGTGAAAAGATGTTGGCGCGCTGGCGCCGATTCGCACCAACTCGCGGATTTGGTCGTCGCTCAAAATAGCAGTAGGGTCGTAATATTTCGCGGCGCTGCGGCTGAGGATATTTTTGATAACGGCGTTAGACATGCTGATTCCTATATGTGAAAAGTTTGGGTGCGCTATACGTTTATGAGCTATCAGTGTTGCCGCTGACCGAAAACTGACCCAGTAAAGGCTGTTCTGCCGACTGAAAACTGACCCAGGTGTTCAACTACTTCTGCTCACTTTCCGAGCAGGAGAACACAGGGTGATCAGCATGGAAATGTTGGGGAAAATTCGGAGGATGTACTTTCGCGACAAGCTGTCGCTGCACCAGATCGCCAAGCGTACCGGGCTGTCGAGAAACACCATCCGAAAATGGGTCAGAGCACCCGAAGCCACTCAGCCGGCGTACCAGCGGTGCGTAACCTTCAACAAACTCAGCCCATTCCACGAGACGCTGGAGCAGGCGCTGAAGGCTGATTCGTTTCGGGCAAAGCACAACCGCAGGAGCGCCAAAGCACTCTTTGAGCAGATCAAAGCCCAGGGTTATGACGGCGGCTACAGCCAGCTCACAGCCTTCATCCGCTCGTGGCGCGGTGAGCAAGGCAAATCGTTACGGGCCTTTGTGCCGCTGACGTTTGCACTCGGTGAGGCTTTTCAATTTGACTGGAGCGAAGAAGGTCTGCTGATCGGCGGCCTGTTCCGACGCATCCAGGTCTCCCACATGAAGCTGTGCGCCAGTCGCGCGTTCTGGTTGGTTGCGTATCCCAGCCAAGGCCACGAGATGCTGTTCGATGCCCATACGCGCTCGTTCGGTGCGTTAGGTGGGGTGCCACGTCGCGGCATCTACGACAACATGAAAACGGCTGTCGACAAGGTTAACAAGGGCAAAGGCCGCACGGTCAATGCTCGGTTTTCCGTGATGTGCGCGCACTACCTGTTCGATCCGGACTTCTGCAATGTCGCCTCGGGCTGGGAAAAAGGCATCGTTGAAAAGAACGTGCAAGACAGCAGACGACGCATCTGGCTCGACGCTCAAGACTGCATGTTTCACACCTTCGAAGAATTGAATGCCTGGCTCGGCCAACGCTGTCGTGCACTCTGGAGCGAGCTGGTGCATCCGCAGTACAACGGGCTGACGGTGGCAGAGGTCTTGGAGCTAGAGCGGGTCGAAATGATGCCGATGCCGACGGCTTTTGATGGCTACGTCGAGCGCACCGTACGGGTCTCCAGCACCTGCCTGATCAGCGTGGCGCGAAATCGATATTCGGTGCCTTGTGAGCGCGTCGGCCAGTGGGTCAGCAGCCGTCTGTATCCTTCTCGGATCGTGGTCATCGCCGATGAAACGATGATCGCCAGCCACGAGCGTCTGTTTGATCGAGATCAGGTCAGTTTTGACTGGCAGCATTACATCCCACTCATCGAACGCAAACCCGGTGCGCTGCGCAATGGCGCGCCGTTTGCCGATCTGCCTAAGCCGTTGCAGCTTCTCAAGCGAGGCCTGAGACGTCACAGCAACGGTGATCGAATCATGACGCAGGTACTGGCTGCTGTGCCCATCGCCGGTCTCGACCCGGTGCTCGTGGCGGTAGAACTGGTGCTTGAGTCGGGAAGCTTGAGCGCCGATCACATCCTGAATGTTCTAGCTCGACTGACCTCCACTGCACCACCTCCTTCCGTAGAAACCAACCTGCAACTCAAGGTAGCGCCTGTCGCCAATACGGCGCGCTACGACCGGCTCCGTACAACCGATGAGGAGAATCGCAATGCGTGACCTAATGGCGGAACTCAAAGAGCTGCGTCTGCATGGCATGGCCAGCGCTTGGGAAGAACTGGCTTCTCAAGGAGAAGCCTCGACGACGTCGTCGAAGTGGCTGCTCGAACATCTGCTCCAACAAGAACAAGCAGATCGCGCCGTACGCTCAGTGAACCACCAGATGAACATGGCCAAACTGCCTATGCATCGTGACTTGGCAGGCTTCGACTTCAGCGCTTCCAGCGCAGATGCCCGTCTGGTCAAAGATCTGTCCAGCTTGGAGTTCACAGAGACCGCGCAGAATGTCGTGTTCATCGGCGGGCCAGGAACCGGCAAAACACATTTGGCCAGCGCCCTGGCCGTGTCCGGAATCACGACCCATAACAAACGCGTGCGCTTCTTTTCCACAGTGGATCTGGTCAATCTGCTGGAGCGTGAAAAGTACGACGGCAAGAGTGGCCGAATCGCTCAAGGGCTGCTTCGGACAGACCTGGTGATACTCGATGAACTGGGGTATTTGCCCTTCAGCCAGAGCGGCGGCGCGCTGTTATTTCACCTGCTGTCCAAGTTATACGAGCACACCAGCATTGTGATCACGACCAACCTCAGCTTCTCGGAATGGTCGAGTGTGTTCGGCGACGCCAAGATGACCACAGCGTTGCTGGATCGGTTGACACACCATTGTCACATCGTCGAAACGGGCAACGAGTCCTACCGCCTGCAACACAGCACTCTGGCCGCGCAGACAAAGATCAAATCACGTGAACGAAAGCGCAAGGACGAAGACGGTATCGAGGACGATGAACCGTTTTGATCTGCACCATAAACACCCTGCCGCATGCCTTTATGCGGTGGGGCTTGATGACCGTTCAACCGGAACACTGCTGCTAAGCTTATTCACAATTGCTGGGACAAAAAACAGCAATCCGCCCTGGGTCAATTTTCAATCGGCAGGGTGGGTCAGTTTTCAATCAGCGCCAACACTATCAGGCGAAATTTGGGCGATTGATGCCCTAGTCGCCCGGCAAAGTGGCCTACTTAGAAACTGACAATTGATGTTGGTAGCGTTAGTGCCGATGACCGAACAGAGCGAATCGATAGTTATCGATATCGCACCTAACTGGATGTCTAGGTAACCAGAGCACCTGAAGTCGGATTGAGATAGCAGTACGTAGAGTTCACGCTTGTGACACAGCTATGAACAATTTTCCTTGCCAGCATCCAGGTATCAGTCGTTATGCCGCAGGAGAACTCTATGGCGGGAATAGCAATTCGGCTCATGGTGTGACTCCTTCATCAGGTGGTTAGGAGTCCCCACTTTAGGCTGATGCGGTGTTCATTTCGAGACTGTATTAGCTCAATAAAATGCTCAAAAGGATCAACAGAAGAGCAATTGACCTTCATGGTCGAAGCGCAGCAGGACACAACTCATTTCGTTGAAATCGAAATACATATTATGCGGGTATAGCCGTGCATGTCGCTCGTTAAGAAGACGCTGCACCTCACCAATGGGGCTAGTGGCTTTGCAGTCTACATACCGAAACGGAGCGTATTACTCGACACCACGGGCTTGGCGGCGCCACTGTCCCACAGTCATCCCCATCGTTTCCGCGAATACACGCCGGAAAGCCGCTACAGATCGATAGCCGACCGCCTCAGCCACAGCCTCGGAAGTCAACGATGGCTTCTTCAGTTCGTTAGCGGCCAAGCTCATCCGGATATCGGTGAGCAACTCGATAGCGGAGCGTCCCAGCTTGTCCAGAAAATGTCGCATGAAGGTGGCCCGTGACATGCTGCACAAATCGGCTAGATCAGGCACGGTCCAGGCACGTGCCGGATCGGCAAACAAGGCTGAAATAGCAGGAGCCCATCGGGGATGACCAGCCAGTGCCAACAACCCTATTGGAGCTCGCTCGGATTCACTAGCCGTACGTAATACCAGTGTGAACAGCGCCGAAGAAAGCGCATTGAGCATGGCGTTTCCGCCCGGTTTATCTCCTCTGGATTCCACACGCATCAGCCCAAGAAGGCCGGCTAGGTGAATCGAGGCGGACCCGATGTCTTCATCATCAGGATCGCAAATAGCGCGCACCACCAAATTTTTGGGAAGGTAATTGTGAATCAACCGATCATGAGGTGGCTCGATGAAAAATCTTCCACACAACATATCCAAGTGCTCGTCACCGCCATCATTCTCACTGAGCGTCCACCCCCCAAGACCTTGATGATTGCAGGTGGGTTTAGGCTCATTTCCGCTGCCATCGTGCAACATGTGCGCCGACCCATGCGGCAACAGCACGATATCACCAGGTCCCAGATCCCTTGTCGTCCCAGTCTCTGGATCCTCTATAACGGCCCGCCCTTTGAGCACGATGTGGTAAGGAATTTCATGAGCCGCGGACTGAACCCTGTCTACACGCCACGGTGCCCCGTAGGCGCAACGGAACTCCAACTGGCCTGTGATGGTGATCATTTTCAGAAGATGGCTGAGCCAGTCGATTTGGGACATAGGAACTCGATACTGAAAGCGTTCTAGCATCTTATCGCGGTTGCACACTACTGCACTGGTCCGCTTCGCCAGAAGCAAGGAAGAAAAGAAGAAAAGAAGAAAAGAAGAAAAGAAGAAAAGGCCCGACTGTTGCGCGTCGTAAACAGGTGGGAAACGTTGCCACGGTTTCCAACGCAAAATATCAGACCAAGGCCATCGGCTTGTTCGGCGACCAAGCAGCTCAAGGTGCCCGTCCAGAAACAATCGACCAATGAAGCGGCATATCACCTCGTTGATCAACTGATCCCATAGGCAACAGGAAACTCCTTTTCCAGGCTTTGTACCAAACCCCAAAGGCTTGCAGCCAATCAAACACCGGTCGAGCATCAGATGGCTAAAAAGACGTTGTTCGAGACGATCTGCACCAAATACTGCACGTTTGGAGCACATTGATTTCCACTTAAAGGTAACAATCTCCACACCCCCAACGTACTAACCCCGTTGGATTTAAAACGACATACGGACAGTCAGAAACAAGCAACCTCTGGGCTGACGTCATGCCAAACCCGTTACCAACTATTTGGAATTCAATCTCATGAAAACTCTGACTGCTGCAAATTACACAGTGGACGGCAATACTCAGAAACGTTCATTGGGCGTCACCACAATGAACCTAGGGGTTTTTGGTGTTTATGTCGCTCTTGCCGTGATTTACTTCTGGTTCGGGGGTATGAAATTTACCCATTATGAAGCGCAAGGTTTGGTTCCATTGGTTGGCAATAGCCCATTGCTCGGCTGGGTATATAAGATTTTCAGTGTCGACACCTTTTCCGGTTTGCTGGGTATTCTTGAGGTGTCCATCGGAGCACTGATACTGGGTCGTTTCGTTTCTCCGAAGCTTTCTATCCTCGGAGGTGCTCTATCTGCCGGTTTGTTTGTCACGACTGTAAGCTTTATGCTTTCAACTCCAGGCGTGTTCGAACCCGGACTTGGTTTTCCAGCCATCACTATTGCTCCAGGTCAATTTCTGCTCAAAGACATTGGTTTGTTAGCCGCCTCGATTTTCGTGGCCGGGCACTCGTTAGTTGAACTTGAATCCCGCTCTAATTGATTGATGATCACCTCAATGGCCTGAGTGCGAACCGTACTCAGGCCAGTGTTTGTGCACGTTCATAGGCCGTTGTTACCTCTCAGAAAAAATCTTTAACCATACCCCTCATAGACCGTTAGCACTTTTAATCCATTCACGGGGACTGACCCCCGTTTTTCTGCGAAATGCTCGTGCCAGAGCCGACGGACTGTCATAACCTACCTCTTCAGCAATCAAATTGATGGCTCGGCCTTCTCGCAATAGCCTCTGAGCCAGACTGACCCGCCAGCTCAATAAATACTCTGCAGGCGTTTGTCCTATGACAGTTCGAAAATGCGCCGCATAGGCCGAACGTGACATGTTAGATTCATCCGCCATCTCGGCAATTGACCAAGGATGATTGGGTGCGTCGTGGACGCGCAGCAAGGAGTGTGCAAGTCGAGGGTCTGCCAATCCTGCCATCAAACCTGTATGCAATTGATTCTGATCCAGCAGATGGCGGAACAACAATATAATCAGCAACTCGAACAGCCGATTGATTACAGCCTCCTTACCACACCGGCCCTCAGCCGCCTCTGCGAACATCCACGTCAGTGTGGTAGCCAGCAATGGTAATTCATCCAAAGGCAAAACAAGCATGTCCGGTAGCGAAGCTGAAAATGGGTTGTCGATGCCACCTTCAAACTCCATGGAAGCGCAGAGAAGCTGAGCGTCGTCAAACTCATGGGCAAACAAGCGGTGTCGACACGGCCGCGGCAGGAATATCAAGCTGGGCTTGGTCAGTACCGTATCGCGCTTGTCAATACCTTGCATCGTTACCGTACCCGCCTGCAACAGATGGATATGACCACGCTGATCAAGGTCACCGTAGGTTTGAACTCCACAAAGCTTGTCGTTGTAAAAAAGGTTCGCGCGAACGCCAAATCGAGACAGCAATGTAGACAGACGATCCATAATCAATCCTCAACCGATGAAATCTTGCTGCCCATTGTCGGTCGAGTATTTAAAAAACACCATTGAAGTATCGATGGCAGCCTTGTCCTTCCATTTGGTGCCAATGATGAACCCTACCGTAAGAGCTTGACCGTAAGAATGCCTTAAGCGGTGTAGCCGATTGAGGGTGTACGTGATCAGAGTTCGGCGATGTGTAGGATGGGCTTGAGTGTGATGCCCTTTGTGCTGCCCTCGGCGGCTTGGTTGATCTGTTCGAATGGGTAGAATTTGACCAATCGGTCGAATGGAAACCGCCTTTGTTGAAACAGCTCGACAAGTTGAGGAATGAATACCTGGGGTACACTGTCACCCTCCACGATGCCTCGGATGCTGCGTCCACCCAATATCAGACTGTTAATATCGAAGCTCGCCTTCGTCTCAAGCATTGGCGCTCCGACGATACCCAATGTACCCAGCCCACCAAGCGCCTCGATACTGGCTTCAAGGACTTCCGGCGTCCAGTGGATTCGAGTGGGAAATCGGCACCGCCGCTTGTTATTTCTCGCGCAGACTCGATGATCTCAACCTCTCGGCTGTTTAGGGTATGGGTAGCACCTAATTCGATGGCAAGCTTCACCCGAGAAGGCACTACATCGACCGCAATGATAGTCATGGCACCGGCAATGCGCGCAGCGATCACGGCACTCAATCCCACTGCTCCATCGCCATAGGCGACGAAACTGCTATCAGAACGAACCTTCAGTGAATTGATAACAGCGCCTGCACCTGTTTGGATGCCGCAGCCCAAGGGGCCTAGCAACGCCAGCGGTGCTTCAGACGGTACTTTGATTACATTTCTCTGGCGGGCTAGTGCGTAGGTTGAGAACGAAGACTGGGTGAAAAAATGGTCATGCCGCGGCTCGCCATTCTCGCTATGCAAAGCAATGTCTCCGTCCGGCCCCGCACCGCCAAAGTTATGCTCGTAGAAACTCTTGCAATACGTTTCATGACCACTTACGCAAGGCGCGCAATGGCCACAGGCACCCTAGGTCAATACCACATGATCCCCAACCTTCAGGTTCTTGACGTTTGGCCCTAGCGGTTCGACCACGCCTGAGCCCTCATGGCCGAGCACTGCCGGTAACGGCACCAGATATGTTAATCACGCACGATCAGGTCCGTGTGGCACATGCCCACGGCGACTACCTTCACCAATACTTCGTCTTCGAGGTGCACGAATGTAGGGCGTTTCAATGGAAAAAAGGTTGGCCGGGAGTTCGGACCACCACGACGGTGACCGCGCGTCGATCTGCACTTTATGCATAATGACTTCCTCTTCAGATGGGATAAGCAGGTGCTTCGCTCTTGATAGTGAGCCACTGCCAGTGAGTAAACGCCTCCCAGTTGGCAGGGCCTCCAATACTTGTCCCGTTACCGGAAGCGCCGACCCCACCGAACGGATTGACGACTTCGTCGTTGACGGTCTGATCATTGATATGTAACAAGCCAGTATGCAAGCGCTCGCCAAGCTTGAGCTCCCGCCCGAGGTTACTCGAGATGACTGCCATCGACAGACCGTATTCGGTGTCGTTGGCTAGCGTGATTGCGTCTTCGCCAGTGGCGAAAGGGGTCACCACTGCCACTGGCCCGAAGATTTCTTCGCAGAACGCAGGGTTGTCCGAAGTCACGTTGCTAAGCACTGTGGGTGACAGGAACAGCCCCTCATAGTGACCACCAGCCTGCACGGTTGCACCCGCTTGACGAGCTGCTTCGATAATACGTAGCGCATTGTCGCGTTGGTGTTCATTGATCAACGAACCTATCTGCACATCCGTACGAACCGGGTCGCCAACGCGCAGACTACGCGCCTTGGTTGTCAGCTTATCGATGAACTGCTCGTAGATGCCGCGCTGTACCAGCACGCGGCCCGTGGCCATGCAGTTTTGGCCATGATGCAGATAGACATCCTAGGCTCTGTACGAAAAGTCTGAACAGGTAAAATAGCCGTCATGATTGGCTGGGGACCTGCATGGCAAAACGTTACGAACTCCCCGATGCAGCCTGGGATCTGGTTGCCGATATATTCACGCAAACCCGCCGTACTGGGCGCCCATGAGCCGATGATCGCTTAATGCTTAACGGCATCCTCTGGGTACTCTGCTCTGGCGCGGCCTGGCGAGACATACCCGAACGATTCGGCCCTTGGTCAACGGTGTATCAACGTTTTCGCGACTGGCGCGATTGTGGCGCTTTCGATCAGATGCTCAAGCCTCTTCATATTCGGTTGAATGAGCAGGGCTTGATTGATCTGGACACCTGGATGATCGACTCCAAGGCCGTTCGCGCAACCCGAGCCTCATCAGGCGCCGGGAAAAAAGGGGGCCTGATGAACCACAAGATCACGCGCTCGGACGCAGCCGGGGCGCCCTGACAACCAAAATCCACATGCTATGCGACGCCAATGGTGTGCCGCTGCGCTTCCTGTTGTCAGGCGGGCAAGCCAGCGATATTGCCTATGCTCAACCATTACTGGATAAGGCTTGTATCCCAAGCTTACGTGGCCGTCCCCGCAAACGCTGCCGATGGCTATTGGCCGACAAGGGATACGATGCTCAAGCCCTGCGCCGGTACTGTGATCGTTATCGAATGCAAACGGTAATCCCCTTGCGCAGTATGAAGCGCAAACCCAAACCGGGCTTGCCCAGGCTGTTCGATCGGCCCAAGTACCGACAGCGCAATACCATCGAGCGCATGTTCGGGTGGCTGAAGGAGAACCGCCGCATCGTTACGCGCTTCGACAAGCTCACGACAAGTTTTACTGCGATGATCTCATTGGCCTGTTCCATGCGATGCGTAAGGCAATACTTTTCGTACAGAGCCTAGGCCGCGTTGATGACAGTAAGATCCAAGTCGGCATCGTAGAGCACGATCAACTAATTTTTGCCACCCAACTCCAACGATACCTTCTTCAGATTACGTCCGGCAGCTTCCCCCTCTTTGCTACAGGCCGCAGTGGAACCCGTGAACTGGATCATCCCGATATTGGGATCACAGGTCATGGCTGCACCAGTAGCGCCATCGCCAGGAAGAACTTGCAGCACGCCGGCCAGCAGGCCAGCCAATTCAAACAGGCGTGCGATCACGAAACCGCCGCATACTGCGGTACGCGGATCTGGCTTGAGTATCACGGCGTTGCCTAGTGCAAGCGCCGGAGCAACCGCACGCATGGCAAGGTAACGCGGAAAGCGGAAAGGTGAAAGGTGAAGGGTGAGATTCCCCATATCACACCCAGGGGGCGCCGGCGAGCCAAGCTCAATTGACCAGACTGCGAAGGAAGTATTTCTCCCGTGCTTCGGGACGGAGGGGAAGCCGCCTCGTGCAACGACTTGGTCAACAATTACGGCACTCCCGACCCCGATGGATGGGGCCTACCGGTGAACTCCGATGCCCGCAAAACCCTGATCAAAGCGTTGAACGGGAAAAAGACGTTTCGCTACCTCTATGACTTCGGCGATGGCTGGAATCACCAAATCAAAGTTGAAAATAAATTACCCGCTGTGGCATGCCCTCAGGTGCAGAATTGCATCGAGGGCGCCAATGCTTGCCCGCCGAAAGACATCGGCGGCAGGCAAGGTTATGCCGATTTCCTTGAAGTGATGGCTGACCCCAACCACCCAGAGCATGAACACATGATGGAGTGGCATGGCGGTACTTTCGATCCAACGCATTTTGAATGGGAGCGCGTCAATCAATAGTTGAAGGAGATTAAGGTCTGAGTTTCAAGGCGGTGAAGCTTGGACGGTTACGCATCTCGGGTAAAATTCCCATATTAATATTGTCGACCGAATGCATACTTAAATAACTACAAGCCAGGGTATTCGGGCACCGGGGTGCTCATTCCTGTCCGCAATCTATCTTTATCGCCGAGCAAGGCAACTCTGAGGCGCGGTACAACAAAATCAAAAAAACTACGAGTTTTAACGGGTAGTGGTATCTGACCGGCGTGAACTAAATTAACTGGTATCGGCGTGGGTTCGAATTCACGAAGAACTAATCGTAATCTTTGTTGTTCGACTACATGGGCAATTTGATATGATAAAATATGAGTTAGTCCTACGCTCGCAATAGCAGCATCAATAGCGGCCTCAGCAGTGTTTACTGAAAGACGAGGTTTTACCGTGATGGTTAATAAATCCGTCGGCATTGCAGCAGAGGTGAAGCTCCACATGGGACCAGAGGGTAATCCTTCGAAACTGACACATGTATGCTCCATGAGGTCATTAGGATGTGTTGGCTTGCCGTGACTGGCCAGGTATTCCGGGCTCGCGCAAACTACTCGGCAAACAGTACCAACTTGGGTGGCCACCATGCTACTATCTGGTAATTTTCCTACTCGTAAAGCCGCATCGATATGATCATCTACAAGGTGCATTGATTTGTCAGATAATATCAATCGGATATTAATTTTAGGAAATGAGGCCAAAAAATCATTAATGATTGGCAAGAGATGAAGACGCCCAAAGACGACTGGAGCAGTAACGACCAACTCACCTCTAGGGGTCGTGTATTCGCCAGATACAGAGCGTTCTGCTTCAGTCACTTGATCGATTATCTGCTTACAAGACTGGAGGTAGGTCAATCCAGCTTCAGTCAGCGTCAAGCTACGCGTAGAACGCACCAATAGCCGAACCCCTAGATGCTCCTCTAAAGCCGCGAGTTTTCGGCTGACTGTTGGCAGCGGAACCGAGAGCTTGCGACTTGCAGCAGAGAAGCTCCCAGCTTCCACGGTAGCTACCAAGATGGCCATCGCTTCAAGACGATCCATTTTGTTAATCCTCTCAGAAAGGAACACATTTTGGCATTGATCAATAACCTACCAGTCACTTTTACGCAGGTAAAGGTGCCGTTTCAGTTGTGCAAATTACTGTGTGATCATGTATTTTGAGCAAGAAATTATGTGTTTTTGCAGGCCATTTTTCATTTTTAACTACACAGTCAATTTTTAGCGTGACTAATATTTCCTGGGCGCTATGGTGCGTCGTGCATGTCACGGTCGTCAATTGCCTTCGACTCTCATTTTTTGAAAGGGTTCTTCTTGAAATTCCCGGCTTATCACCGGCTTTTTGACTCGCTAGACTAAGCGAATCACAACATAGTCCTCACAGGTGGAAAAATATGTCACGCGTTGAAATCCCGAGCCGGGAAAACACCCCGCCAGAGACCCACGCAACGCTGGATGCAATCGGGAAGCGCCTTGGTTTTTTTCCGAACCTGTACCGGCTCACAGCGATTAGCCCCAAAACCCTTGCGGCGTTGGTGGGAATGCAAACTCCGTTAATGAAAGTACTGGACCTGAAAACACGTGAGCGAATTGCGCTTATTGTATCAGAGGTTAACGGATGCGCTTACTGTGTGGCTGCTCATACCTTTGTTGGGCTGAACCTGGCAAAAGACAGTCCAGAAGAAATCGAGCTTGCACGAAAAGGGCAGTCGACCAATCCGAAGATTCAGACCATCATTCAATTCGCTGCAAAAGTTGCGGAAATGCGTGGGCACGTAAGTGAGGACGAAATTGCTTGCGTACGGGAAGCGGGGTATTCCGACGCGGAGATTATAGAAGTCATAGGTCTAGTAGTACAGTTCAGTTTCACCAATTACATAAATAACGTGTTCGATACTGATATTGATTTTCCGACGAACACATTAGTCTAGGCACTTGAACAATCATATAAGGCGGTCGCTACGATAGAGTCATACCTCATTTTCGATAAGCTACTGCTAAACATCCTGCCGAGGTGCAGCCATGACCCGCACTATAATTCCGACACGAGACAGCGCAAGGGATGAGGTGCGTCCTGCGTTTGATGCCGTTTACAAAAAATTGGGTTTTGTACCGAACGTGCTGCGTTTGACATCACTTTCACCCAGCGCGCTCACGGCCTTAGACAAAATGCAGAAGTCGTTGGACGACAGCTTCGATGCAAGGCTTCGCGCCCACGTGGCGCTCGCAGTGTCTGAAGTAAATACATGCCTGTATTGCCTGGCGACACATACCTATATAGGTATGAATTTCGGAAGAATGTACCCGAGTGACCTGTTACGTGCCCGACGGGGTATGGCGAGCGACCGGAAAATGGCTGCAGCGGGGCAGTTTGTCAAACAAGTTGTCACTACTCGCGGGCACGTCGCTGAAGCGGAGCTCACACGCATTCGCGAAGCGGGTTTCACCAATGAGGAAATATTGTCCATCATCGGTTTAAGTGTTCAATATATGTTTACCAACTACATCAACAATGTCTTTGACACAAAAATTGACTTTCCCACGGTAGAAGTGTTGAATCCGAGCTGACATACATCAGAATTAGTCCAATCCAATCATTAGCGCGTTGCTAGCCAACGCCGCGCTCTCATCGAGCTGGCTCGGTAAACTTTGTCGCCTGGTTCATCCTGAATCCCTGTTGTTCATGGCGGTCGTTCGTGGACGCTGTTCGCCTTTCGAGGGGCCTAACTTCATCTCCGACCAGTGCACCGTGCTTCACCCAAAAAAACAGCGATATCTAACACGCCGATGATCGAAGCCAGCATCCAATGCCGCCGGGTAAAGTTCTAAATT
>NZ_JACARO010000087.1 GCF_013386585.1 Pseudomonas sp. P7548 | reverse complement strand
CCGGCTCCTACAGGGGTCAGTCGATGCCGACGAACCCCCCGGTCTGGTGATGCCACAATCGCGCATACAGCCCGCCATGGGCCAGCAGCTGGGCATGGCTGCCGCTCTCGGCGATCTGGCCTTTCTCCAGCACCACCAGGCGGTCCATGCGCGCAATGGTCGACAACCGGTGCGCAATCGCTATCACCGTCTTGCCTTGCATGAGGGTTTCCAGGCTCTCCTGGATCGCCGCTTCCACTTCCGAGTCCAGGGCCGAGGTGGCTTCGTCCATGATCAGGATCGGCGCGTCCTTGAGCAGCACGCGGGCGATGGCAATGCGCTGGCGTTGCCCACCGGAGAGTTTCACCCCGCGTTCGCCCACGTGGGCGTCCAGCCCGGTGCGGCCTTCGGAGTCGGACAATAATGGGATGAACTCATCGGCCCGCGCCTTGTGCACGGCGGCCCAGAGTTCTTCGTCGGTGGCGTCGGGCTTGCCGTACAGCAGGTTGTCGCGAATCGAACGGTGCAGCAGCGAGGTGTCCTGGGTGATCATGCCGATCTGCTCACGCAACGACTCCTGGGCGACTTCGGCAATGTTCTGGCCATCGATCAGGATACGTCCGCCTTGCAGGTCGTAAAGGCGCAGCAGCAGGTTGACCAGGGTTGATTTACCGGCGCCCGACGGGCCGATCAAGCCGATCTTCTCGCCGGCCCTGATCTCAAGGTTCAGGCCGCCAATGATCCCGCTCTTCTTGCCATAGTGGAAATCCACCTGCTCAAAACGTACTTCGCCGTGGGGCACGCTCAGGCGCGGCGCGTTCTCGCGGTCGATCACCGCCAGTGGCTGGGCGATGGTCTTCAGCCCGTCCTGCACCTGGCCGATGTTTTCGAAAATGCCGTTGACCACCCACATGATCCAGCCGGACATGTTGACGATGCGGATCACCAAACCGGTGGCCAGGGCGATAGCGCCCACGGAGATCAGCGACTGGGTCCACAGCCACAAGGCCAGGCCGGTGGTGGTCACGATCAGCAGGCCGTTCATGCTGGTGATCACGATGTCCATGCTGGTCACCACGCGGCTGGCCAGCTGGGTTTTCTCTGTCTGCTCGACGATCGCTTCCTTGGCGTACTCCTGCTCATAGCTCGTATGGGCGAATAGCTTCAGGGTGGTGATGTTGGTGTAGCCGTCGACGATGCGGCCCATCAGCTTGGAGCGCGCCTCGGAGGAAATCACCGAGCGTTCCTTCACGCGAGGCACGAAGTAACGCAGCGCCAGGCTGTAGCAGATGATCCAGGTCACCAGCGGGATCATCAGGCGCCAGTCGGCTTCGGCAAACAGCACCAGGGAGCTGATGGCGTAGATCGCCACGTGCCAGATCGCGTCCACGGCGGCCACGGCGGAGTCGCGCAGGGAGTTGCCGGTTTGCATGATGCGCTGGGCGATACGCCCGGCGAAGTCATTCTGGAAGAAGTTAAGGCTCTGTTTGAGCACATAGCTGTGGTTTTGCCAGCGAATCAGGCTGGTCATGCCCGGGCTGATGGTCTGGTGCACCAGCAGGTCGTGCAGGGCGCCGAAGATCGGGCGCAACAACAGGGCGACCACGGCCATCCAGATCAGCTCGCTGCTGTGGATCTGGAAGAAGTCTGCGGGCGGCGTGCCCTGCGCCAGGTCGATGATGCGGCTCAGGTAGCTGAACAACGCCACTTCGATCAACGCGCCGATCAGGCCCACCACCAGCAGGGCGGCGAAGTGCGGCCATACCTGGCGCAGGTAGTAGAGGTAGAAGGGCAGGACTTTATCGGGAGGGGCCGCGCTGGGAGCGTCGCGGAAGATATCGATCAGTTGTTCAAAACGACGATAGAGCATTAGGGTTGACGCCCGCCTGGCGGGCTCTCCTGTTCAAATGCGCGCGGTGCCTTGTGGGCACCACGCGAAGCTACCTGCAGACCTCAGTCGATGCGCTTGGCCGACTTGATCACGACAGGATCGATTGGCACGTTCTGCATGCCCTGCTTGGTGGTGGTCTGGGAGTTGACGATGATGTCGACCACGTCCATGCCTTTGACGACCTTGGCGAACACGGCATAGCCGGCGTCGCGGCCCGGGTCGAGGAAGGCGTTGTCGGCCACGTTGATGAAGAACTGGCTGGTGGCCGAGTTCGGGTCATTGGTGCGGGCCATGGACAGGGTGCCACGTACGTTATGCAGGCCGTTGCTGGCTTCGTTCTTGATCGGCGCTTCGGTCGGCTTCTGCGACATCTGCGCGGTGAAACCACCGCCCTGGACCATGAAGCCCGGGATCACGCGGTGGAAAATCGTGTTGGTGTAAAAGCCCTTGTCGACATAGGCCAGGAAGTTCTTGGTGCTGATCGGCGCCTTGACCGGGTCCAGTTCGATTTCGATGTCACCGTTGGTGGTGGTGATCAGCACGTGGGGCGCCTTGGCAGGCTCGGCGGCCATCAGGTTGGCAGCGAACAGAACGGAACCGGCGAAGAAGGCGATTTTTTTCAACATGGGTCAGTGATCCTGGGTAGTGGTTTCGACTGTCTTTAGAAAATCGAGCAGGGTAGCGTTAAAGACTTCGGGTTGATCCAAGGGCGTGGCATGGCGGGAATCCTCGATCACCACCAGCCGCGCATCGGGCAGCAGTTTTACATAGTTTTCTTTCTGCGCCACGGGGGTGTAGTCGTGGTCGGCGCTGATGACCAGCGTAGGACAGGCAATTCGGGAAAGTTGTTCCTGCACGCCCCAGCCCACAATCGCATCGAAGCTGGCGAGATAAGCACGTTTGTCGTTTTTTGCCCAGCGTTCGGCCATCTTGCGGCGCAGGTCGGCCTGCTCCGGCTTTGGAAAAAGCCGGTCGCCCAGGGCCTTGCCAATGGTGGCTAGGCTGAGCACCCGCGCCAGGCTCCAGCGCTTGGCCCATTGCCAATAATCATCGGCGCTGCGCACCTTGACCTCGGGGGCGCTGTTGACGATGCACAGGCTCTTGACCTGGCTCGGTTCGTCCACCGCCAATTGGAATGCGATCATGCCGCCCATGGACAAGCCCACCACATGGGCGGGTGGCAGGTTCAGGTGTTCGATCAGGGCTAACAGGTCAAAGGTAAAACCCTGGATGCTGTAGCGTTCGCGGGGTTTGTCGGAGCGCCCATGGCCGCGCACGTCCACCACGATCAGGCGGTAGTGCCTGGCCAGCACCGGGATCTGCAGTTCCCAGTCCTGGCTGCTGGAGCCCAGGCCGTGGATCAGGATCAGCGGCGTGCCGTGGCCGTATTCCTCGTAGTGCAGGCTGCAGCCTTCATGGTCGAACCAGGCCATGGGTGAACTCCGTTTCAGGCTTGTTGTGGCGCGGCGAAAGGTGCATCCAGGGGCGCGGTGTCAAAGGTGCGCAGCAGATCAATCAGGATCTGCGTGGCCGGGCCCAGGGGTTTGTCCTTGTTCGAATACAGGTAGAAGGTCGGGTTGCGGCTGCCGCCTTTTTCCAAGGGTAGCTGCTTGAGCAGGCCCTCGCTGAGTTCGCGCTCGATCATGTGCCGGGGCAACCAGGCAAAGCCCAGGCCGCTGCTGACGAAGGTGGCGGCGGTGGGCAGGCTGCCGACGGTCCAGCGTTGCTCGGCGCCCAGCCAGCCGACGTCCCGTGGTTGCTGGCGGCCGGAGTCGCGGATCACCACCTGCATCTGGCTCTCCAGGTCCTGGAAACTCAGCTCGCGGTTGAGGCGGTGCAACGAGTGGTCGGGATGGGCCACGGCGATAAATTCCACATCGCTCATTTCCGTGCCCAGGTAACCCGGGATGATGAACCCACTGATGGCCAGGTCGGCCATGCCATCGAGCAACAACTCCTCGACACCCGACAGCACCTCTTCACGCAGGCGCACACGGCAGCCCCGGCTTTGCGGCATGAAGGCGGTGAGGGCGCGCACCAGGCGCGCGTTGGGGTAGGCGGCGTCCACCACCAGGCGTACTTCGGCTTCCCAGCCCTGCTCCATATGGTGAGCAAGGTCTTCCAGCTGGCTGGCGTTCTTCACCAGTTGCCGGGAGCGGCGCAACAGCACTTCACCGGCGTCGGTCAGCACGGCCTTGCGCCCGTCGATGCGCAGCAGCGGCACGCCGAGCTGGTCTTGCATGCGGGCCACGGTGTAGCTCACCGAGGACTGCGAACGGTGCAGCGCTTCAGCCGCCTGGGCGAAGCCACCATGGTCGACCACGGCTTGCAGCGTGCGCCATTGATCAAGGGTAACGCGGGGCGCTTTCAAGATGAGCTCCTCTTGTCCTAAGCTAGGCAGTCCTTATTGGAGACTGCCGAATGAGAAAATTCTGTTGTGTGTTGCTGGCGATGCTGCCGCTGAGCGTCTTTGCCTACCCCATCGACGTGACGAAAAAGATCGACGGCGTGAAAGTGGACTACACCGCTTCCGACGTGGACGGCGACATCAGTTCGATCCAGCTCAATAACTACGGCACCAACGATGCCGTGTGTTCGGTAACCTTCACCAATGGCCCGGAATCGCCGCGCATGCGCAAGGTCACGGTGCCGGCTGGCAAAAGCACCAACACCACGGTCAAGTTCAGCCGCGCCATTATCAAGATGCGGATCGCCTTGGCTTGCGCACCGAAATAAAGCAGTGGCGGAGCATGCCTACAGCAATACTCCGCTTATAAACAAATTTATAGATGGGTTATAGCAGTTTTTTGCGCTTTTTTATCGAATGGGCCCTGGTTAATCTTTTCTCCATCGACTTACAGCAATTACAGATGGAGCCTACGTAGCCATGTCCAACGTTCTGATCATCGAAAGCAGCGCCCGCCAGCAGGATTCAATCTCCCGCCAACTGACCCAGCAGTTCATCAGCCAATGGCAGGTCGCCCACCCGGCGGATCAGATCACCGTACGTGACGTGGCCCTCAACCCGGTCCCGCACTTGGACGCCAACCTGCTCGGCGGCTGGATGAAACCGACTGAACAGCGCAGCGCTGTGGAACAGGCTTCCTTGGACCGCTCCAACGAATTGACCGACGAACTGTTGGCTGCCGAC
>NZ_JACARO010000086.1 GCF_013386585.1 Pseudomonas sp. P7548 | reverse complement strand
GCTGTAAGAGCGGAACCATAGGCGGCCGTTACCTAACTAACGGATATGCCCCCAATCTACCGACCCACCGGAACCCGCAACAACCTCATCTGCTCCCGATAATCATCCGTCACCTGCCGCGCCTGCCCACTGTTGGTCACCACCCGAGGCGTAATCAACACAATCAACTCCGTGCGCGCCTTGGACTTGCTGGTACTCCCAAACAACCAGCGCAACCCCGGGATCTTCCCCAAATAGGGCACCGCACTCACCCCCTCGGCGTTGTCCTGCTTGATCAACCCCCCCAGCAACACCGTCTGCCCACTCTGCACCGCCACCTGGGTCGACACCGAGCGCGTCGAGATCCGCGGGTTCACCGGCGTATCGCTGTTAGCCGCCGTGTCCTGCGCATCGCTGACCTGCTGCTGAATGTCCATGTACACCAACCCACCCGGGTTGATCCGTGGCACCACGTCCAGGATCACCCCCGTCTGCACATACTCCACACTGCTCAACGTGGTGTCCGACACACCGGTATTCACAGTGGTCTGGCTGATGGGAATGTTGTCCCCCACCTGGATCTGCGCCGGCTGGTTGTTCATCACCACCAGCGACGGCGCCGACAGCACCTGGGTGCGCCCGTTCTTTTCCAGGGCATGCAGCGCCACTTGCAGGTTGGTGCTGACAAACGAATAGAACAACGAGTCCGTCGCCCCCAACCCCGCCCCGCCACCGCCCAGTGCGCCCTGGCTGCCGGAGGCGTTGGCCACCGTGGTGCTGGCCGAATTACCCGCCAGGCGCCCCAGGTACCACTGCACGCCCAGGTCCAGTTCGCCGCTCAGTTTCACCTCCAGGATGCGCGTCTCGATCTGCACCTGCAGTGGCGGGTTGTCGAGCCGTTTGATTGCCGCTTCGATCTCCTTCCATTGCGCCGGGCGTGTGCGCACCAGCAGTTGATTGCTGCTCTGTTGTGCGGTGATCCGTGTGCCGGCTTCAAGGTCGCTGCTGGGGGCGACGGTCTTTTCTTCGGGCGCAGGTTCCGGCTCATCTGGCACTGGGGGTGTGTTCTGCAAGCCACCCATGCCGGGCGAGGCCAGGGTGGTGGTGCGCAACCCCGGCGCCACCTTGGCCGGCGTGTCGTCCTTGATCGCACCGGTGCCGTAGATCTGCCGCAGGTACTTGGCCAGGTCGGCGGCTTTCATGTTGCGCACGTCGTAGACATACATCTGCGGCTCGTTGCCGCCGCCTTCGTCGATGGTGCGAATCCAATCCCCCACTTCGCTCAGGTACTGCGGCTGGGACGAAATTGCTACCACCGAGTTAGTGCGTTCGATCGGCAGGAACCGCAACATGCCCGCCAGGGGCATGCCGCTGTCGGGGCCGAACAGGTGTTGCAGCTCAGGCATCAACTCGGCCACCGACGCGCGTTGCAGGCCAAACACGCCCACCGACATGCCTTTGAGCCAGTCCACGTCAAAGGTGTCGATGGTGTCCTGGTAGTTGGCCAGTTCATCCGGCGTACCGGCCAGGCTCAGCACATTGCGCGCCGGGTCCACCAGCAGGAATGCATTCTCGCGGGCGAAAGGCTTGAGCAGTTTTTGCATCTCGGTGGCCGAGATATAGCGCAGCGGGAACAACCGTGCCGAGAGCCCGCTGGGCGGCTGGGCCACGCGCATCTGCGGCACCAGTTTGCCGGCCACGGCCTCGTTGGCCGGCAGGATCACGTAGCGCGAACCCTGGCGGATCATGGCGTTGTCGGTCCAGGACAGCAGGGTCTCGAGGATCGACAGCGCCTGCTGCTTGCTCACCGGCTTGGAGGTGGAAAAACTCACGCTGCCCTTCACGCCCTGGGCGATGCTGTAGTTCTCGTGCAGCAGGTCGCCCATCACGCTGTTGATCACGGCTTCAATGGGCTGGTCGGCAAAGTTGAACACGATGTCGCCGCCCTCCTCCTGTGCGCTCGGCGCCGCACCGGGTGCACGCACGAACTGTTGGCTGCCGCGAATCAGTTGGCGCTGCGGTGGCGTTTTTATCGACGGCTGCGGGCTTTCGGCCGCCGACTGCTCGAGCGGCGGGCGTTGTGTGCCGGTACCCTGCAGGGCCTCGTGCATCAGGTCCTCATCCGGGTCGGCGCGGTCTGGAAAGGAGCCGCAGCCGCCCAAGGCAAGAGCGGTGGCCAGGCAAAACGTTGAGGTGCGCATATCAATCAAGGGAGAGGCTCGCGGGGCAAAGTCATCGGGGGGCGGCTGGACGGCGGTGGCAAACGCTTGGCGTAGAGGCTCAAGGTCTGGGTGCGGCCGTCCAGGCTGAATCGGGCGTATTGCGGGGTGAGATGTTCCAGGCGCCAGCCGTTGGGCAGCGTCTGGCCCAGGCGCACCGTGAGGGGCGCGCCACTGGCCGGTTTGAGCATCGCCATCTGCAGGTTGCCGGTGATCATGATTCCGCTGAGGGTGAGGTTGGCCAGGCTCGACACCTGGGCCTTGCCCACTACACGGTCGGGGCTGCGATCAGGGCTGAACAGCGGGGTTTGCCAAGTGGCGGCCAGGTCTTGCAGCGCGATACTCGGGGCTGTTTGCACACGGCTCGAAGGCTGGGCCGGGGCGCTGGGTTCCGGCAGCCACTGCGGCTCGTCGCCGATGCTGCTGAGGATTACCGCCATCAACACACCCAGCAACCCGGCCAGGCCGAGCAGGCCCCATTCCAGGGGCCGCAGTACGCTCGTCATGGCGTCACCCGCGCCGGTTGCAGGTAACCGCGCACCAGCAGGTGCACCACCAGTTGCCCCGCACCGCCACTGGCCGGGGCCTGCTGGCTGCGGCGGATACGCAACTCATCGACGAACAGAAACGGTGGCTGGTATTCGAGTTCATGCAACAGCGCCTCCAAGGGTTCGATGGCGCAGTTCAGCGTAAGGCTGACCTTGACCTGGCGGTACGGCTCGCCGTCATCCTGCTCCGGGGTGATGGGTTTGCGCTGGGTCAGGCGACAGCCGCCGCCGAGGTCGGCATAGCTGTTGATCAGGTCGGCGAGGCGTTGCATCAGGTCGGCGGCGACCACGTCGGGATCGTCCCCCGGCAATAGGCTGGTGCTGCTGGCCGGGTCCTCGCGCGCCTGCTGCAATTGCGCGCGCAGCGCATCGCCCTGGCGCAGCACGCCGGCATAGCGTTGCTGCTGCTCGCGCAGCTGATCGGCGCGCTCGCCCATCTCGCGCAATGGCCCGGCGAACCAACTGTCGATCAACAGCCAGTAGGCGGCGCCCACCACGAGCGCCAGGATCAGCAACGCCGAACCACGACGTTCACGGGGTGTGAGGGGTCGGCGCATCGGCCACCTCCTGGCGCAGGTGGGCGCGCAAGGCAAACTGGTCCTTGCCGGTGCGCGCATCCGGTTGAATCACCCCTTCAAACTGGGCATTTTCCAGGCGATGGCAGCCTTTGATCCGGGTGATCAGGCCGCTGGCCTTGGCGCTTTGCCCAGAGAACGAGACTTCTCCGTCTTTCACGTCCAACTGGTCGATCCAGGTGTCGGCCGGCAAGCAAGTGGTCAGGTCATTGAGCAGCGCGGCCAGCGGGGGCTGCGCCAGTTTGCGGCGGGTGAGGTACTGCGCCGCGCCACGGGTGTTGAGCAGTTGCTGGCGCAGGGCGTGCACCTCGGCGACCTGGGCTTTCTGTTGCTGGACGCTGGCCTGCATGACGTCGAGCACGCGCTGGCGATCGTTGAGCCACAGCAGCATCGCCGCAATCAGCAAGGCCCCGCACAGCCACGGCAGGCTGCGCTGCAAGCCCTTGCCCGGTGGGTGCTGGCGCGGTCGCAACGGCGCGGGCAGCAAGTCGACACCGAGGTCGCCCACTTCCACGCGGTGGGGCTGCAGGCCAAGGGCAGTGCAGTCAGCAAGGATCTGGTCGAGGTGCTCGCGCAGGATCGCCACCAGCCGCACCTCCAGGTGGGCGGGTGCGCGGCGCAGCGGCTGCGCGACGAAGTACAGTTGGTCGGCGTTGAACGGGGTGTAGCGGTCCAGCTCATAGCCCACCACGGCGGTGAGGTTGCGCGCCGCCGCCAGGGGCAACTGCACGGTTTGCAGCAACACGGCGTCGGTGGCCAACACCAGCACTTGGCGCGTGTTGCCCGGCGCAACCGGCTCGCTCAACGGCCAGTGATGACGTTGCTCGGGCGGCTCGTGAAGGGCCAGCCAGCCCGGCACACAGCCGCGCAATTCAGCCAGCCAGAAGCGCCAGCCCTGTTGCAACAGGCTACCGCGCCAATGTCGGGCGATGGGTTCCAATCGATTCATTCTTGCCACCGCACTACCCGATAGGGTTGTGCGCTGTCCTCCGATGGGCTCAATAAAACGGTGGCTTGCACGCGTGCCTTGTACCCACCCGGGCGCTCGGCGCGGCTGTCGACCTGCAGCACCAGGCCAGGGTCGGCGCCCTCGGCCTTCTGTTGCGGCAGGTTGAGGGCCTTGCGCATCAGCGGGCTGGCAAAGGCCGCGTCGGGGCGATCCAGGTCGCTCCACAAGGTGATTTCAGGCAGCAGTTGGCTGTAGAGCGCTTGCGTCATGCCCGGCAGCTGGCGCACTTCTTCCAGTACGCGAAACGGCGCCAGGCCCCTGTTGCGGCGGGTTTCGAGGGCCTTGGCCAACGCGCTCGCCTGGGCCTGGCTGGCCCCGCACGCCAGGGCCAGGCGCATGAAGTCATCCGCCTCGGCGTTGACCAGGTACAACTTGCCGCGCTCGCTGCGCAGGCTGACGTGCAGGTGGGCGTCGTCGAACGTCAGGCCGATCTCACGGCCATCGGCCACCCGGCGCGGGTCAGTCATGGCCAGGGCGATGCCGGCTTCGGCGGCCAGGACGGTCTGGGTATGTTGACGAAACCACAGGGCCTGGCGGCTTTCCAGTTGCACCCAACCCACCAGCCCGCCCAGCAACACACTGAGCAACGCCAGCACCCACAGCACCAGCAGCAGGGCCGCACCGCGCTGACGCTTCATTCTCCCGTCGCCCCGCTGGCCAGGTCCAAGCGCAGGGCAATCACTTGGGTCACCCAGGGCACCGGCCCGTTGAGCTGGGCCGCGATGCGCACCGCGTAGGGCAAGCGCCTGGGCCACGGCCACGCATCGAGCCAGCCGGTGGCCTGGCCCAACGGGGAGACGCCGCGATAACTCATTTGCAGCCTGTCGAGGTCGTGCAGCAACACCTGGGGTTCGCGGCCAGGAAACGCCACCTGCAACGTCTGCTCGACCCGTTGCAGGGTGAAGCGCTGAATCCCGCCACCCAGTACCCCAGGCAAGGTCGAGACAAACTGCACATGCTCGGGCGCACCAACAAAAAAACCTTCCGTTACAGCCGCCTCGTCCACCCCACTCAACGGCAGCGCTTCGCCGATTGCCGTGCGCAGGAACTGCTGGGCTGCGCGCACTTCGTCCAGGCTCACCGTGTAACGCTGGGCCTTGGACACCGCACGATTAGCCCCCAGCAATGCCCCACCCACCAGCACCAGCAACACGGCGAGCAGACTGAGCACCACCAGGATCTCCAGCAGCGTGAAGCCTTGCTCGCAGCGCTTCACAGGCGCGCCTTCAGGGTGCTGAAACGGGCCTGGTGCGGGCCCTCACTGAGGCTCAGATCGACGCGAAACACCTGGGGTTGCTGGCGGGTGCAGTTCAGCTGCCAGTGAATGCCATCCAGCTCCCCCTGGCGCACGCCGACACTCAACGGCCCCGCCGCCTCCTGATCGAAAATCGACAGCGCGGCGTGCGTGAGCCGATCACTGTGGGCCACCTGGGAAAGCGAGCGCGCGCTCTGCCCGAACGCCACCAGCAACACGCTGCTGCACACCGCCATCAGCGTCAGTGCGGCGAGCATTTCCAGCAGGGTGAAACCGGCCTGGCGCTTCATGGCAGGGCCTTTGACTGCACGCTGCCGGTGAGCCAGCCGATGTCGATGCGCCAACGCCGAGTGCCGCTGGCCAGCAGGAGGTTGCCCCCGGTGGAGCTGCCGTCGGGGTAGAACTCGACAGCCGGCCCCACCTGCTCGGCCGTGTGCAAGGTCACCTGCAATGGCTCGGGCCATTGCTGCCGCGCACGTCCCGGTGCCTGGAACGTCCTGGCGGGCAGGTCAAACTCGGTGCGCGCCGCCTGGCCGCCGATAATTGCTCCGGCCCGGGTGGCACGCAACGCTTCCACCATCTGCCCGACGGCTCGGCGCTCCTTGGCGACCTGCAGTCCCTGGCGCACACCCAGGCCGAGCAAGCTGGCGGCGAGGCTGATCAACAGGATGACCACCAGCATCTCCAACAAGGTAAAGCCGCGCTGGGCCATGGCCCGGTTATTCCCAGTTGCCCAGGTCGGCGTCGTAGCCTTCGCCACCGGGTTGACCGTCGCGGCCGTAGAAGATCAGGTCGAAAGGCCCGTGTTCACCCGGGAAGCGATAGCCGAAGGCGTGCCCGAAGGGGTCCTTGAGGTCCGAAGGCTTGGCGTAGCCACCGGGCTTGTCCACCAGCTGTTGCAGGGTGCCGGGCGGCGAGCCGACGTCCAGCGCATAGCTGTCGATCTTCATGCTCAGGCTGGCGAGCTGGGCCTTGCCGGCACCGTACTTGCCCTTGTCCACATTGCCGCCGACCTGGCGCACCACAATGGTCGCGACGATGCCCAACAGCACGATCACCGCGAGCATTTCGAGCAAGGTAAAACCGCCTTGGCGGCGTGAAGTCTTCATGGGGTCTGCTCCTTCATAAGTGGCTGGTGAGGCTCATCAGCGGCAGCATGATCGCCAGCATGATCACCGCCACCAGAACGGCCATGACCACGGTCAGCGACGGCACCAGGGCAGCGAGCAGGCGGTCGATGCCGCGCTTGGCTTCGACGTCGAAAATGTCAGCGACCTTGAGCAGCATGCTGTCCAATTCCCCGGCCTGTTCGCCGACGTCAATCATTTGCAGGGCGAGGTCGGGCAACAGGGGTTGAATGCCAAAGGCCGCACCCAGGGTGCCACCGCCCTTGACCGACTCGGCCGCGACCGCGACTTGCGCCTGCAACGCACGGTTGCTGCAGACTTGCCGGGCAATCACCAGGGCTTGCAGCAACGCCACCCCGTTGCTCAGCAGGGTGCCGAGGGTGCGCGCCAACCGGGCGGCTTCGACCCTTTGCAACAGCGGGCCAATCAGGCGCACACCGAGCAGGCGCCGGTCGAACGCTTCCCGGTGCCGGGGATCGCGCAGGCGAGCGGCGAGCCCCCAGGCAATCACCAGCAACCCGGCCAGCACCGCCCAGCCATAGCGGCTGAGGAACTCGCCGAGCGCAAGGATCGCCTCGGTGATCAGGGGAATCGGCACGCCGAGGTCCTCGAAAATCGGCACGAACTGCGGCACCACATACGCCAGCAACAGCGCCAGGGACCCCAGCACGCCGACCACCAGAAAGGCCGGGTAGATCAGCGCATTGATGACCTCACCGCGCAGCAACTGGCTGCGTTCCAGGTAGTCGCTGAGCTGGCGCAAGGTGCCTTCCAACGCACCACCGGCTTCACCGGCGCGCACCATGCTCACGTACAGCGGCGAGAAGCCGCCCTCCGCCTCCAGTGCCGCAGACAACGGCTGGCCGGCCTTGACCTGATCGCGGATGCGCTCGACCAATGCTCGCACTTGAGACTGGCCGGGTTGTTTGAGCAGCAGGCCCAGCGAGCGCTCAAGGGGCTGGCCGGCGCCCAGCAGCGTCGCCAATTGCTGGGTGAAACTCACCAGGGCGGCACCCTTCAACTGCCCGCGCGTGGCGTTCGACCTGAGGCCGCCCGCCGACTCGATCTGTAGCAACAGCAGGCCGCGTTTGTGCAAGAGGGCAACAGCGGCAGTCTGGTCCTTGGCTTCAAGCGTGCCGTTGTGAGCGGCCCCTTGGCTATCCAGGGCACGGAACTTGAACAGGCTCACGCGCCCTCTCCCCGGGTGACGCGCAACACTTCTTCCAGTGACGTGACGCCCGCCAGCGCCTGGCGCAAACCTTCTTCATGCAAGGTGCGCAAACCGGCGCGACGTGCAGCCTGCTCCAGGGTGGCGGCGTCGGCATGACGCATCAGCAGGCTGCGCAATTCGTCGTTCATCACCAACAATTCGGTGAGGGCGCTGCGGCCTTCATAACGGCCCCGGTAAAGCAGGATCGGGCGGGTGTCGGTCAGGCGGTCCAGGCCGTGTTCTGCGATCAGTTCCGGGGGCGCTTCGAACGCCGTGCGCGTGGCCGGGTCCAGGCGTCGCACCAGGCGTTGCGCGAGGATGCCGCTGACGGTCGATGCGATCAGGTAGCTTTCCACACCCATATCGAGCAGGCGGGTAATGCTGGCGGCGGCGCTGTTGGTGTGCAGGGTGGAGAGCACAAGGTGGCCGGTGAGGGACGACTGGATGGCGATGCGGCAGGTTTCCAGGTCGCGGATTTCGCCGATCATGATCACGTCCGGGTCCTGGCGCACGATGGAGCGCAACGCCCCGGCGAAATCCAGGCCGATGGCGGGCTTGACCTGGATCTGGTTGATGCCTTCGAGCTGGTATTCCACCGGGTCTTCCACGGTGATGATCTTGCGCTCGGCGGTGTTGAGCCGCGACAACGCGGTGTACAGCGTGGTGGTCTTGCCCGAGCCGGTGGGGCCGGTCACCAGCAGGATGCCGTGGGGCCGTTCCAGCAAGTCGAGGAAGGCCGCCAGGCGCTGGCCGTCGAAACCCAGGTGCTGGAAATCGAACTGCACGGTCTGGCGATCAAGCAGGCGCATCACCACCGACTCGCCAAAACTGGTGGGCACGGTGGACACCCGCAAGTCCAGCGCCTTGCCCTGGATGCGCAGCATGATGCGCCCGTCCTGGGGCAGCCGGCGTTCGGCAATGTCCAAGCGCGCCATGATCTTCACCCGCGAGATCACCGCCGCCGACGAGCTGGCCGGTGGCGCCTCCGCCTCATGCAGCACGCCGTCGATGCGGTAGCGCACCTTGAGCTGGTTTTCGAAGGGTTCGATGTGGATGTCTGAGGCGCGTTGTTCCACGGCGCGCTGGAGGATCAGGTTGACCAGGCGAATCACCGGGGCTTCGGAGGCCATGTCCTTGAGGTGTTCGATGTCTTCCAGCGCACCGCTGCGCTCATCGAGGTTCTCAATCAGGGTGCCCATGGCCGAACGGCCCTGGCCGTAATAGCGCTCGATCAGCGTGTCGACTTCGGTGCGCGGGCCGACGGCCAGCCACACCGGCACCTGGCAGGCGTAGGCCAACGCCTGGAAGGCATAATGCTGGGCCGGGTGAGCGGCCAGTACGTGCAGGCCGGCTGCACTCCATCCCATGGGCACCACTTGGTAGTGGCGCATGAAGCGTTCGGTGAGTGGGGGCAATGGGTCGAGCACCGGGGGCGCGGTATCCGCCAACAACAGCGGCGCGTCCAGCAGGTGGGCCCAGGCGCTGGCCAGTTCGATCTCGGACACCAGGCCCAGGCGTGTCAGCAGGCCCAGCAGGTCGCTGGCGTCTGTGGACAGGCGCTGGGCACGCTCCAGGTCGACGGTTTTCAACCCGGCGTGCTGCCTCAGCCACGCGCACACTTGATCGGTGTGCGGTATCTGCAGGTGGCAGGCATCGATAAGGGCTGACGACATAATGTTGGGTGTCTGGTTGCGAGAAAGTATGGCTATTTGGAACTACTGATAAGTGCCATTAGTTAGCCACGCCCGGAGACAAAGTTGGCCGGGTTAATCGACTGGAAGTTGCAACGCTAGTTCCTGAGATGGGGAAACAAACTGAAATGAATGGCCATCATCTGTCCCGGATTTCCCTGACAGCCCTGGCGCAGGCCTTGTGGTTGTTGGGCTTGGGCTGTGCTGCGGGGACGTGACGCCTCAACTTTTCCTGACACACCGCGGCGCGGGGCAAGCCCGCTCACTACAGGTCGAGTTAGTTGATTAAGCGCTCTCGCGTTCTATCAAATGGCAGGCTAATAGATTCAAGCGCTTAACTTGGTCATCACAGGGCAAAACACCCAAACTTTCAAGTACGCGCGTGGCCGCTAATACGCCGATCTCCAGGGCTGGCGGTTTGATTGTGCTCAGGCTCGGCAGCAGCATTTCGGCGAACGGGTAATCACCGAAACCCAGCACGGCGCAGTCGTGCGGGATCTTGAGCCCAGCACGCTGCCCGGCAAGCAAGCCACCTGCGGCGAGGTTGTCATTGGCGAAGAAGATCGCGTCAGGCGGGTTGGCGTGGCCCATCAGCACGTCCATTGCCTGCTTGCCCGCCTCGAAGGGCGCGCGATCGGCGTCCGGGGCGAACACCCAGGGCTGCATACCGAGTTCAACCAGGGTGGCGGTAAACCCATCGCGCCGCTCCAACGCGCTGAAGTCGCCCGCCGCACTGTTCTGGACAAACGCAATACGCCGGTAGCCCTTGCCGTGCAGGTAGCGCGCCGCCGTGACGCCCACCTCGTAATGGGAAAAACCGATCTGCAAGGGCTCGCGCTCGGGCACGTAGTCCCAGGTTTCGACCACCGGGATATCCGCGTCGGCGATCATTTTTTCGGTGCCCGCACTGTGGAATCGGCTGGTGAGCACCAGCGCTGCGGGCGACCAGCCGAGGAAGGCACGCACCGCGCTTTCTTCCTGTTCGGCGCTGAAGTAGCTCGACGCCAACAGCAGTTGGTAACCGTGGCGGCTGAGGGTGTCGCTGAAGCCCTGGATGGTATTGGCAAAGATCGGCCCCGAGATGTTCGGGATCACCATCGCCACGATCCGCCCACGCGCCGACGCCAAGCCGCCCGCGACCAGGTTGGGCACATAGCCCAGCTCGGCCACCACCTCGGCAATCCGCTCACGCCGCTCGGGCGACACTTGCTCCGGCTGGTTGAAATAACGCGACACCGTGATCGCCGACACGCCCGCCTGACGCGCCACGGTGTTTAAGGTGACACGCCCGGCGCCACGGCGTTTGCGCGGTTTTTCTTCGCTCAAGGGACGATCCTGTTAAAAACCAAAAAGAATATAGGACTAATTTTTTAGTATTTGACGCTCTAAATCAGACCCACCACTATGCCGATGTTAGCGCTAACAAAGCGTTCTGTCTGCTACTCGCTCAAGCGAATGCCAAAGACACATTTACAGGCGTTGTCGTCGCAGAACGGCAACGGTTCAGGGCATTTTTTTCGAGCGGGCACACCATGCACAACTTCCAATACGCCAGAGCACACCTGCTGGTCCTGGCCGGGCTGACCGCCCTGCCCGTCTCCGGCGCCTTCGCGGCCGATGAGCCGGAGCCGACCCTCAAACCCGTCACGGTCACCGCCACCCGCCGTGAAGAGTCACTGCAAAAAGTGCCCGTGGCGGTTTCGGTACTCGACGGCGAACAGCTGGAGCGCGACAACCGCAACGGCGTGGCAAGCATCGCGCAGCAGGTGCCGTCGCTGAACTTTCGCACGGGGGCGTCCAACAAGGACACCTCGTTGTTCGTGCGCGGCGTGGGCACCATCTCCACCTCCCCTGGCGTTGAGCCGACCGTGGCCACGGTGATCGACGGCGTGGTCTACGCCCGCCCCGGCCAGGCGACGCTTGACCTGCTGGACCTGGATCGCATCGAAGTGCTGCGCGGCCCCCAAGGCACGCTGTTCGGCAAGAACGCCTCGGCCGGTGTGCTGAACATCACCAGCAAGGCCCCGACTGCCGAGACCCACGGCTACATCGACCAGTCCTACTACAGCGGCAATGAAAGCCGCACTCGGTTCGGCATCGGCGGCAGCCTGGTGCCGGACGTGCTCAAAGGCTCGATCAGCACGCTGTTCGGCAGCTACGACGGTAACGTGGATAACCATCACAACGGCCAGGAGGTCAACGGCTATAACCACAAGGGTATTCGCGGCAAGCTGGAGTTCACCCCCAACGACGACGTGAAACTGACCCTGATCGCCGACTACATGCAGTCCCACGACGACGCGCCGAATGGGGTGGTGAGCAAGTCCCTGTCACCTGCGTTTACCAACGCCTTGAGCCCGGTGCGCGCCACCGGTGACAACCGCGACATCAACACCGACACCCGCACTTACGTCGACGACACCAACAAGGGCGTGTCGGCGCAACTGGACTGGAACCTGGGTGACTACACCCTGACCTCGATCACCGCCTGGCGGGGTTGGGACAACACCCAGTACCAGGACGGCGACCGCCTCGGCACCGTGACCGCTGCGTTCCCCGGAACCGCCGACAAAGGCCAACTGGCCTTCAACCAATACTCCCAGGAGCTGCGCCTGGCCTCGCCCAAGGGTGAGTTCCTGGAATACGTCGGCGGCCTGTACTACATGCATGGCAAGGACGAAGAAACCTACCAACGCACACTCACCACCACCACACGCACCGACCGTGGCATCGCCGACTACAGCACCACCAACGACAGCTACGCGGTGTTCGGCGAGACCACGCTGAACTTCACCTCGCGCTTTCGCGGGATCGCCGGCCTGCGCTACACCCATGACGACCTCAAATACGATCACCGCCGCGTCTCAACCTCGGCCACCACGGTCAGCGGGATTCAACCGGCCACCTCCAGCTCGGGCTCGGTGGATGAAGACGGTTGGTCCGGCCGCCTCGGTGTGCAGTACGACCTCACCGACAGCATCACCAGCTACCTGACGTACTCGCGTGGCTACAAAGGCCCGGCGTACAACGTGTTCTTCAACATGCAGCCGCGTGACACCGACGCGCTCAAGCCGGAAACCTCCAACACCTGGGAGGCCGGGATCAAGGCCACCGCCTGGAACAACCGCCTGACCACCAACCTCGCGGTGTTCCACAGCGATTACGACAACTATCAAGCCAACTTTTTCGACACCGTCGCCGGCCAGGTGGTGACCCGCCTGATCAATGCCGGCAGCGTCAGCACCGAAGGTGTCGAGTTGGACTACACGTTGCAAGCCACCCAACAACTCAAGCTGTCCGGCGCCCTGGCCTACACCCGTGCGCGCATCGACGAGTTCGCCTGCCCAGCGGGTGCCGCGGCCACCTGCAACGTGAACGGCAAGCCGCTGCCGTACAGCCCCGACTGGAAAAGCTACGTGCGCGCCGACTACACGATCCCGCTGGATAACGGCCTGGATATCGAACTGGGCACCGACTACAGCTGGCAGAGCGAAGTGCAGTACGACATCAGCCAGAACGTCGACACCAAGCAGGGCGCCTACGGCATCTGGAACGCCAGCGTGGCCCTGGCCGACTACAGCAACGGATGGCGTGTCGCGCTGCTGGCGAAGAACCTCGCCGACAAATCCTATTCCCCGCTGCTGGCCAGCGGCGGCAACTACATCTACCGCGCCGTGCCCCGTGACGATGAGCGTTACTTCGGCGTGCAACTGCGTAAGGATTTCTAAGCATGAGCCGTCAGCTGAAACTCGGCGCTTTCCTCATGGCCACCGGGCACCACGTGGCCGCCTGGCGCCACGCCGATGTGCCGGCGAACGCCGGGCTGGATTTCAAGCACTACACGCACCTGGCGCGGGTGGCCGAAGCGGCCAAGTTCGATACGCTGTTCGTGGCCGACAGCATTGCGGCGGCCACCGGCGAAATCGCCAGCCAAATGGCTCGCTCGGATCATTTTGAGCCGCTGACCTTGCTCTCGGCGCTCAGTGCGCTGACGGAGCATATCGGCCTGATCGCCACCGCCACCACCAGCTACAACGAGCCCTACCACGTGGCGCGTAAATTCGCCTCGCTGGATCACCTGTCCGGTGGGCGTGCGGGCTGGAATCTGGTGACCTCGGACAACGCCGCCGAGGCGCAGAATTTCGGCCGCGATGAACACCTGGGCCACGCCGAGCGCTACAGCCGCGCGCGGGAATTTCATCAGGTGGTGACCGGGCTGTGGGACAGCTGGGAAGACGACGCCTTTGTGCGCGACAAGGCCAGCGGCACCTATTACGACCCGGCGAAACGGCATGTGCTGGAGCATGTCGGCGAACATTTTCGCGTCAAGGGCCCGCTTAACGTGGCGCGCTCGCCCCAGGGCCAGCCGGTGATCGTGCAGGCGGGCTCGTCCGAGGCGGGCCGCGAACTGGCGGCGCAGACGGCCGAGGTGGTGTTTACCGCACAGACGTCGCTGGCGAATGCCCAGGCGTTTTATGCGGACCTCAAGGGTCGCCTCCAGCGATACGCACGTGAACCCGATTCGCTGAAAATCATGCCCGGCGTGTTTGTAGTGGTCGGGCCGACCAAGGCCGAGGCACAGGCCAAGTTCGAAGCGTTCCAGGACCTGGTCGAGCCCGAGGTGGGTGTCGCCTTGTTGGGGCGCATGCTGGGTAACTTCGACCTGTCGGGCTACCCGCTGGACGGGCCATTGCCGGAGCTGCCCTTGACCGACAGCGGGCAACGCAGCCGCCAGCAATTACTCAGTGAATTGGCCAACCGCGAGCAGCTGACGTTGGCGCAGTTGGGGCGGCGAATTGCCGGTGGTCGCGGGCACTACAGCCTGATCGGCACGCCTGCGCAGATCGCCGACGAGCTGCAACACTGGTTCGAACAGGGCGCCGCCGATGGTTTCAATATCCTGGTACCGCACCTGCCCGGTGGGCTGGAGGACTTCGCCCAGTGGGTGGTGCCCGAACTGCAACGGCGCGGGCTGTTCCGCACTGAATACAGCGGCACGACCTTGCGTGAAAACCTCGGTTTGGCGCGCCCCGAAAACCGCTTCAAAAAGGACGATGCATGAAAATTCCGGCGCTGTTACTCGCCCTGTTGGCCGTTACACACACCGCACTGGCGGCCGACCCAACCACCCTGCGCATCGGCTACCAGAAAGGCTCTATCGCTCTGGTGCTGGCCAAGGAACACGGGCTGCTGGAAAAGCGCTTCCCCCATACGCAGGTCAAATGGGTCGAGTTCCCCGCCGGCCCGCAGATGCTGGAAGCACTCAATGTCGGCGCGCTGGACGTGGGTTCCACCGGGGATATCCCGCCCTTGTTCGCCCAGGCCGCAGGCGCCGACCTGGTCTACATCGGCGCCGAGCCGCCCAAGCCCAGCGCGGAAACGATCCTGGTGCGCAACGACAGCCCGGTGCATTCGGTGGCCGACTTGAAGGGCAAGAAGGTTGCGTTCCAGAAAGGCTCCAGCTCCCACAACCTGATCCTGCGCGCCCTGAACAAAGCCGGGCTGAGCTACAAGGAGATTCAGCCGGTGTACCTGCCACCTGCCGATGCGCGCGCGGCGTTCGAGCAAGGCAGCGTGGATGCCTGGGCGATCTGGGAACCCTACTCGTCCCTGGCGTTGAGCCAGAGCCCCAGCCACGTGCTGGCCAATGGCGAAGGGTTGGGGTTGTCGGGCCCGGTGTACACCGCGCGGCGCGACTATGCGCAGGCCAACGGCGCGTTTGTACAGGACCTGCTGGGTGAACTGACGGCGGCTGAAGCGCTGACCCGCAGCCAGCGCGAAGACAGCTTGAGCGTGCTGACCCGCTTTATGGGGCTGCCTGCCGAGGTGATTGCGCGCTACATGGATAACCGCCCGCCGTCGCCGATCTTGCCGATTGACGAGAAGATCATCCAGGCGCAGCAGGCGACGGCGGATTTGTTTTACCAGAACCGCTTGCTGCCTAGAGCCATTGACGTGAAAAAAGCCGTAGAGAACAACTGAAATCAAAATGTGGGAGCGGGCTTGCTCGCGAAGGCTGTGTATCAGCTTGCACATGCATCGACTGACACGCCGCTTTCGCGAGCAAGCCCGCTCCCACATTTGTAAACCGAGTCAGGCTTGTGTGCGCAGGCTTTTTTCGATGAGGCACATGGGGGTGCCAGACACCGGCTCATTGATGACCTGCACCTGCACATCAAACACCTGGCGCATCAACTCGGCACTGATCACTGCCCCCGGCGCACCGTCCGCCACCAACTTGCCGCTGCGCATCACCGCCAAGTGATCGGCATAACGGCAGGCCTGGTTGATGTCGTGCAACACCGTGATCACCGTCTTGCCCTCGGCGGCCAACTCCCCCATCAAGTCCAACAGCTCTACCTGATGACTGATATCGAGGTAGGTGGTGGGTTCATCCAGCAACACCACCGGCGCGTTCTGCGCCAGCACCATGGCCAACCAGGCACGTTGGCGCTGGCCACCGGAGAGGTCCGCCAGCGCGCGGTCGGCCAAAACCTCCAGTTCCAGGCGCTGCATGGCGCGCGAAACATGGGATTGATCGCTACCGCTCAAACGCCCCCACAATGAGTTATGCGGGCTGCGGCCGTAGGCGACCAGCTGGCGCACGCTGACCCCTTCGGGCACCGGCAGCACTTGCGGCAAAAAGGCGATCTGCTGCGCCAACTGACGGGAGGACAGGCTGGCGTAGGCCTGGCCGTCCAGGGTCAGTTCGCCCGCGCTCGGCTTGAGGATGTGTGCGAACGTCTTGAGCAAAGTGGACTTGCCACAGCCATTGGGGCCGATCAGCGCGGTGACTTTTCCGGCCGGCGGCGTGAACGACAGACCTTGCACAATGCGGGTGTCGCCGTAGCCGATATCGAGCTGTCGTGCTTGAAGAATACTCATGGGATCAGCCCTTGAACCGTGCCAGCAACCAAAGAAAATACGGCGCGCCAATCACCGCCGTGAGCACCCCGGCGGGGATTTCACTGGGCGCGATCAACGTGCGCCCCAGCGTGTCGGCCAACACCAGCAGCAGCGCGCCGATCAGCATCGCGGCGGGCAACAGCCATTGGTGATGCCCGCCCACCAGGCGCCGCGCCATATGCGGCGCGACCAGGCCGATAAAGCCGATCGGCCCGATCACGCCGACGCCGAGGCTGGTGAGCAGCACCGCGCACGTCATCGCCAGCCAGCGCGTACGGCGTAACGCCGTGCCCAGACTGTGGGCCGCTTCATCGCCCAGGGCGATCAGGTTCAGCGGCTTGGCCAGGCACAGGCCAAACGGGATCAGCAGCAGGAACGGCAGTACCAGCGCCACATGGTGCCAGTTGCGGCTCCACAGGCTGCCGGTGAGTGCGAGCAAGGCGGTGTTGATGTCCAGCGGATGGGACAGGATCAGAAACTCGGTGACGCTGGACAAGGTCACCGCAATCGCCACCCCGGACAGCGCAAAACGCACGCCGGAAAAACTCACGCCGGTGTTGTACAGCGCCAACAGCAACGCGCCACCGGCACCGCCCAGGCATGCCACCAGCGGCAGCCAGGCAATTGGCAAATGCGGCCAACTGATGATCGCCACGGTCAGCGCGAGCCCTGCACCCTGGATCACGCCGAGGATTTCCGGCGAGGCCAGCGGGTTGCGGATCACGCCCTGCACAATCGCCCCGGCCAGGCCGAAGGCGGCACCGGCGAGGATCGCAATGAGGCTGCGCGGCAGGCGGTGGTTCCACACCTCGAAGTCGAGGGCATCGTGGGCCAGCAGGCGCTCCAGCACGGTGGCGGGCTTGAGCCACAAGGTGCCGGCGCTGAGGCTGATAAAGGTCGCCAGCAACAACAAGGCGAGCAGCACCCACAGGCGCAATCGTGGGCGGCTCATAGGGCGCGCCTGGCAAGAAACAGGAAGAACGGTGCACCGATCAACGCAGTGACCACGCCGGCCGGGGTCTCCACCGGGAACGCCACCGCGCGGCTGAGCAGGTCGGCGCCCAGTACGATCACCGCGCCCAAGGCGGCACTCAGGGGGATCAGCCAGCGGTAGTCGTTGCCCAGGAACTGGCGAAGGATGTTCGGCGCAATCAACCCGACAAAGCCGATAGGCCCCACCGCGCAGACACTCGCGCCCACCAGCAACAGGCTGGCGACAAACACCTGCAGGCGCAGGCTGGTGATGCCGACGCCCAGGGAGCGGGCGGCGTCTTCGCCGAGGTTGATCAGGTTCAAGCGCGGCGCGCACCACAGCGCCCACAGGCCGCCGATCAGGGTGCACGGCCAGAGCAATTGCACCTGTGCGGCGCCCACATTGGCGAGAGAACCGGCCAGCCAGTTGAGCACGCTTTGCGCCTGGGCTTCGACCAGGATCACCGTGAGGCGGGTCAATGCCGCACACAAGGCGGCGACGGCGACGCCGGCCAATACCAGCCGCCCTTGCGCCGTGGCCGGCGACCAGGCACCGCCCAGGCTGAACACAGTGATCCAGGCCAGCGCACCGCCTACGCAGGTCATCAACAACGCGCCACCGGCAAACGGCAGCGCCACCAACCCGGTGGAAAACAACGCCAAGCCGAGCGCCGCGCCGGCCGTCACGCCAAACAACGATGGCGAGGCCAGGCGGTTGCGGGTAATGCCCTGCATCAGCGCGCCAGCTAGGCCCAGGCAGGCGCCGACCAACGCCGCGCACACCGCGCGCGGCACCCGCAGCTGCGCAACGATGTAGGCCATGTTGCCGCCCACGCTGCCCTGGTGCACCAGGCCATTCCAGGCATCTGCCGGGGTGATCACGAACGGCGACCAGCTGTACAGCGAGTACCAGAACAACAGGGCCCCCAGCAGCCCAATGCCGAGGGCGGCGAGACTGCGCTGCACGGCTATTGGCTCAGTACGGCGTTGCCGCCCTTGAGAATCGCCAGCGCATCTTCAGCGATCTGCTCCGAGGCCAGCACACCACGGTTGCGCGCCCAGCTGTCGCCGTCCACTTCGGCTACGTGCTTGTTGCGAACCGCGCCGAGCACTTGCCACAACGGCTGTTTGCTCCAGGTATCAACGATGCTGGGACGGCGGTAATGGCCGACCAGCAGCCAGCCCGGGTCCAGTGCAAGCAGTTGTTCCAGGCTGACAAACTCGGTGGGCGCGGCGTTGGCACGGACCGACGGCACGTTCAGGCCGATGGCTTGCAGCACGCTGCCGGCGTAGGAGTCCGGGCCGTGCACGGAGAAGCTGTCTTCACGGGCAACGCCGAACAACACGCTGGCGCCGGCGGGAATCTGCTGGGCGATGGCCTTGAGGTTTGCACGGTTCTGCTGGATTCGCGCTTCCATCTGCGGGCTCCTGCCCAGGGCCTTGCCGATCAGCTCGGCGGACTTGAGGCTGCCCTCGTAATCTTCCCCGCGTGACGGCAGCAACAGGGTGGGCGCGATGCTCGACAGGTCGCTGTACAACGCCTGGTGGCGGTTGAGGTCGGCGACGATCAGGTCAGGCTTGAGCCGGGCGATTTCCTCGATGCTCGGTTGCGAGCGCAAGCCCACGGACTTCCATTGGCCGATGGCCTGGCGCACACGGGGCAGCACCCGGTTGGCATCGCCATCATCGGCGGCGCCTACCGGAGTCACGTCAACGGCGGCGAGGCTGTCGAGAAAGGAGAACTCCAGCACCACCACACGCTTGGGAGCATCGGGCAGATGCACGGTGTGCTGGCCGTCATTGAGGTCGATGGGGGCAGCGCTGAGTACGCTGGAAGACAACGCCAGGAGGCAGGCGGCAAGGGTCGGAATGGAGCGCAACAGTCGCATGGCAAGTACCTCGGCGTTAAAACACCCCGGCTAGACGGGCCGGGGAAAACGGCGGGTACTATTCCATATCGTGGCGGCGCAATCAAAAAACATTCTCATTAAAGTCATGAAATTCACCTTGGCACCATCGATCAACTGTGGGAGCGGGCTTGCTCGCGAAAGCAGTGTGTCAGTCACACAAAGAGTTGTCTGAACTACCGCCTTCGCGAGCAAGCCCGCTCCCACATTTTGTCCTGCGGTTAGAAGTCGACCGTGGCGGAAAGCAGGTAGGTGCGCGGGGTGGACAAGGTGAGCCCCGGTTCGCTGTCATCCGAGGCACCGGCCGAACTCCAGTAGCGTTTATCGGCGACGTTCTCCACGTTCGCGCGCAGGGTCACGTGTTTGTCGTCGACTTTGAAGGCGTAGCGCGCCCCCACGTCGAGGCGGTTCCAGGCGTCGATTTCCTTGACGTTGGACTGGTCCAGGTATTGCGAACTGGAGTAGATGCCACGGCTGGTCAGGGTCAGGCCTTGCAGGCCCGGTACATCCCACTCCGCGCCGAGGTTGACGTTGTATTTGGGCGTGGCCGGGGCGCGATTGTCGTCCCAGGTGCCGTTGGTGGTGTCCTTGAGTTTACTGTCGATGTACATCACACCGCCGAGCAAGCGCACGCCCTTGAGCGGCTCGCCGAACACGCTCAGTTCCGCCCCGGTGTTCTGGCGCTTGCCATTCGGGCCAAACACCCGCGAGGTGGCGTTGGTTTCATAGGCCGGCTGCTTGATGCGGAACACGGCGGCGGTCACGGCGAAGGCGCCGGCGTCGTACTTGGCGCCCACTTCCACTTGGCGGCTGATAAACGGCGGGAAGATCTGGTCTTCGTTGATCGAGGTGGACGGCGCGATCTTGCCCTGGCTCAAGCCTTCCATGTAGTTGGCGTACAGCGACAGTTTATCGGTGGCCTTGAACAGCAGCCCGCCCGACGGCGAGACTTTTTCTTCGTCGTAGGCGGTGTCGCCCTTGATGCCATCGCTCCAGTCATCCACCTTGACCCGCTGCCAGCGGGCACCAAGGGTCAACAGCAGACGGTCATCGAAAAAGCCCAGGGTGTCGGACAAGGCCACGCCACTGAATTTGTTCTCGGTGTAGACCTTGGCGTCCTGACGCGTCGCCATGGACGGTGTCGGGGTTTGCACGGGGTTGTAGAGGTTGCTCGGCGCGGCGGCATAACGTGCACCACCGTTGGTGAAGTCCATGTCGAAGTAGCTGGCGGCCAGGTTGACCTCGTGGCTGACCGGCCCGGTGTGGAACCAGTTACGCACGCCAGCCGTGTAGGTGCGTACGTTTTCATCACGGGTGAAGTCGCGCGGCAGCACGCTGAAATCACCGGCCGCATTGGTGACGGAGACCGCATGGCGCAGGAAGTCGTGGTTGCTTTTGCGTAAGCCGACACCGCCGTACAGCATCACGTCATCGCTCACATCATATTCAGCGTTGAACGTACCAAAGGTGTCCTTGGTGCGCGCCTTGCTCCAGGCTTGCGCATAGTTGCGGCGCACGTCGTTGGCGCTGGGCACCGGAGCGGCAGCCGCGACCTGGACACGCTCCTGGGGGGCGTCGGTGTTGCGTTCGGTGTGACCGATATCGGTGGAAAGGCGCAGGCGCTCGCCACGGAAATCCAGGCCCAATACGGCCATTTCGCGATCGACGCTCTGGTGGTCCCAGTCGGTGTCGCCAGCCTGTTTCACGCCGTTGAAGCGAATACCGAACTTATTGTCTTCACCAAAGCGCCGGCCCACGTCCACCGCCCCACCCGCCTGGCTTTCGGAGGCCCAGGTGCCGGTGAACGAGTTGATGTCTTTGTCGGTGGCACGCTTGGGCACCACGTTGATCCCGCCGCCCACGCTGCCCCGTGGCGAGATGCCGTTGATCAACTGGCTGGGGCCTTTGAGGATGTCGACACGGTCAGCCATTTCCATGTCGATGGTGTAGGTGGGCAGCACGCCGTAGAGACCGTTGTAGGCCACGTCACTGTTGAACAGGCTGAAGCCGCGAATGGTGAACTGCTCGTAACGCCCACCGGCCGGGTTGGTGGCGCGCACCGACGGGTCGGCGGCGATCAGGTCGCCCAGGGTGCGGGCCTGCTGGTTCTTCACCGCCTCGGCGGTGTAGGTGGTGATGCTGAACGGGGTCTCCATGAAGTCCCGCGTACCGAGCATGCCCTGCGCAGTGCGGCGCGCCACCTGGCCGCCGGCGTAGGTGTCGCCGTCGTACAGGCCGGTGGTGCCGAGGATCGCAGTCGGCGCCAGTTCCAACGTACTGCCGTCCGGTATCGGCACCAGCATGTAGGCCTGTTCACCCATCGGCTGCAGTTGCAGGCCAGAGCCTTGCAGCAAGCGGGCAAAGCCCTCCTCCACACCGAACTCGCCCGACAGCCCGCCGCTGGTGCGCCCGCTGACCAATGCAGGGTCTACCGACAGGTTGACCCCCGCCAAACCGGCAAAACGGGTGAGCGCCGCACTCAGGCTGCCGGCCGGCACCTGGTAGCTGCGGCGGGTGGTGGTGTCTTCGGCATAGCTGACGGCGGCGAAGAACGGGCTGGCGCTGAGGCTCAGCAGCAGGCTCAACTTGAGCAAGGGACGGACAACGGGCATTGGAGGAAGCTCTCGATTTTGTTCACTTACCTGGAATGACCGGTGACGGCAAAAAAAGGGACAGGCTTGTTCAATTATTTTATCAACGCCTCCTCCGAAATCTGGGTGGCCCCCCGAGCCTCTATACGCCACCCCGAAATCTATGAACCACCCAAAACCTGTAGTGAGCGGGCTTGCCACGCGCCGCAGTATGTCAGGTAAGGATAGGGTGTCGGGTAGAACGCGGCGCGGGGCGAGCCCGCTCACTACAGGGATGTGGGTGAGGTTGGAGATGGGCGGGCTTGCCCCGCGCCGCGGTGTGTCAGGGTAGACCGCAGCGCAAAGGTTGAAGCCGGGTTACCACACCGCGATGTGGGAATCTGTGCGGGGCTCGGTGCCGCCGCACAGCACGCCGCTGACCGGGTCGCGCAGGATGATCTGCCCTCGCCCATAGTCGGTGAGGTCACTGTCGATCTGCACCTTGTGGCCGCGCCGCGCCAGGGCGTTGGCCAGGTCGCGGGAGGCGCCCTGTTCAATGCCGACCTTCATGTCGCCCAGCCATTGCCAGCGCGGTGCATCCAGAGCCGCTTGGGGGTTGAGGCCGAAGTCCACCAGGTTCATCACCATCTGCACATGCCCCTGGGGCTGCATGTAGCCGCCCATCACGCCAAACGGACCGAGGGCCTGGCCGTCTTTGGTGAGGAAGCCGGGGATGATGGTGTGGAAGGTTTTCTTGCCCGGCGCCAGGCAGTTGGCATGGGCCGGGTCGAGGCTGAATTCCTGCCCGCGGTTTTGCAGGGCAATGCCGCTGTCAGGCAGCACCACGCCGGAGCCAAAGCCGTGGTAGTTGCTCTGGATGAACGAAACCATGTTGCCCTCGGCGTCGGCCGTGGCCAGGTACACCGTGCCGCTGGCATGGGGATCGCCAGGTTTGGGCGGCTGGGCTTGCTCGTCGATCTGGGCGCGGCGCCGGCTGCTGTAAGCATCGCTGAGCAAATCCGCCACGGCCACGCGCATGTGCAGCGGGTCGGTGATGTAATGCAGGCCATCGCTGTAGGCGAGCTTCATGGCCTCCAACTGACGGTGCCAGGTCTGCTGGCTGTCGCGGTGATCGAAGCTGAACCCTTCGAGGATCTTCAGCGCCATCAACGCCACCAGGCCTTGGCCGCTCGGGGGGATTTCCCACACGTCCACGCCCCGGTAATTGATGTGGATCGGGTCCACCCACTGGGCGCGGTAGTCCTTGAGGTCGCTGGCCCGCAGGTAGCCACCGCTGGCACGCGAATGGGCGTCCAGGCGTTCGGCCAGGGCGCCGCGATACAGGCTTTCGCAACGGGTGGCGGCGAGTTCTTCGAGGGTGCGAGCCTGGGCCGGGTTGCGGAATATCTCCCCGGCGCGGGGCGCACGGCCGTCCATCAGGAAGGTGTCGAACCAGGCGTCCAGTACCGGGTCGCGATGGGGGCTGAACTCATCCAGCGCGGCCTGCCACAGCTGGGCGATCACCGGCGACAGCGGGAAACCGTCACGCGCCAGGCGGATGGCCGGTTGCAGCAACTCGGCAAACGGCAACTGGCCGAAGCGCTCGGACAGCTCGGCCCAGGCCGATGGGCAGCCCGGCACCGTGACGGGCGTCCAGCCATACAGCGGCATCTGGTCGTGCCCCGCCGCTTTCACCGCCTCGATGCTCAAGGCGGCCGGCGCGTGGCCGTTGCCATTCAAGCCGTGCAGTTGGCCTTTACACCAGACCAAGGCAAACGCATCGCCGCCCAAACCGCAGCCGGTGGGCTCCACCACGGTCAACGCGGCCGCCGTGGCGATGGCCGCATCAATGGCGTTGCCGCCCCGTTGCATGATCTCGATACCGGCCTGGGCGGCCAAAGGTTGGGAAGCCGCGACCATGCCGCGCCTGGCGAACACGCTCTGGCGTTGCGATGGATAGGGATACTCGTGAGCAGAAAATTTCAACATGGCAGGGACTCTTCGATTCATTGGCCGGACTTGATGCGGTTCCATTCCCGGGTCATCAAGCGCTGGATGTTTTCCGGCAGGTCGGCGGAGACAAAGGTGTGGTTGATCACATCATCACCGGGGTAGATGCCCGGGTTGCCACTGACTTTGGGGTCCATCAGGGGCGTGGCGTCTTTGTTCGGGTTGGCGTAGCCCACGTAGTCGCTGACGGGCGCGATCACCTCGGGGCGCAACAGGTAGTTGATCAAGGCGTGGGCGTTGGCGGGGTTGGCGGCGTCCTTGGGAATGGCGAGCATGTCGAACCACAGGTTCACGCCCTCTTTGGGGATCAGGTAGCGGATGTCGATATTTTTACCGGCTTCCTTGGCGCGGCTCTGGGCCTGCATCACGTCGCCGGAATAACCCACCGCCACGCAGATGTCACCGTTGGCCAGGTCGGCGGTGTATTTCGAGGAGTTGAAGTAGGTCACCGACGGGCGCAGCGCCATCAGCCGGGTCGAGGCCTGCTTGTAGTCATCGGGCCGGGTGCTGTTGGGGTCCAGGCCGAGGTAGAGCATGACCTGGGGGATGATCTTCACCGGCGCATCGAGGAAGGCCACGCCGCAGCTTTTGAGCTTGGCCAGGTTGGCCGGCTCGAAGACCATCGACCACGAATCCAGCACCGCATCCTTGCCCAGCACGGCACGCACTTTCTCTGCGTTGTAGCCGATGCCCACGGTGCCCCACATGTACGGCACGGCGTAGCGGTTGCCGGGGTCGGCGGCTTCCAGGCGTTGCATCAGGCGTGGGTCGAGGTGCTTCCAGTTATCCAGCAAGTTACGTTGCAGCGGCTGGTAGGCGCCGGCGCGGATCTGCTTGGACAGGAACTGGCTGGACGGCACCACCACGTCATAGCCCGAGTGACCGGAGAGCAGCTTGGCTTCGAGCATTTCGTTGGTGTCGAAAATGTCGTATTGCACCTTGATGCCGCTGTCTTGCTCGAAGTTCTTCAAGGTATCGGGGCCGATGTAGTCGGACCAGTTGTAGACCTTGACCACCGAGTCGGCAGCCTGGCCCATGGGCACAGCGACGGCGCAGCACAGCGCCGCTAACACACTCGATAAACGCATGGCACAGTTCCTTATGAGGGTCACAGCACGCGGCTGAGAAAGGCCCGGGTACGGGGATGGCGGGGGCGGCTGAAGATCTGTTCCGGCGGCCCTTGTTCGATGAACTCGCCCTGGTCGAGCACCACCACGCGGTCGGCCACTTCACGGGCAAAGCCCATTTCGTGGGTGACGACCACCATGGTCATGCCCTCCTCGGCCAGCTCCTTCATCACGTGCAGCACCTCGCCGACGGTTTCCGGGTCGAGGGCGCTGGTGGGTTCATCGAACAGCATGGCCTGGGGTTTCATCGCCAAGGCACGGGCAATCGCCACCCGCTGCTGCTGGCCGCCGGAGAGCATCGACGGGTAATGGCTGGCCTTGTCCGCCAGGCCCACCCGCGCCAGCAAGCCACGGGCCTGTTCCAAGGCTTCGGCGCGTGGCGTGCCGAGCACGTGAATCGGTGCTTCGATGATGTTTTCCAGCGCCGTCATGTGGGGGAACAGGTTGAAACGTTGGAACACCATGCCGATGTCACGGCGCTGACGGGCGATGTTGCGCTCCGAATCGCGCACCAGGCTGCCGTCGCTGCGCTCGCGATAGCCCATGGCGCGGCCGTTGACGCGGATGCGCCCGCCCTGGATGTCTTCGAGCAGGTTGATGCAGCGAATGAAAGTGGTCTTGCCCGAACCGGAGGCGCCGATCAGCACCACCACTTCGCCACGTCGCACTTGCAAGGAGATACCCTTGAGAATCTGCAGGTCGCCAAACGACTTGTGCAGGTCGAGGGCCTCGATGATCAGTTCTTCACTTTGGTGCGCCATGGTCAGCGTCCTCTCAGCAGTTTCAAGGTGCTGCGCCCGAACATGCGGCTGGACGCGGGAGGCGGTGCGGAAGGCCGGTCGGACTGGCCGAAACGCGCCTCCAGCCAACGCTGGAAGAAGCCCCAGAGCGTGGTGAGCATCAAGAAATAGATCGCGACCACCAGGTACAACTCGAACACGCGGAACGTCGCCGAGGTGACCATCTGGGTGCTGAGCAGCAACTCCTGCACGCCGATCACGCTGACCAGGGTGGTGTTCTTGAGCATCACGTTGAACTCGTTGCCCAGGGGCGGCACGATCACGCGGAACGCCTGGGGCAGCACGATACGGCGCATCAACTTGGCAAAGCCCATGCCCAGGGAACGCCCGGCTTCGTACTGGCCTTTGTCCACGGCACCGATGCCGGCGCGGATGATTTCGGCCATGTACGCGCCTTCGTTGAGGCCCAGGGCGATGATGGCCGCCTGGATATTGCCCGGCACGACCAGGCCGAACAGTTCGATGTCCTCGAAGCGGAAAATCCCGCCCGCCGCCAACGCCGTGTACAGGAACACGATTTGCACCAGCAGTGGCGTACCGCGCATCAACCACACATAAAAGCGTACCGGCAGGTGCAGCAGCGGGTTCTTCGACAGGCGCAACAGCGCCGCCGCCAAGCCCAGCACGCAGCCCAGCAGCATCGCCGACACCGCGATCAGGCACGTCAGCCAGAGCCCGGTGAGGTATACCCCGCTGGGCTGCAGCAGGTACTGCCAGAACACATCCCAATTGAAGTTCATGGCTGAAAACCTCAGTCGAGAGTGTCGCTGCTGACATGCCATTTATTCAGCAACGCCACGTAGCTGCCGTCGCTGCGCATATCGCTGATCACTTGCTGCACGGCGGCGGCGAGTTGCGGATCGTCCTTGCGCATGCCGAGGCCCGTGAGGATGCGGCTGAAGGCGGGCACGCCTTCCTGGAACAAGTCGGGCGCCATGGCGGCGTAGTAGCCGGCGGTTTCTACGGTGGTGCCGTAGGCATCGACTTGGCTGATGCGCAGGGCCTGGAAGGCGTCGGTGTCGGTGTTGTAGACCACCAGCTTCATCGGTGGCTTGCCGGCCTTGGACAGGCTTTCGTTTTGTGTGTCCAGCAAGGTCTTGATGGTGGAGCCGTTGAGCACCGCGACTTTGTGCCCGGACAAGTCATCCAGCGCCTTGATGCCCTTGGGGTTGCCCTTGGGCACCACCACCGACTGGCTCGAATACATGTAGTTGACGATGTCGATCACCTGGCGCCGTTCGGGCTTGTCGAACAGCTGGTCGACGATCATGTCGCACTGCTGGGCGAGCAAGGCCGGCACCAGGCCGGAGAACGGAATCACCCGCCACTGCACCTGTTTGTCGCCCAGGCGCTTGGCGATTTCCAGACCCAGGTCGACGGTGAGCCCGCGCGGTTTCTGCGCTTCATCGAAGGACACGAGGGGCGGTGAATCCATCCCCGAGCAGTAGACGAGTTTGTCGACGTTCTTCAAGCGCTCCGGTACTTGAGGCGCAGCAGAGGCCCATTGGGTACAGAGGCCGAGGGAGACAGCCACCAGCAAGGCGCGGCGTTTATGCATGACCAGACACTCCAGTTCGTTGGTTAACGGGGCAGGACTCAAAGTCAAAACACGGGTGGGCTTGGGCCCACCTCTGATTATTTTTCCGACTGCAAAAACTGGATCAGCGCCGGCACGGTGCCTTCGATGTGTTCGCGCACCACGGCTTCGGCGCGAGCGGCATCACCGGAGCGAATCGCGTCGAGGATCACCGCATGTTCTTCGCGCGCGCTGAGGGGCTTGTCGCCGTGTTGCAGCCATAGGCGCATGGGCGCTTCCACCAGCGAGTACAGCGCCGAGATCTGCTTCATCAAGCGCGGTCGGCCACTGAGGCTGCACAGGTATTCGTGGAAGGCGCGGTGGCGACTGACCCAGGCGGCGCTTTCGTCGCGGTAGTCGTCCATCTCGTCGAGCATGCGCTCCAGCGCGGCCAATTGGCGTTCGCCGATCCGGCTGACGGCCACACGTACTGCCAGGCCTTCGAGGGCGCTGCGCATCTCGAAGACTTCGTGCAATTCGTCGATATCCAGGCCGCTGACGACGGCGCCACGGTTGGGCCTGAGGGTGACCAGGCCCTGGGCATCCAGGCGGCGGAAGGCTTCGCGCACCGGCATGCGGCTCATGCCGATTTCACTGGCGATGTCCTCGGCAATCAGCCGGTCGCCCTTGCGGTAGCGGCCACTGCAGATGGCATCAAGCAGGAAGTTGTAGGCCTCCTCCTCGGCGGTGAGGGGCTGGCGGTCAACGTAAGCGGGGGCAAATTGCATCGGCAGCACCTTTTGTATTTTTGTATCCAATTATCCATGGATGCAAAAAAAGCAGGATGCGTGCCAATTGGATGGGTGGTGAGGCAAGTGGTTGATTCGGATGGGATAGATGAGGTCTGCGGCTGATCGGCCGGAATGCAGATGTAGGGATCTGCTACCAAAAGGCTCAGAAAACGCCCCGTTGGTGGGCGGAAGTAACAGCGTGAGGGCATATCCTTAGCTGTCGATATTCTTATTCCTGGCGGGGCCGGATCGGTAGATTGATAGCCACGGACTTCATGGGAGCGAAGGTTGATGGCGGAATCAGTGGTGTGGATCGCCGGGGTGGGCGAGGTGGCTGGGCTGGGTAGCGTTCGGTGGCGCAGTCCTTCGCGAGGAAGTTCGGCCCTGAAAATGCCCATGTCGCTCATTTGGTCATCGATGGCTCGATCGACGGCGACCGCATAAAGAGGTGGTTTTATGGGAACCCATCAGACTCAGCTCGCCCCCGCTTCGGTGCGCGGCGTGCTCAATTACCTGCTGGACACCGGAGAACGTCCGGTGAACTACACCTATCCCCCGCCCGAAGGCGTCGCCCAACGCAGCGGTGTGCTTGATCCCACCCAGGTGACGATCCATAACGCGCGGCTGCTGGCTGAACCGGCCCATATCAATCGCAACGGCTTCGAGAAAGTTGATCACATCAGCGCCGTCGCCAACCTGGAAGATGATGAACAAGTGCGCCTGCTGTACTACCCAGAAACCGAAGCCCTGCTCAAGCAGCAGACGGGTGCCGTGAAGGTGGTGATTTTCGATCATACGATTCGCGTGGATAACCCAGGTCGAGAAGCACGCGGGCTGCGCGAACCCGTGCGGTACGTGCACAACGACCAGACCGAACGCTCGGCCGTTCGCCGAGTGCATGACCACCTGCCCAGCGATGAAGCGCAGCAGCGGCTGCTCAAGCGGTTTGCGATTATTAATGTATGGCGACCGATCGGAACGCCGGTTTTGAGCACCCCGCTGGCGTTGTGCGACGCACGCAGCATGGCGGCGAGTGACCTGTTGCCCAGTGACCTGGTGTATCGCGACAAGGTCGGCGAGACGTTTTCAGTCAAGGCCAACCCGGCACATCGTTGGTATTACTACCCGCAATTGCGACCTGATGAAGCGTTGTTGTTGAAGATCCATGATTCGCGGCAGGATGTGGCGAGGTTGAGCGCACACACGGCGTTTGACGACCCCACAACGCCAGATGGTGCACCACCACGGCGAAGTATCGAGGTAAGGGCGTTGGTGTTCTTCGACGCGTGATTGGGGCGGTGACATTTGGTCGACACGGGAACGGGCCAAACACCTGAGCGGCTCCCAGGCAGAACGCCTCGCCCGCGCTGATACGTCGGCAGATCAGGCCTTTTCTGGCGCTGGAGACGAAAAAGCCCCTGCTTTGCAGAGGCTCTGAATAGGTAAGGCCCAGCACTGAGCTGGGCCTTAGGGGTGGCCAAAGAGGGCAAAACCCTCTTTAAGACCCGTTCAATCAGGCAAGATCGTCATAGGTGGTGTAGGCGTAAGAGGGACTGAACCCCCCTTCGACCGGCGCCCACCAAAGACCTTGACCTGCCGGAATGACAACTTCGCCCGACGGGCTGCCCAAGCCAAGGAACACAATCGGGAACGCCGTAAACTCGCCATTAGTTGGAACGGGAGTTACCGTGCCGGTAAGCATTTTCCCGCCGTAGGCGTAGCAGGTTCGCAGCACGATGCCGGTGGTATTTTCTGCCGGTGTGATAATTGGACGAACAGGCTCAACGAAGCCGTCATAGTTGATGAATTTTGCACCTACTTTCAATTGTTCCATGATTATTTACCTTTGAGTCGAATGATTGGTCGCGGAGAATTCCGCTTTGATGTCGCTCAAAGGCGATTGCTCGAGGCTCGTGGCCTTCACATGATTCAAGGTCCCGCATCGGGTGCACTTGATCTGGAGCTCTGTAAACCCACCCGTACGGGCAAGCAGTCTTTTGCAGTTGCCGCATCTGAACTCTTTCAACATCAGCAAACTCCTTTTTGCTGAACCGCCCTTTCCGTGGGCAATCACAAACCTCGCATTGGGTGAGGCTCAAGTCAGTGTAGGAAGCCAAAAATTCCAGGACCGGACGGTGCTCGCGGAGGCCGGTTCGTCGCTGCCTACTGTCTGGCCGGTTGTTACCCGGCGATGGAGTAAATATCTCCTATGGAAGTATTAATGTCAACTCCATTGGAGATTTTATTTCACAAGGAGATAAAAAAACACTCAGTGGCAAGCTTGCGGATGAAGCCGTGGCAAGCAGAAACAAGAAGCCCGGCACTGGGCCGGGCTTGGTGAGCTGGATGAGGCTTGCAAAGGCATTCAGGTAACTAAAGCACGCCGCCGCGCCAAACCACGCGCCCAATGATACGAATTTCATTTATCTCCCCGTCACGCAGCGCCTCGTCGCCGTAGCGCGTCTTGTCAGGGTTATCACTGCGGATAATCCAGCCGTCAACGTCGGACCGCACCAAGCGCTTTACGATCGTCCCCTTGGAAACGCTCTGCATGGCAAAGACCTGGCCGTCCTTTGGCTCGATCTTCGACTCATCAATCAGCAATACGTCACCATCATTGATGGTCGGCTCCATGCTGTGGCCGCTGGCGTAGATCACGTCCAGATGCCGCTGGTTGAGGTTGTTGGCGCGCAACCATTCTGTCTTGAAAGCCAGCACACCACGTATCTCGACGTGCGAGTTGTCATCGCCGCCACCGGTTGATCCGCGAGCGCTCAGTTGCAACACGCCGGTGTAGCTCTCGTCACCAGCGAGGTCAAAGCCGCGCGGTGGAATGCGCTCGTCTACATTCGCGCCGGCGATTGTCGAGTTGATGCCAACGGCAGAGGCCATTCGGCCTATGTCGGCTTCGATCCGCTTACTGAAACACCCGATTGGGATGCCGAGCATTTGCGCCATGGAAACCGCAAGTTTTTGGGATAATGGTCGGTGCCCATTGAGATGGCTGCCCAGCGTTCCCTGGCTCATCCCTACCGCATGGGCTATCTCGTCCTGGGTGAGGCGCTTGTCCTTTGCGCGTGCGAAATTGTAGTCCGCAAGGGCCTTTTTCAAAGCTGCGCACTCATCGCGCTCCCAGTCCAGCAATTGGCGTCTGTCGTTCGTCATTCAGCAAGAATATTCCCAATGGAAATAGTTAGCCATCTCCAAGTACCCGCCCAATCAGCTTTTGCGTTATTCGCGAGTTTCGCGCAGGCACAAAAAAGCCGATCTAGTTGATCGGCTCAAATGTCTGACTTTACTCAGGAATAATGGTCGGGACGGAGTGATTCGAACACTCTACCCCTAGCACCCCATAAAGGTAAACCATAATCCAATCCAGTCTAAACAAATCCGTGAACAAAACCTAAAGCACTGTATTTACTAGGCCAATACAGTTTACACAGTCCAACCGCTTCCGATAGCATTCTACCAAAGCCAGCGAGAAACGGTGACCCAACGGTGACCATCTGGAGCCTGGCCTTTCTGGGGAAGCGAAAGTGGCGACGATCACCGACAAACAGATGAACGCAAAACCAGCCAAACCAACCTGGCTGATCGAGGATGCTCCTCGCGGCTGCGGCCGATTCATGGCACGTCTTCGCCCAGATGGCGAGCGCCTGTTTTACTTCAGGTATACCGACACCAGCGGTGGAAGAGTGTTTCTGCCCATAGGTGCATATGACGCCACTGGCACTGATGGACTTACCCTCAAGGAAGCAAGAACTAAAGCTGGAGAGTGGTCACGCCTCTACCAAAGTGGAACTCGCAACTTACGTGAACATCTGGATGCCGAGGAAGCTGCCCGTATCGCAGCCCGAGATAGTGAATTGGCACGACTCACCGCCGAGAAAGCAGAAGCCGAAGCCGAGCAAGCTCGCCAGGCAGCACGCAAGACTGTTACCGACCTATTCGAGCACTGGGCTAAGGTTGATCTCATCAACCGCAAGGACAAGGGTGCAGAGGCTCGTCGGATGTTTGAAAAGGACGTTCTGCCCTTCTTGGGCGACTTGGCTGTCGCTGATGTGAAAAAGGGTCATATCACCGAGGTGACAGATGCCCTCCTCGCTCGCGGTGTAAATCGTATGGCCAAGATGGTTTTTTCGCTTATGCGTCAAATGTTCCGCTTTGCCGTAGACCGCGACCTGATTGAGCACGATCCCAGTGCCAGTATCCGCAAAGCTAAGATAGGCGGCAAAGACACTGAGCGCGACCGAGTACTCAGTGATGACGAAATCAAGCTGCTTGCTAAGAAAGCCCCTGATGCAGGACTGCTAGTCACCACCGAAGCTGCAATCTGGATTGCCCTATCGACCTGCTGTCGAATTGGTGAGCTCCTGAGCGCCCGATGGGAGCATATCGATCTGGAGCAAAGCACTTGGCTGATTCCAGCCGAGCATAGTAAAAACGGCAAACCGCACAGCATCACCCTTTCAGACTTTGCCATTAGCCACTTCAAGCGCGTAAAGCAGATTAATAGCCTGTCACCTTGGTGCTACCCGAACACCTACATAACTGACCATGTATGTCCTAAAACGGTAACCAAGCAGCTAGGAGATCGCCAGCGCCTTCCTGAGCAAGGCTCCATGAGCCGACGTAGCGCAAAAGCCCAAGCACTGTTGCTACCAGGCGGAAAGTGGACGCCTCATGACCTGCGGCGTACAGGCGCGACGATTATGACTGCTATTGGCGTGCTTCCTGAAGTGGCTGAACGTTGCCTCAACCACACAGAGGAAAACAAGGTAAAACGCACTTATCAGCGTCATAGCTATGTTAATGAAATGGCGAAGGCTTGGGAAGTTCTCGGCAAGCATTTATCCAGTCTGATATAGACAGTCACTCTAACTGCCCTGAGAAAAGACTAGCGGCGATACACAAGGATACGATTAAAAATGAAAAACAAAGGGCTTGTTATATCAGTCGCTGAGTTTCTTGAGGAGCACAGTATCTCCGAAAGCGAATTCAAAGACAGAATCGAAAAGCTGCAACCTGAATCGCCCCGGGTTTCCTAGACACCTCTTTGCCTTAAACTGAGGCCTATTAGGAGGTGCCATGAGCAACCCGCGTTACCCCGAAGAATTCAAAATACAAGCGGTCAATCAAGTGACCGAAAAGAAGCTGCCTGTCGCTGATGTGGCGGCCCATCTCGGCGTGTCGACGCATAGCCTCTATGCCTGGATAAAGCGCTACAGCAAACCTCAAGAAGAACGGCAGCAAGACGAAGATCAGCACGCTGAATTGCGTCGTCTGCGAGCCGAACTAAAGCGTGTTACTGAAGAGCGAGACATCTTAAAAAAGGCCGCCGCGTACTTTGCCAAGGAGTGCGGCTGAAGTACGCCTTTATCAAGCAGCGAGCCGGCGACTATTCCATTCGACGGCTTTGCCTGACGCTGAAAGTCCATCCCAGCGGCTATTACGCCTGGTTGTCTGAGCCGCAATCTGCACGTGCTAAAGACGACCAGCGACTGCTGGGTTTGATCAAGCATTCCTGGCTGGAGAGCGGCGGCGTTTATGGCTATCGCAAAATCCATGACGATCTGCGCGAGGTCGGTGAAGTTTGCGGGCGCCATCGTGTGGCAAGGCTGATGCGTCTTGAAGGGCTGCGCTCTCAGACAGGTTATCGACGCCGCCCTGGAAAGTACGGCGGTAAGCCAGCGGTCGCCTCACCCAATTTGCTGAAGCGCCAGTTCGATGTCGTAGAACCCAACAAGGTTTGGGTCATCGACATCACCTACATTCGTACCTATGAAGGCTGGCTGTATTTGGCAGTGGTGCTGGATCTGTTTTCTCGTCAGGTCGTTGGTTGGTCAATGAAGTCGCAGATGACCAGTGATTTGGCCATTGATGCGTTGTTGATGGCGGTTTGGAGGCGTAAACCGAAGCAAGAGGTGATGGTTCATTCCGACCAGGGCAGCCAGTACAGCAGTTCCGATTGGCGCAGCTTTTTGAAGGCAAACAATTTGGTTGCCAGCATGAGTCGTCGAGGCAACTGTCATGATAACGCCGTGGCCGAGAGCTTTTTCCAGCTTCTGAAACGAGAAGGGATCAAGCGGAAAATTTACACCAGACGTGAAGATGCTCGTAGCGATGTGTTCGATTACATCGAAATGTTCTACAACTCAAAACGTCGACATGGTTTCAACAATCAGCTGTCACCGGTAGAGTTTGAAAAGCGTCACGCAATGAGCTTGCAAGGTGTCTAGAGAACCCGGGGCGATTCAGGAAGTGGTCAAGATCGCCCTAGAGCACAACGCCACCGCCGTAATTATGGTTCACAATTATCCCTCCGGCGCCCCCAACCCCAGCCAAGCCGATCGTACCCTGACCACCACCCTCAAGAGCGCTCTGAACATGGTCGGCACCCGGATATTGGATCATGTTGTGGTGGGAAATGAAGGCTGCGTGTCGTTGGCTGAACGAGGTTACCTGTAACCCCTAGGCTCACTCTGTCCGATAGACTGCCCTGGGCGCATGCCGGGGCGGTCGTGAGTACAGTCCTCCGCTTATTTTTTGTCATGCGTGACTATGCAGCCAGCCGAGCATGCCAGCCCCCCGCCCCTATTGCTTCGTTCAATCGTTATTCAAGGTTTCGTGGGCGAAGATGGCAGCTGGGGTGTTCTGCTGGGCAGAGATCACCGGCTACCAGAAGGCACCACCGCGCCAGCGTTGAGGTGCTTCATTACCATTCTGACGAATCAGGATCAGGATCAGGATGGGATTATCCAGAGCGAACTCCTTGCGCACCTTGCCTTCAGTGCGAGTGGAGTCCGGCTCGATGTACTCGGCGTGAGAAGTTTCTCCAGCCAAGCGACTTACATTGCGATCGATGTAAGTCATCAGCCAGACCTTGTTCGTCTGGCTAGACTTATTCAGTCCAGCCAGGTAGGTCAGGCTTGAGCGGGCAGCTTCCCAGTCAAAGCTGTAACCCTCGTCAAACTCGAAGGCTGGCTCAGTCATATCCAGCAGCCCGATGGCCTGCTCGACATCGATAAGCATCGGCTTGTCCATGACTTTGCTGCCAATCAAAGTCGTCAGTACCTTGTTCAGCTTTTCCGTTATGGGTTTCAGGTTGGTCTTGGCCAGGGTCTGAAAACCTCATGGCATCGCAGGCCTTACAGGCTCTGGGTCATGCCTGTCGGATTCTATAGGCTTTGAAGCGCTGAGACGTCCTCAATCCAGCTCTTATGACAGGCGCAGTTATCGGATGCTGTTATCCACCCTGCTCGCTGATCATCCGCTAAAAAGCGCTAGGTCCAGGTCGTCCTCAGGGTCCATGGCGACTGACGTTATCCGTACCTCCTTGGCACCCCCCTCCCCAATTCAGCCTTCCACCGTCACTGCTCCCTCTAAAGAAATCATCTCCAAGGCCGACAAGCCGCTAACGTAAAGCGCGTGCGCGAACATATGGCGAAGTGCCATTTCATCCGGTAGGATCCAACCTTTGCGAGGCGCTGACCAGCGAACTAGACACGCTGCGACGGCATACGGAACCCCGGCGGGTTAGCAGTATGAGCCTACAAATCACCTCCGGCACCGGCGATCCCCCAGAAGCACTCATTGCCTCTCATGTCGATCTATCTCAAGGAAGTCCCATGCACGAAAAGAACATCGAGTTGTTGCGTGACGAAGCAGAACGACTGCTTCAAGTGGAAATCGATCTGCTGAATCAGATGAGAACTGAGCCTGGCGTGGTGACCGCCGAGCAGACAGGTGAGCACCAGACATTTACTCGCGAATCGATCGCCAAAGACATCGAAGTCCTGAACGGCGAGCTGGCCAAGCTGAAAAACCTGGAGATGGTGCTGGCTGTTGTCGGCACCATGAAAGCCGGTAAATCCACGACCATCAACGCGATTGTCGGCACCGAAGTGCTGCCGAACCGCAACCGTCCAATGACTGCGCTTCCGACACTGATCCGTCATACCCCGGGGCAGCTGGAACCCATTCTGAAATTCGAGAATAGTGGGCCTATCAACGATCTGATGCTTACGCTGGGTAAAGCGCTGAAGAATGGAGCCGGTCAAAAGGCGTTCGTCACCAGTAATGCGGACATGGCCGAACTGTTGACCCTGATCGAAAAAAAGGTGCGTTTCAAAGAAATCTACGAAGGCGCGGAATCAATCTTCTGGTTTCTGAAGACGTTGAACGATCTGGTTCGGCTCAGTGCCGATCTGGACGCTGAGTTCCCGTTTGCCAGTTACGATGAAGTGCATGAAATGCCCGTCATTGAAGTGCAGTTTGCCCACTTGGGCGACGTACAGCACTCTGTCGGCCGGTTGACGCTATTGGACACACCCGGCCCGAACGAGTCGGGGCAGGAGCACTTGCGTGCAATGCTCACCGAGCAGTTGCAAAAGGCTTCCGCCGTGCTTGCTGTCCTAGACTTCACCCAACTCAAATCGGATGCCGACGAGCAGGTACGCCAGGAGCTGAAGGACATTGCCAACGTTGCCCAAGGCCGCCTCTTCACCTTGGTGAACAAGTTTGACCAGCGTGACCGTCACGGCGACAACGCCGAACAGGTCAAGTCTTTTGTAGCTGATACCTTGATGGAAGGATTGTTGAAACCTTCCGACGTGTTCCCCGTATCTTCACGCTGGGGATATCTGGCCAATCGCGCCAAACATGAAATTGCCCTGCGTAAAACACTCCCCGACCACAACACCCACCCTTGGGTGGTCGATTTTGCTGAAGAAGCGCTCGGGCGTCGCTGGGAGAGCAAGCTTGGGGATGAGGAGGAAGTCATCAGCGCGGCTAACTCGCTTTGGCAGGATTCCCTGTTTGCCAGCCCGTTGAAGAACGTCATCCAGACAGCGCACGCCAGTGCAGCCTCGTATGCCCTGGACTCAGCAGCGTCGAAGCTGATCAATCTGGCTGAAGCCGCCGGTACATTTCTGGGGGTTCGCAAGACTGCTCTGGAGAAGAGTGCAAAAGCGTTGATGGCGCAGATTACGTCCTTGAAGAGCGACATCGACAAGATCGAAACGATCAGGTCGCAGACGGAAGAAGATGCGAAAGAGACGTTGTACGGGATCGATCAGCAAACGAAAGCGATGTTCTCCAAGATCAAATCCGAAACCGAAGCGGCGATCGACTTTTATTTCAAGGAAGGCAAGCGCATCGAAGGTGAGCAGGCAGAGGCTCGGCAGAAAGAGCTGACTAACACCGTGTCCCTTGGAGGTTTTTTGGGTGGATTGATAGGGGCAATGAACGCCCGGCTGCCGGCTGACCAGCGAACACTTCCTTCTGCATCCCGACGCAAAGTGGATCAGGAGCCGGATTTCGACCCGCAAAGCCCGATCATGAAATTCGATTCAGCCAAAGATGCTGGAGAGCTTGTCAGCAAAATACAGCGTGCCATCGGCAAAGAAATGAGTAGCGCAGAACAGGTAATGGTTCTGGCCATGCAAAAAATCCTGACTGAGTTTGAGAAAAACTTCGCGATGAACGTCATCTTGAAGGCTCAACAAATCACCGACGGGTTGAATCATCGCATGGCGGTGGATGGTTTTTCGGTGGCGGTAAAAATTCCCGATGCCAGTTCGCTGACCCTGAACTTGAACGCTGTCGATACGTTGACCAACATGGTCAGCCAGCAGGAAAAGCAGGTGACTCGTTATCGTCGCTCATCGGGTGCCTGGGGTACGGTGTGCAGCTGGTTTAATAGCAGCGATTGGGGATGGGATGAGTACAAGGCGACCGAGCAGTACTTTGAAGTCAATATCAACGAGATCAAAGCGAAGATTTCTCAATCCATCTCGAACGTTTTCAGAGGCCTTGACGACACCATCGCGAAATCCATCGAAGCCCCGCTTAACGTCACCGTGGACAGTTTCTTCGCTGAGTTCATCAAGACAGTTGAACACATCCGCGGCGACCTTCTGCAGGGTATTCGTGATCAGGAAAGCAGCAAGACCGAACAGGAAGAGCTCAAGCAGCGCCTCACCGGTTTAACGCGTTTTGTGCCTGCGCTATTGGCTGACAGCATGGAGCTCAAGGACGACGCGAAACATATGTATCCGACAGACGCCGGAGCCTTGGTATGAGTGAACAACAACCCATCGACTCAGCCTCTGAAATCTGTCAGGTGTTGACGTGTTTACCAGAAAAATTCGTTGTGGATTTCGCCAACGGCATTGACGTTGCCCGTGAGCGGCAAGTATTCCTCAAAGGGCGCACTGGATTTGCCGCTCGCCTTTATGATGGATTCACCGGCCAGGGTGCTCGTCATCAGGCAGAGATCAACGCTTCTTTGACTGATGGCGTGGAAGGCGCTTTGAACTGGCTTCAAGATCTCAGCGAGTCGCTTTCCAAAACCAACTTCTCCGTTCATCAAGTCAACGAGCGCGTTAACGGTTTAAAGCTCGATATGACCAAAATCGGCACGTATTCGATTGAAACTCGCCGTCAACTCGACAACTTGGCTCATCGTCTGGATGATCGCTGCGCGGTACTCGATAAAGAAGTGGCACGCATCGATTTCGTGCAGCGCGCGCAAATCCATCTGGACAGCGTGTTTAACAAGTGGGGCGCCGGACGCTACAACAGCTTCTCATTATCCGGTCGCTGCTACGCCGCGCTCGAAGAGCTGCACTGGGGGACCTTCGGCGATTACAGTCGCCAATCCTCGGGGCAAGATCGCCAGCGGTTGCTGGAAGATCTGGCGAACAGAATCATTACCGAAGTCACTAACGACGCAGGGCTTAACAGAGTCGAACGCGTCGCGACCCGCGAGCGCTGGCTGGCCCAACCAAAAGGCCGTGATGTCGTCCCGCAAGCGGGTGAAGCGCTGGCGTACATGGGTGACTGGTATGACGCACACAAGTCTCCGTTCATATTCGCTGCCTCCCAGAGCCCCGATGAGCTTCCGCTGCATATGCCACGACTCAGCTCCACCCAGCGCATGACCGAAGCGATGATCCAAGAGCTGTTTCTGGAGGTCAGTCATGTCTGATGGAATGAAAGTAGGTCTGGTGCTCTCCGGAGGAGGCGCCAAGGGTGCGTATCAAGTAGGCGTGCTCAGGGCACTTCGGGAACTGGGAACTCAGATAGATGCAGTTTCAGGCGCAAGTATCGGCGCACTCAACGGCGGTGTGCTGGCTTCTGCCCCTTCGCTGGACGTAGGTATCGCACGTTTGGAAGAGCTTTGGGGGCGGCTGGCCGAGCGCTCTCCGATCGACCTGAAGCTCCCGAGTTATCTCAGCCTTCTGGTCTCTGCGGGCCTGAAAATGTACGGCGTGGGCGCTGTGGACGTCATTGTCCGCGCCTCGCGGACAGCGGCTCAGCACTACGGCTACGAAGTGCCAGAAGCGTTTAGCGCGTTAGACGGCGGTTTGTTGTGTGATGGCCAGCTACAAAGCCTGATGGACGAATACCTGCAGCCTGAGAATCTGGCCACAGGTCTTCCACTCTATATTTCCATCTATAAAAGCCTCGGCGGACTGAACGACCTGGCGGCCGCATTGAGGGCAGAACTTGGCTTCGCAGACACTCCTGACTCAGACTTCGTCCATATTCAGTCCCAGCCCCCTAAACAGCAGAAAGATATTCTGCTCGCTTCGGCCGCCATCCCCTTGCTGTTCGCACCCCGACAAACCAACGGGTCCCTCTACTCAGACGGTGGCCAGGGTGGCTGGCAAACCATGCAGGGCAATACCCCGATTACTCCATTGCTTGAGGCCGGTTGCAATCTGATCATCGTGACGCACCTGAGTAACGGCTCACCATGGAGCCGCCAAGACTTCCCGAACGCAACCATCGTTGAGATACGCCCCCAAGAGAGCTTGTCTCGTGCAGCAGGGCCGTTGGGTGGCAGCCGCGATTTGTTGGGCTTTGACAGCGAAAAAATTCCCTCGTGGATCGAGCAGGGTTATCGGGACACCATGCACTGCATGAACCGAGTCATGGCAGCCGGTAAAAGTCGGCACAACCTTCGGCAGTCAGAGGCGTTGTTGGCCGAGGGAGAAAAAAGCAACGCCAGTGCTGACAAGGCGCTGGCGGATGTCATGGCACAACTCAAGTAACCTCCCATGAATCGAGCGCGCCTTTCGCTCGTCAACATTTATCGAGAGTGGCGGCGGTGGAAATATCGACAGTGAATGCTGAAAAACAGATCGACATCAAGTATGACGATGACCTGCTGGACCTTCTGATCCAAGCGAGCAATGAGGATATCGCTCCACTGATCGACTACATCACCGACTGTGGAAAGGGACGTGTTTCACTTTCCAAAGAGAATTGCAAAGCGCTGATCAACGCGAGAACACAAGGCACCTACACGCCCTTGGTGCTACGAACGTTGATCCGAGAGCTTCAGCATTTCGGTGGGAATAGTCTCGTCAATTTGTTTCGCAGCAACGGTGTTTCGTACAGCGAGATCGTATTCGACGTCGCTGACCACCTCTCGGTAAAACGCTCGGACGGCGAGTCGTTACCCGACATCGAACGAAATATCCTGGGCAAGCTCTGGAAGCTCACTGTCAGCGGTACAAGTGCTGCCGACAGAAAGGCGCTGATTCACAGCCTTGAGAAGCAGAGAAATTTGACCGGTACGCCTGAAGAACTGCGCGCGGCCTTTAACCTTGGGCCAGGTTCGATTTCGATCACCGCAGCCAGTCTGCTGTCCAACGCATTGGCAGCTAACACCTTGGGCAGCGGCGCCACAGCCGGATTGACTGCGGTAGCTGGCAGGGGGGGGCTACGGCGCTGGGACCCATTGGCCTGGCACTTTCAGGTGTCTGGGCAACTTACAGCCTTACGGCACAGGCGTACAGAATCACAATGCCGTGCGTGGTTCAGATCGCACTGATCAGACTCAAGCAAATGCACTGAGCTTGGTGAGCTGATCTGCACGAACGGCAGCTCAGCATTTAGATTGCGACAGTAATGGGCTGATAGCGGAGCCCATTACCTACCCGACCTAAGTCACCGTTGAATTGACTTCGCTATTGCGAAACAAAAAACTTCTTCGCAACCACGCCGATCAGTTGCAAACACAGCACCACCGCAGTGAACACCGCAACGCCTTTGGCGGCGATCAAGAAGTACTCTTCGACCCCTCGGAACATGAACCCGAGTACCACTCCCATTCCGGCGATCAGAGCGGCGATGAGCAGTAGTCCCAGATAGGGACGAATCGCTTTTGAACCTGCGCCTTTTTCAACAAGGCCAACAACTGCTCCGAGTATGAGCAGGAACACTACAGCGCCTAGGATGACACCCATATTTCACCTGACTGCTTGACGAAGGATGTCGGGACGAGCCGACTCACTCCGTACAGGATGATTGGACGTTCGCCACTGTGGGGCGAACAGGTAATGGCAGCAGGGTCGTGATCATCAAGGATGACCGCAACGCAGAACGCTTGAGGCTGGCGTGAGGGATGCCGCAAGCGCTTCCCTGTGCACAGATCACTTCAATCTGCTACGGCAACGGCAGTAGGATTATGCCCAGCAAGATACCGAAATGCCATCACCACTCCCTGAACAAAGGTCTAACGCCGGGGCCACACCCCGATCAAGAGTTGCTCAACGCGTGTGGCGGGCTTCATGGTGATCGCCTCGCTCCCGCATTGCGGACACAGCCCAAACCAATCCCCCGGCCCCAGGCAATCGCTCTTCGGCCCGACGGTCTTTTTCCAGCCGCACGCGCTGCATTTGAAGGTGAACGGATGAGGTTGTATTGGCATGTTCAGCTCCCTGGATATTGCGCTTCGATGGCGCGATCAAATTCCCCTGCGTAGCCCAAATAATCCCTGGGCACGCGTTCGATATCCCGGGCGATTTTTTCAATCACCTGACGCATTTCCAGGTGCTGGTACCAGCGCGCAGGGATGGCTGCCGAGCCGTATCGAGCGCCGAGCAGTTGGCCAGCGATGGCACCGGTGCTGTCGCTGTCGCCGCTGTGGTTGACAGCGGTGATCATGCCTTGCTCCAGGCAAGTGGCGGTCAGGGCGCACCAGATACCTATGGCCAGGGCTTGTTCGGCGACCCATCCGCCGCCGAGTTCGTCGATGCGTTCGGGGGTTGGGCGGTAGCCTTCGTAGAAGTAGAAGAGCACGCGTTCGAGGATGGCGCGGGTTTCTTCCATGCCTGGCTTGCCGCCGTGTTCGGCCAGGCTTTTGGTGAGGGCCTGCTCAAGGCTGTCCTGGCGGTCGGTCATGCGTTGCAGGATGTCGGCGAACAGCCCAGCGGCCATGTAGCCGGTTGGGTGGCCGTGGGTCAGTCGTGCGGATTCAGCGGCGTACTTGAAGGCGTTGCCGAAGAAGGCGCAAGGGGCGACGCGCATGATCGCGCCGCAGCCTTTGCTGTTGTTTTGCGCGAAGAAGCCAAATCGCTGACTGGCCTTGAGCGCGCTGACGCAGGTGTTGCCCGGTGCTCGCCTGGACCATAGATCACGCTCCTTGACCAGCCAGCCGTCGAGGGTGACGTGAGTCGAGGGTTGATAGTCCTGGGTCATCAGCCAGCGCAACAACGCATGGTGAATAACGCCAGGCACATGACAAATGCCCCGCGAGCTGCCACGAACGTAAGCGCGCAGCAGACCTTCGGCCGTGAATAGCATCATTTGTGTGTCGTCGGTAATGGCGCCCTTGATGCCGTAGGCGGGGGCGAAATCAACGATACCTTGTGGTCCGAAACTGGCGCGGATGGCGTTCCAATCGAGGAATTCGACGGGGGCGCCCAATGCGTCCCCCACTGCGCCACCCAGTAGGCAGCCTTTGATTCGGTCGAGTCTGTTCATGTCCGTTTCCTTACGCCGCCGGGATCATGGCTTGCAGCACCACCAGCTTTCTCTGCAACTGCTCGACGTGCGCCTTTTCGGCACGCAGGGCCGAGCGCAGTTCGCGGTTTTCCATTTCCCAGATCCGCAGCCAGCGGGTCGCGTTTTTGCAATCGCGGATCATCTGGCCGATGTCGTAGAGCTTCCAGCACTGGATGATCAGCACCAACGCGATGACGCCCATCGCCAGCAGAGCCCCTGTCGAAATAGCATCCGACGTTGTCATTTCCCTATCCTTTTCGTGAGTTCGATTGATCTCGAAGACGGGGCAAGAATATGTAGTGTTTCCTTACACGTATAGAATGTAGACTTATACAGGTAAAGTATTCACGCACATGGAGGGGTCATGAAACGCCAACAAGACATCAAGCAGGTTCGCTGGGATCTGGCACTTCGCTATCGTTTGATCGAAACCGTGGCATGGTGGGAAGGCCGCCTGACCACGGGACACTTGATCCAGAGCTTCGGCATCAGTCGTCAGCAGGCGTCCAAGGACATCAACACCTACATCACTGAACATGCGCCCCGAAACTTGACATATGACAAGCAACTCAAGGGCTACGTGCCGAGCAAGCACTTCAAGCCGTTGTTCATCGACGACAGTGCCAGCGCCTATCTACACCTGCTTTATCAGAACAACGAGCGGGCTCCGCACATCGAAGGCCTGGCCCTGGCCTATGCCCACACCAAGGTACTGGAAGTTCCGGACCGGACGATTCGCGCAGAAATCCTGCGGCCATTGCTCAAAGCCTGTCGAGAAAGCATGCGCCTTGAAGTTGAATACGTGTCACTGGCCAACCCCGCCCCAGAAGGTCGGCTCATCGCACCACACACCCTGGTCTATACCGGTATGCGTTGGCACGTACGCGCCTATTGCGAGAAGAACAACCAGTATCGTGACTTCGTGCTGAGTCGATTGCGCGGCCATCCCGAACTGGATGGCAACTCCGAGAACGGGATTGATGGAGACGAAGTCTGGAATAACGAGGTGACGGTGATCATCGAGCCCGACTCGCGACTGACAGCCGCACAGAAGGCAATCATCGAAGCCGATTTCGGTATGCAAAACGGCCAACTGCTGATCCCTACACGCCGGGCGCTGGTGAAATATGTATTACAGCGATATCAGATTGACCCTACAAAAATGGAGCCCCGGCCTGAAGCGCAGCAGATTGTGGTGAAAAACCTGACTGAATTGGAGCCTTGGTTGTACAACTGAGGTGGGTTGTCTGGTTTTTAATGCTCAACCGAGAATTCGTGGCTAAAGCCTTGCCTGGCATCCGCCTTTACTGCCTCACCCCCATTTTACTCGCTACCCCATTCCTCTGCTTCCTAGTCCGCGTCCTGCAGACAACTGCTCCAGAGGATTGGTGTGCAATTTCTCCGCGTACCTAGGGGGAGTCGGCGATCAGGCAGTTTTGGCGATCAGCTGACTGCGTGGCTGATCTGATTCTGAACATGCTATAGCGCCCGTCCGAAGGCGATCTTCACCTTACGTTCTTACCAATATGACTGCTCGAGGTGGCGATGGCTCTCCGGCATGAATAATGGGATTTCGTTCCTCGGCAACGCTTCTCAACTCCAGCCCGCTCAATAGCTCGTCCGGTAGCTGAGAATCTGGATGTTCTCGACGGAGCGACAAAAGAACTCTAGTCAACCAACCTCGCATTTGAGCCGAACCAGCAGCACCGTACAAAAGCGGCATGATAGGCGTACCAATCTGGCTCTGCTCTAAAGCGTCTCCGAATGTAAGGAGACAGCAAGTTCCCGTCACTTCTTCATGACCGGCAATACTGCGGGTCACATTTAAAGGGGCTGCCCATTGAAGAGTTCCGGATCGCCTGTAACCGTTGGTGAGCGGCGTGAGTTCGCTTGCCACAAAGTAAGCAAAGTCGAAACTTGCGCCTGAAGGATAAAAGACACCAAACGTACCAACAGATGGAAGAATCGCACCAGAAAGCAAGTCTATTGGTGGATTGAATGTCTTTGTCGCAGGATTTATGGATGGCCGATTTGAAAGCAGGTCCCACTGCTCGAGGTTCGCACGAAAGCTTTCGGGGCCCGCCGCAATGGAGGAACGACTACAACTAAGAGCTTTCGTGGTGACCTTTGCCTGGTTGAAAGTAATACGAGCTGCACTAGCGTTGTTTGCCGGGTAATGAACAATCATTACGTCGCATAACTCGCAGCGAGGGGTTGGACGTCCAGCCCCCCGGGCTGCGTTAAACGTAACCTGATATCGGCTACCATGATATTCCTTTGCCAAAGCGTCAGATCCGAGCACATTGAAGGCGCGGATGAATGCTTGAAAAAGCGCAATCTCACCAATCTTGCCTTTTGACTCGTTGAAAAAGGCGCGTTTGAGTTTGAATCCAGTCGTCATTTCCACGTCTTCCTAGCTGACTACGTTCCTTGAAGGCCGCTTAGCGGGACGCTTCAGCCCCCTCAAGCAGATGAAGGACGAACCAAGAGAAACAGATTGCGTTTCGCTCGCGTTGCCGCAACGTGCAGCAAACAACGCTCGGAGGTTTCCGTATCCTCCGTCACGCCAGCATCCTCATCGCGACTGAACTGCTCAGCGTAACTAGCCGCTCCCTTATATGCAGCAACGATCACTACGCTGAACTCAAGCCCCTTGATGCGGTGCATGGTGGCCAGGCGAACGCCCGGTAGTGCCGAATCGTCAGAGGTTGAGTTGTCCAGTTTCAAGTGAACAATAGACGCTTGCTGCAGAGCCCGAGCAATGTTGTCCAGATCGTCATTGGTTCGCGCTGTGATACAAACCTGTCGAGGCTCCATGCCATCGTCTTGCAATTGTTTAAGGATCGCCTGTATATGCGGCGTATCCTCTTGGGCGGAAGACGACTCAATGATGTCCGGCACATCACCATGAGTCAGAGACCGGTAACCGCGCAGAGAATCCGCGTTGCCATCCAAGTCATCGACTGCACAACCCTCAAGCTGAGCGCAGGCCCATTGACGGATTTCGTCGGTGGTTCGGTAATTCACCTTCAGGTTACGGCTGCGGCCGCGAACTTCAATACCCACTCTGCTAAGCACTACTTTGTGCCGGTAGATACGCTGGTGAGCGTCACCAACAATAAACAGGTCGTTTTCGGCTTCCCCTACTGCCGTTCGGATAAGCTCAAAGCCGGCGTTGCTAATGTCCTGAGCTTCATCCACCACCATGGAACGAATACCCAGTGCTGGCTGCTCCTTCCTTAGCAATTGACAAGCTTCACGGAAGGCTTCTTCAGGCTCGCGCAAGTTGGCTGCTTGCAGTTGGGCGCGGTATTCGGCAAACACCGGCCAGATAGACTTACGCATCGCACGACCAAGCTGACCGCCGCGGCCTACTCGACTGGCACGCATATAGTCCTCTGCAGTTTCGCAGGCTTGAGGTAACACTACTCGCTCATATTCCGCACGCATGAACGGCAAGCTAAGATCAATCGATGCTGGCATCGCCGACAAGGCTGCTTGCCAGAAGCGGCGACGGTCGCCTTCGTTGTACAACAGGTTATGTGGGTAACCAAAACGACGCAGAAGACTGGAAGCCCACTGATCCAGGTTCACCACATGAATTTTCTCCAGCTCCTGCGGTGTGCACAGCAGAGCCAAATGCTGGCGGATGTCCTCAGCCAGGGTTTTGGTGAACGTGGTAAACAGCACAGGACGACCAGGCAAGTCCGCGTATTGTCGTGCAAGTCTTGCAGCGCGATGCATGGCTACAACGGTTTTACCAGTACCTGCGCCACCGGTCACCTTCACAGGACCATTCCAGTCGCGCTCCACCAACTTACGCTGGCTTGGATGCAGGAAGACCCTCCAGTGCTCTAGAGGTGCGGCCAGTAAAGCTTCCAGATCGCTGTCGTCAGTCAGCACCACGAAATGACGGCGTGAGCTGTCGCGCTCCAGCGCAGCCCCAAAGTCCGCAGGGTCGACCGCCGCCGGCGCGGATTGATCACTGATAATCTTGTCGAAAGGCTCGCCTGCAGCAAACAGATACAACGCTTCGTATGCCTCATCGGGCAATTGTGCTTCCAACGCCTCAAGCTCGCGTTCATTAGTAATGGAACGCACAGCTTCCAGCCGGTCGTCAGGTACACCCAGGCGGCGAATTTCACGGTCTTTGAGTGCATCGAACAAACCTGCTACTCGCACCTCAGCCGGTGTGTCAGATGCAGTCGTGTCAGCAGCCTCCTGAACTGCATAAACCTGAATACTGCCAACATCCGGGTGGATAGCGACTCGATGGCGACGTGCCCAGTGATAGGCATCGTCATGCTGATCGACCCATAACAGGCAATACACATTGCCCACATCCGGCTTGAGAACAATGCCACGCATGTTGTCGTTGATTCGAACTGAACGCATGTTCGGATCGGCGGCATCGTGAATGCGCTCATAATTGATACCGGTTGCCATTGGGTTCTGACGAAACTTTGCAACGAAGGTCAGCACCGCCTGCTGGTGAGAGCGAGGAACTGCTGAAAACGACTTTAGGAAGTCATCGGACATTGCAATCTTGAGTGCCAGCGTCATGCCAGTGTCTCCATCAAAAGGGTTCTCAGCTCATCAGGCAACTCACTGCCGTCAGCGGTAAAAGAATGCCAACCTTGGCCAGCAAAAAGCGCAGCCACTGGTCCAGAATCTGGCAGTAGTACGGCGGTACAAACATCTGGCCAAGCCAATTCGGCTTCTGCTATTACGCGGCCTTTTTCATCCATCAACTCATAGCCCACTTCTGGGGCGGTTACGTCCAGACCAGCCAGAGCCAAGCCCCAAGACTGTACTTCATGTGCAGCTAGACTCAGCGCTTCCTGCCAGGCCTCAGACAGCCCGCCGGATTTTGCTTTGAGCGCAGAACAATCCTGCAGCGCAGGTAACCCTGGCATTTCAGCGTTGCCAACCCAAATCTGACTCAGCGGCAACAATAAGTTAAGTGCCTGCCAAAGTTGCTGCCAGCGTAACTGAAGCTCGCTTTCGGGCAGGCCATCTTCTTTCCACTCGCCAACCAGAACAGGTTCAGAGTCTGCAGAGCCATTGCCCGTCATCACGTGCTTCAGATGCTCCGGGTGCATGGCAATGGCCAGCATCCAGGCTGTACCGAGCTGACGCTGGCTCAACCTATGCATTTGCAGGTCAGGTAGCAGACCCAGCTCATCCAAACGCTGCCAGAAAACCCCTTCGCGCAGGACTTGAAGCGCAGTAGTGTCCCCCGGCGGCATCAACATTCCCGCAGCCAGGGAGACGGCCAATTTGCCGAGCGCTTGGTGTTGCCCATGGGCTAAACGCTGATGCAGCTGGCTAAAGGACGGCAACGATTTGAAATTGGAGAGTGTTGCGATGCCCTGTGCCGCGCACAGCTTCTGCACTACCTGCTGCGGATCATCATTAAGCAAAGTTGCCCAAGGCAATGGCGTAGGTAATACCTGGTTTTGCAAAGCGCATTCGACATCATCCCAGGTCAGCGTCCAGACTGAGAACTTCCCGCTCTTGGCCACCGCCATACGTTTGGCCATATCGGTAGTAATGATGTCTTTGTGGTACTGCCAACCATCAACAAAGACCGCCACGGGCAGGTCGTCGGCGGCATCGTCTGGCCAGAACACGAAGTCAGGCTTGCACGGAATCAATACACCTTCGCTGGCTCCCAGATTGACCTGCAACTCCATCCGCCAGCGACGCGAGCCAGCCTGTATCTGATAGCCCGCCTTGCCCTTGAACAACAGCTCACTCAGCTTGAACTTCTCACCTTCATGCTCACGGCGCAGCGCTTCGACAAACCGCTTCTCCAGCATGCTGTCCAGTAACTGGTTAGCTGGCTGGGCGTCGGCCAGATGGGTAACTGGCTTCAGTGCACCCTTGTACTGCATCACCTCACCCAACAACTTCTGTGCTGTACGTCGCGAGATAGACTTACGATCATGGCTGTTGTGATAGCGGTACAAGCAGCGATAACAGCCATCGGTGTCCGCATTCTGGTTGCAAGTACAGCTATTGAGGGCTTGCAGTGCAATGTCGAATACTTCCAACAGCGGTTCCGGCGCGCGCATCAATTCCTTGAGATAGCCGGTGCCACCCGGCACGCTGTCGTAGATCACCAGATAACAACGCGGCGTATCTGAGCCCGCAGCCATACGCATATCTAGGGCAATACGCAGATGGTCCACTGCTCCCCTAAAACGCCGCGCCAACCCCAACTCCAGAGCCGACACAAAACTCAGCAGGGCCTCGTTGGTATCGGCAAAACCCACCTCGGGCAAAAATAGACGAATGCCCTCACTAGTGAACTCGCGGTAGAGGAACACGCACTGCTGCGTGCTCGCCTCGGGGTTCTTGCGCTTCGCGCACCAGGACGAATGGTTGCGATACAGCTCTTCGGCCTTGCGCTTGCGCTGCAAGGTTCCGCACTCGGGGCAGATGCTAAAACCAGGGCGACTGAGTTCCTTCCCGCCGATCTCCATCGGCATGCCTTCCGCTGACTGTTCGCCAAAGTTCACCTCGCGAAAAGTCACTCGATCAAGAAACTCGAAGCCGAAAGGAAATGTCTGCTCGTCAATCACAAAAGCCTGACGCACCGCATCAGGCGGGCTATCCACCAAAGCCTGGCGCACATAAAAGCCGCGCTGACGCTCGTCTGAGTCGTCAGCAATACGGCTATCGCGATCCAGCGTGCGGGCAAATACCGTGGTCAAGCGGAGCATCTCGTGTACGCGCCCACTGTCGCGCCACAGCGTATCGCCACATCGTGGGCAGTTAGGGTGTTGATCACCCGAGGACAGCGGCTCGGTATAGGAGCACTGCCTACAGAAACGCCAGTGCTCCGGCTTGATCTTCGATACGTCGATCTGGTTGATCACCACCCGCCTGCCTTCGGCATAAAAGGTGTTGTTCGGTGCCAACTCAGTGATGGCCGTTGATCCAGGACGCTCATATTCGAAGGTCAGTGGATCAGGAGCGGATGTTCCAGGCTTTGAATCGCGCACAATGATCGAGCGCAACAGCACACCTTGCTCCGGGAACGCATAGTTGGGTAGCAAGCCCTCATCAGTCAGCACATTGAGCGTAGCCTTACCCTCAATGCTGCCAATCAAACGCGAAAGCGCAGTTCGATCTTGAAGCAGTCGCGCCAACTCCAGATCCTGATCCTCACCACGCACCGTCAATGCCTGCAGCTTATCGATCTCCTTCACTGCGGCTTCACGTTTGCGCTTGATGCTTTCAACATCACTAGCAATGCCCTGCAAACGGTTGACGATCTTGTACGCCAACGGACTGCTATCACCGCTGCTGCCCTGAATGAAATTTGCGAGCCATTGGCACGTACCGTCGCTCAAAGGGCACAACTCCCCCTGATTGAACAAGCGCAGGAACCGCTCAAGTAGCGATGCCTGGTGCTGTTCCACATAGCTCAACCAAGGGTAAGGAAATTTGCTGGTGGTCTGATTATTGATCGCAGTGAACACCCCACGAATTTCCGAAGGGATCTGCGCCGCCCGCCCGTTCTCATGCACCCAACAATCTAGAGTGAACGCTGTAAGTTGACGCTCAAGTACCGCCGAGGCGTTAAGGAAAACCCCAGGTGCCTGCACGGAACCTGCAATCATGGTTTTCGGGTCATCCCAGAAATACAGGTCATGCGGCTTGCTGTTCGCCATGCTCATCAGCAACGCATTACCCGTGCTACGCCCCGCCCGTCCTGCTCGCTGAATGTAGTTTGCCTGCTGTGGAGGAATCGAACATTGCAGCACACTGGACAAGTCGCCGATATCGATACCCATCTCAAGAGTGGGTGTCGCGGAGAGCACATTAATGCCCACGGGGCGATCACTGTTGGATTTAAAGTTGCGCTCTACCGCCTCGCGCGTTTCTCGCGGCAGTAAACCAGTATGCTCGTGCGCCACTACCCGCCGAATATCCGCATTCAGGTAGAGCTTGCGATAAAAATCACCGGGTACATCTAGTGCGTGCAACTCGCCCCGACAACCGACACGGCGACACGCTTGCTCAGAAAAATCATCCTCTGGACCAGAGAGTGTGGTGCTGTGGCAGCTGGCACACCGCCACACCTTGCCCCCCAAGATAACGTGGAAAGCAGAGGGCTCCAGCCCCCATACACGGATATCCGGTTTCTCGGTGGCCTCCTCAAAACCTGCTAAGCCAACGTTTTCCAATGCCTCAAGAGCAAGTCGATAAAGCGGTGCAATCAAGGCATCCGTGCCCAGCGCCAGTTTATGCAAAGCAGGCAATGCCTTGAACGCCCAGTCGCTAAACAAACGGGCATGGCTCTTAGTTACACTGACGCAGCGACCAAACTCTGCCAGTGTCAAAAACCTCGGAGGCCGAGGGCTGGTTAGAAGCTTAAACTGGCTTGGATTCTTCTTATACCCCCAAGGGCTGCTACCCATTCGCGCATAAAACCCTAGCTCCTGATCACGCCAAGCCCCGATGCGCTGCATGTTTTCCAGTAACCCGCGTAGTAAAACAACAACTTCGTCCAACTGCGCGGCGGCTAACGGTTCAAGCGTGTCACGTAGACGTGGCAACAGCCATTGAGCGGCTTCGTCTAACTTGCCTGCAAGTGGCACTACGCAAGCAGTTCCCGTCGCTACCAGAGTGCGGCCAATATGAGCATCCTGGCCAAATTCTGCATTGAGCACCCAAGGCAACACCCTCGCCAATTCGCCAGGTAGGTTGCTGCTTTCAGGCAGCGCCCCCTCTTCCATCAGGGACTCGTAATCACGTAGCCACTGCATTTGCGGCGGCAGGAAGTTAGCAATGTAATGACCATCGCCTAGCGCCGTGCGCCAACGTTGCGCGAATACTGTTGGCAAATTTTCCAGTGTCACAGGTCGCCCAGCTGCATAGGCATCAGCAATTACCTGCGCCAACGCCGCCCGTAAGTTCATTCGCCAGGTTCGCGCGGCAAGGAATCCTGCACGATGCGCCGCATCCTGTACCGAGTCAGAGAAAGCAATCAGCTTTTTGTCCGGGTTGAAGCGCGTTGCAAACAACTGTCCCACCATCACCGCCGCCAGACTGGCCGCTTGCGAACCAACAATCGTCAGCGTTTTATAACCGGCACAGAAAGGACAATCATGGTGCGATTTGGTGTACTTCGCGCCATTGCGCATACCTTCACGCAGGTTGCTGGCAATATCCACTGCCAGCAAAGGCTGATCCTCACAGTGTGAGCATTCGGTTTGCGATGCCTGATGCAAGGTGCCGCACGCAGGACATACCTGCTTGCGCTGGAACACTGTGGGGTTCGCCCCCGCGCTGGAGGGAAAAATAAAACGGGTGCTCACATCCTCGGCGAAGAACGCGCTGTAAAACGACTGCAGGTCATGGGTCAGTTGATTGGGACTGATCTTTTGTTGCGTAGAACCCCAGCCGGTGGCGTGGCACTCGCGGCAATGGATCACCGGCAGATGCAGCCGCTCCATATCGACTTTACGTAAGTCATCGTGATGCCGAAGCTGCGGCTCAGCATCCAGCACAGCCACCATGCGGCGCAACTCACGTAGCCAGATTTCCACCTTCACCTGCAAGAAAAAGTTCTGATGTGCATCCTGGCGTGCATGCGCTACCAACGACAGCAGGCTAGACAACCAAAGTAACGCAAAGCGCTCATCATCGCAGCTCGGCAAACGGCGCTTGAGCAGCACTAACAGGTCATCCAGCAACACGGACTTTGGTCCAAGACGCTCCAAATCACGCAAAAGATTCTGGAAGGCAAAGTGGCTCTTCAGGTCCTTACCCAAGCCACAGCGCCAAGCAAAATCCTCTGCCTGCGCGACCGAGCAAGGCTCACCGAACCACAAGGGTGCTTGGGCCGCCAGATAGGCACTCAGGTCGTCATAGTTCTCGGGGGCCAAGGTATGCAGATCACTGGGCTGCGGGCTTTGGGTGAACTCAACCAGGGCTTCAGCGAGATAATCCCCAACCGACTCGCGGTCCTCGGAGATAACCGCACTGTCATCCAACACTTCACCAAACACATCACCGGCAAAGTCCAGCAAATCGCTAACGCCATCATCGCCCAACGTTGCCGAAGTACCGACGCACACCAACTGGCCTGGCGGCGCATTCAGACGTCCCTTGAGACGGCGAATCAAACAGGCCAGATCAGTACCCTGCGCACCATCAAACGTATGCAGCTCATCCACCACCAAATAACGTAGCGTGTCTGGCAGCTGATGCGCCCACAAAGGGGCATCAGCTGCACGCAGCAGCAAAAAATCCAGCATTTTGTAGTTGGTCAGCAGAATATCTGGCGGATTTTCACGCAGGGCATTGCGGTCAGTGATCACCGCATAACTACCGTCGCTCAATTGGGCGACCGTTTGCGACTCGATAGCCGGTGCATCGCCCACGTACAAGCCTGCACGAATCCCACTAAGGCCAGCGGCCTTAACGATTTCCTTGGCCACGCGCCCAGATTGGTCGCTGGCCAAGGCATTCATGGGATACAGGATTATCGCCTTGATGCCACGCCGCCCCTCGGCACGCGCCACACGACAATGCTCAAGGATCGGATATAGAAAGCACTCGGTCTTACCCGACCCCGTACCCGTTGCCACCAACGTGGATTGAGCCTCTGAGCCCGCCAGCCGCGTAAAAGCCTTGGCCTGATGTGCATGGGGCACAAAGCTGGCGGGTAACCAAGGAAAAGCTGGTAAACCGCCATTTAGTTGCTTGCGAAATGGCAGTGGCAACGTCAGATACGGCCCTTTGAAGATATTGCTGCGCTCAGCCAAAAAGCGCTCCAGCAAGCCCTCAAAACCAGAAGTAGTGGACGGGAATGCGGTGCGCAGAAAGTCTGCGACGCCCTGAGTGACCTGCTGAGAAACGATTAGTGGCTGCATATTTTTTACTCGGCAAGATCAACTTCAGTATGGGGGGCCGCGTGGACAGCAGATCCGTAGCTATTGCTCTTGACCGCGAACAGATTGCCAAAATCACTCATGGTCACTTGCCGCTTTCTCGAAATGCGCCCAAGCCACGCGGTAGTCAGCTTCACGGTCAGCCAAGATGAAGGGCGCAATGTATTCAATGGTGCGTAGAGCCGGGCCACCGGGCTGAGTGTCGTCGAGTATGGGCCGCTCGATAACGGTGCCGTCAGGGACTTGGGGCTGGCCATCTTTGGGTTGCACATCTTCCCAACCGAGGCGGCGAGTTTTCTCACTACAGCCAGGTAAACGAACAGTACAATCAGCATCGCGCTTGCCGGCCTTACGCGGCAGGCCAACGCCAACTAGACCTTTGCTAGTGGTAAAGACGATGCGGCCCCTGGCGTCATACCAAGTATCGCGTTCGTACTGTCGCATCACCGGGAATTGCACGCGATAGATAGTTAGCAGCTCGTCTAAGGTCAGGTTTAAAGCCTGGGCGGCGAGGACATCAATTTCCACTAGCGCCTGCCGGCGGGCGAAGTCACTACGCAGGGCGCAGTTGCGCTGCCATTCAGGGGTGAGTCGGGCAAAAAAGTCCTTCGGCAAACGCGGATCTGAACTCGACCAAGAATCCCATTGGAATGCGGGTTGCCAACCATCTAACCACAGATCTGCGTAGTGTTCAGATAGACTAGACAAAGAAAGTGCGCGGACGTACAAACCTGCGCGGGCCGACGCCGAGGGCGAATTAGAAGTTAAGGGCAATCGGCTTAGATAGGCCAAATTGGCGTGCCCTGCTCCCGTGGATTTCATATAAAAATCCAATGGAATGGACAACGTCATCGAATGAAAATTTAAAAGTGTATTAACTGACAAGAATGCGGCGCTAATGCATGCATGCAGGTGACTAACCTCTTTGGGGATGATCGCGGAAACCAGCGTTCTTTCCATGGAAACGCTGATCATTTCTCGGTTGATGTGGCGATAATAGGATGTCACCGGCCTCGATTCCGCCTCCCCGCTCTCTATCCAACTCACGCGAGGAGTTCGACTCGCGTACTCAGCCTCGCTACAAGCAGGAACATAGTTACTGCGAGACAAGTAATCATTAGGCAGCACCTCGAGATCGAGAGTGTCGTATGCCTTGTGCGTCTCGCAGACGCGCTTAGGAGTTTTACTGAGTGGGTTACCAACGTAGAAATGCGGACCGGAAAGCACGAATCCGGTCGGCTGAACAACAAATCCCTGATCCTCTCTATGACGGCGGCGAATGGTGCCGTCGGATTGGCCGATTGATTCGTTCCAATGCTGAGTGAAATATAAATCATCGCTCAGTTCACCTAGCCGATGCGGTGCATGAGCGAACTTTTCTAGAACCGAAACCAGCTCGCGGCTATGAACGGCAGGTAGACGCGCCTGCAGCGGCGGCGTCCCCGGCTCATCGTATAGCTGAGCGAAGATGGCCAACGTGGCTTCTGTCACCTCGACAACGCGGTTGCAATGGCTGGACAAGTCCCAAGTACCCATTTCGGTCTTAATGCCTGGGGTTACACCACCACCGGAATGGGCGAGCGAACCATACGTGGTTTGAGGGTGCATCACATTGGCCATGGTCCTGAACGTAGCCGCCTGAGGAAGGCCGTAGACGTTAATGCTGTATTTAACCCGATTGCCAATTTCGGCGAATAGCTTCAGTTCATTCTGGAACTGATAGTGCGCTCTTAGCCGCTGATACATAGCCTCACGCAGCAGTCCACCGTTGGGATCCTCATAAGGCCCCTCCGGGTGTAGTAAGGCTTGTACGCCACTGCCCAATTGCCAGATTAGCGGCAAGAAGCATTTGTACAAATTGGCCTTTTGCCCCTCTAAAAGCGGATAGTTCTGCCGGGAATTGAGAAATTCGCCCATACCCTCAGTGGCCGTGCATTCGGCAATGTAGTCAATGCGAGACTGTTTCGAGGCGACCAATACCTCCTCGCGCCGATCGGCCGTTTGCTTGGCGCTGAGTTTATGAATAGCAAAACGAGGATCAAAGTCGGACAGCAGCGCTTGTTCATTCCATTCGACTTTGATCCACGGAGGATTGCCTAGAACCACATCAAAGCCACCACGGACTTTGAAGACATCAGCAAATTCCAGAGCCCAGTGCATAAAGTGCTGCTGGCCTGCCACCTGCTGCGCCACCTGCAACTGAGGAAGAGCTTCGACCAGCGCGGCGATGTCAACATGGCCGTAGCGGTCGCGCTCGGGGGTAAAGTTCAGCCCCTGTTGTGGCTGGGTTTCCGGGAACAGGTCTTCGGCCGGGGTACTGCTCAGTCGAGCATTGCCAAGCAGCACGGTTTCCAGCACAAACCACCAGAGTTCGCGGCTGGGCAGCTCGCTGGCCTTGTCTAGCGGCCAGAACCACAGGGCACACCAAACATCCATTATCAGTTTTAGGCGGCGGTAGGGGCTGGCATTCTTCTGCGCTTCGCTAAGCATTTCCCGCTGGTAGGCAGCGTCTTTTTCCGCGGTACTGGTAGGGGCGTGGTTGGCGGTAGGGTCCGGCCATACATGCAGTTCATCGCAAGTAGCGGAACGCACACGAGCCAGCTCCTGGGCGTGCTGCTGCCAAAGCTGTTCCACGGCCCGACTCAAAGCCTGTACGCGACGAATTTCGTCCTCGGTGAGTGGCGCAGTAAAGGCCTTGCGCCATTGTTTGAATTGCTCGAAGGCCTCTAGCTCCAGCGCCTTTACTACCTTATCGCTGACCATGCCCATGCCTTCAGCAGGCAGCAAAAAGTGGAACACATCGGTAGCGGCTGGCACTTGTGTGAGTGGCAAAGCACGCGGCGCGGCGGCGCGCCAGTCGCGTTCGGGCAGACCGTTTTCACCCCTGCCTGGGCTGAGCTGGGCGGTGCTAAATAGTTCGCGTCGTGCCCCCACCAGGGAGTTACCGTTGTAGAGCTGCAAGCCAAACCACGGCACATGGCTGCCTTTGAAAATGGCGTTGAGCCACAAGGAGACTTCGGCTAGCTCCACCGCAATGGGGTTGAGGTCCACACCAAAGACATTACTGTCGGCAATGAACATCTTCACCCGCTGTTTTTCTTCGGTGTACTGCTCGTGTGGGATGGTGCGGCCTAACTCTTTCTGTTTAGCTTGCAGGTAGGCTTCGGCCAATTGGCTGACGGCCTCGTTCAAAAACGCCGCGCTGCCCATGGCCGGCTCGCACACGGTGAGCTTCAGAATTTCATCCGCCGTTCTACCGGGCAGGATTTCTCTTAGCGCATGCTCGACTAGGCATTTGGTCAGTACTTCAGGGGTGTAGTAGCTGGCCGACTTCTCGCGGGCACGACCGGCCAGGCGATAGATAAAGCTGCCTTTAGGATGAATCTTGGTATTGCCGCCAAACAGCCGTTCGGCGTCGGTGTACTGGCTGATGCTACTGGCAGGTACAAAGTAGGCCGCATCCAGCGGGTTGACTTCGGCGTCTTTTTTCTTCTCGGCTGCGCCGGGGGTATCGAGGCCTTCCTCTCTGTCCGTATCGCTCTCGCTCGAATCGTCTTCTTCGCTCTCTTCGCCCGTACTTGCCTTCTTCCCGTTGGGGTCAGGGCGTACCTCGTAGAGATTTTCTTCGGCAAAAAAACCACGGAAGGACAGCAGCGATTCGTACACAGCACCCAGCTGGTTGATACCGAGGGTGCCATAGCTGATACGCCCACGACGGCTCTTGCCACCGCCCCGGGACAATGACATTAGCTCGATGACTTTCTGCAGCACCGAGTTACGCAGCTTGACGCTACCCAGTAGCGGTGTGCGCGCAGGGTCAAACAGGTGGCCTTGTAGCGGCGCGATGGTGAAGCCATTGTCGAGCAAGCCATCATGGCTGCCACCTAGGTCGAGCTGACTCGCCGTAGCATCCCGGCGCGGATAGCCTTGCCAGATCAGGCCAAACAATTGCTTGAGGCTATCGTGAAAATAGAAACCTTCCTGAGCTTCGCTGGTGGTCAGCGGGGTTTGTTCCAGCTCGCGCAGGTGCTCGATGCTATAGCCCTTAAGGTAGGCCTCGGCATCGATGGGCGCATAGCCCAGCTCGGGCCGCGCCTCGATATAAAACATGAACAGTAGGCGGTACATGTAGCGCAGGCTTTCACGGCTGAGCTGGTCGGCCAGGTCGGTATCGTTACGCTCGAACACCTTCTCCTTGGCCACCGTGCGTTTGTACCAGATGGCCTCATTGGCAATCAGCTCGATGCATTCACGCAGGGCGTATTTGAGATCAGTGGATACCTCAAAGGCATGTTTGTGCGAGCTGTCATCCAAACTGTCGAGCAGCGCCACGCCACCTTCCACCGGCAGCACCGACTGGCTGCCAAGCAGCGCGGCCATGGCACGGAACTGTTTGTCATCACGCGGGCCGAACAGCTCCGGCAGGTTGAAGCGCAGCAGTGCCTTGCGCCCCCATTTGCTGCGCTCGATCAGCAACCACTCTTCATGGTGCAGCAGCAACACCCAGCGTGGCGGGTGGTCGTCGGCTAACAGACGCTTGCTGAGGGTTTCCTCCCAGTCGCTATGGGCATATTTACCTTTGCCTTGCTCACTGGCCGCTGGCGCAAGCAATTGCAGCGGGCTGCTGTCGTCGTCCTCCGCATTGGCATTAGCTGCCGCAATGACCAACAGCGGCTGGTGTTTGGCATCGCGATACACCGCGAGCACCGGCAATTCTCCTTCGGCCAACGTCAGGTTCTGCGGCGCAAGTTCGTAACCCAAGGCAGCGAGCAGAGGCTGCACCAGGTCAATAAACAGGCTGGCGCGTTCGCTAGTTTTGCGCTCATTCAGAAAGCGCTCGCGGGCACGGAAGTAACCATTAGCCCCCGCGGCAGTGCGCAGACGAACGACGGGGCTTTGCGCGCCCTGCTCTTTCCATTGGTCAAACAGCGGCTTGAGGTCTTTTTCGAGGATCTCGTCCAGGTAATGCTGGCTGTAGAACTCGTTGGCATTGGTGAGGCCGGTGATGGCAAAACTCATGCTGTATTCCTTCCTTAAGCCATCAGTGCGGCGACAACGGTGAACTGAGCGCGGTCATCCAGTTGCAGGGTGTCGCGTATCCATTGTTGGTAGTTGCTGAACAGGTCGGCGGTGGCGCTTTCTTTCTGCATACGTTTGGCTGCGATGACCTGTTCGATACCTTTGGCGAAATCGATTTCCAGCTGTACGTTGTGTCTGAGCTGCAGGGTTTTCAGCTTGGCCAACTCGCGCTCCAGACGCTGGCGACAGCTGGCATCGAAGGCCTGCTTGATCGGTTTGATGTGTTTCTCAGCAGCCTGAATAACCGCGGGTAGTGCGCTTTGCAGGGTACTGCTGTCCGGCGCCTGGCCATAGTTGGCCTGCGCTTTTGCAGTGCTGTTGAGCCCTGTACGGTGCAGTGCTTCCTCCAGGCTGATGACGCTCTGTACTTGCCCAGCAGCATCGAGCTGTACCCCCAGCCACTCGGCTAGCACGGCTTGACCACGGCGGTTAGGCACCTGGGCGAGCACCAGCACGATGGCTTCGCCTGTGGCCAGCCCCTGTGCAACCCGCAACAGCGGCGCACGCTGGCGGCGGAACAGCGCCATAAGTTTGTAGTCGAGCCACTGGGCAATGGGGTTGAGCGCCCAGAGGTAATGCAGCTGCGGCCAGGCATTGGTGTCGCGGGCCTGTTTGATGGCCTCTTCAACCACAGCCTTGTCGGCGCTCAAGGCAAAGGTGTTATCGGTCGGCCACATTTCGCTGGCCAGATCACGCTGAAGCACCCGAGCAAGGTCGCGACTGGGCTGGAAGCTTAGCGTACGGCTGGCATCATCCGTTTTGATTGCAGCATGTTCGTCCGGAGACTCTTGCGCCAGCCACCGCAAGGCATCGCGAAGATAAATGTAGCTGTCGTTAAACAGACTGGTGAGTTCAGCAGCGGGCGCCATGAGCGCTGCTGTGCTGGCGGGCACAACACTATCGTTGCTGGGTACGTTCGCGCCCCATAAGGCCTCGAAAGGGTCGATATCATCACCAGCCAGTAGCGCGGCGAACTCATCGGCAGTGCGGTTGCCTTCAATGGCCTTGGCCACTTCGATGGTTTCCAACTCTTCGTCATACAGCCCCATAAAGGCTGACGGATCGCCGATATTCTTTGCCGCCTGCTCGTCCTTATCGATCAGGATTTCCATGTAGCGCAAGTCACCGCGAATTTTCTCGTGGCGCGGTTCGGTCAGCAGGTAGCCGATTTTCGGGGCATGCAGTTGACCATAACGATCCACACGACCGTTGCGTTGCTGGAATACCATCAGCGACCAGGAAATATCGAAGTGGATCAGTCGATGAGCTTGGTAGTGCAGGTTAAGACCTTCAGAGGCCACATCCGAGGCAATCAGCAGGCGCAGGGGCGAATGGGTTTTGCCAAAACCTTCAACTGTTTGCTGGATCTCCTGGTCAGGCAATTGTCCGTGCAGGATGGCTACGGCGTTATCTTTTAAACCCAGGGCCTTGGGCAGCTCTTGCTGGAGGAATTTCAGTGTTTCCACTCGCTCGGTGAAGATCACCAGGCGGTCATTTGGATCTTTGCCATCCCAACGCCAGTGCTGACCTTGTTTGAGCTGGCCGATGAGGTGCTGCAATTTGCTGAATTTGTCTGCACTAATGGACTGCACTAGACCGTGAAGATCACGCAGTCCCTCAAGATCAGGATGGCGTGCGTCCTTTACCTCGAGCTTACGGATGCGCTCTTTCAGCGTTTGTAGGCAGGCTGCCGGGGAAGAGAACAGCGCCTTTTCCAGCACGGTGCGGAACAACATGGCGCCGTCGCGCGCACCGGTCCCGTCGCTATTAAGTTCGAGCTCGGCTAGGGCATCGAAGGCGAGGTTTTCCGCCGGGCTTGCGGCGCAGGCCAAACGAAACACTTCTCGCTCTGGGAACTCCTGCTTCATTTGCTCGCGCACGTCTTTCTTGAAGCGGCGAACAAAAAGGTGATCGACATCCTCGCGGGTGTAATCGGCCCCTGCTGGCAGCACCGTGGGGTCGAGCATGCGCACGAGGCTGGCGAAGCTGTCCTTTTTGCCGTTGTGTGGTGTGGCGGTGAGCAAGATCAGTGCATCGGAGCGTTGCGAGAGCAACTCAGCCAGGCGATTACTCTGGGTGCGATTGCCCTTATAGGAAACGTTGTGGGCTTCGTCGATGATGATCAGATCCCACCAGGCGCTTTCCAGGTAGTGCCGGTACTGACTGTCGCGCTTCAAGGTATCGACCGAGATTATGGTGCGGTCGTAGTAGTTAAAGGGATTGTGATTGGCTGGGATATCGCGACGAATGCGCTGAATACCGGCTGAGTCCAGGCGGGTGAGCGGGATGGTAAAGCGGTTCCAGAACTCCTGCTGAAACTGGCGCATCATACTTTTGGTAGTAACTACCAAAATGCGGCGAGCTTTACCTCTGCGCATCAACTCGGCGGTAAGGATGCCGGCCTCGAGGGTTTTACCAAGGCCTACTGTATCCGCAATGAGCAAGCGCGGGCGCAGCTGCTGCAAGACTTGATGAGCAGGCTGCAACTGAAACGGCAACGCATCCATGACCCCATGCTGACCAATCACTACCGACTCGCTTTGCAGCGCCGACTGACGCAGACGCGCCTCGATAAACAGGCGCGAAGCAATAAATGTGGGCGATTCGTCGTACACCAGCTCAGTCTTTGCTGGGTCAATCAGGGTGACGCCTTCGAGTTCAGTGAGGAAAAGCGCATGACGATTGCGCACGGTTTCCGACACGCCTATGCAGGAGAGCTGCCAGCCACCAAGATTGCATTGGTCGGCGCTCTGGATAATCCACTCTTCATCGCGGATCAATGCACGGGCACCGGGGGCTGGGGCTTGGGTCAGTTGCATGGTGCAGTCCTTGTCAGGGCGTTAGGTGCGCAGCAGTCGTAGCTGCTGGCACTTTACCAGCTTTTTGCTAACGGTGACCCAACGGTGACCAAAAGGATCAAATCCCAGAAACAACAAAGCCCGGTCATTTCTGAACCGGGCTAAGCCATTGAAAAATATGGTCGGGACGGAGTGATTCGAACACTCGACCCCTAGCACCCCATGCTAGTGCGCTACCGGACTGCGCTACGCCCCGACTAGGCGTGTTACTGGGTTCGCTTCTTGACGAAGCGAACCGGAATATACCGCAAGCTTTTGAAATGTGGAAGTATTTTAAAAGCTGAAATTATTTTTTCAGCACCACCAGCACATCTTCGAGTTCGGAGATCATCTGGCGGATCAGTTGCTTGTATTGGGTGGTGTCGTCTTTGGCTTCATCACCGGACATACGCTGACGCGCGCCGCTGATGGTGAACCCCTGGTCGTACAGCAACGCACGGATCTGTCGGATCATCAGCACATCCTGGCGCTGATAATACCGACGGTTCCCGGTGCGTTTGACGGGGTTGAGTTGAGGAAACTCCTGCTCCCAATAGCGCAGCACGTGCGGCTTGACCGCACAGAGCTCGCTGACTTCACCAATGGTGAAGTAGCGTTTGCCTGGGATGACGGGTAGCTCGTCGTTATGACTTGGTTCCAGCATAAGCCTCAACTCGGGCCTTCAACTTCTGCCCTGGACGAAAGGTGACCACACGGCGAGCCGTGATCGGGATTTCTTCTCCCGTTTTTGGATTGCGGCCAGGCCGCTGGCGTTTGTCCCGCAGGTCAAAATTGCCGAAACCGGACAATTTGACCTGTTCGTTGTCTTCCAGAGCGTGTCGGATCTCTTCAAAAAACAGCTCGACCAATTCCTTGGCCTCGCGCTTGTTCAGACCCAGCTCTTCGTACAGACGTTCCGCCATCTCAGCTTTCGTCAAAGCCCCCATACGTCACTTCCTTAACGTGGCGTTCAACCTTTGTTCGAGCGAGGTGAGGATATTCTGTGTCGTGGTATTCACCTCATCGTCATTAAGAGTGCGCGATGGATGCTGCCAGGTCAAGCCAACTGCAAGGCTTTTTCTATGCGGATCAATGCCTTTACCCTGATAGACGTCAAATAGCCTGAGGTCTGTCAGCCATTCCCCTGCATTTTCACGGATTACATCCAGAACGGCAGTGGCAGCCACTTCACGGTCGGCAATCAGCGCGAGGTCACGACGCACTTCAGGGAAGCGCGACAACTCGCTGAATTTAGGCATCTTGCCCGACGCGACTTCAGCCAAGACTAGCTCAAAAACGAAGACCGGGCGGTCCAGGCCGAGGGTTTTCGACAGCTCAGGGTGAATGGCGCCGACAAAGCCCACCAAACGACCTTCACGCTCGATACGCGCAGTCTGGCCAGGGTGCAACGCTGGGTGGCTGCCAGGCAGGAAAGTAAAGGCATCCAAGGCACCGGCGAAGCCCAGCACCGCTTCCACGTCTGCCTTGACGTCGAAGAAGTCCACCGCATCGCGACCTTGCGCCCAGCCTTCCGGCAGGCGGCTACCGCACACCACGCCCGCCAGCATCGGCTCTTGCTTCAGGCCGTCCAGTTGACCGACAAAACGCAGGCCGCTTTCGAACATGCGCACGCGGTCTTGCTGACGGTTCAGGTTGTGGGACAGGGCCTTCACCAAGCCTGGCCACAGCGACGAACGCATCGCAGCCATGTCATTGGAGATCGGGTTGGCCAGCAACAGCGGCTCGACGCCCGGGTTGAACAGTTCGAACTGCTTGGGATCGATGAAGCTGTAGGTCACCGCTTCCTGGTAACCACGGGCTACCAGCAGGCGACGCAGCTCAGGCAGGTGCGCACGCGCTTCGGCCTTGGGTTGCGGTGCCAGACGTGCTTGCGGGTAACGAACCGGCAGGCGGTTGTAGCCATACAGACGGGCCAGTTCTTCGATCAGGTCGACTTCCAGGCTGATATCGAAGCGATGGCTTGGCACTTCAACGTGCCACTGCCCTTCCCCGCCGGCAGTGATACCCAGGCCGAGGGCGGACAACAGTTGCTCGATTTCAGCCGGCTCGATCACCAGGCCGAGCATCTGCTCTACGCTCTTGGCGCGCAGGGTGATCGGCGCAACGGACGGCAGGTGCTGCTCGCTGACGGTTTCAGTGATCGGGCCGGCTTCGCCACCGGTGATTTCCAGCAGCAGGCCAGTGGCGCGCTCCATGGCTTCACGGGCCAGCTTCCAGTCCACGCCACGCTCATAGCGGTGCGACGCATCGGTGTGCAGGCCGTAGGAGCGGGCCTTGCCAGCGATGGCGATCTGGTCGAAGAACGCGCTCTCAAGGAAAATGTCGCGAGTGGTGTCGGACACACCGCTGTGCTCGCCCCCCATGACACCGGCAATCGCCAGGGCACGGGAATGGTCGGCGATCACCAGGGTGTCGGCGCGCAGGCTGACTTCCTGGCCGTCGAGCAGCACCAGCTTCTCGCCTTCTTCGGCCATGCGCACGCGGATGCCACCGTTGATTTCGGCGAGATCGAAGGCGTGCAGCGGTTGACCCAGCTCCAGCATCACGTAGTTGGTGATGTCGACGGCCGCATCGATGCTGCGCACGTCGGCGCGACGCAGACGTTCAACCATCCACAGCGGGGTTGGCTTGGACAGGTCGACGTTACGGATCACACGACCCAGGTAACGTGGGCAGGCGTTTGGCGCCAGCACTTCAATCGGGCGCACTTCGTCGTGCACCGCAGGCACGGCCGCAACGACCGGGCGGGTGACCGGGGCGTTGTACAGCGCGCCCACTTCACGGGCCAAGCCGGCCAGGGACAGGCAGTCGCCGCGGTTCGGGGTCAGGTCGACCTCGATGCTGGCATCTTCCAGCTCCAGGTAAACGCGGATGTCCTGGCCCACGGGCGCATCGGCCGGCAGCTCCATCAGGCCATCATTGCCCTCGCCCACTTGCAGCTCGGCCTGGGAGCACAGCATGCCGTTGGACTCAACGCCACGCAGCTTGGCTTTCTTGATCTTGAAGTCGCCTGGCAACTCGGCACCGATCATGGCGAACGGGATTTTCAGGCCCGGGCGCACATTGGGCGCTCCGCACACGACCTGGAAGGTTTCCGCGCCATTGCTGACCTGGCACACACGCAACTTATCGGCATCGGGGTGTTGCTCGGTGCTCAGCACTTCGCCCACTACCACACCACTGAAAACACCAGCGGCCGGGGTAACGCTATCGACCTCAAGACCGGCCATCGACAGACGAGCGACCAGCTCGTCGCGACCTACCTGCGGGCTTACCCAGCCACGCAGCCATTGTTCACTGAATTTCATCCTGCTCTCCTAAAGGTTCGTTACGACTAGCGAAATTGCGCGAGGAACCGCAAGTCGTTGTCGAAGAACAGACGCAAGTCGTTCACGCCGTAACGCAGCATGGCCAGACGCTCAACGCCCATGCCGAAGGCAAAGCCCGAGAATTCTTCCGGGTCGATTCCGGACATGCGCAGCACGTTCGGGTGAACCATGCCGCAGCCCATCACTTCCAGCCAGCCGGTTTGCTTGCACACGCGGCAGCCTTTGCCGCTGCACATCACGCATTCCATATCCACTTCAGCGGATGGCTCGGTGAACGGGAAGAACGATGGACGGAAACGCACCGCCAGCTCTTTCTCGAAGAACACGCGAAGAAACTCTTCGATGGTGCCCTTGAGGTCGGCGAAGTTGATGTCGCGATCAACCAGCAGGCCTTCGACCTGGTGGAACATCGGCGAGTGGGTGATATCGGAGTCGCTGCGGTACACACGGCCTGGGCAGACGATGCGGATCGGCGGCTTGTTCGCTTCCATGGTGCGGACCTGTACCGGCGAGGTATGGGTGCGCAACAGCATGTTCGCGTTGAAATAGAAGGTGTCGTGCATCGACCGGGCCGGGTGGTGGCCAGGGATGTTGAGCGCCTCGAAGTTGTGATAGTCGTCTTCGACCTCAGGGCCCTCGGCAATGCCGTAGCCAATGTGGGTGAAGAACTGCTCGATACGTTCCAGAGTCCGGGTGATCGGATGCAGGCCGCCCGAGGCCTGGCCACGGCCAGGCAGGGTTACGTCAATGGACTCGGCGGCGAGTTTGGCCGCGAGATCGGCCTCCTCCATCGTCGCCTTGCGCGCATTGAGAACCTCTGTGACACGCTCCTTGGCGACGTTGATCAGCGCACCGACTTGCGGACGCTCTTCAGCCGGCAAATTCCCCAGGGTCTTCATCACCTGAGTCAATTCACCCTTTTTGCCAAGGTAGTGAACCCGGATTTGCTCCAGGGCATTGATATCTTCAGCGCTTTGCACAGCCTCAAGAGCTTGAGCGACGAGCGCGTCCAGGTTTTCCATGTACAGACTCCAGATACAAAATAGGGGAAGAGCTTGAAGGCTCTTCCCCTATTTATGACGTTTACCACCCTGGACTGCAGGAGCAACCCAGAATGACTGTCGGGGGTACTTAAGCCAAGGTGGCTTTAGCTTTCTCGACAATCGCGGCAAACACCGCTTTTTCGTTCACTGCCAGATCAGCCAGAACCTTACGGTCGATCTCGATGGACGCTTTTTTCAGGCCAGCGATGAAACGGCTGTAGGACAGACCGTTAACACGTGCACCAGCGTTGATACGAGCGATCCACAGAGCGCGGAACTGACGTTTTTTCTGACGACGGTCACGGTAGGCGTATTGGCCTGCCTTGATTACCGCTTGCTTGGCAACACGGAATACGCGTGAACGCGCGCCGTAGTAGCCTTTAGCAAGTTTCAGAATTTTTTTGTGACGTTTACGGGCAATGACGCCACGCTTTACACGAGCCATGAGTTACTTCCTCTATTCTTGATCCAAAAATTAACGAAGGCGCAGCATGCGCTCGACTTTTGCCACGTCAGACGGATGCAGCAAGCTGCTACCGCGCAGTTGACGCTTACGCTTGGTCGACATTTTGGTCAGGATGTGGCTCTTGAAAGCGTGCTTGTGCTTGATACCGTTAGCAGTTTTCAGAAACCGCTTAGCAGCACCACTTTTAGTCTTCATCTTTGGCATGTTCGGATACTCCGCATTCAGTTGATAAACATAATCAGAAGGCCTGCCGTGCCCTGTTGATTACTTCTTCTTTTTCGGGGCGATGACCATGATCAGCTGGCGTCCTTCCATCTTAGGATGCTGCTCGACGGAACCGTACTCCAGCAGGTCAGCTTCAACCCGCTTGAGGAGTTCCATCCCCAGCTCCTGGTGGGCCATCTCACGGCCGCGGAATCGCAAGGATACCTTGGCCCTGTCCCCATCACTCAGGAAACGTACCAGGTTGCGCAGTTTTACCTGGTAATCCCCTTCCTCCGTCCCTGGACGAAACTTGATTTCTTTTACTTGAATCTGCTTTTGGTTCTTCTTCGCCGCAGCAATCTGCTTCTTCTTTTCGAAGATCGACTTGCCGTAGTCCATCACCCGGCAAACAGGCGGGACTGCGTCGGCGGAGATTTCCACCAGGTCCAACTTGGACTCTTCAGCGATACGAAGCGCTTCATCAATCGAGACGATGCCAATCTGCTCGCCGTCAGCGCCAATTAACCGAACCTCGCGTGCCGAGATATTCTCGTTGATCGGGGCTTTCGGTGCAGCTCGTTTATCTTGTCTCATTTCACGCTTAATAATAATTACTCCGAATCTGGGCGACCACGCCGGGAAACCGCTTGCGCGAGGAACTCAGCGAACTGGGCGACGGGCATCGAGCCCAGGTCAGCACCTTCACGAGTACGCACAGCGACAGTCTGCATCTCGACTTCCCGATCTCCGATAACCAAAAGATAGGGAACCTTGAGCAAAGTATGCTCGCGGATTTTAAAGCCGATCTTTTCATTTCTCAAGTCGGACTTGGCACGAAACCCGCTTTCGTTGAGAGTTTTTTCAACTTCAGCGGCAAAATCTGCCTGTTTATCAGTGATATTCATGATCACTGCCTGGGTCGGAGCCAACCACGCAGGGAATGCACCCTCGTAGTGCTCGATCAGGATCCCGACGAACCGCTCGAACGAACCGAGGATCGCCCGGTGCAGCATAACCGGGTGTTTGCGGCTGTTGTCTTCGGACACGTATTCGGCGCCCAGACGGATCGGCAGGTTAAAATCGAGCTGCAGGGTACCACACTGCCAGACACGACCAAGGCAATCTTTCAACGAGAACTCGATCTTCGGACCGTAGAAAGCACCCTCACCCGGCTGCAGGTCGTACGCAAGGCCCGCGCTGTCAAGCGCTGCGGCCAGTGCCGATTCGGCGCGATCCCACAGCTCGTCGGAACCGACGCGCTTTTCCGGACGAGTGGACAGCTTCATTTCGACTTCGGTAAAGCCGAAATCGCGGTAGACATCCATGGTCAGCTTGATGAACGCAGCAGACTCGGCCTGCATCTGCTCTTCGGTGCAGAAGATGTGGGCATCGTCCTGGGTGAAGCCGCGTACACGCATGATGCCGTGCAACGCACCCGATGGCTCGTTGCGGTGGCAGGCACCAAACTCGGCCAGGCGCATCGGCAACTCGCGGTAGCTTTTCAGGCCCTGGTTGAACACCTGCACGTGGCATGGGCAGTTCATGGGCTTGATGGCGTAGTCGCGGTTTTCCGACTGGGTGGTGAACATGTTGTCGGCGTAGTTGGCCCAGTGCCCGGATTTCTCCCACAGGCTACGGTCAACAACCTGCGGAGTCTTGATCTCCAGGTAGCCGTTGTCGCGCTGAACCTTGCGCATGTACTGCTCAAGCACCTGGTACAGGGTCCAGCCGTTCGGATGCCAGAACACCATGCCCGGCGCTTCTTCCTGGAGGTGGAACAGGTTCAGGCGCTTGCCGATCTTGCGGTGGTCGCGCTTCTCGGCTTCTTCGATGCGCTGGATGTAGGCAGCCAGCTGCTTCTTGTCAGCCCAGGCAGTACCGTAGATGCGCTGCAGTTGCTCGTTCTTTGCATCGCCACGCCAATAGGCGCCGGACAGCTTGGTCAGCTTGAACGACTTGAGGAAGCGCGTGTTCGGCACGTGCGGGCCACGGCACATGTCGACATATTCTTCGTGGTAGTACAGGCCCATGGCCTGCTCGTCCGGCATGTCTTCCACCAGGCGCAGCTTGTAGTCTTCGCCACGGGCGGTGAATACGTCGATCACTTCGGCGCGCGGCGTGACTTTCTTGATCACGTCGTAATCTTTTTCGATCAGCTGATGCATACGCTGCTCGATCGCCGCCAGGTCGTCCGGCGTGAAAGGACGCTCATAGGCGATGTCGTAATAGAAGCCTTCTTCGATGACCGGGCCGATCACCATTTTCGCGGTCGGATACAGCTGCTTGACCGCGTGGCCAATCAGGTGAGCGCAAGAGTGGCGAATGATCTCCAGCCCCTCTTGGTCCTTGGGCGTGATGATCTGCAGGCTGGCATCGGTGGTGATCAGGTCGCTGGCATCGACCAGCTTGCCGTCGACCTTGCCGGCCACGGTGGCCTTGGCCAGGCCAGCACCAATGGATGCGGCGACATCGGCTACGGAAACCGCATGATCGAATGAACGTTGACTGCCGTCGGGAAGAGTAATAGTTGGCATGGCGCCTCCTCTCCTAGTGGTGACCCCTACCAAAGGTCACGTGGGTTGGGATGAGCCAGTACAAGATCCAATACCAGGCCGTTCAGTGATGAACGCCTGCCTTACAGCGGCAGGAGCCTTTCGGCCAACCGATAATCGAACCAGAGTGACTGGAGTGAGCTAAAAAGAACATGGCAAGGCGGCAAATGGCGCGCCTGGAAATAGCCAGGTCGACGATGCTAGCACAGATGAACGGTCGTCGGGCTTGCGCCATGTTATGTAATTACAAATTAGTCGTTGAAGCGGGGAAAGTGAACTTGAGCTGTACGCCACCCCTCAAACCCATCGAGAATTGCCGTTCGTCCTCACGACCTTAGGAGCATTTAATTATGCGTTTTTCCTCGACCTTCGCTCTTGCAGCATCCCTCACCCTCCTCTCCCTTGGCGCACAAGCCGCCGCCCCCTCAAACTGGCCTGCCGGCGCCCGCGATAGCTTCGTCAAGGATTGCAGCGCAGCAGCCCAGCAGAACGTCGACGCCAAAACCGCCAAAGACCATTGCGAATGTGGCGCCGACAAGATCAACGCCGAACTGACCACGGCGGAAATCACGGAGCTCATGAAAAACCCGAACGCCAGCCCAGCGCTCAAAAACAAAGCGGTCGCGGCGATTTCGTCCTGCAAAGTCGTAAAGAAATAAGCAGCCGCATCACTGTTCAGACGGTCGTTTCACTGAAAAAACACCCTGAAAACTGCCATTTCTCACAAATTACGCAGCTTTTACGGCTTTTTTTAACAGCTGATATTTCGCTCCAAAGCCCCGTAGATCGGGGCTTTCAGCCGATCGACGCACTAAACGCAACGCTATTGATTAGCAAACAATGCCTTGGGGGGGCTCCCAAGCCGAACATTTCGACTATGATAGCCCGGTGTGCCCAGTTGGCCTGAGCAGCACAGCACTACTGAAAATATATGTTTCTTGGAGATACACCATGTCTAATCGCCAAACCGGCACCGTTAAATGGTTCAACGATGAAAAAGGCTTCGGCTTCATCACTCCTCAAGGTGGCGGTGACGACCTGTTCGTACACTTCAAAGCTATCGAAAGCGACGGTTTCAAAAGCCTGAAAGAAGGCCAAACCGTTTCCTTCGTGGCTGAGAAAGGCCAAAAGGGTATGCAAGCTGCACAGGTTCGCGGCGAGTAATTCTCCGCTGAGCTAAAAAAACCCCGTCCATGTGACGGGGTTTTTTATGGGTGCTGCAAAAGCCTTGAAGCTATCAGCCGCAATTGACCCGCGTGATCACCAGGTTGTCGTCGGTGTTCAGGTTCAGGCGGTCGGAGCGGTATTCCAGGGTAATCATGTCGTTTGGCTTGAGAATCCGTGCGTTCTGCGCACCGGCACGGGTACGCGCCTGCTCCAGCAACTGGGGCGAGGCCTTCTGGCCGATTGCAAACTCGGCAGCTTTCGACTCACAGCGGGTATGAGCGACGTCAGCTGCGGCGGTTGCTTTGCCTGGCTCAGAGGCACCCGGGGTGCTGCAACCCGCCAACGCGAGTGCTGCCAACAAAGTACCGAATGATGCGAGCTTCCAAGGCATGAAGCCTCCTATGATAAAAAATGGACAGAGATCGTGCGACAGCGATATGACGGATTGGTTTCAAGACGTAAACCGCCGCAGGGCAAGTCTGCCCTACTCTCCAGCGGCATTCGCCCGATCAATCGTCACCAGATATGAACGCACTCAGTAGATATCGATGTAGTCGGACGAAGGCTTTGGCCAGTTCTGCTTCAGCGCATTGAAAATCTGGGTGACCCAGACCTCATCACTGGCAGCCACGTTACCGACGTAGCCTGAGCCCTTGGCCCAGGTCTCCAGGCGAAACAGCAGCCCTTCGATCTCGACGCCGCCCACCGCCCTGCCAGAAGAGAGATAAGCGATCCCGGCCTTGGTCACCCGCAACTGGGCATGTTCATCGTCACTGGCACTGGCAATCAACTGGCGCACTGTTGCCAAAGTCAGGTTTTCGGGGTTGTTCAAATCGATCTGCACGTGGTCATCCCCGGCAATTAAACAGGGCATCAGTGTCGCATAGCCCTTCCTTCATGCCTAAGTAGCAGTGCCAAACGCGGCGCAAAATGGTTAACTGCGCCGGCAAGAACCGCGTTCCAGCGCACTACCCAGTACTTTCAACACCGCGAGACAGCCATGAGCACTGTAACCCTCCAAGCCGATATCAAAGCCAAGTGGCCCCAAGGGCAAAGCTCCTACAGCCCCGGAAGCCCGGAAGAATTGGCAATCATCGGCATCGACCTGCTGGTCAAGGAATTGGGCACCCAAGCGGCGCAAGCCTTTATCGGCCAGGTATTCGAAAAATACCCGGCCGATCACATGGGCGCACACGACCCCGAGCGGGAATAAGAACCGGTCGACGAGCGTCGACCGGCAAACACCTTACTTCAAGCGTGCCAGGCGCTCAGTCAGCAGATCGAAGAAGCCCTGAGCGTCACCATTCTCGACCCAGAACACATTCTTTTCCTGCTTCAGGCCGTCGTACCAGTCGACGATGGTCTGACCGAACGTCGGGCCTTCGCGGCTATCGACCACCATATTGGCCTGACGGCCGCTGAACAGCGAAGGCTTGAGCAGATACGCAATCACCGTGGCATCGTGCACCGGGCCGCCGGGGATGCCGTAGTGCTCCATATCGCCTTTGACGTATTCGTTGAGGATATTGCTGACCACCTTGCTCGCGTTGTTGTTGAGATCGGCGATCTTCTTCAAGCGCGTTTCGCTGGTCAGGACCTTGTGGGTCACGTCCAGCGGCAAGTAGGTCAACTTGACGCCACTCTTGAGCACAATCTCGGCCGCAACCGGGTCGGCGAACAGGTTGAATTCAGCCACTGGCGTAATGTTGCCGCCATTGAAGTGCGCACCGCCCATCACCACGACCTCCTTGATACCTTGGGTGATTTCCGGCGCCTGGGTCAGTGCCAGCGCCAGGTTGGTCTGCGGACCGAGCATGGCGATGGTGATGCTATGGGGCTTGGCGCTGCTCAGCGTCTTGATCAGGTAATCAACCGCATTGCCTTCGGCCAGGCCTTTCTTCGGCTCGTGCACGGTAACGCCGGAGATACCTTCCTTGCCGTGGATATTCTCGGCGTAGATCGGCGTGCGCAGCAGCGGCTTGGGCGCGCCGGCGTAGACCGGAATATCTTCGCGCCCTGCCCACTCGCGAGCCAGCCGCGCGTTGCGGGAAGTCTTGTCCAGGCGCACGTTGCCGGCAACAGTGGTCAGCGCTCGAATGTGCAACTCCTCAGGAGAAGCCATGGCAAACAGCAAGGCCACCACATCATCGGCACCCGGGTCGGTGTCGATGATCAGGTCGATTTTTTCCGCCGCATGGGCGCTGGCTGCAGTGAGTGCGGACAAGAGCAGGACACTCCGGAACAGGTTTTTCAGGGTGGGTAGACCACGTTGCATAAAACACTCCTTGTCATGGGTAACGCTAGAAAGTGACGCCGGACACCAGCGCGATGTTGCAATAAGGCTGGCACTCGCCCGTGCGCACGACGGCGCGAGCCTTGCGGCTCAGCTGCTTGAATTCTTCATGGCTGACCAGGCGGCGCTCGCCCAGGGCCGCCTGCTCGGTCAGGGTATTGAGTGCCGCCAGCGCCGGTGGCTGCTTGAGCAGGATCTCCTCGGCCAGCACATGGCTTTCCACCTGCATCTCGCTGAGCACAATGCGCAAGGTGCTGATGAAATCCGGAATACCTTGGGTCAGCGCCAGGTCGATCAACTCGACCCCTGGTGGCACGGGCAGGCCAGCGTCACCGATCACCAGCACATCGCCGTGACCCAGGGATGCGATGACGCGTGACAGCGCAATATTGAGCAATGGTGTCTTTTTCATGAGGGTACAAAACCTTGAACGTCGTGCAGCGTAGGAATAGAGGGTTGCGCACCGGCACGCGTCACTGACAGCGCCGCTGCCACTTGGCCAAATCGGATGGCCTCGGCTTCGCTCTTGCCATTGGCCAGTGCCGCCGCAAAGCCTCCGACAAAGGTGTCACCGGCCGCCGTGGTATCCACAGCCTTGACCTTTGGCGCCACCAGATGCTCGAAGCCCGTGCCATCGGCAAACAGCGCGCCCTGCGCACCCAGGGTGATGATAACTTTGCCGGCGCCGGCCTTGATCAGGTGTGTCGCGGCAACCTTGGCGCTATCAAGGGAGTCCACCGTCACGCCGCTGAGGGCCGTGGCTTCGCTCTCATTGGGGATCAGGTAATCGATCGAGGCATACCAATCGCCGGGCAAAGGGCCACTGGCCGGTGCCGGGTTCAGAATGACCATCTTGCCCAGTTCACGCCCGCGCTTGAGCGCATGGCCAACGGTCTCCATCGGCACTTCAAGCTGGCAGATGATCACATCCGCCGACTGCAGAACGGCGTCCGCAGCGTGCAGGGACTGCGGGGTCAGCTCGCCATTGCTACCGGCCACGATCACGATCGCGTTCTGGCTGCTGTCGTCCACCACGATCAATGCCACGCCGCTGGAGCCCTCCACCGTGGCGACGGCCTGGCAATCAATGCCTTCCACCCGCAGTGCATCGCGCAACTGAGTGCCGTACGCATCAGTACCCACGCGACCGACCATCGCCACCTCGGCCCCCAAACGCGCTGCCGCCACCGCCTGGTTGGCACCCTTGCCGCCAGGCACCGTGGTGAACGTCTGGCCGATCAGGGTTTCACCGGCACGCGGCAACCGGCTGGCACGGGTCACCAGGTCCATGTTCAAGCTGCCTATTACCACTACTTTTGCTGGCATACATCAATACTCATCAATTCGGTTCAGCGGTATTGGGCGAAAACCCCGGCAAACGGTGCCGTGGACTCTCGCAACACAATACTCGGCGTCACGATGCGTTGATCGATCGGCAGTTGGGGGGTTGCAATTCGTTGCAGCAAAAGCTCGGCCGCCGTCTCGCCCAGTTGCACGATCGACTGCCCGACCGTGGTCAGCGCCGGGTACACGTAGCGGCCCATTTGAATATCATCGAAACCGATCACCGACAGCTCGCCCGGCACGCGGATGTTGCGCTCGGCCGCCGCGCGTAACACGCCGAAGCCGATCATGTCGTTACTGGCGAAGATCGCGCTGGGCGGGTTCTGCGCCAATAGCTTCACCGCTGCGGCATAACCACCGGTGCTGGTGAAATCGCTTTCTTCGGTGCGCCCCGCTGCCACTTCCACGCCCGCCTCACGCAGCGCACGGTGATAGCCCGCCAGACGCATCTGCGCCACGCGGGTGTGCCCCGGGCCGCCGATGCAGGCAATGTCCCGGTGGCCAAGCTCAAGCAAATGCCGGGTTGCCAGGTAGGCACCCTCTTCATGGTCGATGCGCACCAGGTCGACATCAATACCGTCCAGTGCCCGGTCGACAATCACCATGGGCGTACGCACCGCGCTCAAGCCGGCCGCGAGGCCGCTGTCGTCACCGCCCACCGAAGTCACGATCAAGCCGTCGATGCGTTTCTCCAGCAACACACGCAAATAGTTGCGCTGCTTTTCAGCGTTGTCGTCGGAGTTGCAAAGGATGACGCAGTAGCCATTGCGCTCGCAGTAATCCTCGATGCCCCGCGCCAGCTCCGCGAAATACGGGTTGAGGCTGTTGGGCACCAACAGGCCGATGGTGGCGGTGGTCTTGGCCTTGAGCGAGCGCGCAACCGCACTCGGCACATAGTCCAGTTGCTTGATCGCCGCCTCGACCTTGATCCGCACAGGCTCGCTGACCGGGCGCGTCTTGTTCACCACATGGGACACCGTGGTGTAGGAAATACCTGCAAGCGCTGCCACATCCTTGATCGTTGCCATGGTTCAGCCTCGCCGACTGGCGCGCTGGCTGCGGTAGGTATCGAGGACCACGGCGATCACGATCACGGCACCGGTAATGATGCGTTTTGTGGGCTCCGTGGCACCGATCTGCGCCAGGCCAGCCGCCAGTACCGAAATAATCAACACACCAAAGAAGGTGCTGATGACCGAACCGCGCCCGCCCATCAGGCTGGTGCCGCCGATCACCACGGCGGCGATCACCTGCAGCTCCAGGCCGGAGCCAGCATTCGGGTCAGCCGCTTCCAAGCGTGAAATCTGGAACAGTGCCGCCACGCCGGCCAGCAGCCCCATCAGGCTGAACACCAGGATCTTGTAGGGCTTGGGATTGATCCCCGCCAGGCGCACGGCCTCTTCGTTGGTGCCGATGCCGATCAGGTAACGACCGAACACCGTACGGGTCAACACCAACTGAGCCGCGATGATCACCAGCAGCGCAATGATAAACGATGGCGAAATGCCGAACGCCACCGGGTTCGACAGCCAGGCGAAGGAATCACCGATGTACGCCGTACGCGAGCCCGTCATCTGGTAAGCGACGCCGCGGGCCATTTCCAGCACGCCGAGGGACACGATAAACGACGGAATCCGCCACGCCACGGTGATCGAACCGGTGATAGTGCCGGCCAATGCCGCACAGCCCATGCCGAGTACAGCGGCCGGCAATACGCTCCAGCCCCAGCCCAGGATCGCCACGCTGACCGCCGACGCAGCCAGTGCCAGCACCGAGCCTACCGACAGGTCGATGCCACCAATGATGAGGATGAACGTCATCCCCACCGCCAACACCATCAGGTCCGGAATCTGGTTGGCGAGGGTGCTGAAAGTGTCATAGGACAGGAAGTGATCGCTGAGCACCGAGAACAGCGCAATCATCGCCAGCAACGCACCCGCCAGCCCAAGATAAGTGCCCAGGCCGTAGAAATTGCCGCCGGTTTTACCAGGGGAAGTTGTTGTTTTCATGGGGTATCCCTAAGCACTGCGTCGTTGAGCAGCGCATCACGTTTCTGATAGCCGGCAAAGGCGGCGGCGAGCAATTCATCCTGGGTCCAGCTGTCGCGCTCGAATGTCTCGATCAAGCGCCCGGCCGAGAGCACACCGATGCGATCGCAGATCAGCATCAGCTCACGCAAGTCACTGGACACCACCACCAGCGCTTTGCCCTGGCGAGTCAGTTCGCCGAGCAAGGCATAAATGTCGAACTTGGCCCCCACGTCGATGCCGCGGGTCGGCTCGTCGAACAGCATCACCGCACAATCACGCTCCAGCCAGCGGCCAATTACGACCTTCTGCTGGTTACCGCCCGACAACTCGGACACCAGTTGGGCCGGGCTCGAACTGCGGATGCGCATGGCATCGATCTGGCGCTTGGCCAACGCTGTTTCATCGCGTGCATTCACTACGCCACCGCCGGAGATTTCCGGCATGTTGCCCAAGGCAATGTTGGCGCTGATGGATTGGGTCAGCAGCAAGCCTTCGCCCTTGCGGTCTTCGGTGATCAGGGCGATGCCATGCCCGACCGCGTCCACCGGCGAACGGATGCTCACCACCTGGGCTGGAGACCCCAGGGCAACGGTGCCGCTGTCTGCCAGGTCAGCACCGAAGATCAGGCGCAGCAATTCAGTGCGTCCGGCGCCGATCAAGCCGGAAATGCCGTAGATCTCGCCAGCACGCACTTCAAAGGACACATCGCGGACCTTGTCCGAGCGGGTCAAGCCTTTCACCGTCAGGGCCGGGCCGCCGATAGTGCGCGGCCCCAGGTCGATCTGCTCACCCAGTTCGCGACCGACCATCAAGGTGACCAGTTGCTCACTGTTGTAATTGGCCATCGGCTCGACACAGACCAGCTTGCCATCACGCAGTACCGCAATGCGCTGGGCGACACGGGCGAGTTCTTCGAGCCGGTGCGAAATATAAATGATCGCCACGCCGCGGGCCTGCAGGCGGGTGATTTGTTCAAACAGCATCTCGACTTCACGGGCGGTCAACATCGCCGTGGGTTCGTCGAGGATCAGCACATGGCAATCGCCAATCAGGTTGCGGGCGATTTCCACCATCTGCTGGTGGCCGATACCCAGGGTGCCGACGAGGGTGTCCGGGTCAATCGCGTCCAGACCGACCTGGGCCATGGCCTCGATGGCGGCCTTGCGCAGTTGCTTGCGGCTGATCCAGCCACAGTGGCTGGGCAGGTTGTCCAGGAACAGGTTTTCAGCCACGGTCAGGGTCGGCAGCAGGTTGAGTTCCTGCATGACCATGCGCACGCCCAGCTCTTCAGCCTGGGTGCGGCTGCCCGGACGGAAGTCCTGGCCATTGAACTGCATGTGCCCGGTGGTGGGCGTGACCAGCCCGCCGATGATCTTCGACAAGGTGCTTTTACCAGCGCCGTTTTCACCGGTCAGCGCCAGCACTTCCCCACGGTTGAGCGTCAGGGTGATGTCGGACAGAACCGGCTGGGCATAGGTCTTGCCGATACCGCTGACCGAGAGGACAGCGTTCGGGGCGGAAGATGACATAGGAAAATCTCCAGGCGCCCGCTCAGGACAAGCGGGCGCTGTTGGGTGCTGCCAGGATTACTTCTTGAGGACGAGTTCGACCGGGGTTTCGATCACGCCGTCTTTGGCATCGACTTTCTCACCCTTGACCAGCTTGAGTGCGTTCTGGATACCGAACACAGCCTGCTGGGCCGCAGCCTGGTCGGCGGTGGCCAGGACACGGCCGTCCTGCAGCATCGGCTTGATGGCTTCGATGTTGTCGTAGCCCACCACCAGCACTTTGCCGGCCTTGCCTGCCGCACGTACGGCAGAAACGGCGCCCAGAGCCATGTTGTCGTTACCGGCCAACAAGGCCTTGAGGTCCGGGTACTCGCTCAGCATGGCGGACGCCACTTTCTGGCCCTGGTCGATCTCCCAGTTACCGGACTGGGTGGAGACGATCTTCATGCCGGCAGCGTCCATCGCATCCTTGTAGCCTGCGGTACGTTGCTGGGCGTTGGTGGTGGTCGGAACGCCTTCGATGATGCCGACCTTGTCCCCCGAGGAAAGCTGCTTGGCCAGGTAATCGCCAACCAGCTTGGAGCCTTTGCGGTTATCCGGGCCTACGAACGGGATGTCGAGGTTTTTGCTTTTGAGCACGTCCGGGTCAAGACGGTTGTCGATGTTGACGACCTTGATACCGGCATCCGAGGCCTTCTTCAGCACGGTGACCAGTGCCTTGGAGTCGGCAGGGGCGATCACGATCGCGTTCACTTTGGCGAGGATCATCTGGTTGACGATATCGATCTGCGCGCTGGTATCGGTTTCGTTCTTGATCCCGTTGGTGATCATGTCGAAATCGGCGGTATGTTCTTTCTGGTACGTCTTGGCACCGTCTTGCATGGTGACAAAGAATTCGTTGGCGAGGGATTTCATGACCAGGCCGACCTTGGGTTTGGCGGCGTCATCGGCAAATGCAGAGGAGAGAGGCAGGGCAGCGGATGCGGCAGCAAGCACAGCGACAGCAAGAAGACGTCCGGCAAATGGCAGCTTCATGGGTTCACTCCGATCTTATGATTATTGTGAGCAACGCTTGCACCGAAGAACGCTTCGGCAGCCGGCCCACCCGGGTGGCTGATACGAGCTGTCACGATACGCCAAGGGTGCATCGTGAAACATCTCGCAAACGTTTGCGTTACACCAAACTATGAGAACCTTGTCGAGATTTGTCAACGGGAGAAAACAGCCTTTCATCCACGCCCTCCCACCCCGGTCCTCGGGCCCCATG
>NZ_JACARO010000085.1 GCF_013386585.1 Pseudomonas sp. P7548 | reverse complement strand
GGCAAGCCGGGCTCCTACAACGGGGTTGTGTCAGCCTCTTTCGCCGATCGGCAGCCAGATCTCCACGGTGCCGGTGCCTTTGCGCCCATCGAAATCGGCGCTGTAGCGCTCGAAATCCGCGCCCATCACCTTGTAGCCCGAGTGCGGCAGCCACTCGAACATGATGCGTTCGTAGGTTTGCTCAAGTGCCTGCACCGGCCCGTAATGCGGGAAGACGGCGTAGTTGAGCGGCGGAATTTCAATGGATTCGAAGTTGCCTGGCACGTCGCCCCGGGTCGGTACTTCAACGCCGGCCATGTAGTCGAATTCGCCATGCTTGGGGTTATGGCACACCCCATACGTCACGCCGCCCACGCGCTGTTTGATGTCTTTGACGCAGGTGTCGAACAATTCCCACAAGCGCGGGATGTCGCCGATGGTCGCCTTCGAATAACGCCCTTGCACCCCGGCAATCACCAGGGCTTTACCCGCTTCCATGCGTGGCTCCAACGGTTGTTTTGTCTGCTGATCCATACGAACAGTCTCCTTCTTATGAGGGTACAAACCCGTATCGAGTATAGGGGGATATCTGCGCAGCACTCCATGCAGAAAATTTTCCTACGCATCTGGACAACTGGCCATCATCGACCGTATTGTCTGCCCCGCAGGCCACCGCAGTGGCCAACGTCGCTCGGACGGTTCCGGGCGCTTACGTACTTCGAGGCAACAATGGCAGACCAAGGTTCGCCGCGCCGCTTTGCGCGCATCGATCGACTCCCCCCTTACGTATTCAATATCACTGCCGAGCTGAAGATGGCTGCGCGTCGGCGCGGCGAAGACATCATCGACTTGAGCATGGGTAACCCCGACGGCGCCACGCCGCCGCACATTGTCGAAAAACTCGTGCAGGTCGCCCAGCGCGAAGACACCCACGGCTACTCCACCTCCAAAGGCATTCCGCGTCTGCGCCGGGCGATTTCGCGTTGGTACAAAGACCGTTATGAAGTGGACATCGACCCTGAGTCCGAAGCCATCGTGACCATCGGTTCCAAGGAAGGCCTGGCGCACTTGATGCTGGCCACCCTGGACCAAGGCGACACCGTACTGGTGCCCAACCCGAGCTACCCGATTCACATCTACGGCGCGGTGATTGCCGGCGCCCAGGTGCGCTCGGTGCCTCTGGTGCCCGGCGTGGATTTCTTCGCCGAGTTGGAGCGCGCCATTCGTGGCTCGATCCCCAAGCCGAAGATGATGATCCTGGGCTTCCCGTCCAACCCCACCGCGCAGTGCGTGGAGCTGGATTTCTTTGAACGCGTGATCGCCCTGGCCAAGCAGTACGACGTGCTGGTGATCCACGACCTGGCCTACGCCGACATCGTCTACGACGGGTGGAAAGCCCCGTCGATCATGCAGGTGCCGGGCGCCAAGGACATTGCGGTGGAATTTTTCACCCTGTCCAAGAGCTACAACATGGCCGGCTGGCGCATCGGTTTCATGGTGGGTAACCCGGAACTGGTCAGCGCCCTGGCACGCATCAAGAGCTACCACGACTACGGCACCTTCACGCCGCTGCAAGTCGCCGCCATTGCTGCCTTGGAAGGTGACCAGCAGTGCGTGAAAGACATCGCCGAGCAGTACCGCCAACGCCGCAATGTGCTGGTCAAGGGCCTGCATGAGCTGGGTTGGATGGTGGAGAACCCGAAGGCGTCGATGTACGTCTGGGCGAAGATCCCCGAGCACTATGCCGCCATGGGCTCGCTGGAATTTGCCAAGAAGCTGCTGCTGGAGGCGAAGGTGTGCGTGTCGCCGGGCATTGGGTTTGGTGAGTACGGCGATGATCACGTGCGCTTTGCGCTGATCGAGAACCAGGACCGGATTCGCCAGGCGGTGCGCGGGATTCGGACGATGTTCCGGGCCGATGGCCTGGGCCCTAAAGCCTGACGCGACCTATCTGTAAAAATGCGGTAACCCATGTGGGAGCGGGCTTGCTCGCGAATACGGTACATCAGTCAACACATTCGGCGACTGATACTGCGCATTCGCGAGCAAGCCCGCTCCCACATTTGGATTGGGTTTTCACCCCGCCCTCATGGTGTGGGGCTGCTAAACCACCAACGACAACAGCATGATGAAGATCAGCGCCACAATCGACAGGATGGTCTCCATCGCCGTCCACGTCTTGAACGTCTCGGCCACGGTCATATTGAAATACTGCTTCACCAGCCAGAACCCCGCATCGTTGACGTGAGACAGGATCAACGAACCCGCTCCCGTCGCCAGCACCAGCAGTTCCCGGTTAACCCCCGGAATCATCCCCACCACCGGCACCACGATGCCTGCGCCAGTAATGGTCGCCACGGTCGCCGAACCGGTCGCCACACGAATCACCGCCGCCACCAGCCATGCCAGCAAAATCGGGTTGATCTGCGCGTTCACTGCCATGTGGCCGATCACGTCGCCCACGCCGCTGGTGACCAGCATCTGCTTGAAGCCGCCACCGGCACCGATGATCAGGATGATCGCCGCCGTGGGCGCCAGGCTGGCGTCGAGCAGCTTGAGGATCTGTTTGGAACCGATGCCCTGGCGATGGCCAAAGGTGTACAGCGACAACAGCAACGCCAGCAGCAGCGCGGTGATCGGGTGGCCGATCATGTCCATCCAGTTGCGAATGGCGTGGCCGTCCGGCAGGGCGATGTCGGCGAAGGTCTTGAGCAGCATCAGGAACACCGGCAGCAGCACGGTGATCAGGGTCACGCTGAAGCTCGGCAGGTTTTTGTTTTCTGGCTCGCGGGCCAGTTGATCAACCAGTTCCTGGGACGGGTTGCCCGGGATGTACTTGGCGATGAACGTGCCGAAGATCGGGCCGGCGATGATAGCGGTCGGCAATGCGACGATCAGGCCGTAGAGGATGGTCTTGCCGATGTCCGCGCCAAACACGCCGATGGCCAGCAGTGGGCCCGGGTGCGGTGGCACCAGGCCGTGCACCGCCGACAGGCCGGCGAGCAACGGGATGCCGATTTTGATCAGGGACACACCGGTGCGGCGCGCCACGATAAACACCAGCGGGATCAGCAGCACAAAGCCGATCTCGAAGAACAGCGGGATGCCCACCAGGAACGCGGCGAACATCATCGCCCACTGCACCTTCTCTTTGCCGAAGGCACGGATCAGGGTCTGGGCGATCTGATCGGCGCCGCCGGATTCAGCCATCATCTTGCCGAGCATCGTGCCCAGCGCAAGGATGATGCCGACAAAGCCGAGCACGCCGCCGAAGCCGTCCTGAAACGCCTTGATGATCTTGTCCACGGGCATGCCCGAGGTCAGGCCCAGGAAGCCGGCCGCGATGATCAGTGCAATGAACGGGTGCACCTTGAATTTGGTGATCAGAACGATCAACCCGATGATAGTGACCACTGCATCAAGCAGTAGGTAAGACTCGTGGGACATGCCAAACATGGGGGGTCTCTCCTGTTTGTTGTTGTTATTAAAGCGGGTGTTGAATCTTTCGCCGGGGATAGCGCTATCTTTTCCGGCAAAAAATTAATGAGTAGGTTCAAAGCCGTGTTGCAGCCACCAGGCATGGGTTTGCTCGGCCAGGTCCTCGACGCTGTCTTCGCTGGCGTTGAGCGCCAGGGTCAGCGGCTCGCCCACGGGCGATTCAAGGGTGGCGAACTGGCTGTCGATCAAGCTTGCCGGCATGAAATGGCCGGGGCGATGGGACACACGGTCGGCGGCGACGGCGCGGGTCAGCTCCAGGAAGACGAACCCCAGGCCGGGTGCGGCTTCGCGCAGGTGGTCGCGGTATTTCTTTTTCAGGGCTGAACAGGTAAGCACCGGGTGCTCGCCCGCCTTAAGCGAACGGCGCAGTTCATCGCACAGGATGTCGAGCCAGCCGGCGCGGTCGTCGTCGTTGAGGGGGTGGCCGGCGCTCATCTTCTCGATGTTCGCGGCGGGGTGAAAGCTGTCGCCTTCGATGGCAGTGGCGCCGTTCAGGCGGCACAGGGCCTCGCTGACGCTGGACTTGCCACAGCCGGAAACACCCATGATGACCAGGGCGGTAACAGGTTGACTCATGAAACACCTCAGGACGCAGATAGCGCTACCTTTGCACGCTGTAAGGCTAGTGCAAAAACAGGCTTTTCCCGCGCCGTCTTGTCATTTTTATGGAGTGACGCGTGCATCCTCTCCAATCATTTGAACCGGATCAGGCAACCCTGCGTTCAAGAATTTGCAGCCATTTGGAGACAGCGCTACCTTAGTGCCTCGATTTTTGTTTGGCAAGCCGCCTGATGACCTCCAAGAACGATAAAAAATTGCGCACCACGGGTCGCCCGACCCTCAACGAAGTCGCCCGCCTGGCCGGCGTCAGCCCGATTACCGCGTCCCGCGCCTTGCGAGGCGTGAGCACCGTGGCCAAGGAGCTGGTGGAAAAAGTCCAGCAGGCCGCCAGCGAGCTGAACTACGTGGTCAACCCGGCCGCCCGTGCCCTGGCGTCGGCCCAGAGCCATTCGGTGGTGGTCATCGTGCCGTCGCTGTCCAACCTGCTGTTTATCGAAACCCTCGAAGCCATCCACCAGGTACTGCGGCCCAAGGGCTTTGAAGTGCTGATCGGCAACTCCCACTATTCCCGTGAAGAAGAAGAGAACCTGCTGCGCAACTACATGGCCTATCAGCCACGGGGCTTGCTGCTGACCGGCTTCGACCGCACCGAGAGCGCGCGACGGATGGTCGAGGCCAGCAATGTGCCATGCATCTACATGATGGACCTGGACCCCAACGCCGGCGTGAACTGCGTGGGTTTCTCGCAACTGAGCGCGGGGGAAACGGCGGCGGCGCACCTGCTGTCCCGTGGGCGCAAGCGCCTGGCGTATATCGGTGCGCAGTTGGACCAGCGCACCTTGCTGAGGGGCGAGGGCTTTCGCCGCGCGTTGCAGCAGGCGGGCCTGTACGACCCGGCGCTGGAACTGCTGACCCCGCGCCCCTCCTCCGTTGGCCTGGGCGGCGAGCTGTTCTTGCAGATGCTGGCAGCCCATCCGGACGTGGACGCGATCTTCTTTGGCAACGACGACCTGGCCCAAGGCGCCCTGCTGGAAGCCCTGCGCCATGGTATCAAGGTGCCAGAGCGTGTGGCGGTGCTGGGTTTCAACGATTTGCCGGCGTCGTCCTTCATGGTGCCGCGCCTGAGCAGTATCAGCACGCCACGCGAAGCCATCGGGCGGCGTGCGGCGGAGCATTTGCTGACGGTCATGGCCAGCAACAAGATCGCCAAGCCGGTGGTAGACATGGGGTTTGAGTTGCAGGTGCGCGAAAGCACCTGAGCTGCGTGCCAAGCACATCCCTGGCGATGGCGGTGTGTCAGGCAATGCTGTGCCGGCTGATCTGCCGCTATCGCAGGCAAGCCAGCTCCCACATTTTTGACCGCGCCGGCTCCTACGTGATGTGGGCGGGTCAGTCCCGATTGGCCAGCCGTTGTACCAGCGCCGATGCGCCTTTGTGCAAGGGCTGGTGCTTCAACCACACCGCGTTCACCACCATCGCCAGCCCGTTCTCGATGTTCTTGAAGTCCAACCGCCGTAACCGGCCTGCCGCCAGCAGTGGCGCCACCGCCGATTGCGGGAAATTGCCCCAGCCCAGGCCCGCCTCGACCATGTCCAACGCCACGCCCAGGCTGTCGGTACGCCAATAGGATTGCCCCACGAGTGGGCGGCGATCGCTGAGAGGACTGTCCCGGCCCGCCACCAGAATCTGCCGTACCCGCACCAGGTCTTCCAGAAACGGCTCGCCCTGCGCCTGCGGATGGTGCGGGCTGATGCAGGCGATCAACTGCTCACTGGCGACAAACTGAAAACGCTCCAACACGTTCACGCTCAGCCCTGCAAACACCAGGCACACCTGCACGCGCCCGCTGTGCAGCAACTGCAACACGTCATCTTGTGGCGCTGTCAGCACTTCGATTTCCAACAGTGGAAATTGCTCGCTGATGTCGGCGATGGCCGCGAGCAAACGCCGAGTATTGATATCCACCCCCACACCTATCGACAACTTGCTTTCCAACCCCTGGGACAGCTGCAACGCGTGCACCTGCAACTGCTTGAGCTGTTCGGCCATCAACCGTGCATGGGGGATCAGCGCCAGCGCGAGGTCGGTGGGCACCGGCTCGCGGTGGCTGCGATCAAACAACAGGTAACCCAGTTCGGCCTCAAGGTTGGCGATGCCCATGCTCACCGCCGAAGGCACCTTGCCCAGCGCCCGCGCCGCCGCTGAAAAAGAGCCGCCCTCCACCACGGCCAGGAACACTTCAACGCTGTCGCTGGAAAAGCTCATCTCGCCACCTATCAATAAAACTGAAAGCTTCTGACTTTTTGTGTCAGCCATATTGACGCTATCTTCCGCGCCTTGTGACGTTCCTGTCACCCGAAAAAAGAGGAAGCGGTATGCAAGGCGTGAAACGCAAACTGGTGTATGTGTCGCTCTATGAGCTGATCGGCATGACCTTCTCGGCCCTCGGCCTGGCGCTGCTGTCCGGCACACACCCGTCCAGCACTGGGCCCCTGGCGGTGGTGATCACCACCGTTGCGGTCACCTGGAACTTCATCTACACCACCCTGTTCGAGCGTTGGGAAAGCCGCCAGCATGACCGCACGCGCACAGTCAAACGGCGCATCGCCCACGCCGTGGGGTTCCAGCTGACGCTGATCGTGTTCCTGATTCCGCTGATCGCCTGGTGGATGAACGTGAGCCTCGTGCAGGCGTTCCTGCTGGACCTGGCGCTGATCCTGTTCATCCCCTGCTACACCTTTGCCTTCAACTGGCTGTTCGACCGCACCTTCGGCCTGCCCGCATCGGCGCTACCCGCCACATCGACGTAGCTTCGAGCGTGCACCGCTGCTAGATTCCTTCAGGTCATTTTCAGCGACAGGGAAGCACCATGGGACACTCATTGAAAATCTTGGGCCGCACGTCCTCCATCAACGTGCGAAAAGTCCTGTGGACCTGCCAGGAACTGGGCATCGACTACCACCGTGAAGACTGGGGCATCGGCTACAGCCCTACCCAGTCCCCCGAGTTCCTCGCCCTGAACCCCAACGCCCAAGTGCCGGTGCTGGTCGACGACCATGGCGTGCTGTGGGAATCGAACACCATCTGCCGTTACCTCGTAGGCCTCTACCAACGCCACGACCTGCTGCCCGCCGAACCCGCCCCACGGGCCCGGGTGGAGCAATGGATGGACTGGCAAGCCACCGAACTCAACCCATCATGGGGCTACGCTTTCCACGCCCTGGTGCGCCAGAACCCGGACTACCAGGACCCGCAACGCATCAGCGCGGGCGTGCAAGCCTGGAATGACAAGATGGGCCTGCTGGAGCAACAGTTGCTGAAAACGGGCGCCTATGTAGCCGGCGATGAGTTCAGCCTCGCCGACATCCTCGTCGGCCTGTCGGTACACCGCTGGCGCAATGCGCCACTGGAGCACCCGCCCTACCCGGCGGTCGAGGCGTATTACCAGCGGCTCAGCCAGCGCCCGGGTTTCCAGAAGTTCGCCCTGGACGGTCACAACTGAGCCCCGCGCCATAAAACCTGCAAACACAAGGCCTTGGCGCAATAAATCGGTGAATGTGAGGCCAAACACAGGCAACTTCACACGCACCGATTTCCGTTAGCCGGCTAAGATTCCAGGCCACTGCTCCTGGAATCTTGCTCATGTCGACACTCACTGCCTCTGCCACTGACGGCATCGACCCGATCCGTGCCGCCCATATCAGCGCACGCATTGACCGCCTGCCCGCCGTCGCCACCGTCTGGCGCCTGGTGGCGCTGCTGTCGATTGGCGGCTTTTTCGAGCTGTATGACCTGTTCCAGACGGCCTATATCAGCCCTGGCCTGATCAGCGACGGGCTGTTCCACACCGGCAGCGAGGGTGTGTTCGGCTTCTCGGACCAGGCCGCGTTCGCCTCGGCGACCTTCCTCGGCCTGTTCCTTGGCGCCAGCCTGCTCAGCCCGATTGCCGACCGTTTCGGGCGCCGTGCAATCTTCACCTTCGCGCTGGTCTGGTACACCGTCGCCACAGTGTTGATGGGGATCCAGACCTCCGCCCTGGGCATTATTTGCATGCGTTTTCTGGTGGGCATTGGCCTGGGGATCGAGTTGGTGACCATCGATGCCTACTTGTCGGAACTGGTGCCCAAGCGCATGCGCAGCTCGGCGTTTGCCTTCGCGTTTTTCGTGCAATTCCTGTCGGTGCCGGCCGTGGCGCTGATGTCGTGGTGGCTGGTGCCCCAGGCACCGTTTGGCATTTCCGGCTGGCGCTGGGTGGTGTTGGCCAGTGCGGTGTTTGCGCTGTTTATCTGGTGGCTGCGCAAACGCCTGCCGGAATCACCGCGCTGGCTCGCACAGAAAGGCCGCTTCGAGGAAGCCAGTGCGATCCTCGACACTCTGGAAGCCCGCTGCCAGAAGGATCACGGCAAACCCCTGGATGCGCCGGAGCCCGAGCCCGTCAGCGTGCAAGGCAGCGGCCGCTTTGCCGATATCTGGCAGCCGCCATACCGTCGCCGCGCGTTGATGCTGATCGTGTTCCATGTGTTCCAGGCCATCGGTTTCTTCGGCTTCGGCAACTGGTTGCCGGCGCTGCTGTCGGGCCAGGGCGTCAGCGTGACCCACAGTTTGATGTACGCGTTCATCATCACCCTCGCCTATCCATTGGGGCCATTGCTGTTCGTGAAGGTGGCCAATCGCTTTGAGAACAAATGGCAGATCGTCGGCTCGGCCCTGGGCGCGATGATCTTCGGCAGCCTGTTCGCCCTGCAAACCACGGCGGTGGGCCTGGTGATCTGCGGGGTGATGATCACCTTCTGCAACGCCTGGCTCAGCTTCAGTTATCACTCGTACCAGAGCGAGCTGTTCCCCACCAACATCCGTGCGCGGGCGGTGGGGTTCTGCTATTCGTTCAGCCGCTTGTCCACGGTGTTCAGCAGCCTGTTGATCGGGTTGATCCTCGACCACCTGGGCACGCCCGGCGTGTTGGCGTTCATTGCCAGCAGCATGCTGATCGTGATGATCACCATCAGTGGGTTCGGCCCGCGCACGCGCAACCTGGCGCTGGAGAACATCGCCCACTGACGGCAAGGATCGGCCGTCGACAGGACAATACTTGCCGCGACGGCCGCGCCAGCCCCAATAAATACGGGGGGATGGCCCCCGGCACGCTATTTGCTCCACCTGTGGCACCGAACACACCCCAGGTGAGCAATCATGCTGATCAACAACAACACCCAAGCCATTTCCACCGTGCAACAGCTCAAGCGTGCCGACATGGACCCGGCCAACGCCGCCGCCAGCACGCTGTACAGCGGCGCCCTGCAGGCTGCGCAGCAAAGCGTGACCGTACCGGCCGCGCAGAAGGACCTGGACAAGGCCAACGACCGTATCGACGAGGCCTTCGCCAAGACCCGCGTGCAGTTGCAAGCCACCACCGCAGCCCCTGCGGCGACCACTGATGTGCCGGCAGCCGGCTCCAGCACCAGCACCGCCCGCGCTGACTTCACCGACTACATGAACAAAACCCCGGCCGAGCGTATCCGTGAGCAACTGCTCAAGGAACAGGGTTTGACCGAGGAAGAAGTGCAGGCCATGCCGCAGGAAAAACAGGACGCGATCGCCAAGCAAGTGGCTGAGCGCGTGAAGGAGCAGCAGGATCAGCAAGTCGCAGCCAAAGCCACTGACCCGGCACAAGCCGTGAAAGAAACCCTGGCCGCGATCTGACACCACATTCTGTAGGAGCCCGGCTTGCCGGCGATGAGGCCCTTGAGTTCGATGTTGATCTCAGGGACGCCATCGCCAGCAAGCCGGGCTCCTACAGGTTTGAGCTGCTTCAGTTATTGCAGTTGCAACGTCGAGTTGAACTGACTGATCGCATCCACCACATGCCGTGACCCTTCCTGAATCTCCAGGATCACCTGCCCCGCCTCATTCGCCAGTTCCACCCCCAGCCCGGTGCGGCTCAAGCTCGACTGCATGCTCGACACCGCGCTCACCGACAGGTCGTGGTTTTTGCGCACCACATCCACAATCTCCACCGTCGCCTGGCTGGTCCGCGCCGCGAGGCTGCGCACTTCGTCGGCCACCACCGCAAACCCGCGCCCATGCTCACCGGCGCGTGCCGCTTCAATCGCCGCGTTGAGCGCCAGCATATTGGTTTGCTCGGCGATGCTGCGGATGGTCTGCACGATGGCGCCGATGATGTCCGACTGCTTGCTCACGGCATCGATGCTTTGTGCAGCTTGGTTCAGGTCGTGGGAGATTTCTTCGATGATCTGCACCGTTTGCTGCACCACCTCCGAGCCCTTGCGTGCGCAGGCGTCGTTCTGCACCGAGGTGGCGTGGGCCGAATCCGCAGCGGTGCGCAGGGTGGTGACCTGATCGGTGATGTCACTGGCGAACTTCACCACTTTGTACAAGCGGCCGTTGGTGTCGAAGATCGGGTTGTAGGACGCTTCCAGGAACAGCGTCTTGCCGTATTTGTTTTTGCGCTCGAAACGGTGGGAGTGATATTCGCCGCGGTTGAGCGAGGCCCAGAACGCCTTGTACGAAGGCGACTCCACCTCGCTGCGATGGCAGAACATGCTGTGGTGCTGGCCGATGATTTCTTCGCGCGAGTACTGCACGGTGCGCAGGAAATTGTCGTTGGCGTTGATGATCTGGCCCTGGGGGGTGAACTCAATCACCGCCATCGAGCGACTGATGGCGTCGATCAGGCTCTGGTTTTCGTGTTCATGGTGGACCCGCGCGGAAATATCCGACGCCACCTTGATTACGCTCTGCACCTGGTTCTGGCTGTCGAGCACCGGCATGTAGCTGGCCTCCAGCCATACTTCCTGGCCACGCTTGTTCAAGCGCATGAAGGTGCCGCTGAGGGCCTCGCCCCGCGCCAGGTCGCGCCACAACTTGGCGTAGGCCTCGGTGTGGGTGTAGGCCTCTTCGCAGAAGACCCGATGATGTTTGCCGCGAATCTCCTCCACGGTGTAGCCCATGGCTTTGCAGAAGTTATCGTTGGCATCGAGAATCACGCCATTGCGGTCAAACTCGATCATCGCCATGGAACGGCTGATGGCGGCGAGTTTGGCGTTGGCTTCGGTAAGGGCACAGGAGAAACGTTCGATTTCTTGCAGGTCGGATTTGTGATGGCGGTTGAACATGGTCAGATCACCCTTGATTCCCGGCGCCTGGAAGGCGCATTCCATTCATAAGTTGGATAGTGCTGGCAAACCTTTCATGGGGAACAAACCATCCGAATCGCTTTATATGGCAAGCGTCATCACGGTTCTGGGTGAGCATAGACAGGGCTTGGCGCTATGCAAGGTCACTAGTCAGCCAGCATTTTTAACAATGCGCTGACCGCCGCCGAAGCAGGCCGTGTTGGAGAACCCACCAAGGCAAATTCGCGGTGCATCGGTACCGTCAACGGCATGACACGCAGGCCATTTCGCTGGGCCGGCAAGGCCATTTCGGGCACCAGTGTCACGCCGACGCCTTCACGGACCAGGCTGAAGGCACTGTTGAACTCACGCACTTCCACACGGATATCACGCAGGCTCAGCCCGGCTGCGGCTCCCAGGCTACGGGCGTTGGCGGTGCAACCACCGGTGGCCAGCACGAACGGTTGCTCCAGCAACTCTTCCAGCGACACCGTCGCGTCTGCCGGGCGCAGCGCCAGCGGATGCTCGGCCGGCAGCACCGCCATCCAGAAATCACGCCCCAGTACCGTGGCCTTGCGCTCGGGCTTGGGGTTGAGCACCACGCCCAGGTCGATCAGGTCGGCCTCCAGCAAGGTGTGCACTTCGCTGTCGGTGACATCCAGGGTGGTGACCTCGATACCGGGGTTCAATTGACGGAAACGTTGCAGCAACGGTGTCAGAAACGTCGCCAGCACCATAGGGAAACTGGCAATACGAATGCTCCCACGCAGCAGCGGGCGCGCTTCATCGACGGTGGTCCGAATGGTCTGCAACGCTCCAAGCATCACCCGCGCCTGTTCGATCACACTCAAGCCCAGGGCGGTGGGCAAGGTCTTGCGCGGCTCACGGGTAAACAATTGCACCCCCAGGGTCGCCTCCATACCGGCCATGGCCTGGCTGGCAGCGGATTGGGTCATGCCCACGCGCTCGGCGGCGGCAGTGATGCTGCCGTGGTCGGCCACGGCCACCAGCAGGCGCCAGTGCATCAGGTTCATCATGGCAGTAGCTGTCCTTATGGCGGGGCTCTGAAGGTTTAATTTTACGCAAGGTGTCATGCCCGTGAGACTGGCGCAAACCCTAAGGAGTCGCCCTTGATGAAACTGTATTTCTTCCCCCACGCCTGCTCCCTCGCCCCGCATATCGTGCTGCGCGAACTGGCCCTGCCGTTCGAGCTGGTGCGGGTGGACAACCAGACCAAAACCACCGCCAACGGCGAGAACTTCCTGCAGATCAACCCCAAGGGCTACGTGGCGGCTCTGCAACTGGACAATGGCCAGGTGCTGACCGAAGCCAGCGCGATCCTGCAATACCTGGCCGACCAGAAAACCGAAGCAGGCCTGGCCCCGGCCAATGGCAGTTGGGACCGCGTGCGCTTGCAGGAATGGCTGAACTTCATCGCCAGCGAAATCCACGGCGGCCTGGCGATCTTCTTCAATGGCGCGATCCAGGGCGACGTGCGCGCCATGTTCCTCACCACGTTGCACAAGCGTTTCGCGATTCTGGTGCAGACGCTTGAGCGCCAGGATTACCTGCTGGAGTCCGGGTATTCGGTGGCCGATGCCTACCTGTTCGTGGTGCTGCGCTGGGCGGCGTTTAACGACATCGACCTGCAGGAATGGCCGGCGCTGGCAGCGTTTCAACAGCGCATCAGTGAGCGGCCAGCGGTGATGACCGCACTGGCCATCGAAGCCGCCTGACCTCTCCCCGTAGGAGCCGGCTCCTACAGGGGGAAGGGGGTGGTTTGGAGGAAGGCACTCAGTGCCAGCACGTCCACTGAACCGGAGCGGTCCTGGTCCAGGTGCGCCACGTGGCGGCGCACCGCTTCATGGACCTGCCGCACGCCCTGCCCCAGCTGCAGCGGGCCACGCAGGTCCACGGCCTGCGCGGCGACGATCAGCTCGATACTCGCCAGCCACAGCACCCGTTCGGTCAAACGGCGGGTCTTGTCGACCACGGCCAGCGCTTGACCGGCGTAATCTTCCACGCGATCGGCCACCGGCACACTCACCGCCGGCAACGGGTTGGCCAAGTGCCCGATCTCGGCGACCAGTGCCGAGCTGGTGCGTTGCAACGCCGCCATCCCGACATGCCCCGGCTGGGTTATCAAAAACCGTGGCAGCTCACTGGACGCAGGCGATAACAGTTTGGCGATGCGTTCGGCACTGCACGCCGCCACTCGGCTCAAGGCCAACCCCAGGCCTTCGGCCGCCAGTGCCAGGTGGGTACTGTCAAAATTCGCCGTGGCCAACACCCGCGCCTCTTCGCTGATCAACGCCGGGTTATCCGCACCGCTGCGCAGTTCCAACTCGACCAGTTCATGCAGCTGTTTCAACGCCTGCTGCGCGGCGCCCTGTACCACCGTGGCACAGCGAAAGCTCAACGGGTCCTGCAAGCGGCGCGGGCTATCGGCTAAGTCTCCGCCCACCAACAACTGCAACAACGCCGCCGATTGTTCGGCCTGCCCCGGCGCCGCTCGCAGGCGCGACGCCCACGGCTGGAACGGGCTGAGGTTGGCCCGATAGCCCTCGCACGAAAGCGCCAATGCCGCCAGCAACGCCGCCAGCACCTGCTGCGCGTCGGCCACCAGCAAGGCGCCCAGGCCGACACTCGCGGCATTCGCCGAGACCAGCGCCAGGCCGTCCTTGCCGGTCAACGGCACCGACAACGCCAGGCTCAGATGGGCCAAGGGCGCCAGGTCACTCTCACCCAACGAGCCGAGCAACGGCACCTCGGGCTCGACCCCGGTATTGAGCAGCGCCAGCAACGCATCCGCCGCTTCTGGTGAAATGCCCGAACGGCCCTGAGCCAACCCCGCCAGCCGCGCCGCCATGATCGCGCGCACTTCCTGTCGGTTGGCCAGGCGCCCCACCCCCACCGCCCGGCCCAGGGGGATGTTTGCCTGCACAGGTGCCACAGGCGTATCCACCGCCGCGCCGAGGCCGGTGGTCACGCCATAAATCGGTGTGCCTTCGGCGGCCAGTTTCAGCAGCAATGCGTGACCGTCTTCGATGCGTTGACGGGCCAGAGGGGTAAAGTCGGCCGATGCATCCTGCCGGGCAATCGCCAATAAATCCGCGAGCGCCAGGCCTTGGGGATCCAGCTCAATCATGCCCAGCGCAACCGCTGGCCAATCCCCAGGCGCTTGGCTTTTTCCAGCAGGGCGTGGCCCAGGGCGATATCGCTGAGGCTCAGCCCGCGATGCCAGAACAGGATGGTTTCTTCAGGGTTTTCCCGGCCGTTTTTCAAGCCGGCAACGATCTGCCCCAGCTCGGCATGCAGGGTGTCGGCACTGAGTTTTCCGGCGTCGACATGGGCACGTAACGCGCCAAACAGACCGCCCTTGCACTGTCCCCAATCATCGACCACCAACTTGCTCATGATGTCGGTGAGCGACAGTTCCACCGCGCTCATGGTGCCGTAGGGCACGACAAACGCCCCGGGTTTGATCCAGTCGGTGCGCAGCAAGGGCTCGGGCTGATCCAGGCGCGAGGCCTCGACCACGATGTCGGCGCCACGCACGGTGCTTTCCCAATCCTCGGTGACGATCACCGGTTTGCCCAAGTCCTGGCGCAGGCGCTCGGCGAAGGCTTCGCGGCTTTCGCTGCGGCGCGAATGCACGCGGATTTCCTCGAAGTCAAACAGGTGGTCGAGCAAGCGCACATTCCAGTATGCGGTGCCACGGGCGCCGATATGCGCCAGCACTTTGCTGTCGGGCCGGGCCAGGTATTTGGCGCCGATGGCAGTGACCGCGCCGGTGCGCATATCGGTGATGGCCGAGGCGTCGAGGATCGCCTTGGGAATGCCGGTGGCCGGGTCCAGCAGGTTGAGGATCGCCAGTTCCGAAGGCAGACCCTTGCGGTAGTTGTCGACGAAATCGCCCACCACTTTCACGCCCGCGTAACCGATGTTGCCGCCGAGCACGCCGCGCAGTACGTTGAAGTGGCCGTTGATCTCGCCGCCGGGAATCAAGTGGGTGCGCGGCTCGATCACCGCCTCGCCCCGGCCCTGGATCGCCAGGCTGGCTTCGATGGCGGTGAGGATTTCGTCGTTGGAGAGGCCCAGTTCATCGATGTCGAGGCCGTTGAGAAAATCGATATAGATCGGTTGCATGATTAAGGGGCCTTGAAGACGATTTGCTGCACATCGACCTTTTTAGGGATCAGGCCGTTGGCGAAGAACAGGTCGGCGGTGCGTTGCTGGTTGGCGACGTCGACGGCTTGCAGCGGGCGGATCGGCGCGGGCGAGCGGTGTTCGAAGTAGCTGCGCACCACCGCCGGTGGCAGGCCCAGGGTCTTGGCCATCAGGGCGATGCTGTCGTCGGGCTGGTCGAGGGACAGGCGCTGCGCCTTGGCCAGGGTCTGGATAATCGTGGCGACGGCCTGCGGGTGCTGTTGAGCGAACGGGTGGTTAACCACAAAGAAACTCCCGGCCGGATTGAGGCCCTGGCCATCGCCCAGCACGCGGGCGGAACCGTCGACCACGGCGGCCGAGTAGTACGGGTCCCACACCACCCACGCGTCGACCTTGCCCTGCTCGAACGCGGCGCGCCCATCGGACGGCGACAGATACACCACGTTCACGTCTTTCCATTGCAGACCGGCGCGCAGCAGGCTTTTCAAGAACAGGTTGTGCGCACTGGAGCCCTTGAGCAGCGCCACGCGCTTGCCCTTGAGTTCGGCCACGCTCTGGATCGTGCTGGCCTTGGGCACCAGCACCGCTTCGGTCTTGCCTTCATTGGGCTCGACAGCGAAGTACTGCAAATCAATGCCAGCCGCCTGGGCGAAGATCGGCGGGATGTCGCCGATATTGCCGATGTCCAGGCTGCCGCCGTTCAACGCCTCGATCAGCGGCGGACCGCCGAGAAACTCGATCCACTGCACCTGGGTGCCGGGCAGCGCGGCTTCAAAGAGCTTGTGCTCACGGGCCAGCACCATGCTCACCGAGCTTTTCTGGTAGCCGATGCGCAAGGTGGCCGGGTCGGCCGCCAGCACGTGACCGGCGACCAGCGATAAAACGGCGGCAGCGAGGAATTTAAGCATCAGAGCGCCCCCTTGACCTTGGCCGCGACGTCCGCCGGCACCCACTGTTGCCAGACTTGTGGTTGTTCCTTGAGGAACGTCAACGCAACCTGGCGCGGTTGCTCACGCTTCTCGCTCATCTGCGCGAGGGTGCCGTTGAGCAGGTCGATCGGCAGGTCGACTTTCTCAAAGAACGTCACCAGTTGCGGGTACTGCGCCTTGAACGGCGCCGACACGCCAATCGCTAAATGCGCGGGCAACGAACGGGTGCCGATAGGGTGCGGGTTGTGGGCGTCGGCCAAGGTTTTCCAGGCTTCGGCGTTGAACGGCGGCTCTTCCAGCTTGATCAGCTTGAAACGGCCCAGTAGCGGCGTCGGCGACCAGTAGTAGAACAACACCGGCTTGCCACGACGGATCGAGGACGCCACCTCGGCGTCCAGCGCCGCACCGGAACCGGTGCGGAAGTTGACGAAGGTGTCGGTCAAGCCATAGGCCTTGAGCTTCTGGCTGTTGACGATCTCGGAGGTCCAGCCGGTGGGGCTGTTGAGGAAGCGCCCTTTGCTCGGGTCTTCGGGGTCACGGAACACGTCTTTGTAGCGCGCCAGGTCGGCCACTGACTTGAGGTCCGGCGCCAGCGGCTTGATACCCCGTTCGGCATCGCCCTTGATCACGTACTCGGGCACCCACCAGCCTTCGGTGGCGCCTTTGACGGTGTCGCCCAGGCCGAACACCTTGCCTTCGCTTTCGGCCTTGACCCACGCCGGACTGCGCCCGGCCCACTCTTCGCCGATCACTTGGATGTCGTCCTTGGCCAGGGCGGCTTCGAGGCTCACGGTGCTGCCGGGCAAGGTGTCGGTGGGCAGGCCGTAGCCTTTCTCGACGATCACGCGCAGCACTTCGGTAATCAAGCTGCCGCTTTCCCAGGTGATGTCACCGAAGTGGATCGGCTTGACCGCGTCGGCGGCGGGCGCGTGTTGGGCCACCAGGGCCAGGGCCAGTAGCGAGCCACCGAGCAGGTGTTTGATCTTTTTCATGTGTAGCCTCTTGGTGATTCGATTTCGAGAACAACGCAAAACCAGTGTGGGAGTGGGCTTGTGTGGGAGCGGGCTTGCTCGCGAATGCGGTGTGCCAGTCAATGCATCCGGTGACTGATCCACCGTCTTCGCGAGCAAGCCCGCTCCCACATTTGATCTCTGCGGTACTCAAGATCGGTTAAAAGTCATAACTGAGCCGCGTGTAGTAAAACGCCCCCTCCGGCGCGGTCGGCGACAGGTAGCTGTATTGCTGACCGGGCGTCTGGCGCAGGCGGGTGTTGAAGTCGTCGGGTTTGCTGTCGAACAGGTTGTTCACCCCCACCGAGACGCGCAGTTGCTTGGTGAACGCGTAGTTCACGTCCAGGTCGGTGGTCCATTGCGCACTGAAGGTCTGGTCGTATTGGGCGTTGGCTTCGGCAGCCGCGTATTTGCGGTATTTGCCGTAGCGGGTTTCGTTGAGGGCAATGGTCCACTGGCTGATCTTGTGCACCGCGCCGAACACCAGCTTGTCCTCGGGGTAGCCATGCTCGATAAAGCCACGGGCTTCGCGGGTCAGCACTTCGAAGCCGTTGGGGTTTTCGTGGACCTTCTCGATGGTGGTGCGGGCCTTGGTGTAGCCGGCCGACAGGTTCAGGTCGCCGAACTGCGCAAGGTCAATGTTGTACTTGCCGACGATGTCGACGCCCCGGGTGCGGGTGTCGGCGGCGTTGGTCATGAACTGCGCCCAGGAGTACTGGCCGTAGCCGGCATTGGTGAGGATCTGCTCGGCCAACGGCCCGGAAATACCGCCGCTGAACAACAGCCGGTCGCGGATCGAGATCTGGTAGGCGTCGACGGTCAACGAGGCGTGCTCAGTCGGTCGCAGCACCAGGCCCAACGAGTAGTTGGTGGATTTTTCCGGCTTGAGCGCCTGGGCGCCGAGGGCGCGGGCCGCAGGGTTGTCGGCCGGCAGCATGCGGGTCAGCACCGGGTTGCCGTTGACGTCCAGGTTGGTGGTGGTGGTCCACGACGTGCCGATCTGCCCCAGGCTCGGCGCGTGATACGCGTTGTTGACCGTCGCGCGCACGCCCACTTGCGGGGTGAAGTCATAGCGCGCCGACAGCTTGCCCGTGGTGGCCGAACCGAAATCCGAGTAGTGCTCGGTGCGCCCGGCCACGCCCACTTGCAGCTTGTCGGTGACCTGGTTTTCCAGGCCGAAATACACCCCGCCCACGTCGCGCTTGAAGGTACCGGCGTCATCCGGGGTCAGGCCCGAAGCCTGCACCGCGCCCACTTGCACGTTGTCGATACCGCCATAGGAGTAGGAGTCGTAGTCACCCGCCTCCAGGCGATATTGCTCATGCCGGTAGGCCACGCCGGCCGAGACGGTCAGCGGGTGGCTGGACCAGTTCACGTCCAGGTCCTTGGCGTAGTCGAGGGTGATGTTGGTCTGGTCGTTGATCAGGGTGGCGACGTTGAATTTGGTCGGGCTGTTGGCGCCGTAGCTCGGGTTGACGGTGTTGAAGGCCAGTTCATCGTGCTCGTCGCGGCCGTAAGTGGCGCTCAGGTCGAAGCGGCCGATGCTGTCATCTTCATAACGGGTGCCCACGGTGATGGCGCCGTCTTCATAGCGATAGCGGTATTTGGGGATCGTGCCGTTGGGGTAGATCGACGCCACGTTGTTAGGGCTGCTGGCCAGCAGCGGCGGCGTGTTGTTCACCGACGTGTCCTGGCCAAAGGTGGCGAAGCTGTAGAGGCGCCATTGATCGTTCAAGCCGATCTCGGCGTTGGCCGCCAGGTTGTATTTGTCACGCCCGGCACCGCCCCAGCGCGGGTCTTGCACCTGGCCGTCGGCCACGTACTTGTCGCCGATGTCGTCAGGCTTGTTGTTCAGGGTGTTGAAGCTCAGGGTCAGGAAGCCATCGCCCGGCAGGCCGATGCCGTACCAGCCGTCGGTGGTCTTGCTGAAGCCGTCGCCCTGGGCGTACTTGCCCAGTTGCGTGTTGATACCGCCGCCGCTGTCGCGCTCCTTGAGCACGATGTTGACCACGCCGGCCACTGCGTCGGAACCGTACTGTGCCGAGGCACCATCACGCAGCACTTCGACGTGGTCGATGGCGCTGATGGGGATCATGTCCAGGTCCACCGGCTGGGCACCAATGAACGGCACGCCCCCGGAAATATTCACCACCGCCGAGGTGTGCCGGCGCTTGCCGTTGATCAGCACCAGGGTCTGGTCAGGCGACAGGCCACGCAAGGACGCGCCCTTGGGGTCCTGGCCACGGGTGGCGCTGTTGTTCTGCGGAAAGTTGAACGAGGGCAGCAACTGGAACAGCGCCTGGTTGAGGCTGGTGGCGCCGGTCTGCTTGAGTTCTTCGGCGTTGATCACGTCCACCGGGGCGCTGCTGGTCAGGGCGGTGGCGTCACTGCGACGGGTGCCGATGGCGACCACGCGATCCAGGGTTGGCGCCTGCGCGGCGCTGGTCTGGGCCTTGACGCTGCTGGTGGCGTTTTTGCTCGCGCCTTCCTTGATGATGAAGGCGCCTTCCGGGCTGACCTGCACTTGCAGACCGGTGCCCTTGAGCGCGGCGTCGACGGCCTGATGGGCCGACAGCGAACCGTCCACGCTGGCCGAGGAATACTGGCCCAGTTGCGGGGTGAAGGAGATCACCTGGCCGCTCTGGCGGCTGATGTTCAGCAGCACTTCATCCAACGGGCCAGGGGCGATGTGATAGACCTGGCGCGTCTCTTCGGCACTGGCGGCAAACGCGAAAAACAGGCTGGCCAACGGCACCAGGGCAAAAGTTCGAAGCGGCACACGGTTGAACTGACTCACTTTGGCTCCCCCCAAGGAAACTCGAGAACGCTGCTCCCCGCAGCGCTTACGGGAGTGATGTGGGACAGCGAGGGGAAAACTTGCAGATCGTTTGGTTATGTCCTTAGAACCGGGTCCTGGCCTTAAACTGATCACCCATTCAATGCGGGAGCTGACTTGCCTGCGATGCAGACAACTCGGTACCACAGGCACACCGCGGGGATGCCATCGCAGGCAAGCCAGCTCCCACAGGGGGTCAGGCCGCACTGACGGTCACCCACAAGCCGGTGCGGCGCGTGATGTGAATCGGCAAGGTGCGCGCCAGGGTGTCGAGGATCTGCTGGGGATTGTCGAGACGGTACAGGCCGCTGACGCGCAGGCCAGCGACGCCGGGGTCCAGGCGCAGCACGCCGTTGTGATACGGGCGTAACGCCTCGATCACCTCGGCCAGCGGACGGTCGCGTACCTGCAGGAAACCATCGACCCACGCGGTCGCGGCGGAAGAACTGGCTTCAACAGGGCCAAAGCCCGTGGGGCCGTAGTGCACTTCATGGCCGGCCGCCAGTTGCAGGCGCTCGCCGTCCTGGCGGTCGATCTGCACCGCACCGTTAAGCGCAACGACCTGGCCCTGCCCTTCCCGCTCACGCACCAGAAAGCGATTGCCATAGGCGTGCAGGCGCGCGTGGTCAGTCTGGATCTGAAACGGTCGATTGCGGTCGCTGGCAACCTTGGCGAGTAACTCCCCTTCACGCAGGCGCACCAGGCGCCGTTGCGAATCAAACTGGATATCCGCCGCGCTTTGCGCGTTCAACAGTAATTCGCTGCCATCCGCCAGGGTGACGGTGCGGCGCTCGCCGGTGCCGGTGCGGATATCGGCCGTCAGCTCCGACAAGCCCATGGGCTTGGCCAGCAGCGCTGCGCCGATTGCCACGCCAGCACCGGCCAACGCGACCTGCAACACCTGACGCCGACTGGAAGGCGCGTCCAGCGCCTGCTGCAACACTTTGCCGCTCACCCCCTGGGCCAGGGGAATCTGGAACACCCCCAAACGTGTCTCCAGTTGCTGACACAGTGCTTCGTGGCGCGGGTCACTGGCGCGCCACTGGTGATAACGCTGCCAATCCGCCGCCGTGGCCTGGCCTGAACGCAACAGTACATACCAGTGCGTGGCAGTGTCGATCAGCTCATCGTTCATTCCAGGCACAGCCGCAGGCAACGGTTGAGGGCGCGGGCCATGTAGTCGCTCACGGAACGCTGGGAAATACCCAACTCGGCCGCGATTTCCGGGTAGGTCAGGCCATTGAGTTGCGATAACAAAAAGGTCGCCTTGACCTTGGCCGGCAAGCCGTCAAGCAAGTGGTCGATGGCCTGCAGGGCTTCGAGCATTTGCGCCAGGTCTTCCGGCGAGGGTGCGGTAGAGGTTTCGTCGTTGTCGAGGGCATCGAGGTAGGCGCGTTCCAGGTCACGACGACGCCACAGCTGGTACATCAGGCGCTGGGCAATGGTGGTCAGCAAGGCGCGGGGTTGCCGGATCGGCACCACCCCCGGAGAACTCAAGAGTTGGACAAAGGTATCGGCGGCGATGTCTTCGGCGTGCGCACGGGAGTCGAGATGACGGTGCAAACGGCTGCACAGCCAGTCGTAATGACTGCGGAACAATCCGCCCACGTAATCGCTGTGAGAAGTGTCGGCGCCGGACATAGTGGCTCCATTTGAGTAGGTTGCGCGTTATGTCCGGTGTTCCGGTGGAGCGATCCTAGCAAGGCTGCTTATTCTTTAATAATATTTAAAAGGTATTTTTATATAACCTTATTGAAGCACCGAGTAACCAGCACTGGCGGCTTGCTGTTGATAGTCCAGCAGGACCTGATAGTCGTCTTCGCTGGCCGGAAGCACTGCCTGCACGCCCAGGGTTTCAACCACTTGCGGCAAATCCTGCAGCGCCTGGTTCATCGCCTGGCGAATCGTGGTGACCTGCTCATCGCTCAAGCTCAGCGGGCCGATGTAAGGCAAGGTCGGGCTGGGCGCGCTGCGGCTGACGAGGCGCAGCCCCGCCACTTCGTGCGGGGCGAAACGGGCCAGGTAGTCGTAGGTCACGCTGTCGATGGCGGCGAGGTCGGCGCGGTTTTCCCGTAGCCAGCGCAGGCTCTCGCGGTGCGCGCCGCTGACGCCGACGCTGGCGAAGAAGCGGCCATCGCGCTGCAACGGCGCGAGGCGTTCGCGCAGCAGGTTCATGCCGCTGTTGGAATCATGGCCATTGATCACGCCCCGGCTGTCGTAGAACTGCGCCAGGGTGGTACGCGAGTTGTCGTCGCGGGTCAGCAGCAGGCTGCAATGTTCGCCGCCACTGCTGTGGGGCAGTTCGTAGCGCGGGCGGCCGATGATGCGGACCTGGCCGCGCAACTGGGTCATCAGCGGGTAGCCGCAGGTTTGCGTGACGAGCAGTTCGGGGGCGAGCCACAGGCCGTGCAGGTCGAGGTGGTCGGCGTTGCGGCGGCTGAGGCCGAGCCGTTCAAGAATACGCGCCAGCCACTGCTGGTTGGCCTGGTGTATGTGATCCGGCGCAACGTACATCAGCAGCTCGGCGTAGTGCTCACTCATGGTCTTCTCTCACGCAAAAGGGTGCCGGGGGCTGTCGATGGCCTTGAGGCCGTGGCGGCTGATCAACTGGCCATAGCCTTGCACCAGAAACCCACCACTGCGCGCCACCCACTGCTCGCGGCGCGCACGGTACACGGTGGGCAGCAAATACCAGGGCAGTTTCGGCAAGTCGTGGTGCACCAGGTGCAGGTTGTTGTTGAGGAACAGCCAGGTCCACGGCCAGGACGCTTCGTTGAGCACGGTGCGCTGTTCCGGTTGCGGGTGCGGGCGGTGCTCATAGTAGGAACGGATCGACGCCAGGGACAAGGCCGGCACACTGACCAGCAGCAGGTAGTGCAGCACCGACAAGGTGCTGTAATGGGCGATAAAGCTGAGCATTAGTACGGTGACGGCGCCATGGCACAGCCACATCGGCCATACCTGCGGCAGGCGCTGCCACTCATGGCGGGCCAGTCGGCCAATCGCCAACGGAGCGGCCAACAGGAAACGGCCGAGCACGGTCTTGGTCAGCCAGTGCACACCGCGCTCGAACAGCGAGCTGCTGTCCCACTGGGCTTGCCTGAGGTAACGGCTTTCCGGGTCGATGCCCGGCAGCGTGAGGTCTTCGTCGTTGTGGTGCAGCAGGTGGCTGTCGCGGTACAGGGTGTAGGGGTACCACACGGCAAACGGGGCGTAACCGAGCAGTTTGTTCACGAACAGCGAACGGGTGGGATGGCCATGGAGCAGTTCGTGTTGCACCGACAGCCACAGCGTCACCAGCGGGACCAGCAACAAGGTGCTCAACCACAGGCCCAGCCAATGGCTGGCGAACATCACGCTGAACCAGCCGGCATAGACGCCGATGATCAGCAGCCAGGTCGGCCATTCGGTGCGTACGGTAAAGCGTTGCGCCAGGGCTTCGATTTCCCGGCGTTGGGTCAGATCAAGGTAGTTGGCCATCGGCAGCTCAGAGCAGGTGTTTCCTGCTCTGTGCAGCGAGGCCGGAAAATCTTGCAGATCATTTGGTTCTAAGCTTGGAACTCAATGGCCGAACAAGCCGGTTTCGGATTTCTTGGCTTTCTTGTCGGCGCGTTTTTCATCGGCGGTCTTGGCCGGTTTCTTCTTCGCGGCTTTTTTTGAATCCATACCTTTGGCCATGATACGTACTCCACGTGCAGGGGATGTAGCACTGGGTATACCACCTATTGGGCGGCAGAAGGCGCTTATAATCCCCGCCCCTTCATCACGCCACTTGAACACCATGCCTGAATTGACCCTGGAACTGCTGGCAGAGCCGCTGTGGCCGCTGCTGAACAAGTTTTATCGCAGCCACGACTCGTCGATGAAAGCCCTCAAGGGCGGGCGTTTGTGGGTGGCACGAGACGGCGAGATTGTCGCCGGGCTGTGCCTGACCCCGGTGGTCGGCGGGCAGTGGCTGACCGGTGTGTTCGTGGCCCCCGCCTATCGCGGCCAGGGCCTGGCGGCGCGCTTGATCCGCCAAGCGGTGGCGTCGAGTGAAGGCACGGTGTGGCTGCTGTGCCATCCGGACCTTGAGGGGCTTTATCAGCGCATGGGGTTCAGCCAGGAAACGCTATTGCCTCAGTCCTTGAGCGAACGGCTGGTGCGCTACAAGCGCAACAAGCCGATGATCGCCATGGGCTTAGAACCGTTGGTGAGGTCGACCTTCGATAATGTGTGATCGGCTGGTGGAGGGCCCATGCTAGCCTCGACGGCACAGTGGCCCCATACAGGACGATCATGAACAAGACGCTTGCAGCCCTCTCCCTCACCGCCCTCCTCGCCCCAGCCATGAGCCACGCGGCCGATACGCCGATCAGCGCCCAGCAATACGCCAGCGTGCTCGCCGGTTCCTGGCGCGACCCGGCCAACAGCGCCCGTGACGGTTATCGCCACCCGCAGCAGACCCTGGAGTTCTTTGGCCTGGGCGCCAAGCAGACGGTGATCGAAATCACCCCGGGTGGCGGTTGGTACAGCGAAGTGCTGGCGCCGCTGCTCAAGGACCACGGGCATTACATCGCCGCCGTGCAGGCGGCGAGCGTCAGCACCTATGCGCGTACGTCCGAAGAGAACCTGAAGAAGAAATTCGCCGCCGCCCCGGCGCAGTACGCCAAGGCCCAAGTGGTGGAGTTCGATCCCAAGGCGCCGGTGTTCGGCAAGCCGGCGTCGGCCGATGCCGTGCTGACCTTTCGCAATGTGCATAACTGGGTAGAAGCCGGCACCGCGCCAGCCACCTTCAGTGCGTTCTATCAGGTGCTGAAGCCGGGTGGCGTGCTGGGTGTGGAAGACCATCGGGCCAAGGACGGGGCGGACCTGGAAGCCATCAAGGACAGCGGTTACCTGACCACCGCCCAGGTGGTGAAGCTGGCCACCGATGCCGGGTTCAAGCTGGCAGGGCAAAGCGAAGTGAATGCCAACCCGAAGGACACCAAGGACTATGCCGGTGGCGTGTGGACCTTGCCGCCGACGTTGCGGTTGGGTGAGCAGGACAAGGCCAGGTATGTGGCGATTGGCGAGTCGGACCGGATGACGTTGCGGTTTGTTAAACCCGCCAAATAATCAGACTGAACACAAAACCAATGTGGGAGCGGGCTTGCTCGCTCCCACATTTTGACCTCATTGGGTCTGAAAGCTAGTCGTCGGCAGTAGGGTCCATGTCGGGGAACATCACTTCGATAAAGCCGAACTTGCTGAAGTCGGTGATCCGCGACGGGTACAGCCGGCCGATCAGATGATCGCACTCATGCTGCACCACCCGCGCATGAAAACCGTCGGCCACGCGCACAATCGGCTCGCCCTTGGGGTCGAAGCCTTCGTAGCGAATCTGCTGATAGCGGTTCACGGCGCCGCGCAGCCCCGGCACGGACAGGCAACCTTCGTAACCCTCTTCCAGCACCGGGCTCAGCGGCGTGATCAATGGGTTGATCAGGATAGTCTGCGGCACCGGAGGCGCGTCCGGGTAACGCTCGCTGGCGTCGAAACCAAAGATCACCAGCTGTAAATCAACACCGATCTGCGGTGCGGCCAGGCCGACGCCGCCCACGTGTTCCATGGTCTGGAACATGTCATCGATCAATTGCCACAGCTCGGGGCTGTCGAACATTTCCGGGGGGACCGGTGGCGCGATGCGCAGCAGGCGCTCGTCGCCCATTTTCAGGATTTCACGGATCATCGATCAGACTTCATCGGTAGTGGGCTTGGAGTGGTCACGGCCGAGGCCTGAGACGTGTTGTTTTTCATCCGTGGCGCTGTGCTCATCAAAATCCTTCTCGCCGGGGTCCTTGCCTTCGACCGACATGTGTTCGATCACGGCATTCATCTCCGCGCCGAGCAGCAGCACGGCGGCAGAAATATAGAAGTACAGGAGCAGGACGATGATCGCACCGATACTGCCATACATGGCGTTGTAGTCGGCGAAGGTTTTGACGTAGTAGCCAAAGCCCAGGGAAGCGATGATCCACACCACCACCGCCAGCACCGAGCCTGGGGTGATAAAGCGGAATTTCTGTTTTACGTCGGGCATCACGTAGTACATCAGGGCCACGGCGAACATCAGCAAGATCACGATCAACGGCCAGCGCAGGATGGTCCACAGGGTGACGACAAATTCCTGCATGCCGATCTGCCCGGCCAGCCATTCCATCACCTGCGGGCCCAGCACCATCAGCGCGGCGGCGGCCAGCAACATGCCGGCGATGCCGACCGTGTAGAAGATCGACAGCGGGAAGCGCTTCCAGATCGGCCGGCCTTCGACCACATCGTAGGCGGCGTTCATCGCGCTCATCATCAGGCGCACGCCCGCTGAGGCGGTCCACAGGGCGATGACGATACCCACCGAGAGCAGGCCGCCCTTGGATTGCTGCAACTGGTCGATCACCGGGTTGACCTGCTCCAGGGCCTGGGGTGGCAATACCAGCTCCGACTGCATGCGCAGCCAGGTGAAGAAGTCCGGCAGGTGCAGGAAACCGATCAGGGCAATCAGGAACAGCAGGAAGGGAAACAGGGAGAACAGCATCTGGTAGGCCAGTGCCGAGGCGTAGGTGGGCATCTCGTCATCAACGAACTCTTTGACGGTGCGCACCAGCACCTTGTGAAGCTTGAGGCCGTCTAATACCGGAAAAATCATAGCGTCTCCTTTCGCCGCAAAGAGGATGAGGTCGTGGGCGACTCAGGGGCCGTTTTCTACATCAAGGTAGCCTATTTGGCGACCTTGAAACAATTTCGAAACTTTAGCGGCAACAGATGACATAAAAACGGCCATCCGTGGATGGCCGTTCGGGCTGCTTGAAAGCACACTTATTTGGTGGCTTTTTTTACAGCGTCCTTGGTGTCGCCAATCGCTTTTTCGACTTGGCCTTTCTTTTCCTGCACCACGCCTTCAGCGCGCAGTTTGTCGTTGCCGGTGACCTTGCCGACGCCTTGCTTGATGTTGCCGACGGCTTCGTCTTTCAAACCTTTTGCCTTATCCGCTGTGCTGCCCATGGTATTTCTCCAGAAGAACAATCAAGGGTTTTGGTCATTACCTAGAGATTGACCCGAGGCCGTTCGGCAGAGTTTCAATTATTTTCAGGGGGCATTTCATCGCCAGCCGCAGGTTTGGCTTTATGTTTTGCAGCCAACCCACGAGAATGCCCGGCACATTCAGGCTATAACGCTGAATAACAGATCCCGTAGGAAGGTTATGAAACTCAATAAAGCACAGGCCATCGCCCGCAGAAACACCGAACTGGGCGGTGCCGTACTCGGCGTCAACAACTGCCATTTCACCGACCTGGACCGCAAGCGCAACATCTGGTGGTTTGACCTGCCGGTGGGCCGCATTGCGATCGGCCAGTACGAGTGGATCCATCTGTTGATGCACAACGCCGAGACCGACCAGTTGCTGCACCTGAAGGTGCCGACGGTGTTCCTGCGCGAGAAGCTCGAAGGCCTTGTGGTGCGCAATGCGGGCAAGCGCAAACCGGAGATCACCCTGGAGCTGAGCGCGGACAAGGATTCGTTCCTCAAGGACGTACGCCCGGCTGGCGCGGGCATCAGCTTCGCGCAATTTTCCCTGTAAAAACTCGGTCAAAAAACGGTGGGAGCTGGCTTGCCTGCGATAGCGGTGTACCAGCCAGCCCAACAGTGACTGAAGAATCGCAATCGCAGGCAAGCCAGCTCCCACATGGGATTGCATTCCAATCCAATCATGGGAATCAGCAGGCCATAAAAAACCCCGCATCAGCGGGGTTTTTTAGGGGTTACTTTTTAAGGCCGAGCTTCTTCAGCTCTTCATCACGCAACTCACGGCGCAGGATCTTGCCCACGTTGGTGGTCGGCAATGCATCGCGGAATTCCACGGCTTTCGGCACTTTGTAACCGGTGAGGTTGGCGCGCATGTGCTCCATCACCTGGTCCTTGGTGAGCGTCGCGCCCGGCTTGACCACGATGAAGATCTTGATGTGTTCCCCGGACTTCTCGTCCGGCACACCGATGGCCGCGCATTGCAGCACGCCCGGCAGGCCAGCCAGCACGTCTTCCAGTTCGTTGGGGTACACGTTGAAACCGGAGACCAGGATCATGTCCTTCTTGCGGTCGACAATGCGCATGTAGCCGTCTTGCTGGATAAGCGCGATATCACCGGTCTTCAACCAGCCTTCACTGTCGAGAATTTCGGCGGTGGCGTCTTCACGCTGCCAGTAGCCCTTCATCACCTGCGGGCCCTTGATGCACAGCTCGCCGATCTCGCCCAAAGGCAACTCGCTGCCGTCGTCGGCAATGACCTTGCACAGGGTCGACGGCACAGGAATGCCGATGGTGCCGATCTGGGTGTACTGGATCGGGTTGACGGTGGCCACCGGGCTGGTCTCGGTCATGCCGTAACCTTCGCAGATGCCGCAGCCGGTCACGTCTTTCCAGCGCTCGGCGGCTGCCAGTTGCAGGGCCATGCCGCCAGACAGGGTGACTTTCAATGCCGAGAAATCCAGCTTGCGGAACGCCTCGTTGTTGCACAGCGCCACGAACAGGGTGTTCAGGCCGACAAAGCCGCTGAACTTCCACTTGGACAGTTCCTTGACCATCGCCGGCAGGTCGCGCGGGTTGCTGATCAGGATGTTGTGGTTGCCGATCAGCATCATCGCCATGCAATGAAAGGTGAACGCATAGATGTGGTACAGCGGCAGCGGCGTGATCAGGATCTCGCAGCCCTCGTTGAGGTTGGAGCCCATCAGCGCCTTGCACTGCAACATGTTGGCGACGAGGTTGCGATGGGTAAGCATCGCGCCCTTGGCCACGCCGGTGGTGCCACCGGTGTATTGCAACACGGCCACATCGCTGCTGGCCGGGCTGGCATCGCTGACCGGTTGGCCGTGCCCCTTGGCCAGCACGTCGTTGAACTTGATCGCCTTCGGCAGGTGGTAGGCCGGGACCATCTTCTTCACGTACTTGATGACGCTGTTGATCAGCAGGCGCTTGAGCGGCGGCAACAGGTCGGCGACTTCGGTGACGATCACGTGCTTGACGGAGGTCTTGGGCACGACCTTTTCCGCCAGGTGGGCCATGTTGGCCAGGCACACCAGGGCCTTGGCGCCGGAGTCGTTGAATTGGTGTTCCATTTCCCGCGCGGTGTACAGCGGGTTGGTGTTGACCACGATCAGACCGGCACGGATGGCACCGAACACAGCGACCGGGTATTGCAGGACGTTGGGCAGTTGCACGGCGATGCGATCACCGGGCTTCAAGTCGGTGTGCTGTTGCAGGTACGCGGCGAAGGCGCCGGACAATTCGTACAACTCACCGTAGGTGATGGTCTTGCCCAGGTTGCTGAAAGCCGGTTTGTTGGCGAAGCGCTGGCAGGACTGCTTCAGTACCGCCTGAATATTCGGATACTCGTCTGGATTGATGTCTGCAGCAATCCCGGCGGGGTACTTATCCTTCCAAAAGTCTTCGTTCATGGAAGCCCACTCCTCAGCGACGTCAGCGACGCGAATTCATCATCGCATTTGATGCGATTATTATTGGTGTATGTTTTTTTAGGTGAATCTGGCGCTTTCAAGCAGGCCTAGACGTCACAAAGCGCGCCGAGAGTAGCAGCTTTGCCAAGGGCCGCCTAGAGCCAAAGGAGGGCCCTACAGTCATAATCACGACTGTCCTACAATATTTGGTCACACTTTAAACCAGGGCAGAATCCCCCAGGAAAAGGCTCTGGAATGGGCTTTACAGATCAACAAATAACAATGTGGGAGCTGGCTTGCCTGCGATGGCGGTCTGTCAGTCAATACATCCTGTGACTGATACACCGCCATCGCAGGCAAGCCAGCTCCCACAATTTTTACCCTATTTCAAATCAAGCGATGTCGCGAAGCTCACGTCGCAGAATTTTCCCCACCGGCGTCATCGGCAACGACTCGCGCAACACGATGTGTTTAGGCACTTTGTACCCCGTGAAGTTGGCCTTGCAGTACGCCTTCAACTCTTCAAGGCTCACCCCTTGGGTGCGCGCCACCACAAACAGTTTGACCGCTTCGCCAGTGCGTTCATCCGGCACGCCGATCACTGCGCAGTTGGCCACGGCCGGGTGCGCCATCACCACGTCTTCGATCTCGTTGGGGTACACGTTGAAGCCCGAAACGATGATCAGGTCTTTCTTGCGGTCGACGATGCTCACAAAGCCATCAGTGTCGATCACCGCGATGTCGCCGGTCTTGAGCCAACCCTCGGCGTCCAGGGTCTCGGCGGTGGCGACCGGTTGCTGCCAGTAACCTTTCATCACCTGCGGGCCCTTGATGCACAACTCGCCCCGCTCGCCCAACGGCAATTCGCGGCCTTCATCATCGATGACCTTCATCGCCGTGCCCGGCACCGGAATGCCCACGGTGCCCAGTCGCGACCTGCTGCCATACGGGTTGGTGCTCGCCACGGGCGAGGTCTCCGTGAGGCCGTAGCCTTCGCCGATGGAACAGCCGGTGAGTGCCTTCCAGCGCTCGGCCGTGGCCTTGACCAGTGCGGTGCCACCGGAGTTGGTGATCTTCAGGTGAGAGAAATCCAGGGTCTTGAAGTCCGGGTGGTCCATCAGCGCCACAAACAACGTGTTCAAGCCCAGCAGGCAGGAGAACCGCCACTTCTTCAGCTCCTTGATGAAGCCACCGATGTCCCGCGGGTTGGTGATCAGCACGTTGTGGTTGCCGGTCACCATCATGCACATGCAGTTCGCCGTGAATGCATAGATGTGGTACAGCGGCAGCGGCGCGATCATCACCTCCTGCCCTTCCCGCACCAGCGGCTGGCCGTCGTCAGAGACCTGGGACATGCACGCCCGCACCTGCTGCATGTTGGCCACCAGGTTGCCATGGGTGAGCATCGCGCCCTTGGCCAGGCCGGTGGTGCCCCCGGTGTATTGCAGCACGGCGATGTCATCCAGCGTCACCGGATGGCGAGTCACGCCCAGGCCCGCGCCCATGCGCAGCGCACGCTTGAACGACACGGCCCGTGGCAGGCTGTAGGCCGGCACCATCTTCTTCACCTTGTCGACCACGGTGTTGATCAGCCAGCCTTTGGCGGCAGGCATGAAGTCGCCCATCTTGGCTTCGATCAGGTAGTCGATCTCGGTGTCGGCGCAGACTTCCTGCACCCGCGAGCCGAACAGGTTGAGGTAGACCAGCGCACGCACGCCGGCATCCTTGAACTGATGGCGCATCTCCCGTGGGGTGTACAGCGGGTTGGTGTTGACCACGATCAGCCCGGCGCGCAAGGCACCGAACACGGCAATTGGGTAATGCAGCACGTTGGGCATCTGCACCGCGATGCGCTCGCCGGGCTTGAGGTCGGTGTGCTGCTGCAGGTAACCGGCGAACGCCGCACTCTGGCGCTCAAGCTCGGCGTAGGTCAGGGTGATGCCCATGTTGCTGAATGCCGGACGGTCGGCAAAGGCCTTGCAGGAACGCTCGAACACTTCGATCACTGACTTGTAGGACGTCAGGTCGATGTCATTGGGAACGCCCGCCGCGCGTTTGTCATTCCAGAAATCAGGTTGCATTATTCTTGTCCTCTTACCTGAGTGTGTCCGACCGCTGCCGCTGTAAAAACAGGCGGCTATAAAAAGCGGAGCTTTGGGGACGTTAGCAGCTATGGCCAAACAGGCAAATACGCCAAACCGTGTCATTGATTGTATGAATCTTGCCCCTGAGGCGTAGGCTGATACCCAAGTCCCTGGCAGATGAGCTATACACTGCATCGAACCTGAGCAAAGGAAGCGCCATGAACCACAGCACCTTCTGGCTGACCGCGAATGACCGCAGCCGCCTGTACGTCAATCAATGGCTACCGGACGGCCCGGCCAAGGCGATGGTCATGCTGTCCCACGGCATGGCCGAGCACAGCGGCCGCTATGGGCGCCTGGCCGAGGCGCTGTGTGGCGCGGGCTACGGGCTGTACGCACTGGACCAGCGCGGCCACGGCCGCACGGCGGACGAAGGCACGCTCGGGCTGTTCGCCGAGCACGACGGCTGGAACAAGGTGGTGGGCGACCTGGCCAGCCTGAACCAGCACATTGCGCACCAGCAGCCGGGGCTGCCGATCATCCTGCTGGGCCACAGCATGGGCAGCTATATCGCCCAGGCCTACCTGCTGCACCACAGCGCCAGCTTGAGTGGGGCGATTCTCAGCGGCTCGAATTTCCAACCGGTGGCGCTGTACCGTGCGGCGCGGGTGATTGCGCGCATCGAGCGCGCGCGCCAGGGTTTGCGCGGGCGCAGTGCGTTGATCGACTTCCTGTCGTTCGGCTCCTTCAACAAGGCATTCAAACCCAACCGCACGGCCTTCGACTGGCTCAGCCGCGACCCGGCCGAAGTCGACAAGTACATCCATGACCCGCTGTGTGGCTTTCGTTGCACCAACCAGCTGTGGATCGACCTGCTGGGCGGCTTGCAGCAGATCAGCAAGGCGTCCAACCTCGCTCAGATCGACCCGGGCCTGCCAATCCTGGTCACGGGCGGCGAATGTGATCCGGTGAGCGAGGGCAAGCGTCTCAAAGATCTGGCCCACGCCTTGCGCGAGGCCGGCTGCCAAAACCTGCAATTGACGATCTACCCGCAGGCGCGACATGAAGTGTTCAATGAAACCAACCGCGACGAAGTCACAGCGGATGTGCTGACGTGGCTCGACCAGGCCCTGACCCTGCACAGGCCGGCCCGCTGCGAATAACTTTCCTTTAAAATCAGCCGATAATCACCGATTAGCCACAGGATGTACCTTTAGATGACTCAGGTTACCAACACCCCGTACGAAGCCCTCGAAGTCGGCCAGACTGCCAGCTTCAGCAAGACCGTCGAGGAGCGCGATATCCAGCTGTTCGCCGCCATGTCCGGCGATCACAACCCGGTGCACCTGGATGCCGAGTACGCCAAGGCCACCATGTTCAAGGAGCGTATCGCCCACGGCATGTTCAGTGGCGCCCTGATCAGCGCCGCTGTGGCCTGCGAGTTGCCTGGACCGGGCACCATCTACATCGGCCAGCAGATGAGCTTCCAGAAGCCGGTGAAGATCGGCGACACCTTGACCGTGCGCCTGGAAATCCTCGAGAAGCTGCCCAAGTTCCGTGTGCGCATTGCCACCCGTGTGTTCAACCAGTGCGATGAGCTGGTGGTGGATGGCGAGGCCGAGATCCTGGCGCCGCGCAAGCAGCAAGTGGTTGAGCTGACCGAGTTGCCGCCGATCAGCATTGGCTGATCTCAGTCTCGAAAACTGCACAATACAAATGTGGGAGCGGGCTTGCCCGCGAAAGCGGTGGATCAGTCACCTATCAGTCGACTGACACTCCGCCTTCGCGAGCAAGCCCGCTCCCACATTTGCTACAGCGCAGGGCTTACGACTGAGCGCGAGCCTGGTTACGCAGGGCTTTCACCTGGTCGTGATTGCGCTGTGCACCGTGGAACTGGCGCTCTACCAGGTCACGAATCCCCAACAGGTTGTGCTTGTTGATCTTCTCGATCGCTTCTTTATAAGCCTTCAACGCATGGTCTTCACCGCGCTCGGCTTCGTTCAGCACCGCCTCTTCATCTTTACCAGTGACCAACGATTTCACGTCGACCCAGCCACGGTGCAACGCGCCGGCCACACTGCCTGACTCTTCCGGATCACCACCCAAGGCGCGCACTGCAGTTTGCAGCTCGGCAGCCGCAGTTGCGCAATCAGCGGAGCGCTTGACGAACAACGCCTTGAGCTCTGGATGCTTGATGTCTTCAGCACAGGTCGCGAAACCTTTCTGGCCGTCTTTGCTGGTCTCGATCAGGTCATTGAGTACGGAGATCGATTCTTTGTTGATGTCAGTCATTTTTCAATTCCTTGTGCGGGTTGAGAAGGTTGTCTTAATGATTGCAGCGCCCGTGCCAGGTTTCTGAAAACAACTTTTCTATTATTTTTCAACAAGTTACGAATTATTGAACCATCTGTATGTACGTTATTTGCATGATCTGTCAATTGGCCTTCATGCAGAATGCCTGTATTTTCCAAGGCCTCGACTCACGCGCCTGAAGCCTTATGAATCCCGAAAAACTTGAACTGCTGATCACCCGCGAAATGCCCTTCGGCAAGTACAAGGGACGGATCATCGCCGACCTGCCCGGGCCTTACTTGAACTGGTTTGCCCGTGAAGGTTTCCCCCACGGCGAGCTGGGTGGTTTGCTGGCATTGATGCAGGAAATCGACAGCAACGGCCTGTCCGAACTGCTGGAGCCGCTGCGCGTAAAACACGGTAAACCCGCCCCTCGCCATTAAGAGCCTCGCCATGCCAAGGAATGCTGATAACGAACACCACTGGCAGACCATCGCCGGAAATTACGAACTGGAGCCTGGCCCGATCAACCTGGAAAACGGTTATTTCGGACGCATGAGCCGTGTGGTCCGGGCGCAGTACCTGGAGCACGTTGCGTTCATCAACCGCAGCAATTCGCTGTACGTGCGCCAGCGCTTCGAGCAGGGCGAAAATGTCGAGATCCGGCGCCAACTGGCCGAGCTGATCAGCGTTGATCCGGAGTCCGTTGCCTTTACCCGTAACGCCACCGAAGCCTTGCAGTCGCTGATCCGCAACTACAACCGCCTGCAACCGGGCGACCAAGTGTTGATCAGCGACCTGGAGTACGACACGGTCAAAGGCGCGATGCGCTGGTTGGCGGGTGTTCGTGGTGTGGAAGTGATCGAACTGTCCCACACACACCCGGCCAGTTTCGACAGCCTGGTGCAGACTTATCGCGAGGCGTTCGCTCAGTACCCTCGCCTCAAGCTGATGGCCCTGACCCACGTGACCCACCGCACCGGGCTGGTAATGCCAGTCGAAGCCATTGCCAAGGCCGCCCGTGAGCACGGTATCGATGTGATCCTCGACGGCGCCCATGCCCTGGGCCAGATCGAGTTCAACCTGGCGGAGCTTGGCATCCAGTTCGCCGGCTTCAACCTGCACAAATGGATCGGCGCGCCGCTGACCCTGGGCTTTCTCTATATAGCCCCGGAGCGCCTGGCCGACATCGACCCGGACATGGGCGAGTTTCACTACCCGATGACCGATGTGCGCGCACGGACCTCCTACAGCACCCCCAACTTTCCCGCGCTGATGACCTTGCCGTTGGTGTTTGAAGAACATCGCGCGCTGGGCGGCTCGGCAGCCAAGGGTGCACGGGTGAATTACCTGCGGGATTTGTGGGTGAGCCAGGTGCGGCCGTTGGCGGGGATCGAGGTGCTGACGTCGGACGATCCTCGGCTGTATTGCGGGATCACGGCCTTCAAGTTCGTCGGACGGGACCAGCAGGCCATGGCCGACCGCTTGCTCAAGGACTACAACCTGTTTACCACCACCCGCGTAGGGGCGGCGTTTGGGACCTGTATTCGGGTGACACCGGGGCTGGTCACCTCGGCGGCGGATATCAATGCCCTGGTCAACGCCATTACCGAGCTGACCCCCCACTAAACTTGTGGGAGCTGGCTTGCCTGCGATAACGGTACATCAGTCACACCGTACTTTCTGACCCACCGCTATCGCAGGCAAGCCAGCTCCCACCGTTGACCATCGGAGTTCTTGGGTTTTTCTGCGGGCAAAAAAAAGCGGTACACCGACCAAGTGCACCGCAAAAATGCCGTTAAGCACAGCAACAACGATTCGATAAATCAGATCAGTCCAGCAGCGCCAGCGCCTGGGCAGTGACTTCCTGGATGCGGGCCCAGTCGCCGTTCTTGACCCACTCCGGGTCCAGCATCCAGCTACCGCCCACGCACATCACGTTTTTCAACGCCATGTAGCTCTTGATATTGGCCGGGCCGACGCCGCCGGTTGGGCAGAATTTGACTTCGCCAAACGGGCCGCCGAGGGCCTTGATCGCAGCCACGCCGCCGCTGACTTCAGCCGGGAACAGCTTGAAGCGGCGATAGCCCAGGCCATAACCTTCCATGATGCCCGAGGCATTGCTGATGCCCGGCAGCAGCGGGATCGGGCTGTGCACCGAAGCTTCCAGCAGGTCGCGGGTAATGCCGGGGGTGACGATGAACTGCGAACCCGCCACTTCTGCGGCCTCGAGCATGTGGCGATCCAGCACGGTGCCAGCACCGGTGCACAGTTCAGGGCGTTGCTCGCGCAGGACTTGAATGGCCTTGAGGCCGAACTCGGAACGCAGGGTCACTTCCAATGCGGTCAAGCCACCGGCTGCCAGGGCATCGGCCAGTGGCAGGATGTCTTGTTCGCGGGCGATGGTGATCACCGGCAGGATCCGCGCCTTGGCGCAGAGGCTGTCGATCAGGGCAACTTTGTCCGCCATGGACACGGTCGGTTGAGGGCTGTTCATAGCGGCTGATCCTTGGCTCATGGGCACCAGTAAATCTCTAATGTAGGTTGCAGAAACGCGCGAATCGGCATGGCAGCGACGTCGTCACTCGCCAGCGCGGCGCTCAAGGTGGTCAATTTCGAACTGCCGGAGATCGACAGCACGGTGTAGTTGGCCGTGGCCAGCAACGCGCGACTCATGGTCAGGCGCTGGTGCGGCACGGTCGGCGCCAGCATTGGCCAGCAACGGCGGGTACCGTTGGGCTGCAGGGCTTCGCTCAGGTTCGGGCTGTTGGGAAACAGCGATGCGGTGTGACCATCATCGCCCATGCCCAGTACCAGCACATCAATGGCTGGCAACTCGCCCAGCAGGCGATCGGCCTGCAAGGCAGCGTCTTCAAGGTTGGCGGCGGCGCTGTAGAGGCTCAAGAACTTGGCCTTGGCTGCCGGGCCTTTCAACAGGTGCTGCTTCAACAAACCGGCATTGCTGTCGGCGTGCTCCACCGGCACCCAGCGCTCGTCGGCCAGGGTGATGGTGACCTTGGACCAGTCCAGGTCTTGCTTGGCCAAGTGCTGGAAAAACGCCACCGGGCTACGGCCGCCGGACACCACCAGGGTCGCTTCGCCACGGGCACTGAGGGCCGTGCGCAATTGCGCGGCCACATCATTGGCCAGGCCTTCGGCCAGCAGTACCGGCGTGCGGTACTCGTGAGGGGTTACGCCCTGGGGCAGTTTCAATTCAGATATCGCCATACCACGACCTCCCATCCCGCGTGATCAGTGCAATCGAGCTCATCGGCCCCCAGGAACCCGCCGCGTACGGCTTGGGCGCATCACCGGATTTCTTCCAACCGGCGATCAACTGGTCACACCACTTCCACGCGGCTTCGATTTCATCTTTGCGCACAAACAGGTTCTGATTGCCGCGCATCACTTCCAGCAGCAACCGCTCGTAGGCATCGGGGATGCGTGCGCTGCGGTAGGTGTCGGAAAAATTCAGTTGCAGCGGGCCGCTGCGCAGTTGCATGCCCTTGTCCAGGCCCTGCTCCTTGGTCATCACGCGCAAGGAAATACCTTCGTCCGGTTGCAGGCGGATGATCAGTTTGTTGCTGATCTGCAAGCGCTGCTCAGGGGCGAAGATGTAGTGGGACGGTTCCTTGAAGTGGATGACGATCTGCGACAGCTTTTGCGACATGCGCTTGCCGGTCCGCAGGTAGAACGGCACCCCGGCCCAACGCCAGTTGCGGATATCGGCACGCAGGGCGACGAACGTCTCGGTGTCGCTCTGGGTGTTGGAATTCTCTTCTTCCAGGTAACCCGGCACGGCTTTGCCGGCGCTGTAGCCCGCGATGTACTGGCCGCGCACCACTTGGGTGGTCAGGCCTTCGGGGCTGATCGGCGCCAGGGCCTTGAGCACCTTGACCTTCTCGTCACGGATGCTGTCGGCAGACAGGTCGGCCGGCGGGTCCATGGCGATCAGGCAGAGCAGTTGCAGCAGGTGGTTCTGGATCATGTCGCGCAGCTGGCCGGCCTTGTCGAAGTAACCCCAACGGCCTTCGATACCGACCTGCTCGGCCACGGTGATTTCCACGTGGGAAATGTAATGCTGGTTCCACTGGGTTTCGAACAGGCTGTTGGCGAAACGCAGGGCGATCAGGTTCTGGACGGTCTCTTTGCCCAGGTAATGGTCGATGCGATAGGTGCGGTTCTCCGGGAAGAACTGCGCCACGGCGTCATTGACCTTGCGCGAGGACTCCAGGTCCGAGCCGATCGGCTTTTCCAGGACCACGCGGGTGTTTTCCGCCAAGCCAGCCTTGGCCAGGTTTTCGCAGATGCCGCCGTACACCGCAGCCGGGGTGGCGAAGTAGGCGATCAGGCGTTGTTCGCTGCCGACTTTTTCGGCAAGGGCAACGTAGTCGTCGGCCTTCATGAAATCGACGTGCACATACGCCAGCCGCGCCAGGAAGCGCTTGGCAACAGCTTCGTCCAGCTCCTTGCCGACGTATTTGCGCAGTTCTTTTTCAATGCGAGCCAGGTGCTGTTGCTCGGTACCGGCTTCACGGGCCAGGGCCAGGATGCGGGTGTCGTCGTGCAAGAGCCCGGCGCCATCGAGTTGATAGAGGGCAGGAAATAACTTGCGCAGCGCCAGATCACCCAAGGCGCCAAACAGGGCAAAGGTGCAGGGTTCTACGGTTATCGAAGGCATGATGTTTGTTCTTTTATCAAGTTAAGCTACAAATACCTTTTTTCAAGGCATCACTCAAGGAAAAATGTAGTAATAACCACAACATTTTCCCGAAATACGCATTCCGAGTGGTGGTGTTCAGCTACGCTCAGTAGGATAGGCCACCTCCAAGGGCCGCTCGTCGATTGGTTGCCGCCCTTAATTTGCATCGTCGCCCGAAGGAAAGACTGAATGGACCGCGTGCGAAATCTTCTGGAACAGATCCAGAACCGCCTCGAAGAATTGAACAAGGCCGAGCGCAAAGTCGCAGAAGTCATCCTGCTCAACCCGCAGCAGGCCACCCGCTTCTCGATCGCCGCCCTCGCCCAGGCCGCCTCGGTCAGTGAACCGACGGTCAACCGTTTCTGCCGTTCGTTCGGCGTAAGCGGTTACCCTGAACTGAAATTGCAACTGGCGCAAAGCCTGGCCAGTGGCGCCGCGTACGTCAGCCGCGCCGTGGAAGCCGATGATAACCCTGAGGCGTACACGCAAAAGATCTTTGGCAGCGCCATTGCGTCCCTCGACAGCGCCTGCCAGGCGCTGGACCCGGCCCTGATCAGCAAAGCCGTGGACCTGTTGATCCAGGCGCGGCAGATCCACTTCTTCGGCCTGGGCGCTTCGGCACCGGTGGCCATGGATGCCCTGCACAAGTTCTTCCGCTTCAACCTCGCCGTGACCGCCCATGCCGACGTGCTGATGCAGCGCATGATCGCCTCGGTGGCCCATACCGGCGAGCTGTTCGTGATCATTTCCTACACCGGGCGTACCCGTGAACTGGTGGAAGTGGCACGGATCGCCCGCAGCAACGGCGCCTCGGTACTCGGCGTGACCGCTGAGAACTCGCCGTTGGCCAAGGCCAGCACGGTGAGCCTGAACATTCCGTTGCCGGAAGACACCGACATCTACATGCCCATGACCTCGCGGATCATCCAGCTGACGGTGCTGGACGTGCTGGCGACCGGCATGACGTTGCGTCGCGGGGTGGATTTCCAGCCGCATCTGCGCAAGATCAAAGAGAGCTTGAATGACAGCCGGTATCCGGTGGGGGATGAGTTCAACTAGCAGCAATCTCCACCAGCAGTACCGACTCTATCGCAGGCAAGCCAGCTCCCACATTTGGAATGCATTCCCCTGTGGGAGCTGGCTTGCCTGCGATAGCGCCAGAAGCTACACCGCTAGACGCCGGCCCTGGCCTGCAAACTCAAATGCGCCCTCTCCCCCGGCGCCAAACTCGCCCCGGCCATCGCCGACTCTACGCACACAAACCCCGACGCCTCGTTGAAGCTCACGCCCAACAACGGCCGGCTGCCCGGATGCCACACCACCGTGTCGGCGCTGTCACCGGTGTCGATGCACAGCTCACGCTGCCAGGCGTGGTCCTTGAGGTGCAGTTCGCCCTCGTGCTGGAACACCCGCTGGCACCCGCCCTCCACCCGCAATTCGCCTTCCTGCTGGCAGACCTGGCGATTGAGCTGGTCGTAACCTTGCGCCCCCTCGAGCCCAGACAGCGCTATCTCGTCGACGTGACCAATACGCCAATATGCGTGCAATGCATGGCTCAACTGGCACGGCAACTCGTCCTGATGCTCGGTGCTCAGGCGCAGTTCCAGGGTTTCGCCCAGGTGCGCGTGCAGGTCGACCTGCCAGTCGCACAGCTGCAATTGCCAGTGCAGGCGCACGCCGTCGTCGTCGGTGCTGCTGTCGAGCAGTTTCCAATCAATCAACCGCGCCCAACCATGGGACGGCCAGGCATTCTCGCTCGGATGGCGGCCGTACCACGGCCAGCACACCGGCACGCCACCACGAATAGCGCCGACTTGTGGCCACTTGGCTGCACACCAGAGCCAAGGCTTCTGGCCCCGAGGCTGAAAATGCAGCAGTTGCGCGCCCTGGCGGCTGAACACCGCCTGGCACAACGGGTGGTCGATCACCAACACGTCGCGCATCTGAAAGCGTTCCCAGGCGAACACCGGTCGCTCGCGCAGGGATTTGAAAAAGCGTTGCAGCGGATGCTCATGCATGTGCCACGGTCCTGAATGTCTTTGTGGGAGCTGGCTTGCCTGCGATGGCATCAACGCGGCCTGCCTGCTGTACCGAGTCGCCTGGATCGCAGCGGTGCGGCGATCCGACAAGCCAGCTCCCACAGGGAGATGTGCTCCCCTTCCTCAAAAAAAAGCGGGTAGCCATGGCTACCCGCAAAATGCGCACAGAGAGAAGGAGCTTATCGCAACAACGTTAGAACGTAGACTGAATTTTCAGGCCCGCTACCAACGCGTTGTCGACTTCTTTCACACCGCCTGGGTTGGCGACGTATTGCAGGTTGGGACGCACGGTCAGCCAGTTGGTGACGTGGAAGCCGTAGTTGATTTCGACGTTGTACTCGGTGTTACGCAGCGGTGCGAAACCCGATTGGTCGTAGTCGGTGAAGCCACCAGCCGCATTGAGCAGCTCGGCGTTTTTCTTCACGTCACTGTTGGCGTGGATACGGGAAACACCGATACCGACGTCATCCTTGGTGCGCGCGTCGAATGGACCTTTGTAGACCAGCATCAACGACTGGTAATTGTCGACCAGGTTGGTGTCTTTGTCGTGGAAGGTCACGTTGGCCGCGATGTTCAGGCCGCGGGAAGCGTCGCCATTGTGCGTGGTGAGTTGCTGTTGCAGCACACCCCAGTAGCCGGTCTTGCTGCTACGAACACGGAAGGCCGCGCCCGTAGTGCCAGCGTCGTTACCGTTGACGTCTTCACGTACGTCGTTGGCATCGGCGGTGCTCTTGTAGTAACCCACACGGTATTCGCCCGGCAGGCCATTGACCTTCGGCGACCAGACCAATTCCACCGGGATCACGGTGCCCTTGGTGCCACTGCCGCTGAGCTTGAAGCCGTTGCCGTGCTCCAGCTGCGATGGGTTCTGGTTGTACGCACCGATTTGCGCATACAGCTCTGGCGTGATGTTGTACTTCACGCGGATAGCCGCCTGGCTCACAGGCCAGTTGTACCAGGTGTTCACGTAGTTACCCACTTGCGAGCCGCAGAACGACAGGTTCTGGAAGTCGCATGGGAAGGTGTTGAAGTCTTCGCCTTCACCGAAGTAACCGAGTTTCACATCCAGCTTGTTGTCGAACATCTGGTGCTGGATCCAGAACTGGGTCAGACGCACCATGTGGCCACGGCCATCAACCTCTTGAGACGAACTCAAGGTGCCGGCACGCGGATCGCCAATACGGTCATTGGAGATGTTTGCGCCATTACGGTTGGTCAGTTGGATCTTGGCCTGGGTGTTGTCCCAGCCCCACAGCTTTTGCAGATCCAGTGCTACGCCCAGACCGAACTGGTCAGCGTAACGGGCAGTTTTGTCGTTGTTGTAGCCACCGTGCAGGTTGCCACCGACTTCCCCAACGTAGTCAGCCTTGATGTCGATACCTTGCTCGATCAGCTTGGTACGTTCACCACCCCAATCGCCGGTCATCCACTTGGAATCGGAGCTGAATGCATCGGCCGCCATCGCATTGGCGGACAATACCAGGGCTGCTGCTGCTGACAGTTGGCAGATCAGCCGAGTGTTGTTGTGTTGCTTTTTCATCCCTACATCCTCGTCTTTATTGTTATTAAACTGTTTTTATCTAACGCGGTTTACTTTTTTTAGCTAAAACAACAAGTTATCTACTTCAGCGGCCTTTGAATTGAGCCACATTGTCGGCATGCCCTTGTGTGGGCGATGAAGAAGCAGTGCCCAGGCGCTCACCGGTCTTGGCGTCAAACAGCAACACTTTGGCCGGGTCAAACTGTAGGGTCAGGGTCTCGCCCACTTGCGGCGCCACATCCGGCGCCAGGCGGCAGCAGACCTTGGTGTCATTGAGTTGCACGAACACCAGGGTGTCCGGGCCGGTCGGCTCGGTCACCTGGACTTCGGCGCGAATGCTCGACGAACCGTTGCCCTCGCCGTTCGCCAACAGGATCTGCTCAGGGCGCAGGCCAAGGATCACGTCGCGGTCTTCGAGGCCCGCATCGTTCATGTTCAACGGCAGCTCGCAACGGGCCTGGCCGCTGTCGAGCAGGGCCACCAGGCGGCCGTCCTTGCGCTGCAGGCGCAGGGGCACGAAGTTCATCGGCGGCGAACCGATGAAGCTCGCCACGAACTGGTTGGCCGGGTTGTTGTAGATCTCTTTGGGCGTGCCGAACTGCTGGATGATGCCGTCCTTCATGACCGCCACCTTGTCGCCCAGGGTCATCGCTTCGATCTGGTCGTGGGTCACGTAGACCGTGGTGGTCTTGAGGCGCTGGTGCATCAGCTTCATTTCGGTACGCATCTCGACGCGCAGCTTGGCGTCGAGGTTGGACAGCGGTTCGTCGAACAGGTAGATCTTCGGGCGCCGCGCCAGTGCACGGCCCATGGCCACACGCTGTTGCTGGCCACCGGACAACTGGCCCGGCTTGCGATTGAGCAGGTGCTCGATCTGCAGCAGCTTGGCCACGCGCGCCACTTCGGCGTCGATATCGGCCTGGGGCATCTTGCGGATCTTGAGGCCGAACTCGATGTTCTCGCGCACGCTCATGGTCGGGTACAACGCGTAGGACTGGAACACCATGGCGATGTCGCGATCCTTGGGGCTCATGCCGCTCACGTCCTGGTCGCCGATCATGATCGCGCCGCCGGTGATGGTCTCAAGGCCGGCGATGCAGTTCATCAGCGTGGACTTGCCGCAACCCGAAGGGCCGACCAGGATCAGGAATTCGCCTTCCTTGATCGACAGTTCGATGTTCTTCAAGGTGTCGGGCAGGCCGGCGCCATAGGTCTTGTTTACATTGCGAAGTTCAAGCGTAGCCATGATTACCCCTTGACCGCGCCGGCCGTGAGGCCGCGCACGAAATACTTGCCTGCGATCACATAGACCAGCAGGGTCGGCAACCCGGCGATCATCGCCGCTGCCATATCAACGTTATATTCCTTGGCTCCGGTGCTGGTGTTGACCAGGTTGTTCAGCGCCACCGTGATGGGCTGGGAGTCACCGCTGGAGAACACCACACCGAACAGGAAGTCGTTCCAGATCTGGGTGAACTGCCAGATCAGGCAGACCATGATGATCGGCGTGGACATCGGCAGAATGATCTGGCGGAAGATGGTGAAGAAACCCGCACCGTCCAGGCGCGCGGCCTTGATCAGCGCATCCGGGATGCTCACGTAGTAGTTACGGAAGAACAGCGTGGTGAACGCCAGGCCGTAGACCACGTGCACAAACACCAGGCCGGTGGTGGTGCTGGCCAGGCCCATCTTGCCAAGGGTGAACGACGCCGGCAGCAACACGGTCTGGAACGGCAGGAAGCAGCCGAACAACAGCAGGCCGAAGAACAGTTGCGAGCCTTTGAAGCGCCAGAACGACAGCACGTAGCCGTTCAATGCACCGATGGCGGTGGAGATCAGCACAGCGGGAACGGTGATCTTGATCGAGTTCCAGAAGTAGCCATCCACGGTGGCCCAGGCCTTGACCCAGCCGATGCCGGTGACCACGGTCGGCCAGCTCAGCAGGTTGCCGGTGCTGATGTCTTCCGGGGTCTTGAAGCTGGTGAGCAACATCACCACCAGCGGCACCAGGTACAGCAGCACGGCGAGGATCAGCACCGCGTAGATCGCGATGCGACTCAGGCTGATGGAAGGTTTGGAGGCGAGACTAGTCATTACGCTTGGTCCTCAGCTCGGAGTAGAGGTAAGGCACGATGATCGCGAGGATCGCACCGAGCATCAGGATTGCACTGGCCGAGCCCATACCCATCTGGCCACGGCTGAAGGTGAACGAGTACATGAACATCGCAGGCAGGTCGGACGAGTAGCCCGGGCCACCGGCGGTCATGGCGGCCACCAGGTCGAAGCTCTTGATCGCAATGTGCGCCAGGATCATCACCGCACTGAAGAACACCGGGCGCAGGCTTGGCAGCACCACGCTCCAGTAGATGCGCGGCAGGCTGGCGCCGTCGATCTGGGCGGCGCGGATGATCGATTGGTCCACACCCCGCAGTCCGGCGAGGAACATCGCCATGATGAAGCCGGAGGCTTGCCACACGGCCGCGATCACCAGGCAGTAGACCACGCGATCGGGGTCGATCAGCCAGTCGAGACGGAAGCCTTCCCAGCCCCAGTCCCGCAGGAGTTTGTCCAGGCCCATGCCCGGGTTGAGCAGCCATTTCCAGGCGGTACCGGTGACGATCATCGAGAGCGCCATCGGGTACAGGTAAATGGTGCGGATAAAGCCTTCGCGGCGGATTTTCTGGTCGAGGAAGATCGCCAGTGTCACGCCGATGACCAGGGTGATGCCGATGAACATCCCGCCGAAAACCGCCAGGTTCTTGCTCGCTACCCACCAGCGGTCGTTGTCGAACAACCGGGCGTATTGCGCAAGGCCGGCCCATTTGTAGCTGGGCAGGAAGGTGGAATTGGTGAACGACAGCACGAACGTCCACAGGATGTAGCCGTAAAAGCCCACCAGAACGATGAACATGCTCGGCGCCAGCACCAGTTTGGGAAGCCAGCGCTGCAGTGCATCGAACGGCGAGGCCTTGCTGAACACAGCAACAGAACTCATGGGAAAATCCAGTACAGGGAAAAAGGGCTACGCACATCGCCTTGTAGGAGGCGGCTTATTGTGGCGAGGGAGCTTGCTCCCGCTCGGCTGCGCAGCAGACGCCGCCTTTTGGGGCGCTTCGCACCCCAGCGGGAGCAAGCTCCCTCGCCACAGAATCCGGCTCCTACACAAGCATCACTTGGCTGACTTGATCGCAGCGCCAAGTTTCTTGGCGGTGTCGGCCGGGTCGGCTTTCGGGTCGTTGATGTAGTTGGTCACGACATCAAAGAACGCCCCTTGCACAGCCAGGGTGGTGGCCATGTTGTGGGCCATGCTTGGCTGCAGGCCGCCGGTCTTGGCGTCTGCCAGGAAGTCTTTGGCAGCGGTCTGGGCACAGGAGTCAAAGCCGTAGGAGGCCATTTTCTCCAGCATGTCGGTGCGCACCGGGATCGAACCCTTGTTGATGCTGAAGACTTTCTGGAAGTTTTCACCCAGCACGACTTTGGCGATGTCCTGCTGACCCGCAGCGGTGCCTTTGTCTTTCTGCTTGAACACCGCCAGGGAGTCGATGTTGTAGGTGAAGGCTTTGTCGGTGCCCGGGAAGGCTACGCACTCGTAGTCCTTGCCGGCGACTTTCTTGGCAGCGGTCCATTCGGACTTCGCCCAGTCACCCATGATCTGCATGCCGGCCTTGCCGTTGATGACTTTGCCCGCTTCCAGGTTCCAGTCCTGGCCTTTGCCGTCGACGTCCATGTAGGTCGCGACTTTCTTCAGCTCAGTCAGGGCCTTGACCATTTCCGGGCCGGTCAGCGCGGCGTTGTCCAGGTCAACCAGGGCTTTCTTGTAGCCATCTGCACCCATCACCGACAGAACGACGGCTTCGAACACAGTGCTGTCCTGCCAAGGCTGGCCACCGTGGGCGAGCGGAATGAAGCCCGCTGCCTTGAGCTTGTCGCCGGCTGCGTAGAATTCTTCGAGGGTGGTTGGGTTCTTGGTGATCCCGGCTTTCTTAAAGACCTCCGGGTTGATCCACAGCCAGTTCACGCGGTGGATATTCACCGGTACGGCAACGTAGTTGCCTTCGTACTTGACGGTGTCGGAGACTTTTTTGTCGAGCAGCGAGTCCCACTTCTCTTCTTTGGCGACGTCCTTGAGCACGTCGGTGTCGAGCAGGCCAGTCGACGCCCATTCCTGAATGTCCGGGCCTTTGATCTGGGCAACGCCTGGCGGGTTGCCAGCGACTGCGCGGCTTTTCAGCACGGTCATGGCGGTAGCACCACCACCGCCGGCTACGGCGCCGTCTTTCCAGGTGAAACCGTCTTTCTCAACTTGGGCCTTCAGGACATCTACAGCCGCTTTTTCACCACCCGAGGTCCACCAATGCACAACTTCAACCGTCCCTTTCGAGTCGGCGGCAAATGCACTGAGGGGAAACAACGAGGCAATGGAAATAGCTACGGCGAGGCGATTAATCGCGTTCATCTGAGTACCTTTTCTTGTTGTTATGCATGCAAGTCTAGAGCTTGCGCTGCACGGAGTTTAAACAGGGATTTTCCAGGCGCAGGTAACAAAGGGACGCACAAATGTCACCAGCTCGTGACATAAGCGCCGCGCCCCAGAGCGCTGGCCATGCTGGGTGCCAAGGGTAACGCAGGCAGCAACACCGCTTGCCAGGCATGGTACAGGTCGGGTTTGCCGCCCCAGATCTTGCTGCTGGGCTGGTTTTGCGGGCTCAATTCGTGATGCCAACTGCCGTGGTGACGGTCGATGAAATGGGTGTCGCAGAACTCCCAGAAGCGTCGATACCAGGTCTCGTAATGCAGCTCGCCGGTACGCTTTAGCAGCGCCTGCGCGGCGGCGCTGGCCTCGGCGTGGGTCCAGTGCAGGCGCTCACGCACCACGGGGCGCTGGCTCCAGTCCAAGGTGTAGACGATGCCGGGCGCACCGTCCACGGCCCAGGCGTACTCGCAGGCGCTGGCGAACAGGCCTTTGGCGTCGGTCACCAGCCAGTCGGGCGTGACGAGCCCGGCCTGCAAGCGTGCGGCGTCCAAGTGCAGCACCAACCGCGCCCATTCAAAACCGTGGCCGGGGGTGATGCCATAGGGGCGAAAGCCGTCGGCAGGGTTGTCTTCGTTGTAACCGAGCAGGGGTTGCCAATGGGCGTCAAAGTGCTCGATGACCATGTGCTGGTTGCCGGCCGCATGGGTGTGGATAACACGCTCCACGATGCGCAGCGCGCGGTCCAGCCAGCGCGTGTCACCGGTGACATCGGCCAGGGCCAGGAAGGCTTCGGTGGCGTGCATGTTGCTGTTGGCGCCACGGTAGGCTTCGATGCCGCTCCAGTCCTGGGCAAAGGATTCGAGCATGACGCCCTCCTCCTCGCTCCAGAAGAACTGGTCGATGATATGGATGGCGTCGTTCAACAAATTCTGTGCACCCGGCGCGCCGGCCACCACCGCCGAGCTGGCGGCGAGCGCGACGAACGCATGCAGGTAGGCCGCTTTGCCACGGTTGCCATCCCGCGCGTGAGGCGTGGCGAACCAACCACCGTGCTCGCTATCGCGCAGGGGCCCACTCAGGGCGGCCACACCGTGCGCCACCAAGTCGGCATAACCGGGCAACCCCATGGCGTGGGCCATGGCAAAGCTGTGGGTCATGCGGGCGGTGTTCATGGTTTCGGCGTGGGCATCGGCGGGCAACTGGCCGTTGTCGTCCAGGTTGCCGAAGCCCTCGGGCAGTCGAGAGGCCTTGGCGAACGACAGCAGGCGCTGGCCTTCATTGGCAAGCCAGGCGTGATGGGCAGGTGCGTTCAGCCAACTGCTGGCAGGCAGTGGGTGCGTGGTCATGGGTGGCCCTTATTATTTTTTGTGGGATGACCGAAGTCTAAACAAGGGCGAGGTGGGGGCAAGTAACGAAGGGCAAGGGAAATGTCACCGGCCCGTGACAATTCCAACGATGTAAAGAGGCCACTTGTAGTGAGCGGGCTCGCCCCGCGCTGGGTGGCGCAGCCGTCCCAACCCAGGCAGCGCATCTATCCAGTTAACCTGCGTTGGCAGGTTTTGGGGCCCCAGCGCGGGGCAAGCCCGCTCACTACAGGCAGCTCAGCGGGCGGGGGTGTTGAGTTGCTGTTGCAGGTTCTGCACCTGGCTTTGCAAGGTGGTGATGTTGCGCGTGGTCTGGATGCGGAACACGTCGAACTCTTTGTTGGTCGGCGCGTCGCTGTTGCCCGGCTGGTTGTCCTGGGCACTCTTCAACACCACCAGGTCCTGCTCGAGACGGGCGATGGCCGCGCTCGGGTTGCCCTGTTTCTTCAAGGCGGCCACGTCGGCAGACAAGTCCTTGATCTCGGTATCACGCTTGCCTGCATCACCTTGCGCGGCTTTCAGGGTCGCGACGGCATCGGTCAGGGCCTGGACCTGCCCCTGCAGCTTGGCGTTGGCGCTCGACAGGTCGGTGGTGCTGGCGGTCATCTGCGCCAGGCGCTGGTCCAGCACGGTGGCCTGGCCGGCGACGCCGACCTGCTGCTTGCCCTGTTCCAGCAACTGGCTTTCCAACTGCTTGATCTGCAACTTGAGGGCTTCGCTGCCATTGTTCACGCTGGCTTCGCTGGCCACCACCTTGCCGGAAATATCCTGCAGGCGCCCTGCCGCTTCTTCGCTGATGCGTGCAAAACTTTCCTGGGTAGCGACCAGTTGCTGGCCCATCAGGGAGATCTGCTGGAAGCTCCACCAGGCGAGGCCGGCGAAGGCGATCAGCAGCGCGCCGACCAGCGCCCACAGCGGGCCGGTGCTGGCACTCTTGACCTTGACCACCGGTGTCGTGCGCGAACGCACGGAGGTGGCGGGAGTCGGCTCGAAATCATCATCGTCCCCGTGATCTGCCCGCAGGCTGGGAACATTGTCGAAATCGTCGTTAGCATCGTTACGCATGTATCAACCCTGAATCGGTGAGATGGCTGCCTGGAAAGCCGAGCGACCGGAGTATAAACCGCGCTCGCGCCGCACTGGTCGACCCGAAACCTCGAATTCGGTTCCCGATGTGTTGCCTGATGTGAGCTTACTTGAGCCCAGGATCCTGGGCTTTCCACCAACTGCAGAACTCGTCGAGGGCGGTCCACAGGCTGACCTTGGGCTCGTAGTCCAGATAATGCCTGGCCCGGCTGATATCCAAGGTGAAATCTTTGTTCATCACCTGCATGCCCAGGCGCGACAACGCCGGCTCCGGACGCCCCGGCCACATCGCGCAGAACGCTTCGTTCAACGCCGCCACGCTGTAGGCCAGGCCGTAGGACCGATACCGGGTGACCTGCGGCATGTCCATCTGGCGCATCACGTAGTTCACCACATCCCACACCGGCACCGGCGTGCCATTGCTGATGTTGTAGGCCTTGCCCAAGGCCGAGCCCGTGGCCAGCAAACTGCTGAGCAGCGCCTCGTTCAGGTTGTGCACGCTGGTGAAATCGACCTTGTTCAAGCCGTCGCCGACGATCGCCAGGCGGTTCTTGCGCTGCATTTTCAGCAGGCGCGGGAAAATGCTCATGTCCCCGGCGCCGGTGACAAAGCGCGGGCGCAGGGCAATCACCTCCAGGCCAAACTCCTGGGCGCCGAACACCTTTTGCTCGGCCAGGTACTTGGTGGCGGCATAAGGATGCTTGAAACGCTTGGGCACCTGCTCTTCGGTCAGGCCCAAGTGGTCGCGCCCATCAAAGTAGATCGACGGCGACGACAAGTGCACCAGGCGCCCCACCCGTTGTTTCAGGCAGGCCTCGACGACATTTTCAGTGACCAGCACATTGCCTTGGTGGAAGTCCTGGTACTTGCCCCACAACCCGACGGCACCGGCGCAATGCACCACGGCCTCGACATCGCGGCACAGCTCGCGCACCAGGTCGGCGTCGTTCAGATCACCCTGGATAAACTCGGCGCCACGCCGTATCAGGTGCTCCACACCTTCGGCACGTCGCCCGTTGACCCGCACGTCCAGGCCCTGCTCCAGGGCGAAACGCGCAAAGCGCCCGCCAATGAAGCCGCTTGCGCCGGTGACCAGAATTTTCATGTATTACCCCGTGTTCTTTCGTTTTTCATCGCTGTTGCCTTGACGCCCGCTGTCACCCCAACGGCACCAGCCATTGGCCACACGCCTGGGCCAGATGGTCGGTCAACAAGCCCAACAATTGCCCGCCACTGCGCCAATGATGCCAGTACAGCGGTACATCGATGGGCTTATCTGGCAATAACTCCACCAAAACGCCCTTTTCCAGTTGGTCACGCACCTGCAACTCCGGCACCAGGCCCCAGCCCAGGCCGGCCTCTGTCAGGCGGATAAACCCTTCGGACGAAGGACACAAATGGTGTTCGAAACCGCCGTCCACACCGAGGGAAGCCAGGTAGCGATGCTGCAGGAAATCATCCGGGCCGAACACCAGCGCCGGTGTGCGGGCCAACTGATCAGCACGTACGCCGTTTGGAAAATGCCGCGCAATAAAGGCCGGGCTGGCCAACGCCCGATAGCGCATGGCACCGAGCAACAAGCTGCGGGCGCCGGCCACCGGGCGCTCGCTGGCGCAAATACAGGCCGCCACTTCACCGGCACGCATGCGCTTGAGGCCCACGGTCTGGTCTTCTACCACCAGGTCCAGCAACAAGTGCTGCTCGGCGCAAAAGCCACTGACCGCTTCGGCCCACCAAGTGGCGAGGCTGTCGGCATTCAAGGCGATGCGCAGGCGCTCGGGCATGCCTTCTTCGTCCAGCGCCGGCACCTGGCTTTGCAGGTCGCGCTCCAGCAGCCGCACCTGTTGCACATGGTTGAGCAGACGGCGGCCGATGTCGGTGGGCGTCGGCGGCGTAGCGCGCACCAGCACCGGTTGGCCGATACGGGCTTCCAGCAACTTGATGCGCTGGGAGATCGCCGATTGCGACAGCCCCAGCACCTGGGCGCCACGCTCGAAACCGGCTTGTTCCACAATCGCCGCCAGGGCGGAAAGCAATTTATAGTCGAACATCAGTTTCTCTAATGAGCGATCAGCAATATTGGTTTTTCTTATACAGCGTAGCCCGTGAGAATGACCAGCATTGCTTCTCTCTACTTCAAGGAACTTCACATGGCTGGCGAAACCGCCCTGGCAACCCTGCTGCGCAGCATGAGCCCGCAACTCAATGACGGCGACTACGTGTTCTGCACCCTGCCCGACAACCGTATCCCGCCAGGGTGCGAGGTGATCGGCAGTTTTCGCGAAAGCGAAGGCCTGACGGTGATTGTCGAGCGCCAACAAGCAGAAGACGCCGGGCTGGGCTTCGACTACGTCGCCGCCTGGATCACCCTGAATGTGCATTCGGCCCTTGAAGCCGTTGGCCTGACGGCTGCGTTTGCCAGCGCCTTGGGCAAGGCTGGCATCAGTTGCAATGTGATCGCCGGCTTCTACCACGACCACTTGTTTGTCGGCCGCGCCGATGCCGAGCGCGCCATGGCCGTCTTGCGGCAGCTGGCAGCAGACGCGGAGTAACTCGCTATGTGGCAAAGCTATCTGAATGGGCTGCTGGTGGCCCTGGGCCTGATCATGGCCATCGGCACGCAGAACGCGTTTGTGCTGGCGCAAAGTCTGCGCCGTGAACATCACTTGCCCGTGGCGGCGCTGTGCGTGGTGTGCGATGCGTTGCTGGTGGCTGCGGGTGTGTTCGGCCTGGCCACGGTGCTGGCACAGAACCCGTTGTTGCTGGCGGTTGCGCGCTGGGGCGGCGCGGCGTTCCTGTTGTGGTACGGCACCCTGGCGTTGCGCCGGGCGTTTTCCAAACAAAGCCTTGAGCAGGGCGAAAACCTCAAGGTGCGCTCATTGCGCGCCGTGTTGCTCAGCGCTTTGGCCGTGACGCTGCTCAACCCCCACGTGTACCTGGACACCGTGCTGCTGATCGGCTCGCTGGGCGCCCAACAAACCGAACCGGGTGCCTACGTGGCCGGTGCGGCCAGCGCGTCGTTCCTGTGGTTTGCCACCCTGGCGCTCGGCGCTGCGTGGCTGGCGCCCTGGTTGGCACGCCCGGCGACCTGGCGTCTGCTCGACTTGCTGGTGGCGGTGATGATGTTCAGCGTGGCCTATCAATTGATCGCCGCGTAGCGAATATTCCAAAACGCTCTGGAACCTCTATCCCACACAGTTGTTGCGTGGTTTTGCCGCACCCCCGGTGCTATGATCCAGCCCCTGCGCCGCAAAGAGTACAAACTCCCCGGCGCTTGTTTGGCCGCCCGTGATCGGCCTTGCGCTCACCGCAACTGACCTGATTAGGAGAATCATCATGGCTTTCGAATTGCCGCCGCTGCCCTACGCACACGATGCCCTGCAGCCGCACATTTCCAAGGAAACCTTGGAATACCACCACGACAAGCACCACAACACCTATGTCGTGAACCTGAACAACCTGGTGCCTGGCACCGAGTTCGAAGGCAAGACCCTGGAAGAGATCGTCAAATCCTCTTCGGGCGGCATCTTCAACAACGCCGCTCAGGTCTGGAACCACACCTTCTACTGGAACTGCCTGGCGCCAAACGCCGGTGGCCAACCTACCGGCGCGCTTGGCGACGCCATCAACGCTGCGTTCGGTTCGTTCGACAAGTTCAAGGAAGAGTTCACCAAGACGTCCGTCGGCACCTTCGGTTCCGGTTGGGGCTGGCTGGTGAAAAAGGCTGACGGTTCCCTGGCCCTGGCCAGCACCATCGGCGCCGGCAACCCGCTGACCAGCGGCGACACCCCGCTGCTGACCTGCGACGTGTGGGAACACGCCTACTACATCGACTACCGCAACGTGCGTCCAAAGTATGTGGAAGCGTTCTGGAACCTGGTCAACTGGAAGTTCGTGGCTGAGCAGTTCGAAGGCAAGACCTTCACTGCCTAAGCAACCCTTGCAGTAGAAAGAGCCCGGCAATTGCCGGGCTTTTTTGTGGGCGTTACTTGGAAACACCGACGAAGAATCATGGAACTCACTAATGAAATATTTCCACTCAAGTCGCGGGAGGAATAACCCTCCCAATCAAATGTGGAGTATGACGATGGACCCTATTTCGATGGTTGTAGGTGCAGTGCCGATGGTAACGGGCCTTCTCGATAAGGGAATGGACTTGGCAAAAGGCGCGTTGGACGTGGCTGGCAAGCTGCTGGACAAAATGCCAGATGCAGAAAAAATTGCAGGTAATACAGAGTCGCAGCCTCAGAACCAGATTACTTTCTGACCCAGGCACGTCTCACTGGAAGGCCGGCCCGTACGGCCTTCTATCCTACAAGCCCTCAACATTGAGGGTCAGTGACCGGCACCCAGACTCTCAGCCCCCCACGCTTACCCAGCCACAATCTCAATTGAGTCTTCCCCCCAATGTTCCTTTGACTGCCATCACGAGATTGCCAATACTCATGGCATATTGAGGCTACCCGCATGGAACAAGGAATGACCCTTTGAAGCTGGAACTCAAAAACAGCTTGTCGGTGAAGTTGCTACGGGTTGTGCTGCTGTCGGCATTGATCGTGGGCGTGGCGCTGAGTGCGGCGCAGATCGTTTTCGATGCCTACAAGACGCGCCAGGCCGTGGCCGGCGATGCCCAGCGCATCCTCGACATGTTTCGCGACCCCTCGACCCAGGCCGTCTACAGCCTGGACCGCGAAATGGGCATGCAAGTGATTGAGGGCCTGTTCCAGGACGATGCCGTGCGCATGGCCTCCATCGGCCATCCCAACGAAACCATGCTCGCAGAAAAAAGCCGCGCACTTCAGCAGTCGCCCTCCCGCTGGTTGACCGACCTGATTCTTGGCCAGGAACGGACCTTTACGACCTCGTTGGTCGGCAAAGGCCCGTATAGCGAGTATTACGGCGACCTGAGCATCACCCTGGACACCGCCACCTACGGCAAGGGCTTTCTGGTCAGTTCGGTGATCATCTTCATTTCCGGCGTGCTGCGCGCCCTGGCCATGGGCCTGGTGCTGTACCTGGTCTATCACTGGCTGCTGACCAAGCCGTTGTCGCGGATCATCGAACACCTGACTTCGATCAACCCGGACCGGCCCAGCGAACACAAGATCCCTTCACTCAAGGGTCACGAACGCAACGAGCTGGGCCTGTGGATCAATACCGCCAACCAGTTGCTAGAGTCCATCGAGCGCAACACCCATTTGCGCCATGAAGCCGAAAGCAGCCTGCTGCGCATGGCCCAGTACGACTTTCTCACCGGTTTACCGAACCGCCAGAAACTGCAGGAGCAACTGGACAAGATCCTGATCGACGCCGGCCGTCGTCAGCGCCGCGTGGCGGTGTTGTGCGTGGGCCTGGATGACTTCAAAAGCGTCAACGAACAGTTCACCTACCAGGCCGGTGACAAATTGCTGCTGGCCCTGGCCGATCGCCTGCGCGCCCACAGCGGCCGCCTGGGTGCCCTCGCCCGCTTGGGCGGTGACCAATTTGCGCTGGTGCAGGCCGATATCGACCAGCCCTACGAAGCCGCCGAACTGGCGCAAAGCATCCTGGATGACCTGGAAGCCGAGTTTGCCCTGGAGCATGAGCAGATTCGCCTGCGTGCCACTATCGGCATCACCTTGTTCCCGGAAGACGGCGACAGCACCGAGAAGCTGCTGCAGAAAGCCGAACAGACCATGACATTGGCCAAGAGCCGCTCGCGCAACCGCTATCAGTTCTATATCGCCAGCGTCGACAGCGAAATGCGCCGGCGCCGCGAGCTGGAAAAAGACCTGCGCGAGGCCCTGAGCCGCGAGCAGTTTCACCTGGTGTACCAGCCGCAGATCAGCTACCGCGACCATCGTGTGGTGGGTGTGGAAGCGTTGATTCGCTGGCAGCATCCGGAACACGGCCTGGTGCCGCCCGACCTGTTCATCCCCCTGGCGGAACAGAACGGCACCATCATCCCGATCGGCGAATGGGTGCTGGACCAGGCCTGCCGACAACTGCGTGAATGGCATGACCTGGGCTTCACCGACCTGCGCATGGCGGTCAACTTGTCCACGGTGCAACTGCACCACACCGAGTTGCCGCGGGTGGTCAACAACCTGATGCAGATCTACCGCCTGCCGCCGCGCAGCCTGGAACTGGAAGTCACCGAGACCGGCCTGATGGAAGACATCAGCACCGCCGCCCAGCACCTGCTGAGCCTGCGTCGTTCCGGGGCGCTGATCGCCATCGATGACTTCGGCACCGGCTATTCGTCGTTGAGTTACCTCAAGAGCCTGCCGCTGGACAAGATCAAGATCGACAAAAGCTTCGTCCAGGACCTGCTCGATGACGACGACGATGCGACCATCGTGCGCGCCATCATCCAACTGGGCAAAAGCCTGGGCATGCAGGTGATCGCCGAAGGGGTGGAAACGGCCGAACAAGAGGCCTACATCATCTCCGAGGGCTGTCATGAAGGTCAGGGCTATCACTACAGCAAACCGCTGCCGGCCCGGGAGTTGGCGGCCTTCCTGAAGCAGTCCGAGCGCAACAACGCGGCGATTCTCTGAAGCGGCAAAACGATACTAAATATTTCCCTCGTATAAACCTTTACACAAAATGCAAATCTTTCGCATTATGTCGCAGTTTTTTGCGCTCCCCCGCGCGCCCTATCAACAACCGAAGCAGGATGTTCGCCATGATTCGTATGCCCCTGGCCACCGCCAGTCTGCTGGCCATTGCCATTTCTCTCGCCGGTTGCGGCGAAGGTAAAGACAAGGCCGCCGCAAACCAGGCGCCGACCCCGGCTGCCAGCACTACCGCTCCAGCGGCTGCCACCCCAGCAGGCCAGGTCGACGAAACGGCCGCCAAAGCCGTGGTCGCGCATTACGCTGACATGGTGTTCGCGGTGTACAGCGACGCCGAGTCCACTGCGAAAACCCTGCAAACCGCCATCGACACTTTCCTCGCCAACCCGAACGACGAAACCCTCAAAGCAGCCCGTACCGCCTGGATCGCCGCGCGCGTGCCGTACCTGCAGAGCGAAGTGTTCCGCTTCGGCAATACCATCATCGACGACTGGGAAGGCCAGGTGAACGCCTGGCCCCTGGACGAAGGCCTGATCGACTACGTCGACAAATCCTACGAGCATGCCCTGGGTAACCCAGGCGCCAACGCCAACATCATCGCCAACACCGAGATCCAGGTTGGCGAAGACAAGGTCGACGTCAAGGAGATCACCCCGGAAAAACTCGCCAGCCTCAATGAGCTGGGCGGTTCCGAAGCCAACGTTGCCACCGGCTACCACGCCATCGAATTCCTGCTCTGGGGCCAGGACCTCAACGGCACCGGCCCTGGCGCGGGCAACCGCCCTGCCTCCGACTACCTGACCGGCGACGGCGCCACGGGCGGCAACAACGAGCGTCGCCGCACTTACCTGCGCGCCGTGACCCAGCTGCTGGTCAGCGACCTGGAAGAAATGGTCGGCAACTGGAAACCCAACGTCGAAGACAACTACCGCGCCACCCTGGAGGCAGAACCTGCCACCGACGGCCTGCGCAAAATGCTGTTCGGCATGGGCAGCCTGTCCCTGGGCGAACTGGCCGGTGAGCGCATGAAGGTTTCCCTGGAAGCCAACTCGCCAGAAGACGAGCAGGACTGCTTCAGCGACAACACCCACAACTCGCACTTCTACGACGCCAAGGGCATCCGCAACGTCTACCTGGGCGAGTACACCCGCGTCGACGGCACCAAGCTGACCGGCGCCAGCCTGTCGTCCCTGGTGGCCAAGGCCGACCCGGCCGCCGACAGCGCGCTCAAGGCCGACCTGGCGTCGACCGAAGCGAAGATCCAGGTCATGGTTGACCACGCCAACAAAGGCGAGCACTACGACCAGTTGATCGCTGCCGGTAACGACCAGGGCAACCAAATCGTGCGCGACGCCATCGCCGCACTGGTCAAGCAGACTGGTTCGATCGAAGCCGCCGCCGGCAAGCTGGGCATCAGCGACCTGAACCCGGATAACGCTGATCACGAGTTCTGATCCGCGCCGCGTTGAGAGAGGCGACCTGCGGGTCGCCTTTTTTATGTCTGTAGTTCTGCGATCAATCAAATACCGCAAAACCCATGTGGGAGCGGGCTTGCTCGCGAATGCGGT
>NZ_JACARO010000084.1 GCF_013386585.1 Pseudomonas sp. P7548 | reverse complement strand
CTCGTATGGGGGGCGGGCGGCGGACAGGCTGGGTTGCCGCAGGGTGATCGGGGCCAGCGTCGGCATCGTGACATTGGCCTTTTTGTTGCTGGCGGAGGCGCAAGCGTCGCTGATCTTGCTGGTGATCGGGGTAATTGTGCTGGATATCGGCGTGCAGGCGGGGTTGGTGGCGAACCAGAGCCGGGCATTTGCGGTGGACCCGAAGGCTCAGGGGCGGATCAACAGTTTGTACATGACCGCCACTTTTGTCGGCGGGGCGATTGGCGCGACGGTGAGTGGTGGGTTGATGGCGCAGTTTGGCTGGGTCGGGGTGGTGGAGTTTGGCGTTGTGCTGGGGGTACTTGCGGGATGTATCCATTGGCTGGGTGCGCCACGCAGGGCTCAAGAGCTGGCATAAATCCCGGATCAAAAGGCTCCCATATTTGATCTCCAGTGTTTGAGAGATTGGATTTCAAAGCGCAAAAAAGGCGACCTGTAATAGGTCGCCTTTTTTTATTGCGCGTACTGCTTGCTCAACCCGGGCGGCACGCCCTGTACGCTGGTCTCTTCCCACGGCCCGTTCGGGCTGATGGAGCGGCTCCAGCCGTTGCTCCAGCGATAGTAGGTGCGTTGGCGGTAGAAGGTGTCGGGCTGGTCGTCGAGCACATACACCTGCATCTTGCCGTCCCAGTGGCTGGCGGCGCCCGGGGGTGGGGCGAAGGTCGGTGACGAGGTGGGCACCGGCTTCGGCGCGGGCGTGACCGGGCCGGAAGGCTTGGTGCTCGGTTGGGTCGACGGCCCTGACGGCGGGATGGTCGGGCCGGTGGGCGACGGAGGCCGGTGGACCGCACAAGCGCTCAGGCCCACGATCAGGCTGAGTAGGGTAAGGCGTGCAAGTGCGGTCATAGGCGTTTCCTCAAAATTACTGGTCCGGACTGTCGATGGTCAGCTGCTGCAAGGCAGTGGTGCTGCTGGCCAAGGGTTGGCTGCGGCCGATCCACTCGCCAGCGGTCGGAAGACCTGCCCGGGATAGGCGTGCAACCAGTTGGACTTCGGGGAAGTTCGACAGTTTCAACTGCGGCATCATCGCGTCGGCATCGCCCAGTTCGACGGTGATCGGCAGTTCGGCGACGGTGACACGTTTGGCCGCCAATGGCGCAGGCGGGCCACTGACGGCGCGGGCGAAGATGAACACGCTGTCGGTGGGCAGGGCTTTGGCCTTCACGTCGGCGGATAAATCCACACGCACTTTGATCAGCGCTTTTGGAGCGACAGTGCCGCCGCTTTCCTTGAGCTTTTCGGCAGCCCGGTCGATACCGCCTTGCAGCGCTGCACGAGAATTATCTTCGGGTGGCAGTTGGGCCAGCAGGCGGTTCCAGTAGTCGATGGCTTCCTGGTAACGCTGGCCCTCAAAGGCCGCGATGCCCAACAGGCCCAGGCTGGTGACTTCTTTCGGGTCCAGCTTCAACGCCTCGTCGGTCAGCGCCTGAACCTTGGGCGACCACTGTTTGTTGTCGGCGAAGTACTGGGCCTGGGCCCACTGGCCGAGCAGTTCCGGCTGGCGACCGGCCAGGGCCACGGTGCGCTCGAAGACTTTGGCGGCATCGGCGGAACGGTCCTGGGCCATGTAGGCGCGACCGAGGAAGTACAAGCCTTCGGCCGAGTCTGGCTGGGCCGCGGCGGCGCGCTCCAGGCGCTGGGTCATGTCTTGCATGGACACCGGCGGCTGGGAGAATTCGCGGGTCAGCTCGACCTTGTCGCTCGCCCCATAATGCAGGTACAGCGCAACGCCAAGCACCGGCACCAGAAACGCCGCCAACAGTGGCAACGGCTTGCCCAGACGCGATTCACGGGGTTTTTCCACGCCTTCGGTGTCGGCCAACAGTTCGCGGGCGGCTTCGGCGCGGCCGGTGTCGAGTTGCGCGGCGTTGAGCACGCCTTCGTCCTGCTGCACTTGCAACTCGGCCACACGTTCCTGGTACAGCGCCACGTTCAGCGCGGTGCGGTCCTCTTCACGTTGGGCGCGGCGGTCGCGCAGTACAGGGATCAACAGGAAACTCAGGGCAATCAGGAGCAGCAACCCTGCTGCAAGCCAAAAATCAATCATCAGTCTTGGTGTCCAGCAGTTGGTCGAGGCGTTTGCGTTCATCGAGGGAGAGCGCGTCGGAACCATCAGTCGGCGCGGCGCGGCGGCGGCGCACGATCACGGCCATCACCCCCACACCGGCCAGCAACAACCCGGCCGGGCCGAACCAGAGCAGCGCGGTCTTGCCGGTGAGGGCCGGTTTGTAGCGCACGAAATCACCGTAGCGGTCGACCATGAAGTCGATGATCTGCTGGTTGTCCTTGCCCTCCCCCAGCATGCGGAAGATCTCTTTGCGCAAGTCGGCGGCGATGGGCGCGTTGGAGTCGGCGATGTCCTGGTTCTGGCACTTGGGGCAGCGCAGTTCCTTGGTCAGGTCGCGGAAACGTTCCCGCTCGGCATCGTTGGCGAATTCATAGGTGTCGATGGCGGCGTGGGCCACGCCCGCCAAACCCAACGCCAGCACGGCAGCGGCTAACAGGCGCTTCATGGCTTGGCCTCATCGACCAGGGCCTGGTACTTGGCGGCCAGTTGCTCGCGCCACACCACTTCGTCGATCACGCCCACGTACTTGTCGCGGATCACGCCTTTGGCGTCGATGAAGAAGGTTTCCGGAGCGCCGTACACGCCGAGGTTCAGTCCGAGGTTGCCGTCTTCATCGCGAATATCCAGCTGGTACGGGTTGTGGAATTCGGCCAGCCACTTCAACGCGGCAGCGTTGTCGTCCTTGTAGTTGATGCCGTAGATCACCACGCCCTTCTCGGCCAGCTTGTTCAGCACCGGGTGTTCGACGCGGCAGGAGATGCACCAGGTGCCCCACACGTTGACCAGCGCCGGCTTGCCCAGCAGGTCGGCCTGGGTCAGGGTCTTGTCGCCCTGCACCGTTGGCAGGCTGAAGGGCGGGAAGGGTTTGCCGATCATTGCCGAGGGCAACTCGGCCGGGTCCAGGTACAGCCCGCGATACAGGAACACCGCCACCACCAGAAACATCGCCAGCGGCACAACCATCAACCAACGCTTCATACCGCCGCTCCCTGCAGGCCGAGGGCTTCACGCACCCGGCTCTTGACCTTGACCCGATAACGCCGGTCCAGCGCGGCGAGCAAACCGCCAAAACCGGTGAGCAAACCACCGAACCAGATCCAGCGTACAAACGGCTTCACATGTACGCGCACAGCCCAGGCACCGTCGCCCAGCGGTTCACCCAGTGCCACATAGAGGTCACGGGTGAAACCGGCGTCGATACCGGCCTCGGTCATCATCGAACTCTGCACGGTGTACAGGCGTTTTTCCGGGTGCAGCACCGCCACTTCCTTGCCGTTGCGTACGACGCGCACGGTGCCTTTGTCGGAGGTGAAGTTAGGGCCTTCGAAGTGCTTGGCGCCTTCAAAGATGAAGTGGTAACCGGCCAAGTCCATGGACTCGCCCGGCGCCAGGCGCAGGTCGCGCTCAGCGCTGTTCTGGCTGGAGAGCACCACGCCCAGGGCGCACACGGCGATGCCGATGTGGGCGACCTGCATGCCCCAATAGCTGCGGGTCAGGCTTGGCAGGCCTTTGATCAGGCCTTTGTGCCGGGTCTTGTCGACGATGTCGCGCACGCCGGCCAGCAACACCCACGCCGCCAGCAGGAAGGTGGCCAGCACCGCCCAGTTGAAGTCGCCGTAAGCCACACCGGCGATCACCGCCAATGCCACGCTGCCCAGCAGCACCGGCATCAACATGCCTGCCAGCCATTTCACCGGGGTGTCTTTCCAGCGCACCAGCACGCCGATGGCCATCACCACCATCAACAGCCCCATCAGCGGGATAAACAACGCGTTGAAGTACGGCGGGCCGACGGACAGCTTGGCGCCGCTCAAGGCATCCAGCACCAACGGGTACAGGGTGCCGAGCAGGATCATCGACGCGGCCACCACCAGCACCAGGTTATTGCCCAGCAGCAGCGTTTCCCGCGACCACAGGTTGAAGCCGACCTGGCTCTTGACCACCGGCGCGCGCAGGGCGAACAGCGTGAGCGAGCCGCCGACCACAAACAGCAGAAAGATCAGGATGAAAATGCCGCGCTCCGGGTCGGACGCGAACGCGTGCACCGACGTCAATACACCCGAACGCACGAGGAAGGTACCGAGCAGGCTGAGGGAAAACGCCGCGATGGCCAGCAACACGGTCCAGCTCTTGAACACGCCACGTTTTTCGGTGACGGCCAGCGAGTGAATCAGCGCCGTGCCCACCAGCCAGGGCATGAAGGAGGCGTTTTCCACCGGGTCCCAGAACCACCAGCCGCCCCAGCCGAGTTCGTAGTAGGCCCACCACGAGCCCAGGGTGATACCGATGCCGAGGAACGCCCAGGCGACGATGGTCCACGGTCGCGACCAGCGCGCCCAGGCGGCGTCAAGACGCCCGCCGAGCAAGGCGGCGATGGCGAAGGCAAAGGCCACGGAGAAACCGACGTAGCCCATGTAGAGCATCGGCGGGTGCACGATCAGGCCGATGTCTTGCAGCAACGGGTTGAGGTCGTGCCCGTCCGCCGGGATCTGCGGCAGGATGCGGCTGAACGGGTTGGAGGTCATGATCAGGAACAGCAGGAAGCCGATGCTGATCATGCCCATCACCGCCAGCACCCGTGCCAGCATCACTTGTGGCAGTTGGCGCGAGAACACCGACACGGCGAAGGTCCAGCCGCCGAGGATCAACGCCCACAGCAGCAACGAACCTTCGTGAGCACCCCACACGGCGCTGAACTTGTAGTACCAGGGCAGTGCGCTGTTGGAGTTATTGGCCACATAGGCGACGGAAAAATCGTCGGTCATGAAGGCGTAGGTGAGGCAGCCGAAGGCGAACAACAGGAACGCAAACTGGCCCCAGGCAGCCGGTTGCGCCAGGCTCATCCACAAGCGGTCACCGCGCCACGCGCCAAGCAACGGCACCACGGCCTGCACAATGGCAAAGCACAGGGCGAGGATCATCGCCAACTGGCCAAGTTCTGGAATAAACAATGCGGACGTCATGGCTTAGCCCTCCTTGGCGGGCGTTGGCGCGGATTGGCCGCTGTCTTTGAGGGCCTTGGTCACTTCCGGCGGCATGTATTTCTCATCGTGCTTGGCCAGCACTTCGTCGGCCACCACCACGCCGTCGGCGTTGAGCTTGCCCAGGGCGACGATGCCCTGGCCTTCGCGGAACAGGTCCGGGAGGATGCCGCGGTAGGTGATGGTCACAGCCTTGTTGAAGTCGGTGACCACGAAGGTCACGTCGAGTGAGTCGGGGGAGCGTTTGAGCGAGCCCTTCTCCACCATGCCACCGGCGCGGATGCGTGTGTCCAGTGGGGCTTCGCCATTGGCGATCTGGGTTGGGGTGTAGAACAGGTTGATGTTCTGCTGCAGGGCGCTCAAGGCCAGGGCCACGGCAATGCCGACGCCGGCCAGGATGGCAAGGATGATCAACAGACGCTTTCTACGCAGCGGATTCACTTTTCGGTCTCCCGGCGCAGACGACGCGCCTCTTGTTGCAGGTAACGCTTGCGGGCCAGGATCGGCGCGGCCACGTTGAGGGCCAGCACCGCCAGGCAGATGCCATAGGCCGTCCAGACGTACAGGCCATGATGGCCCATGGCGAGAAAATCACTGAAAGACGCAAAGCTCATCCACGGGCTCCCAGGCAGGTTTGCACTTCGGCCTTGACCCAACTGGCGCGGGCTTCACGCTTGAGCACTTCAAGGCGCATGCGCATCAGCAGTACGGCGCCGAAGAAGCAGTAGAACCCCAGCACCATCAGCAGCAACGGCGCCCACATTTCCACGGGCATGGCCGGTTTTTCGGTGAGGGTGAAGGTGGCGCCCTGGTGCAGGGTGTTCCACCACTCCACCGAGTACTTGATGATCGGGATGTTGATCACGCCGACAATGGCCAGCACGGCGCAAGCCTTGGCGGCGCTGTCGCGATTGCTGATGGCGTTGCCCAGGGCGATCAGGCCGAAGTACAGGAACAGCAGGATCAACATGGACGTGAGCCGCGCGTCCCACACCCACCACGAACCCCAGGTGGGTTTGCCCCAGATCGCGCCGGTGACCAGCGCCACGGCGGTCATCCAGGCACCGATGGGCGCGGCGCATTGCAGGGCCACGTCGGCGAGCTTCATCTTCCACACCAGGCCGACGATGCCGCACACGGCCAGCATCACGTAGCAGGACTGGGCCAGCATCGCGGCGGGAACGTGGATATAGATGATGCGAAAACTGTTGCCTTGCTGGTAGTCCGGTGGCGCGAAGGCCAGGCCCCAGACCAGGCCGATACCAATCAACACGGCGGCAGCGATGCTCAGCCACGGCAGTAGCGTGCCGCTGATGCCATAAAACCATTTGGGCGAGCCGAGCTTGTGAAACCAGGTCCAGTTCATTGCTGTTTCCATCACGGTGGCTTCCTGTCATTGCAGGAAACTCAGGGTCTTTACTGACTAAGACATAACGCTTGGTCAGACCTCATTATTCACCGACGCTGATCTTCAGGCCGGCCGCTATAGCAAAGGGTGTCAGGGTTACCGCCAGGGCGGTCAGGCTACCAAGCCACAGGAGGTAACCGGTCGCCGGCATGCCCATGAGCGCGGCCTGCAAGGCGCCGCTGCCCAGGATCAACACCGGGATATACAAAGGCAGAATCAGCAGGGCCAGCAACAGGCCGCCCCGCTTTAAACCGACGGTCAACGCTGCGCCCACCGCCCCCAACAGGCTGAGCACCGGCGTACCGAGCAACAAGGATAGAAGCAGCACCGGCAAGCACTCGACGGGCAAGCCCAGCATCATCGCCAACAGTGGCGAAAGCAAGACTAGCGCCAAGCCGGAAAAAACCCAGTGTGCCAGCACCTTGGCCAGCACCAGAAGTGGCAAGGGGTGCGACGAAAGGACCCACTGTTCGAGGGAGCCGTCTTCGAAATCACTGCGAAACAGCCCGTCCAGCGAGAGCAGAACCGATAAAAGCGCCGCCACCCACACCAGTCCCGGGGACAAGGTTTGCAACAGTTTAGTCTCGGGGCCCACCGCCAGCGGGAACAGGGCGATGACAATCGCGAAGAACACCAGCGGGTTGGCCAGTTCGGCCGGGCGGCGGCACAACAGCCGCGCTTCGCGGGCGACCAACAGGGCGAATACGCTCATGCCGACCACCTTCCCAGGTCCAGGTCACGGTAACCGGCAGGCGTGCGATTGAGGGTGTGATGGGTGGTGAGCAGCACCAGCCCGCCCTTTTCGCAATGCTGGGCCAGGTGTTCTTCGAGCTGGGCCACGCCTTGCTTATCCAGGGCGGTGAAGGGTTCGTCGAGGATCCACAGCGGCGGGCCCGGCAGGTACAAACGCGCCAGGGCCACGCGGCGCTGTTGGCCGGCAGACAGGGTGTGGCAGGGAACGTCTTCGAAGCCCTTGAGACCGACAGCGGCCAGGGCTTGCCAAATAGCGTCGCGGGACGCGGGATGATGCAGGGCGCTCAGCCAGCTGAGGTTTTCTTCGGCGGTGAGCACGTCCTTGATGCCCGCGGCGTGGCCGATCCAGACGAGGTTGCGCGCCAACTCAGTGCGTTGTTCGTTGAGCGGCTTGCCATTGAGCCGCACAACACCTGCCGTCGGCTGCATCAACCCGGCCAGCAGGCGCAGCAAACTGGTCTTGCCGCTGCCGTTGGGGCCGCTGACCTGCACCATGTCACCACCCGTCAGCCGCAGTTCGAGGTGCTCGAACAACAGGCGCAGGTCGCGTTCACAGGAAAGCGCTACGGCTTCAAGAAGAGGGCTGGTCAAAAGATCGCGGGCCTTTACGGTTCAAGTCGGCGGTGCAGCGGCCGTTAAAGAGAAATGCACAATAACGGCTTTGGCGACCGATTTTAGAGAGCTGGATCAAATAGTTGTGAGGTTTTTACCGCTCTCTTTGCAGACGGGCGGCATTATACATGCGATGCCCTACTCTAAAGAGGGCAATTTCCTTCGAGACGACGCGCACGATGACCGGTGAGATCAACCTTCCTACGCTGCCGCCAGCACCCGTGGCCGGGCCCGCCCCGCTGCCCCCGACCGGTGAGCTGCTGAAACTGCTGGAACCGCAGATCGGCTTGATCGACCCCGGAAAAACCGTGAACGCCGAGGTACTCGCGCTCAAACAGGGCGGTGATGCGTTTCAGTTGCTGCTCAAGTTGACCTTGGAAGGCGGCCGCCAGACCCTGGTGCAAGCCAGCAGCACCCAGCCGTTGCCGCTGGGAAGCAACGTGGCCGTGAGCCAGACGCCGACGGGCAACCTGACCATCACCTTGCAGCAAGCCTTGAGCGCCAATGTGGCCGCCCTCACCCGTATCGACACCACGCAAATGCCGGTGGGCACGCTGTTGCAGGCCAAGGTGCTGACCACCCAGATGCTGCCCCAGGGCACCACGCAGCCGGCCATCTACCGCTCGCTGGTGACCGTGCTCAGCAACGCCCTGGCCGGCGCGACCCTGACCGTGGAAAGCCCGCAGCCGCTGCGGGTGGGCAGCTTGCTCAGCGCCGTGGTGCAAGACACCCAGACGTTGAATTTCGTGCCATTGAGCGGGCTCAAGGACCAACTGGCGGTGGCGCAGCAACTCGCCACCCAGCAAAGCCGCCAGGGCTCGCTGGACGTGGTGTTCACCGCCCTGCAGAACCTGCCCGCCGACGACACCACCTCCAGCGACCTGCGCGCGGCTGCCGCGCGCTTGCTCGCCGCGCTGCCCGACCTGTCGCAGGTGAGCAACCCCAAGGTGCTGGCGCAGGTGATCCAGAACAGCGGCGCGTTTCTCGAAGCCAAATTGCTGGCCGGGCAAAACCCGCAAATCCCGCCGCTGGACATGAAAGGCGCGCTGCTGCGCCTGGTCGCTGACCTGTTGCCCGCGCTGCCCACCGCCACCAACCTGAATGCGATCCTTGCCGCCAACACCCTGGCCCAGGTGCTGCCCAATTTTGTGCGCAACCCGCTGAACACCCTGGGCCAGGTCAGCGCCCGCCAGGCACCGGCCGGCTTTCCGCTGCCGGAGCGGCTGATGGCCAAGCTGGAAGGCGAAGGCGACCTGGAAAACCTGCTGCGCCTGGCCGCCGGGGCCATCTCGCGCCTGCAGAGCCACCAACTGTCGAGCCTGGAACAAACCGGCACCACCGCCGACGGGCGCGTGCAGACCACCTGGCAGTTGGAAATCCCCATGCGCACCCTGCAGGACATCGTGCCGTTGCAGGTCAAGTTCCAGCGCGAAGAGCCGCCGCCGGACAAGGACCAGCCCGAACGCAAAGACAAAAAGGACCCCAAGCAGATGCTCTGGCGCGTGGAGCTGGCCTTCGACATGGAACCGCTGGGGCCGTTGCAGGTTCAGGCGCAACTGACCCAGGGCAAGCTCTCCAGCCAGTTGTGGGCGTCCCGGCCGTTTACCGCCAGCCTGATCGAAAGCCATTTGGGCAGCCTGCGCGAACGCCTGGTGACCTCGGGCATCAATGTCGGCGACCTGGATTGCCATCTCGGCACGCCGCCACGCGGGCCGCGAACTGGCTTGGAGCAACGCTGGGTGGATGAAACCGCATGAAGAACACCAACCCACCGCGTCAGGCGATCGCCCTCAAGTATGACGGCCAGCAGGCCCCCACACTGACCGCCAAGGGCGACGACGCCTTGGCCGAGGCGATCCTGAAACTGGCGCGGGAAAATGAAGTGCCGATCTATGAGAACGCCGAGCTGGTGAAGCTGCTGGCGCGCATGGAATTGGGTGACAGCATCCCGGAGGAGTTGTACCGCACGGTGGCGGAGATCATCGCGTTTGCCTGGACCTTGAAAGGCAAGTTCCCGGTGGGGTATGACCCGGACGCAGGGCCGGTGGAGCGGGATGTGACGGCGCGTGGGGACGATTACTGACTTCTCACAGGCATACACAAATCCAACTGTGGGAGCTGGCTTGCCTGCGATGGCGGTGTGTCAGTCACCTTATGTATGACTGATGCACCGCCATCGCAGGCAAGCCAGCTCCCACAGTAGATCTCTATTGTCAGTTGAGGACTTCGCTTAGCGGGATGAAATTGACGCTATCGCCCACCGTCAGCGTCGTGCCTTCCAACACCTCCACAAACCCTTCTGCCCACGCCGCGCTGCGCAGCACGCCGGAGCTCTGGTTGCGGTAGATGATCGCCTTGCCCTGCTCGATGCGGCCGCGCAAGTATTCACGACGGTTGCCCGGCTTGGGCCACTCGAAGCCCACCGGCACTTCGAACCGCAGCGGCGCCACGTCCTGCACGCCTTGGCGGCGCAGCAGGTAAGGCCGCGCCAGCAAGGCAAAGGTCACCAGGGTCGACGCCGGGTTGCCCGGCAGGCCGATCACTGGCACACCGCGAAAGTGGCCGAAGGTCAGCGGCTTGCCGGGTTTGATCGCCAGTTTCCACAGCGCCAGCTCCCCCTCTTCGCGCAGGGCGATGCCGAGGAAGTCCGCCTCGCCCACCGACACACCGCCCGTGGACAGGATCAGGTCAACGTCAGCCAAGCCAGCAAGGCGTGTGCGGGTCTTTTCGAGGTCGTCGGGCAGGATGCCGGCGTCGATCACTTCGCAGCCCATGCGCGTCAGCCACGAGCACAACACGCGGCGATTGCTGTTGTAGATCTGGCCCGGGCCGAGCGGCAAGCCGGGTTCGATCAGCTCATCCCCGGTAGACAGCACTGCCACGCGTGGGCGGCGTACCACGTCAAGGCGATCATGCCCCAGGGAAGCCGCGAGGCCGAGTTCGACTGGGCCCAGGCGCGTGCCGGCCGTCAGCACCAACTCGCCGACGGTGGTCTCCTGCCCTTGCGGGCGGATGTTCTGGTCCAGCTGCAACGGCTCGCTAAAGCTCACGCGCTCGTCGGCGTGGACCACGGCGTTTTCCTGCATTTCGACACAGTCCGCGCCTTCGGGCACCGGGGCGCCGGTGAAGATCCGCGCACAAGTGCCAGCGGCCAGGGGATGCGGTGCCTGGCCAGCGAAGATGCGCTGGCTGACCACCAGTGGCTCACCGTTCCAGTCCGCCAGGCGCAGGGCGTAGCCGTCCATGGCGCTGTTGGGCCAGGGCGGCAGGTCGAGGGTGGACACCAGGTCCTGGGCCAGCACGCGCCCATCGCAATCGGCCAGCGGCAGGCTTTGCTGTTCGCGGATCGGCGCGGCGTCGGCCATGTCCAGCAGTTGCTGCAGCGCCTGTTCCACCGGCATCAGGGCGCCGGTCTTGCCGGGCTTACCCACGGGATTCACAGGGCTCGGCCTGCTTGAGGTGCGGCACGAAGTTGCACGGGCGATGACGGTTGTCCAACTGTTCGGCGAGGATGCCGTCCCACCCGGTGCGCACGGCATTGGTGGAGCCCGGCAGGCAGCACACCAGCGTGCCATTGGCCAGGCCGGCCAGGGCGCGGGACTGCACGGTGGAAGTGCCGATATCGGCCACGGAGATCTGGCGGAACAGCTCGCCAAAACCGTCGACCTGTTTGTCCAGCAGGCAGCTCACGGCTTCGGGGGTGCTGTCGCGTCCGGTGAAGCCGGTGCCGCCGGTGATCAGCACCACTTGCACGACGTCTTCGGCGATCCAGTGGGCCACCTGGGCGCGGATCTTGTAGAGGTCGTCCTTGAGCAATACACGCTCGGCCAGGTTGTGGCCGGCAGCGGTCAGGCGGTCGACGAAGACCTGGCCTGAGGTATCGGTTTCTAGGGTGCGGGTGTCGCTGACGGTCAGTACAGCGATGTTCAGGGGTACGAAGGGCGCATCAGCCTTGGCTTTCATGGCTCGGTCCGGTTGTCGAAGGAACAGCCCGATGTTATATCACAGGGCCCCATTTACCTGCCGCAGCGGAACCGTCATGCCTTCAGATTCTTCAGCCCTGTCCTGTTCGATTTTGCTGCTGGCCGGAGGGCGTGGCCAGCGAATGGGCGGGCAAGACAAAGGTCTGCTGGAATGGCACGGCCAGCCCCTTATCGCGCATCTGCAACACCTGACTCGGCCACTGACGGATGACCTGATCATCTCGTGCAATCGCAACCATGCGCTTTACGCGCCGTACGCCGATCAGCTGGTGAGCGACGACAGCCCGGACTTTCCCGGGCCACTGGCCGGCATCCGTGCAGGGCTGGCCGCCGCACGTCATGGGCACCTGCTGATCTTGCCGTGCGATGTGCCCAATATTGATGTGCACCTGCTGACCCAGATGCGTCAGACGGTGCAGCGCAATCCGCGATTGCCGTTGATGGTGCGCCATGGCGAGTTCTGGGAACCCTTGATCTGCATCATCCCCACCCACCTGCGCGACGCTGTGGAAGCGGCCTGGGATGCCGGTGAGCGCAGCCCGCGCAAGATCCTCCTGCAACTGGGTGGCATCGGGCTTGAATGCCCGGCCGATGACCCACGCCTGGCCAACCTGAATACACCGGAGCTGTTGCACCCAGGGTTTGGCGTGTCAGAATGAGCGTCGGATAAGGAACTTTGCCGACGTCTTATACGTCACAAGGTCAGCACTCAAAAAAGTATTCTCTCGGAGACACACTCATGACTCAACGGACCATCGCCGCTCTCATGCTTGCACTGGGCCTCGCTACCCTTGCCGGTTGCGCCTCGCCAACAGTGATCACCCTGAATGACGGTCGCGAAATCCAGGCCGTCGACACTCCTAAATTCGACAAGGACTCGGGTTTCTACGAGTTCGAACAATTGGACGGCAAGCAGACCCGCATCAACAAGGATCAGGTCCGCACCGTTAAAGACTTGTAAACCTCAGCGTTTGCTACCAAGGCCCGCCTCGCGCGGGCCTTGTCGTTTCTGGCGGTTACCAGTCGAGGGTGATATCACTGCGAAAGCTGCGCTCTTGCCCGGTCACCGGGTCGATAAAACGCACACCCTGGGCGAGCAGCTTGAGCGGGTTGGCGTAGTCGTCCACGGCGTCCTTTATTACGTCGGGGTAGAACGGGTCATTGCAGATGCTCGCCCCCAGCGCGGTCATGTGCACACGCAACTGATGCTTTTTGCCGGTCACGGGGAACAGGCCGTAGCGCCACAGCTCGCCATTTTTCTCGCGCACCTCTACCGCCGTTTCGGTATTGCTGGCGCCAACGCCTTCCTGCATGCGAAAGAACGGCTCGCCGTCCACCAGGCGGCTTTTGTGCACCAGCGGGAACGTCAGGCCCGGTAACGCCGGGGCAATGGCTTCGTAGAACTTGTCGATCTTTCGCGTGGGAAACAGTTGCTGATACGCCGCGCGGCTGGCCGGGTTGGCCGAGAACAGCACCAGCCCTGCGGTATGCCGGTCGATACGGTGCAGCGGCACCAGCGAAGGGTTGCCCAGACGGCGGATCAAGCGACGCAGCAGGGTTTGCTCGACGTATTCACCGGCGGGCGTCACGGGCAGGAAGTGCGGCTTGTCGGCCACCACCAGGTGCTCGTCGGCATACAGGATGGCCTCTTGCACCGGGATCACTTTTTCATTCGGCACTTCGCGAAAGTAGTAGATGCACAGGCCTTCCTTGTAGGCCAGGTCCTGTCCTATCGGGCTGCCGTTGATGTCCAGCACCCGCCCACGGGCGATGCGGTCCAGCCAGTGCTCACGGCTGATAGCCGGGAAGTGTTCACACAGGCAGTCGAGCACCAGCGCCCAAGGGCCCGGCGGCAGGTACAAGGTGCTGGCTTGGTGCTCGGAGGCGATAAACGCGGAAGTGGACATGCAGATGCTCGAAGCCTTGGGAAAACCGGCGGGCATTATCCCGCAGGGTTCAGGCTTTGGCCAATTGCGCCCGCAGCGCCGGCGAAGCACTGGCCGCCTCGGTGAATTCCTTGAGCCAACGCAGTACGTCCACCGCCTCCCAGCGGCCTGGATCGTAGAGCGCGTATAACAGGCCCTGGTAACCCACCACATCCAGCTGCTTGTGATAACCGGCGCGCTGAAACAGCGCCTCGATCTCAGCGAAACAGGTATTGAAATGCACTTTGTTGAAGGGCGTCTTGCCTTCCGTGACCAGGCCATCGAGGCGCAGCTCGTTTACCGCGTCGCGTACGACATCGGCAGACATGCGATTGACGCTGCTTTTCAGTTGTTCAACATTCACCACGGGCGTTCCCTCTACTCAATCACTGTACAAACATACAGTAACTTAATATTTGGAAACCTGCCATCGCATAACACTCAACGAAGGAAGGCAACGACCTGTTGTGTGTCGAAAGGCCAATCCAGTTCCGCCCCCGTGTCTACCCGGCGAAGCACCGGAATACGCAGGCCGTAGACTTCAGTCAGGTCGTCGGGGTCGGTGATATCCACCAATTCCACCAGCAACCCGTGTTCGACGAGCGGCATGATTTCGGCTTCGGCGATCTCACATAGATGGCAACCCAGGGTGCCGAATAACTGGCATTCAGGAAGCATGGTGAATGGACCTGATCAGAAAACAGGCACACATTCTAAGCCCGGTAGCAGCCTCACGCCCACCCCATAAACCCTGACCCAGATCACCATGGCCTATAACTGATTCAGCGATGTTTGTGGCTTTTTTGCCTGCCCCCTTGCAACGGAGATGCCTGTGTTTGCCAACCTGTTGATCATCCTGGCCTCATCCCTGGTAGTGATTGCGCTGTTTCGCCGGCTGCAATTGCCTCCCGTGCTGGGCTACCTGTGCGTGGGCCTGGCCGTGGGGCCCACCGCCCTGGACTGGGTGAACGACAGTGAAGAGCTCCCCGACCTCGCCGAACTGGGTGTGGTGTTCCTGCTGTTTTCCCTGGGGCTGGAGTTTTCCCTGAGCAAGATGCTCGCCCTGCGCCGCGTGGTGTTTGGCTTGGGCAGCCTGCAAGTGGTGGGCTGTGGGGTGTTGCTGGGCGTGCTGTTGATGATCCTGGGCGTGGCACCCGGCATCGCCCTGCTGCTGGGGGCGGGACTGGCCTTGTCGTCCACCGCCATCGTGAGCAAGGAGCTCGGCAGCCTCGGGGAGATTTTCAGCAGCCATGGCCAGAACGCGATTGGCGTGTTGCTGTTCCAAGACGTAGTGGCTGTCTTGCTGCTGACCCTGGTGCCGGTGTTCGCGGGCACCGGTGAGCAGGCCTGGTACCTGGCACTGCCCTTGACCTTGGGCAAGACTGTGGTGCTGTTTGTGGGCCTTCTGTTTGCCAGCCGCTGGTTGTTGCCACGGTTGTTCCACGAAGTCGCCGAGTCCCACTCGGCCGAATTGTTTGTGCTGCTGGCCCTGGTGATTGTCTTGCTGACGGCGTGGCTTACCCACTTGCTGGGCTTGTCCCCTGCCCTCGGCGCCTTCCTGGCCGGCATGCTGCTGGGGGAGAGCCACTATCGCCACCAGATCGAAGCGGACATCCGGCCCTTTCGCGACATCCTGCTGGGGCTGTTTTTCGTCAGTATCGGCATGCTCATCGACCTGCAGCTGTTCGTCAGCCACAGCCTGCTGATCCTTGGCCTGACCCTCACCTTGATGTTGGTCAAGGGCGGCGTGGTGGCCGCGCTGGTCAAGCTACGCGGCAGCGACAGTGAAACCGCCTGGCGCAGCGGCCTGGCCCTGGCCCAGGGCGGCGAGTTCTGTTTTGCCTTGATGGCGCAGATGCAGCAAAGCCGCTTGATCCCCGACGAATTCAACGGCTTGCTACTCGCCGCGACCTTCTGCTCGATGCTGCTCACGCCCCTGTTATTGCGCGCCGCTCCGAGCCTGGCCCTGCGCCTGCACCGCACGCCCAATCAGCAGGTCCAGCTGGACGAAATCACCGCGCTCAACGCCGAGCTGCACGGGCATGCGGTGATCTGTGGCTATGGCCGCGTCGGGCAATCCATCGGGCGTTTTCTACGGCGCGAACAGCAAGCCTTTATCGCACTGGATGACGACCCTGAGCGGGTACAGGAAGCTGCCACTGAAGACAGCAGCGTGCATTACGGGGATTGCCGGCGTGGCGCCCTGCTCAGCGCGGTGGGCCTGGAGCGCGCGCGGTTGGTGGTCATCGCCGTGGACAACAGCGATGTGGCGTTGGTGGTGCTCAAGGAAGCGCGGCGCATCAACCCTGACGTGCCGATCCTGGTGCGCACCCGTGATGACAGCCAGTTGGCCGAGCTGAAAGCCGCGGGCGCCAGCGAAGTGGTGCCCGAACTGTTGGAATCCAGCTTGATGCTCGCCTCCCACGCCTTGATCCTGCTGGGCCTGCCGGACCAACAGGTGCAGGCGCGGGTCGACGAAGTACGGCACAACCGCTACCGCCTGCTGCACGGCTTTAATCCATCGGCCGAACCGCCGATCAATCCTGACTGACCGCACCGATTTTATGGATCGACAGGTCCGCGCCGTAGTACTCCTCCTCCTGGCTCAGGCGCAGCCCGTGCACGCGCTTGATCACGCCGTACACCAACAGGCCACCGCCCAGCGCCACCACCACGCCGAGGGCAGTACCGATCAGCTGGCTGATCAGGCTGACGCCGCCGAGGCCACCCAGTGCGGTCTGGCCGAAGATACCGCAGGCGATGCCACCCCACACGCCACACAGGCCGTGCAGCGGCCACACCCCCAGCACGTCGTCGATCTTCCAGCGATCCTGGGCCGCAATGAAGCACCACACGAACAGCCCGCCCGCGACCGCGCCAGTGACCAGCGCGCCCACCGGGTGCATCAGGTCGGAGCCGGCACAAATTGCCACCAACCCGGCCAATGGGCCGTTGTGCAGGAAGCCCGGGTCGTTGCGCCCAATGATCAGCGCCGCGACAGTGCCGCCCACCATCGCCATCAGCGAGTTGACCGCCACCAGGCCACTCACGCCGTTGAGGGTTTGCGCGCTCATCACGTTGAAGCCGAACCAGCCGACAATCAGGATCCACGAACCCAGGGCCAGGAACGGAATGCTCGACGGCGCGAACGCCACCAGTCGCCCTTCACGATAACGCCCGTTACGCGGGCCCAGCAGCAACACCGCTGCCAGCGCCAGCCAGCCGCCCATGGCGTGCACCACCACCGAACCGGCGAAGTCATGGAAGCTGGCGCCGAACGTCGCCAGCAGCCAGGCTTGCAGGCCGAAGTTGCCGTTCCACACCATGCCTTCGAAAAACGGGTAGATAAACGCCACGATCAACGCGGTGGCGCACAACTGCGGAACAAAACGTGCACGCTCGGCAATACCCCCGGAAATGATCGCCGGGATCGCCGCCGCAAAGGTCAGCAGGAAGAAGAACTTCACCAGGCCATAGCCGTGGTCGGCGCTGATCACCGCAGCCGGTTGCAGGAAGCTCACGCCGTAGGAGATCCAATAGCCTATAAAGAAATAAGCCAGGGTGGAGATGGCGAAGTCGCTGAGGATCTTCGACAAGGCGTTGACCTGGTTTTTCTGGCGGACCGTGCCCACTTCCAGGAACGCGAAGCCGGCGTGCATGGCCAGGACCATGACCGCGCCGATCAGGATGAACAGGGTATTGGAGCTATGGACGAGGGTGTCCACCGCACTTTGCAAATTTTCCATGGAGGTTGGCAGGCCTGCATTAAAGGCAAAAAGCACCAAAGCGGTTCAAGCCAGGGTTGCACGCACTAAATTGGCACCACCGGCCTCGCCCCTCTTCAGAGGGCGTGAACCGCTTTAGCGCAGCGATCAACTCAACAGGCTGTTGCCGACAGGGTTTTTCCGCGAGTTTCAGTTATTTAGGGTAAGGTTTTTGAAGGCATTGCTTCATTCCGCCCAGATTCAGCGCAGGCCCCGGGGCGTGCGCACCAAGGCAAAGCAAAAGCTGTACCAGACAATTGCACTGAACCTTCACCGAAGCCGGTGACTCGAAACCACTAAGTACCGTTCAGCCAATCACGGAGATACCCATGGCCAGAAGAACTGCAAAGACTGCTCAAGAAATACTGATGGCGGATTTTCAAACCCTGGTCAGCGACACCGAAAAGTTGCTCGATGACACCAAGGTGCTCGCCGGTGACCAGGCTGACGAGCTGCGCAGCAAGATCCACGAGAGCCTGCTCAAGGCCCGTGAAACCCTGCAACTGACCGAGGACTCCCTGCGTGAACGCGGCCAGGCGGCCGTCACCGCGACCGAAGATTACGTGCAGGCAAACCCTTGGCAGTCGGTGGGCATTGCCGCCGGTGTGGGCTTTCTGATCGGCCTGCTGGCTACAAGGCGCTAACCATGTCTATCGGCGAAACGGGCTCGTCCACGGGCACCACTTCAAGACGTCTGGGCGCGGCCGTGCTGGGCTTGCTGCACAGCCACGTCGAATTGTTTGGCATCGAATTGCAGGAACAGAAAGCCCGCACTGTCAGCCTGCTGCTGTTTGCCGGCCTGGCGCTGGTGTTTGCGCTGCTGTTGCTGGTGGGGTTGTCGACACTGGTCATGATCCTGGTATGGGACACCGGCTATCGCCTGACGGGGATCATCTGCCTCTGTGTGTTCTACAGCCTGGCCGCCGCCTTCTGCGGGGTGCGCCTGAAAGCGGCGGTGTTCGATGAATCCACACCGTTCCACGCCACCCTCGAAGAGCTGGCCAATGACCGGGAGCGCCTGCTGCCATGAGCATCACTGAAATCCCCCAAACCACCTCCCGCCGAGAAATGCGCAAGGCGTTGATCCGCCTGCGCATGGAAATGCACCGCCAGGAGATCCGCCACGAGTCCCAGCAATTGATGCTGCCCCTGAACAAGGTGCGCAATATGGGCAGTAACTGGCAGGACAGCCTGGGCATCAAGCACGCGCCGCTGTGGGGCGTGGCTGCGGTCACACTGTTGGGTTTCTTTACCGGCAAAGGTGCCAAGGGCGGCAGTATCAGCAGCCTGACACGCCTGGTGCGACTGGGAGCCGGGTTGATCCCGCTGATCAAGCTGGCCATGCAGGGCGCGTCTCGTAAAGGTTGAGGCCTGCTGGCTGCATTCTTGCACACAGAATCGGCCCGGCCCTCGTTACTGAGGGCTGGGCCTTTTTTCGCCGACTCTTTAAGGAGGCCCCGTGATTGACGGGCAACCGCTCGCCTGCTTCCAGCCGTTCATCGACACCGCCACCGGGCGCATTGCTGGCGTTGAGGCCCTCGGCCGCCTGCGCCAGGCCGATGGCCGCTTGCAGTCTGTGGGCCCCTTGTTCGCCGACCCACGCACGCCGGGGGCCACCTTGCGACGCCTTGACCGGCAGATTCGCGACAATGCCCTGAGCCGCTTGCATGAGGCCCCCGACGACTGGTTTCTGAGCCTGAACATCTCGCCCCGCTGGATCAACCGCCTGCGCCCCGGCCAGGCGCTGCCCAGCTTGAGGCAAGTGCAAGCCCATGGCGTCGATCCACAGCGCATCGTGTACGAGATCACCGAGCTGGGGGGTAACATCCAGCGCCTGGCCGAGGTGGTAGCGCGCTATCGCGAGGCCGGCGCACGCATCGCCATTGATGACTTTGGTGCCGGCTACTCCCAACTCGACCGCGTGCTGGCGTTGCAGCCGGACATTCTCAAGCTGGACATGCGCCTGTTCCAGGAAGCCGCCCGAGGCGGCCCGAGCAGTGAAGTGGTACGGGCCCTGGCGCAGATGGCCGAGAAAACCGGCTGCTGGATCATTGCCGAAGGCGTGGAAACCGAGGCGCAGTTGAGCTTCGCCTTGGAATGCGGCTCGCGCTACGTGCAGGGCTACCTGTTCGCCCAGGCGCAGCTGGACTGGTTCGCCACAGACGCCTTTGTGCCGCGCTTTGCCCAATTACGGACGGCCTACGTCCAGCAGAAGCTCGCAGAGCGGGGACGCGTAATGCAGTTGCGCCTGCAATTGGCCGAGCTGATGAAAATCCTGCAGGCCTGGGCACAGGGTCAAGCCCCCCTGGCTCAACTGCCCCAATTGCCGAACTTTCCCTGGCTGCTGCGCTTTTACCAATGCGACCGGCATGGCACCCAGCTGACGCCCAACTTCGAATGGCGCCAGGACGCCTGGCAGGCCGACAGCCGCTACCTGGGCCACAACTGGTCGTGGCGCCCCTACTTCTATCACCTGCTCGCGGAAGGCTGGGAGGAACGGCGCCTGACCCTGTCGTCGACCTATCGCGACGCCACCACTAATAGCTACTGCCTGACCGCAGGACAATTCTTCGATAACGGTCAGCGTTTGCTGTTAATCGATATCGACGCGGCCGGGCTGTAGATTTTCGCTTGCCCCGCCACGGCGGAACCGGGAAGCTGGGGGACGTCATTCACCGCACGGAGAGTACCCGCCTTGGATTGGCCCACCCTGTTGACTCGCGAACGCCTTGGAAAACCGTTGCACAGCCCGGAAGAACTGGGCCGCAGCCCGTTTCACAAGGACCATGACCGCATCATTTTCTCGGGCGCATTCCGCCGCCTGGGCCGCAAGACCCAAGTACACCCGGTGTCCAGCAATGACCATATCCACACGCGGCTGACCCACTCCCTGGAAGTCAGTTGCGTGGGCCGCTCCCTGGGCATGCGCGTGGGCGAGACCCTGCGCAGCGCCCTGCCCGACTGGTGCGACCCGAGCGACCTGGGCATGGTGGTGCAATCGGCCTGCCTGGCCCACGACATCGGCAACCCACCGTTCGGGCATTCGGGCGAAGATGCCATCCGTCACTGGTTCCAACAGGCGGCCGGCCGTGGCTGGCTGGATGACATGAGCAGCGCCGAGCGCAATGACTTCCTCAACTTCGAAGGCAACGCCCAGGGCTTTCGCGTGTTGACCCAGCTTGAGTATCACCAGTTCGATGGAGGCACACGGCTGACCTATGCCACCCTGGGTACTTACCTGAAGTACCCCTGGACCGCCCGCCATGCGGACTCCCTGGGCTACAAGAAACATAAGTTCGGTTGCTATCAGAGCGAGCTGCCGATCCTTGAACAGATCGCCCACAAACTCGGCCTGCCACAGCTGGAAGAACAGCGTTGGGCCCGCCACCCGCTGGTCTACCTGATGGAAGCGGCGGACGACATCTGCTACGCGTTGATCGACCTTGAAGACGGCCTGGAAATGGAGTTGCTGGAATACGCCGAGGTCGAGTCCTTGCTGCTCGATCTGGTGGGCGACGACTTGCCCCAGACCTACCGGCAATTGGGCGCGCAGGACTCGCGCCGGCGCAAGCTGGCGATCCTGCGGGGCAAGGCCATCGAACACCTGACCAATGCGGCGGCACGCGCGTTTGTCGAACAGCAGGACGCTTTGCTGGCAGGCCTGCTGCCGGGTGACCTGGTGGAGCACATGCACGGTCCCGCCAAACGCTGCGTGCTGGACGCCAAGGACATGGCCCGCAAGAAAATCTTCCAGGACAAGCGCAAGACACTGCACGAAATCGGTGCCTACACCACTCTGGAAATCCTGCTGAACGCTTTTTGCGGGGCGGCATTGGAACAACATGGCGGGCGCACGCCCTCCTTCAAGAACCGCCGCATCCTCGACTTGCTGGGCAACAGCGCGCCAAACCCGGCGTGGCCGTTGCACGCGTCATTCCTGCGCATGATCGACTTCATCGCGGGTATGACCGACAGCTACGCCACCGAAATGGCGCGGGAGATGACGGGGCGTTCCAGCCCTCAATAGCACCATGGATCAAGCTTGCCTGTTCCCTGAAAGGAATATGCCTACACAGGGAACAGAGCAGCCTGATCGAATTCGCACACGTACCCGAAGAATAATCACGCACGCTTTTGGCGGACCTGACGATGATTTCCTACGTCACGCTATCAAAGCCTGACCCCTACGTATGCTCACTATGCCCAGACATCGCCTTCGTATCCTGTTAGTGGAGGATCATCCCTTTCAACTTCTGGCCACCCAATGCCTGCTCAAAAGTTTCGACTTCGACAACCTGACCCTTGCAGAAAATGCCGAACAGGCGATCCTCCTGATGACGCAGGCCGGTACGCCTTTCGATCTCATGCTGTGCGACCAGTGCCTGCCGGATCTGCCCGGGCTTGAGTTGATTGACATCGCCAATCGCCGCCACTTCATCCTTGCCGCCATCCTTCTTAGCGGGTTGCCTGTGTCGGAGTTATCCGAACTTAGCGACCAGGCTCGGCAAAGAAACCTGCCGCTGCTGGGTTATTTATCGAAGCCACTGAGTAAAGAGAAACTTATCGAGTTGGTGAGTCGATTGCCGACCGCCAACGTGTAGGAACTTAAACATAGCAACACCACAAAAAGTCGCCTCACGATCTACACCCGCGCTCCAGCGTACTCACCGCACCTTATATTTCTCAAATATTTACATTTCGCTTCACAATGCCTTACCAGCAAGTAGGTCAACACCTTTTTTTGCGTAGGATTTTTCCTGTTTTATATCCCCTCCCCCTCTGGCTCATGCTCCCCCCTGAGCTTCTGAGCTAATGTGCCGTCTTTATTTGCACTTGCCTGGGATATGACCATGAACTCAGTTTTTATTATCGATGACCACCCCGTCATACGGCTTGCTATCCGAATGTTATTGGAACATGAGGGTTATAAAGTCGTAGGAGAAACGGACAACGGGTGTGATGCGATACAAATGGTCAGGGAATGCCTGCCAGACCTTATTATCTTGGATATCAGTATTCCAAAGCTTGACGGCCTCGAAGTGCTCTGCCGATTCAACGCAATGAACACGCCAATGAAAACCCTGATCCTTACAGCCCAGTGCCCCACGCTGTTTGCAACGCGCTGCATGCGCTCGGGTGCTGACGGCTATGTCTGCAAAGAAGGCGACTTGAGCGAACTGCTGAGCGCCATCCGTGCCGTATTGTCAGGTTACAACTATTTCCCAAGCCAGGCATTGAGCGGCAACGGTGCTGAGGGCGCCGACACCTATGAACTTGAACTATTCAAAACAGTCAACGATCGAGAACTGATGGTATTGCAACTTTTTGCACAGGGAAGAACCAACAAAGAAATTGCCAAAGGTATGTTTTTAAGCAACAAGACAGTCAGCACTTACAAAAAGAGACTTATGCAAAAACTGAAAGCCAAATCTTTGGTAGAACTTATCGAGATGGCAAAACGAAACGCGTTAGTGTGAGAAAACGGATGCCCAGCCGTATAAAGGACTATCTCATTATATTGAGTACCGGCTTGTGCTTCAGCACCGCCGTGCCCGCGGCCCCTCAAACCGGCCCGGAACACTTCACCCTGTTGAGCCGCGCGGGTGCCGTTCAACTCGACACTCAGCTGGACAAGGCACAGCGCCAGTGGTTGCAGAACAAACGCGAACTGGTGCTCGGCACCGCCGCACCTGATTACCCTCCTTTCGATCTGACGTCCAGCGGCCACGACTACGAAGGCCTCACCGCCGACTACGCAGGGCTGCTGTCCAAGGCCTTGGCCTTGCCCGTCAAGGTCTTGCGCTACCCTGACCGGGAGGCGTCGATCCGCGCCCTTGAGGCCGGCGAAATCGATTTGCTGGGCTCCTCGAATGGCTTTGAAGCCGCTAATCCGAACCTCACCCTGTCGCAGCCGTACGCGGTGGATCAACCGGTACTGGTGACCCGGGAGGGGGAAACTCGCAGCTTGAGCAATGGGCTGGGCGGGCTCCGCTTGAGCCTTGTCTATCACTATCTACCGATCAGCGAAGTCAAAAAGCTGTACCCGCAGGCCAACATCCGTACCTACCCGTCCTATCAAAACGCCCTGAACGCAGTGGCCTTTGACCAGGCGGATGTTTTTCTCGGCGATACCATTTCCACCCACTACATGATCAACAAGGGTTATCTGAAGAACATCCACATGGCCAATTTCGGCAAGCATGAGGCCTACGGCTTCAGCTTCGCATTGCGCCAGGACCAGCATATCCTCCTGGGCATCGTCGACTCGGTGCTGGCTGCCGTGCCTGTCAATGAACGGGACACCATCGCCAGACGCTGGAGTGCCGGCAGCGACATCCTGCTGACCGATAAGAAATTGCAGCTGACACCACGCGAAGAGCGCTGGTTGAAAGACCACCCGGTCGTCAACGTCATCGTGAACGAAACGTTTGCACCACTGACATTCTTCGACGCCGATGGCAACTTTCGTGGCATCACCGCTGACTTGCTGGAACTGATTCGCCTGCGTACCGGGTTGAGTTTCCATATCCAGCGCAGCCGTGAAATCAACACGATGATCGATGAGGTGAGCACTGGCAAAGCCGATATCATCGGCGCGATCGTCCCGAGTATTGAAAGGGAGGCTCAACTCAATTTTAGTCGCCCTTACCTGGAAAACTCCTATGTGCTGCTGACGCGCAAAGAGCCCAATGCCCCCTCGAACCTGGAGCAGATGGCAGGCAAACGCCTGGCGATCACCACGGGCAACCCGCTGGCAAAAAGCCTGCAACGCGACTTCCCGCAGATACAACTGGTAGAGGCCAGTGACACCTTCCGGGCATCGGAGCTACTCGCACAAGGGCTCGTTGACGGTGCCGTGAACTCGCTGGTGATCGCCAACTATTTCCTGTCCTCCCAAGTGTTCCAGGACAAACTGCAGATCAGCAGCAGCATCGGCACGCTTCCTGCCACATTCGCCCTGGCAACGTCACGCCATGCGGTTGAGCTGAGTTCGATCCTGAACAAGGCGTTGCTGAGCATCGCCCCTGACGAACTGGGGGTGATCAACAGCCGCTGGCGTGGCTACACCGCCGCCTCCGACAGCTACTGGCGTAACTACCATCACTTGATAGCCCAGATCATCGTGGGTACCGGACTGCTGCTATTGATCTCCCTGGCCTGGAACGCCTACATGCGCCGCCAGATCAAGCATCGACAAATGGCCGAGCGAGCGCTCAACGATCAGTTCGAGTTCATGCGTGCCCTGGTCAATGAAACACCCCATCCGATCTACGTACGCGATCGCAAAGGCTTGCTGCAAACCTGCAACGACAGCTACTTGCAAGTGTTCGAGGTCAATCGCGAGGACGTGATCGGCAAAAGTGTGATCCAGATGAACATGGCCCAGGAGGCGGAAGCGGCGCAGTACCATGCCGACTACCAGCGAGTGGTGACCGAGGGTACTCCGTTGATCCTCGATCGCACCCTGCATATCCACGGCAAAAAACTGACGATCTATCACTGGATCCTGCCCTATCGCGACTCGGTCGGCGAAGTCCAGGGCATTATTGGCGGCTGGATCGACATCAGCGAGCGGCGCCAGCTGTTTGATGAGTTACGCGCTGCCAAGGAGCGGGCTGACGAGGCCAACCGCGCCAAGAGCACCTTCCTCGCCACCATGAGCCACGAAATCCGCACCCCGATGAACGCGGTGATTGGCATGCTGGAGCTGACCCTCAAGCGGGCCGACCAGGGTCATCTCGACCGCCCGGCCATCGAGGTGGCGTACAACTCGGCCAAGGACCTGTTGGAGCTGATCGGCGATATCCTCGACATCGCACGTATCGAATCCGGGCGCTTGAGTCTCGCGCCAGAACGGGTCAACCTGCGGGAAGTGATCGAGTCTGTGGTGCGGGTCTTCGACGGCCTGGCCCGACAGAAAACCCTCAGTCTTTCGTTGGAGTTCACCCCGCCGCTCGATGACACCGCTGTACTGATCGACCCATTGCGCTTCAAGCAGGTGCTGTCGAACCTGATCAGCAATGCCATCAAGTTCACCGAGTGTGGCCAGGTGAAAGTCAAGGTCACGGTGCACGCAACCGAATTGCCGCAGCAGATCGAGATGAAGCTGGTGGTCGAAGACACCGGCATAGGCATCAGCCGTGAGGACCAGTTGCGACTGTTCGCCCCCTTTGCCCAAGCCGACAACTCCGGACACCTGGCAAGGAGCGGCGCTGGCCTGGGACTGGTGATCTGTCGCAGTCTGTGTTCGATGATGGGCGGTGAGTTGAGCCTGAGCAGCGTGCCGATGGTAGGCACCCAGGTTCATGTGGCCTTGAAAATGCCTCTCTTGCAGCCAGCAGTGAAAGTTGATGAACTCAAGCCCGAGCCCTGTGCCAAAGCGCCGGTGCTCAACGTGCTGGTGGTGGACGACCATCCGGCCAATCGATTGCTCATGTGCCAGCAGTTGGGTTACTTGGGTCATCAGTTCACTGATGCCCAGAACGGTGCTGCTGGCTTCCAGGCCTGGCGGCAGGACCGTTTCGACCTGATAATCGCCGACTGCAATATGCCCATCATGAATGGCTACGAACTCAGTCGCTCGATTCGTGAATACGAACAACGCGAGCACCTGACACCGTGTGTGATATTGGGTTTTACCGCCAATGCCCAGCCGGAAGAAAAACTGCGCTGCATTGAGGCCGGCATGAACGATTGCCTGTTCAAGCCCATCAGCCTCACGGCACTTGAACGGCAACTGGCACATATTGTTCTGCAACCCGACAACCAACGGCTGGACCTTGGCTGCCTGGAAGCCTTGACCGATGGTGACCCGCAATTAAGCAGGCGTTTACTCGAGGAGCTGTTGAGCAGCAGTCGCCATGATCGTCAGGAACTGGTAACCCTACGAGCTAGCGGGGCACCGCCACAGGACATCATCGAACAAGCCCACAAGATCAAGGGCGCCGCACGCATTGTCCAGGCCTACTCACTGGCCGCGCAATGCGAAGCGCTGGAGCAAGCCTGTGCCAAAGACGAAGACCGCTCACTGATCGACGCTGGGGTAAAGTCCCTGGAAAAACTCATGCAGGATCTGGAAAGAATGCTGCACCAGCAGCTTCAGGAGCTCAACCGCCAATGAAAGGCAGGGGCTACCGCCCCTGCCTCACCGATCAGCAGTCAGTCAAACGCAGGAAAATAGCCGCCAATTGCTCGATGCCCGCCTGGTCCTGGAGGGTAAACCGCGCCAGCGACGGGCTGTCCAGGTCAAGGACACCAATCAACGTACCGTCCTTGACCAATGGCACCACCAGTTCGCTGTTCGAGGCGCTGTCGCAGGCGATGTGCCCCGGGAACGCATGCACGTCCTCCACTCGCTGGGTTTGCCGTGACGCCGCCGCCGCGCCGCATACGCCACGGCCGAACGGAATGCGCACACAGGCAATCTGGCCCTGAAACGGGCCAAGTACCAGTTCTTCATTGCGGTTGAGGTAGAAACCGGCCCAGTTCAGGTCTTCCAACTGATTGAAGAGGAACGCGGAAAACTGCGCGCTGTTGGCAATGAAATCCCGCTCATCAGCCAGCAGCGATTCCAACTGCGCGCACAGCATGGCGTAGCCATCCAGGCCCGTGCCGGCGTGTTGTAGGTCGATCATGGTTGACGCTCCAGCAATTTGAGGCCCACCCAATAACGAGCGAATTGATAGGCACAGCGGCCATTGCGGTTGCCGCGGCCGGTGGCCCAGCGCACGGCAAGGATGTCGAGCGCCTCGTCACGCTGCCATTGCAGACCGGCCTTGCGCGCCAACTCGCCGATCCAGTGCTCGACCACGTCCAGGAAGTGTTCCTGGGTGAATGGGTAGAACGACAGCCACAGGCCAAAACGGTCGGACAGGGCAATCTTGTCTTCCACCGCTTCGCTTGGGTGCAACTCACCATCCACCCGCTTCCAGTTGTCATTGTCACTCTGGTTTTCCGGCACCAGGTGACGCCGGTTGGACGTGGCGTACAGCAATACGTTTTCCGGCGCCTGTTCGAGGGAGCCGTCCAGCACACTCTTGAGTACGCGGTAGTCGCCCTCGCCTGCCTCGAACGACAGGTCGTCGCAGAACAGGATGAATCGCTGCGGCAGCTTGATCAGTTGCTCCACCACCCGTGGCAGGTCGGCCAGGTGGTCGCGCTCGATTTCGATCAGGCGCAGGCCAGCCTTGGCGTGCTGTGCCAGCAAGGCGCGCACCATCGACGATTTGCCGGTACCGCGCGAGCCCCACAGCAGCGCGTGGTTGGCGGGCAGGCCGTCGATGAATTGTTGGGTATTGCGGGCCAGTTGTTCGCGTTGTTTGTCCACGCCGATCAGGTCGGACAGGCGCATGTCCAAGCTCACGTCCAGCGGCAGCAGGAAGCCGGTGCGGCCTTCGCGCTGCCAACGGGCGGCGAGGCACTGGTTCCAGTCAACGGCTTGGCGTGGCGCAGGCAACAAGGGTTCCAGGCGAGCAAGTACCGCATCGGCCCGCTCAAGAAAGGCATTCAATCGAGAATCCACGATTATTCCTCTGGCAAGTTCTTGCAAAAGATGGCGTATTGGCAACCCTGCGGCAGACCACACGAGGCTGCGTAAAAAAACGATTCATGCCGGCCAAGCCAGAGCCTGTGGATGTTCAGCTATGCTTGCCGGGCGAAGGGAAACGTGAAGTGGTTCAACACTCGATGGATATCAAGTTCGCCCACCGCTTGTCTTATAAACAAGCCAGATTGACTGTGCTGGTCGGTTTCGTCTTGGGAACCTTGCTCAGCCTGATCCAAATCGGTATTGATTATGCCAGCGAAGACGCATCCATCAACCGTGAAATTCGTTCGCTGATCGAAATCAGCCACAACCCCGCCTCACGCATTGCCTACAACATCGATGCCGAGCTGGCCCAGGAACTGACCCTGGGTCTGCTGCACTCGCCTGCGATCACCCACGCGCAATTGATTGACAACAATGGCGTGGTCCTGGCGGACGTTGATCGCCCACGCAAGGAGAGCTCCTACCGTCCCATCAGCGATTTCCTGTTTGGCGCCAGCCGCCAGTTTGAAGACCGCCTGTTCCTCAGCCACATGCCCAACGACTCCCTCGGTGTGCTGCGCCTGGATGTGGACACCTACGCCTTCGGTAGCCGTTTCCTGCGGCGCGCGGAAATCACCCTGCTCAATGGCTTCGCCCGCAGCCTACTGCTGACGGGCATTTTGCTGGGCCTGTTTTACGTGATGCTGACCCAACCCTTGGTCCGCATCATTCGCGCCTTGAGCACCAGCAAACAGGCCCACCTGGATTGCCCGCCCGGGCATGAGAACGATGAAATCGGCGTGCTGGTCAATGTCGCCAACCAACAATTCGAAAACATGGAGACTGAAATCCAGCAACGCCGTCATGCCGAGGACCGTCTCACCGAGTACCTGGGGCAACTGGAAGACATCGTCTCGGCGCGCACCCTGGAACTCAAGGCCAGCAACCAACGCTTGAGCCAGTCCAACGACGAGCTGGAGGCGGCCAAGATGACCGCCCTAGGCATGGCCCAGGCGCGGGCGGCGTTCCTGGCCAACATGAGCCATGAGATCCGCACGCCCCTCAACGGCTTGCTGGGCATGATCGCGCTGTCCCTGGACAGCCCGTTGAATGCCGAGCAACGCCAGCAACTGTCGATTGCCCACGACTCCGGCAAGGTGTTGGTGGAACTGCTCAACGATATTCTCGACCTGTCCAAGTTCGACGCCGGGCAGCTGGAGCTTGAGCGTATCCCGTTCGATCTCGGCGCCCTAGTGGAAGACACCGCCAACCTGCTTTCGCAGAATGCGGCGCCGAGCGTCGAGCTGACGTGCCTGATCGACCCGCAATTCCCCGCCCAAGTGATCGGTGACCCGACACGTGTGCGGCAGATCGTCAGCAACCTGCTTTCGAACGCCTTGAAGTTCACGCGCTTCGGCCGCGTTGACGTGCGTCTGAGCGCCCATGAAGGCCAGGTCAAGATTGAAGTGTGCGATACCGGCATCGGCATTGCCCAGGAAGCGCAGGTCAAAATCTTCCAACCCTTCACCCAGGCCGGCGCGGGCATCACTCGCCAGTTCGGTGGCACAGGCCTGGGCCTGGCGCTGACCCACAACCTGTGCGAAGCCATGAAGGGACGCTTGAGTATCAGCTCGGAAGTGGGCTTTGGCAGCCAGTTCTGTGCCGACCTGCCATTGCCCACCCACCTGCCTGCGGTTGGCTATGCCCCCCTGGCGGGTGAGGTAATTGCCATCACCAGTGCCGACAGTGGCCTCACGGAGCTGCTCACCACCCTGCTGCCCCATTGGGGGCTGACACCTCGCTGCTATTCCCGCGATGAGGACCTGAGTGGGCAAACCCCCGATCTGCTGATCACGGACTGCCCCGAATGCCTGTTCCGCCTGCGCCCGACCAGCAACACACCGATCCTGCTGGTCACCGCCTACGGCAACTTCATGCCCAGCGAAGAAGTAGCGGCCCTGGCGCCGTTGCAACAGCAGGCCCGCCCGCTGAGCCGCAACGCGCTGTACCAGATACTGCAACGCAACCTGCGCAGCGACACACAGCTGATCCTCGACCCCATCCAGATGGAGTCCCCGCCGCTCGCGCACCGGGCGCGCATCCTGTTGGTGGAGGACAACGCGGTCAATCAACTAGTGGCCAAGGGCATGCTCGGCAAGCTTGGGTGCGAAGTGGTCGTGGCCGCCCACGGCGGCGAGGCGCTCAAACGTCTTGAGGAGCAGCGCTTCGACATGGTGTTGATGGATTGCAACATGCCCGTGATGGATGGCTACGAGGCCAGCCGGCAAATCCGCCGCAGCGGGCGCTGGCCGGACCTGCCCATCGTCGCCCTGACCGCCAACGCCCTTTCGGAAGAGCGCGAACGTTGCCGGGCCGCCGGAATGGATGACTACCTGGCCAAGCCGTTCCGGCGCGAAGAACTCAACGCCCTGCTGGACCTGTGGGTGCCTAAGACGACAAGCCTCTGATCTGTGCCAGCAACTGATCCAGGCCCTGGCGCAAGGCATCGGCCTGGTTCAGGTCGACGCCGCTGTCACAGAGCAAGCGGGTTTTGAGGCGGTGGGCTTGGTCGTACAACCCGATGCCCGCCTCGCTCAACCCCAAGTGCACTTCGCGCTCGTCCATGGCACTGCGCTGACGCTTGACCAGCCCCAACTGCTCAAGGCGCTTGAGCAGTGGCGTCAGGGTGCCGGAGTCGAGCATCAGCCGCTCCCCCAGGGCCTTGACTGTGGGCTGCGCGGGCTTTTTTGAATGCCATTCCCACAACACCAGCATCGCCACGTATTGCGGGTAGGTCAGGCCCAGCTCATCCAGCATCGGCTTGTAGGCGCGGGTCACCGCCCGTGAGGCGACATAGAGCTTGAAGCACAGCTGGTCATCCAAGGCGAGGGACACGGTCGGGGCGGCAGTCATTTGAGCAGGGCTTCGATCTCTTGGGTCAGGTCCTGGGGCTTGGTGGTCGGGGCAAAGCGCTTGACCACCTGGCCGTCGCGACCGATGAGGAACTTGGTGAAGTTCCACTTGATGCCCTTGGAACCCAGCAGCCCCGGTGCCTGCTTCTTGAGCTGTACGAACAGTGGGTGGGCCTCGCTGCCATTCACGTCGATCTTCTTGAACAGCGGGAAGCTGACGCCGAAGTTCAGCTCGCAAAATTCGGAAATGGCCCCTTCGTTACCTGGCTCCTGCTTGCCGAACTGGTTGCAGGGGAAGCCCAGCACCACCAGGCCCTGATCCTTGTATTGCTGCCACAGTTGCTCAAGGCCTTTGTATTGCGGGGTGAAGCCACACTTGCTGGCGGTGTTGACCACCAGGATGGCCTTGCCGGCAAAGTCGGCCAAGGTCTTTTGTTCACCCTTGATGGTGGTGCACGGGATGCTCAGCAGGTTGTTGCTCATGGCAATGCCTCGATAAAGGAGAAGTGGGACAAACATAGTAGGCAATTGAATTGCGCGCAATTTAATTGACCAAACTGATACCCCACCATCACCACCAATCCCCGTAGGAGCCCGGCTTGCCGGCGATGGCGTCCGTGAGATCGCCATCGCCGGCAAGCCGGTCTCCTACGGGTACGGTGTTGAATCAGCGCGGAACGAGGTCCAGGCACACCGAGTTGATGCAGTAGCGCAGGCCAGTCGGCGGCGGGCCATCCGGGAATACATGGCCCAAGTGGGCATCGCATTTGGCGCAGGTGACTTCGGTGCGGATCATGCCGTGGCTGACGTCACGGATCTCGATCATCGCACTCTGGGCAATCGGCTCGTAGAAGCTCGGCCAGCCGCAACCGGCGTCGAACTTGGTCTTGGAGTCGAACAGTGGCTCATTGCAGCAAATGCAGTGGTACACACCATCGGTCGTGGTGGCGTTGTACTTGCCGGAAAACGGCCGCTCGGTGCCTTTGAGCCGGCAGACCTGATATTGAGCGGGGTCGAGCATTTCCCGCCATTCCTCCAGCGTTTTATCCAACTTTTCCATCGGTACACCTCGGCAACTGAAAAACCCTGATCTGTGTCTTTTCCATGGATCAGGCGGCACGTATGATTGCGCCTCTTCAAAACGCCAGTCTGGCACCCGCGCTACCGGCATTCAAACGTATTTATGGGTGCAGGCCTCGCAGGATTCGCAGTACGGTCGTGTCCACACCGTCTGGATCGTTCATTTTCAGGATCACATCGCCATGCAGGTCAGCAAATCGAACAAGCTCGCCAACGTCTGCTACGACATTCGCGGCCCAGTGCTCAAGCACGCCAAACGCCTGGAAGAGGAAGGCCATCGCATCCTCAAGCTGAACATTGGCAACCCGGCGCCTTTTGGTTTCGAAGCGCCGGACGAAATCCTCCAGGACGTAATCCGCAACCTGCCGACCGCCCAGGGCTACAGTGACTCCAAGGGCCTGTTCAGCGCGCGCAAGGCGGTGATGCAGTACTACCAGCAAAAGCAGGTGGAAGGCGTCGGCATCGAAGACATCTACTTGGGCAACGGCGTGTCCGAGCTGATCGTGATGTCCATGCAGGCCCTGCTCAACAATGGCGACGAAGTGCTGGTGCCGGCCCCCGACTACCCGCTGTGGACCGCTGCCGTGACCCTGGCCGGCGGCCACCCGGTGCACTATCTGTGTGACGAAGGCGCCGACTGGTTCCCGGACCTGGCCGACATCAAAGCCAAGATCACCCCGAACACCAAGGCCCTGGTGATCATCAACCCGAACAACCCCACCGGCGCGGTGTACTCCAAGGAAGTGCTGCTGGGCATGCTCGAACTGGCGCGCCAGCACAACCTGGTGGTGTTCTCCGACGAGATCTACGACAAGATCCTCTACGATGACGCCGTGCACGTGTGCACCGCCTCCCTGGCGCCGGACCTGCTGTGCCTGACCTTCAACGGCCTGTCCAAGTCCTACCGCGTGGCGGGTTTCCGCTCCGGCTGGATCGCCATCTCCGGCCCCAAGCACAACGCCCAGAGCTACATAGAAGGCATCGACATGCTGGCCAACATGCGCCTGTGCGCCAACGTGCCGAGCCAGCACGCGATCCAGACCGCCCTCGGCGGCTACCAGAGCATCAATGACCTGGTCCTGCCCCAGGGCCGTCTGCTGGAACAGCGCAACCGTACCTGGGAACTGCTCAATGCCATCCCGGGCGTAAGCTGCGTAAAGCCCATGGGCGCGCTGTATGCCTTCCCACGCATAGACCCGAAGGTCTGCCCGATCCTCAATGACGAGAAGTTCGTACTCGACCTGCTGCTGTCGGAAAAGCTGCTGGTGGTGCAAGGCACCGCGTTCAACTGGCCGTGGCCGGATCACTTCCGCGTGGTGACCTTGCCGCGTGTGGATGACTTGGACATGGCCATTGGTCGCATCGGCAACTTCCTCAAGTCCTATCGCCAATAACGAAGTGGCGCTGTGCGATCGTCATACGGTCGCACAGCGATTATCTGGCAACACTTCTCTGCCCTGCCTGACCGCTCCCCCATCGCGGCACGCCACGGATCGGCCAGCCCCCTATAATTACGGGACGGCAAGGCATGAATGTGGTGATCAAAAGCGACTTTCCAGATCGGAAAAACCTTTCAAGGCTCTACATTCAGGCTGTAGGACACAGTTTGAAATAGTCGCTCGGTTGAATAGCCCCAGGCCGCACCTTATATACCCCGCAGTACGCGACATATTAAGCATGAGGAGAACTCTACAACCATGATGCGCATCCTGCTGTTCTTGGCCACTAACCTGGCGGTCGTGCTGATTGCCAGCATCACCCTGAGCCTTTTCGGCTTCAACGGGTTCATGGCGGCCAACGGGGTTGATCTGAACCTCAATCAGCTGCTGGTCTTCTGTGCGGTCTTTGGTTTTGCCGGTTCGCTGTTCTCGCTGTTCATCTCCAAGTGGATGGCGAAGATGAGCACCAGCACCCAGGTGATCACCCAACCCCGTACCCGGCATGAGCAATGGTTGCTGCAGACCGTCGAGCAACTGTCCCGCGAAGCCGGGATCAAGATGCCCGAAGTCGGGATCTTCCCGGCCTACGAGGCCAACGCCTTTGCCACCGGCTGGAACAAGAACGACGCACTCGTTGCCGTCAGCCAGGGCATGCTGGAACGCTTCTCGTACGATGAAGTGAAGGCGGTACTGGCCCACGAGATCGGCCACGTGGCCAACGGTGACATGGTCACCCTGGCACTGGTGCAGGGCGTGGTGAACACCTTCGTGATGTTCTTCGCGCGGATCATCGGCAACTTTGTCGACAAGGTGATCTTCAAGAACGAAGAAGGCCGCGGTATCGCCTACTTCGTGGCGACCATCTTCGCCGAAGTGGTGCTCGGCTTCCTGGCCAGCGCCATCACCATGTGGTTCTCGCGCAGACGGGAATTCCGTGCAGACGAAGCCGGCGCACGCCTGGCCGGCACCGGGGCAATGATCGCAGCCCTGCAGCACCTGCGCTCCGAGCAGGGCCTGCCGGTGCATATGCCGGACAGCCTGACGGCATTTGGTATCAACGGCGGCATCAAGCAGGGCATGGCTCGCCTGTTCATGAGCCACCCGCCGCTGGAAGAGCGAATCGACGCGTTGCGTCGTCGCGGCTGACGGTCAGTAGATCACACACAAAAAAGGGGCGATTTGATCGCTCCTTTTTTATTGCCTGTGATTTCTGTGCCAAGGCTTCTGTCGTCATCGCTGGCAAGCCAGCTCCTACAGGGGTATGCATTCCAAATGTAGGAGCTGGCTTGCCTGCGATAGCGGCTGCACGGTCAACGCTTCGCCAACTGGTAGACACGTTCCTCAAGGCGATCTACACCGTCCTGCACGAACTTCCAGCTCTCAGCCAAAATGTCCTGCTCTTCCAGCTCTGCCAACGCCCAGTACTCCCCCAGCAACACCTTCACCTCTTCATCGGTGACCGCAAACGGTGGGCCGGCTTTCTGGGTCTGGTCATAATCGAGCGTGATCAAAACGCCCTGGCAACCAGGCACCAGCACGTTGCTGAGGTGCTCACAGTAACGCGCCCGCATCAGGGGCGGCAAGGCAATCAGTGCAGCGCGGTCGTAAAGCGCAGTGCAATCGGCCACGTCCCCCGCGCCTAGCGCGAAAAAATCACCGCACCACAGCTCCACCTGATCAGCCTGGTACACCGTGAAGGCCCCCTGCTGGCTGATCCGAGGCGTGAGCCCTTGCCTCCACCGCCTGCTCCGACAGCTCCACGCCCATCACTCGGTGCCCGTGACTGGCCAGCCACATCAAATCCAGGCTCTTGCCACACAGTGGCACCAGTACCTTGGTGCCTTCAGCCAGTGCAAGCCGCGGCCAGTGTCGCTGCAAGTACGGGTTGACCTCAGGCAAGTGAAAGCCGATCTGATTGCGCGCCCAGCGCTCCTGCCAAAACTTAGGCTCCATAAATCACCCTGAAAATTCGATCAAAAGGCGCTAAAACTTATATTAGATTTAGATCAATGATCTGATTGAAGATGGTCCCATGTTAACGCTCAGGACCCAACTTATGTTCCCCAGCCTGTTTATCTCCAACGGCTCGCCCATGCTGGCCCTGCAACCCGGCGCCAGTGGCCCGGCCCTGCAGCGCCTGGCCGCCGAATTGCCCCGTCCTAAAGCGATCGTGGTGGTATCGGCACATTGGGAAAGCCAGGAATTACTCGTCAGCGGCAGCCAGGCCCCGGAAACCTGGCACGACTTCGGGGGCTTCCCCCGCGAATTGTTTGCCGTGCAGTACCCCACACCCGGCGATCCGCAGTTGGCCGCTGAAATTGTGGCGTTGCTGCACGCCGACGGTTTGAATGCCCACATCGATGAACGGCGCCCCTTCGACCACGGCACCTGGGTACCGCTGTCGCTGATGTACCCGGCTGCCGATATTCCGGTGGTCCAGGTGTCACTGCCCAGTCGTATGGGCCCAGCGCTGCAGACGCGCGTGGGGCATGCCCTCGCCAGCCTGCGCGAGCAAGGCGTATTGCTGATTGGCTCCGGCAGCATCACCCACAACCTGGGCGAGCTGAACTGGCGTGCCGGGCCGGAAACCATTGAACCCTGGGCGCGGGATTTCCGTGACTGGGTGGTGGACAAGCTGGCCGCCAACGATGAAACCGCGCTGCATGACTACCGCCGACAGGCGCCCCATGCCGTGCGCAGCCATCCCAGCGATGAACACCTGTTGCCGCTGTACTTTGCGCGGGGTGCGGGGGGTGACTTCAGTGTCGCTCACCAAGGCTTCACCCTGGGCGCGCTGGGCATGGACATCTACCGCTTCGGCTGACGCCAATCCAATGATGGAAACGGGCGTGTGTAGGAGCTTGCTTGCCTGCGATGCAGGCACCCCGTTGTGCCAGGCAGACCAGGGTGATCCTATCGCAGGCAAGCCAACTCCCACAGTTGACCGAGTGTTGATCGGAAAATACCAGGCAAAAAAAATCCCCGAACCAGTCGGGGATTTTTTATGTGCGATCAATCAGCCCAAGGGCGGATCAATCTTCGCGGTAGCGACGCAGTTTGAGCTGCTTACCGGCAACGCGAGTGTCTTTCAGCTTGGTCAGCAGTTTTTCCAGACCGTCTTCCGGCAACTCCACCAGGGAGAAGCTGTCACGGACCTGGATACGACCGATGGCTTCACGTGCCAGGCCACCCTCGTTGAGGATAGCGCCCAGCAGGTTCTTGGCAGCGATACCATCACGCGCGCCCAGCGCGGTACGGCAACGAGCACGGCCTTCAGCCAATGGAACCGGAGCACGACGCTCACGATCACCACGGTCTGGACGGTCGCCGGAACGCTCTGGACGATCACCGCGTGGCGCGCTGTTCGGAACCAGTGGACGTTCTTTTTCGATGGCAGCCAGGGTCAGGGCTTGACCGTTGGTTGCTTTGCGCAGCAGGGCTGCAGCCAGGGCACGCGGGGTGCAACCGATATCGGCAGTCAGGCGGTCCAGCAGGTCGCCGTGGGTCGATTCAGCATCAGCCACCAGCGGCGACAGGCTGTTGGTCAGTTTCTTGATGCGTGCGTCCAGGACAGCCTGGGCGTCCGGCAGGCGGACTTCGGCAACTTTCTGGCCAGTCACACGCTCGATCACTTGCAGCATGCGGCGCTCACGTGGAGTCACCAGCAACAGTGCACGACCTTCGCGACCTGCACGGCCAGTACGGCCGATACGGTGAACGTAGGACTCTGGATCGTACGGCATGTCAACGTTGAACACGTGGGTGATACGTGGAACGTCGAGACCACGAGCAGCAACGTCGGTCGCTACAACGATGTCCAGGCGGCCATCCTTGAGGGAGTCGATCACGCGCTCACGCTGGTTCTGGGCGATGTCACCGTTCAGCGCAGCGGCTTTGTAGCCTTTGGCTTCCAGGGCACTGGCCAGGTCCAGGGTCGCTTGCTTGGTGCGCACGAACATGATCAGGGCGTCGAAGTCTTCGACTTCCAGCAGGCTCAAGACAGCCGAGGTCTTCTGGTCAGCGTGAACCAACAGGTGAGCCTGTTCGATCGCGGTAACGGTCTGGGTCTTGGTCTGGATCTTGACGTGCTCCGGGTCACGCAGGTGACGCTCGGCAATGGCACGGATCGACTGTGGCAGGGTGGCCGAGAACAGCACGGTCTGACGGGTCGGAGGCAGTGCCTTGAAGATGACTTCCAGGTCATCCATGAAGCCCAGCTTCAACATTTCGTCAGCTTCGTCCAGAACCAGGTGGTTCACGGTCGACAGCACTTTCTCGTCACGACGCAGGTGGTCGCACAGACGGCCCGGGGTGGCGACAACGATCTGTGCGCCATTACGGATTGCCTTGAGTTGTGGGCCCATCGGCGCGCCGCCGTAAACGGCCACAACGGTGACGCCTGGCATTTGCTTGGCGTAGGTTTCAAAAGCGGTTGCTACTTGCAGCGCCAACTCACGGGTTGGCGCCAGGATCAGGGCTTGCGGTTCGCGCTTGGCAGGGTCGATGCACTGCAGGATAGGCAAAGCGAACGCGGCGGTTTTGCCGGTACCGGTTTGCGCCTGGCCAATCATGTCCTTGCCGGCCATGATGATCGGGATCGATTGCTGCTGAATCGCCGAAGGCTCTTCGTAGCCGGTCGCTGCGACGGCTGCAAGAATATTCGGGTTCAGATTAAAAGCGGCGAAGCCGCCGGTTTCCTGGGTCATGGGTCTGCCTCTAAGTGCATCCGCAAAGACCCATGCTCCAAAGCTGCGCATGCCGTGTTGAGACTCAAGAGTCGCCCTGGCTGCTTTGTCGGCGGGGATTTGCGAAAACGAATGAATGAAAAAGATTCGTCAAGGAAGAGTCCGCTGTGCGGACGTGCAGCCGAAGCTGACTTCGGGGAATTGCGCTACCTAAACGCGGCCCGGTTAAAGGCCGGCGCGCACTATACCGGAAATACCTGAAAAAGGGAGCTTTTTTTATCGCAAAGCACCGATAAACCGCGCTGTGTCACAGTCTTTGCAGATAAGCGCGCCAGGGTCTATTTTTCAAAGGCCCGGCCCTGTTGGTCACAACGCTTAAACGGTTCACCTAACCCTTTGGACCCTTTGGTCTGAAACCTTCCCTGCGCCCGAGGGCACACCCGATGAATCAAGCCAGCAGCAGTCGCGTCAGCCGTGAATTACAGGGCCATGTCCTGCTGTTGGGCCTGGACCGAGTCGCCAAGCGCAATGCCTTTGACCTGGACCTGCTCAATGAATTGAGTCTGGCCTATGGCGAATTTGATCGAAACGAGGAGGCCCGGGTGGCCGTGGTGTTTGCCCACGGCGATCACTTCACCGCCGGGCTGGACCTGGCCAATGTCAGCGGCGTGATGGCCGGAGGCTGGCAGCCCCCGTTGGGCGGCTGCGATCCCTGGGGCGTATTCGCCGGTCCACGGGTGAGTAAACCGGTGATCGTCGCCGCCCAGGGTTACTGCCTGACCATTGGCATTGAGCTGATGCTGGCCGCCGATATCAACCTGTGCGCCAGCAATACGCGCTTTGCGCAAATGGAAGTGCAGCGTGGGATCTTTCCGTTTGGCGGCGCGACCTTGCGCTTTCATCAGATCGCCGGCTGGGGCAACGCGATGCGCTGGCTGCTCACCGGCGACGAGTTTGACGCTCACGAGGCCCTGCGCCTGGGGTTGGTACAGGAAGTGATGGCCAGCGAAGACCTGCTGCCGCGCGCCCTTGAGCTGGCCAACCGCATTGCACGCCAGGCGCCGCTGGGTGTGCAGGCCACTTTGATGTCGGCGCGATTGGCGCGCATGGAAGGTGAAACGGTGGCGGCCGCGGCGTTGCCGCCGATGGTGGATAAGTTGCTGAACAGTGAGGATGCCAAGGAGGGTGTGCGGGCGATGGTCGAGAAGCGGCCGGGGGTGTTCAAGGGGATTTAGTCGCCGGCAGTGATGGCCTCTTCGCGGGCAAGCCCGCTCCCACCTTTGTACATGTACATCCTTTGGAATGCGGTCGAATGTGGGAGCGGGCTTGCTCGCGAAGGCGTCGGTACAGACAACTAAGTCGCAGGCCGGATCGCCTTGATCAGCGACTGCAACGAATACCCCAACCGCGGCGCCAAGGCTTCGGCGCGGGCCGACAGCGCCTGCATATCCAGCGGCTGGTCCAGGTCTGACGGCACCAGCAGGATCACATTGCCCTCCTTCACCGGCAGTTCCCAATAATGCCGGTGGTACAACCCACGCAGCAACGCGGCGCCCAACGGCTTGCCATCATCCGTGGCCCATTGGTTGATCACCAACCAACCACCCGGGTTGAGTTTCTTCTGGCAGTTTTCCAGGAAGGTCCAGGCCAGGTGCCCGACGCCGGGGCCGACATCGGTGTACAGGTCGACGAAAATCAGGTCGGCCGACTCGGCCGTCTCCAGCAGTTGCAGGGCGTCGCCGATGCGAATGTACAACCGCGGATCATCATCCAGCCCCAGGTACTCGATGGCCAGGCGCGGTACGTCAGGGCGCAGCTCAATGGCCTCGACATCCTCCAGCGGCAGGAACTTGAGGCACGCCTGGGTCAGCGTACCGGCACCAAGCCCCAGGAACAGCGCGCTCTCCGGCAATTCATGGCACAGCGCACCAATCAGCATCGCGCGGGTGTAGTCGTATTCCAGCCAGCTCGGATCGGCGGTAAACACGCAGCTTTGCTCGATGGCATCGCCAAACTCGAGAAAACGGTAATCGGCCACTTCGAGCACACGGATCATGCCGAAATCATCATGGACTTCGGCCAGCAGGCGCTCGACACGCTCCTCGGTCATCACTACTCCTAACGGGTTGGGCACTGCAAAGGCGCGATTGTCGGCCAACCGGCGGCAACAGGTCACGCACTAATTGCTGATAACATTGGCGCCCGACCGTCAACCACCCAATCGAGTTCATGATGAGCCAACCCTGGAGCCCCGACAGCTGGCGCGCCCTGCCGATCCAGCAACAACCCCAGTACCCGGACGCTGCACATTTGCTGCACGTGGAGCAGAGCCTGGCCAGCTACCCGCCGCTGGTGTTTGCCGGGGAAGCCCGCGAGTTGCGCCGTCAGTTTGCCGAAGTGACCCAGGGTCGCGCGTTCCTGTTGCAGGGCGGTGACTGCGCCGAGAGTTTTGCCGAGTTCTCAGCGGCCAAGATCCGCGACACCTTCAAGGTGCTGCTGCAGATGGCCATCGTGATGACCTTCGCCGCCGGTTGCCCGGTGGTGAAAGTCGGGCGCATGGCCGGCCAGTTCGCCAAGCCGCGTTCGGCCAACGATGAGACCATCGACGGCATCACTCTGCCGGCCTACCGTGGCGACATCGTCAACGGCATCGGTTTCGACGAAAAAAGCCGCGTGCCAGACCCGGACCGCCTGCTGCAGTCGTACCACCAGTCCACCGCCACCCTGAACCTGTTGCGCGCCTTTGCCCAAGGCGGCTTTGCCGACCTGCACCAGGTGCACAAGTGGAACCTGGACTTCATCGCCAACTCCGCCCTGGCCGAAAAGTACAGCCAGTTGGCCGACCGCATCGACGAAACCCTGGCCTTCATGCGCGCCTGCGGCATGGACGATTCGCCGCAACTGCGCGAAACCAGCTTTTTCACCGCCCACGAAGCCTTGCTGCTCAACTACGAACAAGCGTTCGTGCGCCGCGACAGCCTGACCAACGACTACTACGACTGCTCGGCCCACATGCTCTGGATCGGTGATCGCACTCGCCAGTTGGACGGCGCCCACGTCGAGTTCCTGCGTGGCGTGAACAACCCGATCGGGGTCAAGGTCGGCCCGAGCATGAACCCCGACGACCTGATCCGCCTGATCGACATCCTCAACCCGGACAACGACCCAGGCCGCCTCAACCTGATCGCGCGCATGGGTGCCGGCAAGGTCGGCGACCACCTGCCAAACCTGATCCGCGCCGTTCAGCGCGAGGGCAAGCAGGTGCTGTGGAGCTCCGACCCGATGCACGGCAACACCATCAAGGCCAGCAGTGGCTACAAGACCCGCGACTTTGCGCAGATCCTCAGCGAAGTGAAGGCGTTCTTCCAGGTGCACCAGGCCGAAGGCACGTATGCGGGCGGCATCCATATCGAAATGACCGGGCAGAACGTCACCGAATGCATCGGGGGCGCGCGGCCGATCACTGAGGACGGTTTATCAGACCGCTACCACACTCATTGCGACCCACGGATGAATGCCGATCAGTCGTTGGAGTTGGCGTTTTTGATTGCGGAGACGTTAAAGCAAGTTAAGCGCTGAGATTTTAGTTGTCTGGGCTGTCGCCTTCGCGAGCAAGCCCGCTCCCACATTTGTACGCGTACCTCCTCTGGAATACGGTCAAGTGTGGGAGCGGGCTTGCTCGCGAAGAGGCCCTAAAAACCACTATCCATTTTAGCCATTGCCACCCGCAACCTATCAGCACTCGGTCGCTGGCAATTGAGCTGCACCTGCTCCAGCCCCAACCAGCTGGCCATTTGCAGCAGGTTCGCAGCCAGCGCCTGCATGCCCTCTTCGTCCAAAGCCGGTTCTTCTTCATGCACCGCATGCACGGCCAGGCGCCCATTGGCGCGTTCGGCGCGCAGGTCGACGCGTGCGGCAATCCGTTCGTTGTGCAAAAACGGCAGCACGTAATAGCCGAACACCCGCTTGTCCTGTGGTGTGTAGATCTCCAGCCGGTAGCGGAAATCAAACAGACGCTCGGTGCGGCTGCGCTCCCAGATCAGTGAATCAAAGGGTGACAACAGGGCGCTGGCCGGAACCTTGCGCGGCACTCGGGGTTCGGGAAGACAATAGGCAAGCGGCTTCCAACCCTGGACCTGGCACGTCACCAACTGGCCATCCTCGACCAGTTCCGCCAAAGCGCTGCGACTGTCGGCCGGATCCAGGCGGAAATAATCACGCAGGTCTTTCTCGGTGCCCACGCCCAGCGCAGTGGCGCTGTGCAGCAGCAAGCCGTGGTGGGCCTCGGCTTCGCTCAAGGCGGGGTGTTGAAGGATGTCGTCCGGGATGACACGCTCCGGCAAATCATAGAGCCGTTCAAAACCGCGCCGTCCTGCAACCGTGACCAAGCCGGCCGCGAACAGCCATTCCAACGCATGTTTCTCATCACTCCAGTCCCACCACGGACCGGCCCGCTCCTCACGGGTCGACAGGCTGCCCGCACCCAATGCGCCTTGCTGCTCAACGCTGCGCAGCACGCGCTGGATAGTGGCCTGTTGTTCACGACCAAAACGCGCCATCTGCGAATAGATGCCCTGCCCTTGCTTGGCTCGCTCCATGCGCCAGCGCATCAGCGGGTACAGCGCCATGGGCAGCAATGAGGCTTCATGCCCCCAATATTCGAACAGCGAACGTCGCCGGCCCTGGCTCCAGGCCGCCTGTTCAAGCATCAAGGGGGCGTAGTTGCCCAAACGGGAAAACAGCGGCAGGTAATGGGAACGCACGACGGCATTCACCGAATCGATCTGCAACACCCCCAACCGATCGATCATCCGGTTCAGGTGCGCGGCCTTGATCAGCGCAGGCGCCTGGCGCCCGGAAAATCCCTGGGCCGCCAGCGCCATGCGTCGAGCTTGCTTGAGTGAAAATGACAGGTCGGCAGGCATGGGGGTCTCCGTGTGGGCTCGCCGACTACCCTACTGCATCCGCGATCATTTTCGCAGCGGGTCTTCCCAGAAATGCAGGTGGCGCTCTTGCTCTACATCGGCACGGTTGAGGCCGATGTCCTTGAGCGCTTCGTCGCTCAGGCTCGCCAGCATCTGGCGCTCATGGTGCAGCGCCTGCCAGCGCGCCACGGTGTGAAACAGCCCGGAAAACGGACGTTTCGCCATCAACACAAACCCGGTTTGACCTTTCATCTTTTCGCCCTCCAGTGGGGATGACGCCAGTGTGTGCTTGGCACTATGATCAATCCAACGAATGTTTTTTATGCAATACATCTCGGAGATTGATCAATTGTCAGGCTACCCGAGCATCGACACTGACGTGCTGCGCACCTTCGTCGCCATCGCCGATCAGGGCGGGTTCACCCGCGCGGGAGAACTGGTCAACCGCACGCAATCGGCGGTGAGCATGCAGATGAAACGCCTGGAAGAGGACGTGCTGCAGCGCAAGCTGTTTGAGCGCGACGGCCGCCAGGTGCGGCTCACGCCCGAAGGCCAGGTGCTGCTGGGCTATGCGCGGCGCATCCTGAAATTGCACAGCGAGGTGTTCAACACGCTGCGCGAGCCGCATATGGTGGGGCTGGTGCGCATCGGCACGCCGGACGACTACGTGATGCGCTACCTGCCGGGCATCCTCAAGCGGTTCTCCAAGGCGTACCCGTTGATCCAGATCGAGATGCACTGTGAGTCGTCATTGGTGTTGATGCAGCGGCGGGACCTGGCACTGACCGTCATCAGCCGCGAGCCCGGCAGTGAAATCGGCGAACTGCTGCGCAATGAGCGCATGGTCTGGGTGGCGGCGCCGTGCTTTTGCGTGGAAGAACATGAGTCTCTGCCGCTGGCCATTTCCGGCCTGGACAGTTTTTGCACCCAGTGGACCCGCGCCGCGCTCGATGCGGTGGGGCGTGATTACCGCCTGGCCTACCACAGCTCCAATGGCGCGGCGATCCAGGCGGTGGTCGGCGCAGGCCTGGCTGTCACGGTCAGCATGGAAAGCCTGGTGACCGAAGACCTGCGCATTCTGGGCAGCGAAGAAGGATTCCCGCCATTGCCGTCGGTGAACCTGCGTTTGTTGCGCAACCCGGCAATGACTTCGCCGATCACCGAATGCCTGGCCGAATACATCCTCGAAGGCTTCAAACTTTGAAGGTGAGCATCACCGCACAAACCGCCAGGAAGCCGCAGAACAAACCGCGCAGCACGCGTTCCGGCAATGCGTGGGCCACTTTCACGCCCCAACTGATACTCAACAGGCCGCCGACGGCCAGCGGTACACCGATCATCCAGTCCACTTCGTGGTGCCAGGCGTAAGTCACCAGAGTCACGCCGGTACTGGGCAACGCCAGCGCCAGGGACAGGCCTTGGGCTACCACTTGGGTGGTGCCAAACACGCTGGTCAGCACCGGCGTGGCAACCACCGCACCGCCCACGCCGAACAGGCCGCCCATGGAGCCCGAGGCCGCGCCCAACACACCCAGCCAAGGCCAGGAATAGCGCATCTGCGCGGTGGGCGGCGCATTGCGCGTGAACATGCGCAGCAGATTGTAGGCCGCCAGCGTCAGCAGAAACGCAATAAAGCCGACGCGCATGGCCCCCGCGTCCAGGCCCACGGCCCAGATAGAACCGAGCCAGGCAAAGCTGAAACCCATCACGCCCAATGGCAGTGCGTGGCGCAGTTCGATGCGGTTGCGCTGGTGATAACGCCACAGGGCCAGCATCACGTTAGGCACCACCATGACCAGTGCTGTGCCTTGGGCAAGCTGCTGATCCAGGCCAAACAACACGCCCAGCACCGGGATTGCAATCAACCCGCCACCAATGCCAAACAGCCCGCCGACCGTGCCCAGAGCCGCGCCCAATAAGAGGTACATCGCCAAATCCAACACCGCTCATTACTCCAGAAGCCCAGGCCTTGCATGCTACGCAGTCGGCTCTGGCGCGGAAACGCACAGCAACGCACAATGGCTGTGCCAATCTCGCATAAGCGTATATTTCATGAATCCTAATGCCCTGACCGATCAACTGGGTCTGTTCCTCGATGTGCTGGAAACCGGCAGTTTTTCTGCGGCTGCGCGCCGCCATCCGCTGACACCTTCAGCGGTGGCGCGACGTATCGACAGCCTGGAAAACTCGGTGGGCAGCCAGTTGTTCCAGCGCAGCACCCATGCGGTGGTGCCCACACCGGCAGGCCTGGCCTTTGCCGAGCGTGCGCGGCGGATCGTCAGCGAACTGCAATTGGCACGGGCCGAGGCGGTGTCCTTGAGCCATGCGCCGGAAGGTTTGATTCGTGTGGATGCACCGGCGGCGTTTGGTCGGCGGCACCTCGCCCCGGTGATTGCCGACTTCCTGAATGTGTACCCAGGCCTGGATGTGCACCTGCACCTGATCGACAGCTTTGTGGACATGCAGGGCGCGCACCTGGGCAAGGTTGACCTGGTGCTGCGCGCCGGGCATATCGTCGACACCCGACTGATTGCCACGCCCCTGGCCAGTATCGTGCGCATCGCCTGCGCCAGCCCGGCTTACCTGAAAAACCGCGGTACACCCACTCATCCGCACGAACTCAGCGACCACGACGGCCTGGACTGGGATGGGCTGGCGCCAATGTTCGCCTGGCGCTTCGAACTGGATGGGCGCCGCGCCACCTATCGCCCAAAACGTATCCGCATGAGCGCCAACAATGCCGAGGCGCTGCTGTCGGGCGCTTTGGCAGGGTTGGGCATCGCTCACCTTCCCACCTGGCTGGCGAGTGAATACCTGGTACGCGGCGAATTGCTGCCGCTGTTCTGCGAAAACGGCCTGCCCAGCCCGGAAACCACAGGAATCTACGCACTGCGCCTGGAACAACAGGCCAACGCCCGCAGTCGCTTGCTGCTGGAATACCTCAAGTCACGTTTCAGCCCTGTGCCGCCTTGGGATCTGGCGCTGCAAAGCGGCTTGGTCTGACCGGGCAGACAGAATTATCTGGCGCATTAAAGATTTGGCCGCTAGATTCCAGCCCAGACACGCTTTTTCGAGGCACCGCCATGAGCAAGAACCCTGCCCCATGCGAATCACTGATGCTGGACAACCAGCTGTGCTTTGCCCTGCACTCCACATCGCTTTTGATGACCAAGGTCTACAAACCGCTGCTGCAAGCCCTTGGACTGACCTACCCGCAATACCTGGCCATGATGGTCTTGTGGGAAGAAGACGGTTTGACCGTCGGCGAAATCAGCAGCCGACTGCTGACCGACCCGGGCTCACTGACCCCACTGCTCAAGCGGCTGGAGGCCGAAGGCCTGCTCAGCCGCACCCGCAGCCGTGAAGATGAACGGGTTGTCGTGGTGGAGTTGACCGACGCCGGCCGCGCCTTGCAGGACAAGGCTATGGGCATTCCACAGTGCATTCTCGGCGCCAGCGGTTTGGAGTTGGAACAATTACTTAAGCTGCAGGCAGATCTCGTTGCATTGCGGAGCAATCTGCAGAACGCCATCTAGACCTATTGCCACTCCCCCTGTAGTGAGCGGGCTTGCCCCGCGCTGGTGGCGAAGCCGCCTCAATCCGGCCTCCGCATTCTTCCAGGTAGAGCTGGATGACTGGTTTTGGGGCGGCTCCGCCACCCAGCGCGGGCAAGCCCGCTCACTACAAGAATCGGTTGCAGCAAATTTCATTAGCGCCCTCCCACATTGACTGACAGTCGCTCACAAAAATAATTTGTAAATTTATCTTGCGCGCAAAACATTAGCGCTATACATTCGCCTCACCAACTACTTAGCGCGCAAATATTTAGCGCTAAAAACCAAGAGGACGACACCATGCAAACTCTCTATACCGCAGTAGCCACCGCCACCGGCGGCCGTGATGGCCGTGCTGTTTCCAGCGACAACATCCTCGACGTAAAACTCACCACCCCCAAAGAACTGGGCGGTGCTGGCGGCCAGGCGACCAACCCTGAGCAACTGTTCGCCGCCGGCTACTCGGCCTGCTTTATTGGCGCACTGAAGTTCGTCGCCAGCCAGACCAAACGCAAAATCCCCGATGACGCGTCGATCACTGCCCACGTCGGCATCGGCCAGATCCCTGGTGGTTTCGGTCTGGACATCGACCTGAACATCAATCTGCCGGGCCTGGCCCAGGACGACGCGCAAAGCCTGGTCGATGCTGCCCACCAGGTGTGCCCGTATTCCAACGCCACCCGTGGCAACGTCGATGTACGCCTGCACGTGACCGTCTAAATGAACTCGGCCGCCCTTGGAGAGAACAATGAACACAATTGGTAAAGCGCTCACCGGCACCCTGCTCGCCCTGTCCATCACCAGCGCGTTTGCTGCAACCGGTGATGTCGAGCACAACACTCAGGCCTTCCTGGATGTGTTGAACGCAGGTACCGGTAAACCGATGGAGCAACTGACGCCACAGGACGCCCGTGCCGTACTGGCCGGCGCCCAGGCCGGTGTGAAGCTGACGCTGCCACAGGCGGATGTGAGCCATAAGACCATCCAAGTCGATGGCAAGCCCTTGGGCCTGACCATCGTGCGCCCAGCCGGGGTCAAGGGCACATTGCCCGTGTTCATGTTCTTCCATGGCGGCGGCTGGGTGCTGGGGGATTACCCGACCCATGAACGCCTCGTGCGGGACCTGGTCGTGGGTTCGGGGGCGGCGGCGGTATTCGTCAACTACACGCCTTCGCCAGAAGCGCATTACCCGGTGGCGATCAACCAGGCCTACGGCGCCACGAAATGGGTGGCCGAGCACGGTAAAGAGATCAACGTCGATGGCAAGCGCTTGGCGGTCGCGGGCAATAGTGTCGGCGGCAACATGGCGGCGGTGGTCAGCCTGATGGCCAAGGACAAGGGCACGCCAGCGATCAAGTTCCAGTTGCTGCTGTGGCCGGTGACCGACGCCAACTTCGACACCGGGTCCTATAACCAATATGCCGAAGGGCACTTCCTCACCCGGAACATGATGAAGTGGTTCTGGGACAACTACACCACCGATGCCAAGCAACGCGCCGAGATCTACGCCTCGCCATTGCGGGCCACCACGGACCAGCTAAAGGGCCTGCCGCCCGCGCTGATCCAGACCGCCGGCGCCGACGTGCTGCGTGACGAAGGTGAAGCCTATGCCCGCAAGCTGGACGCAGCCGGTGTGCCGGTGACCGCCGTACGCTACAACGGCATGATCCACGACTACGGTTTGCTCAACGTGGTCAGCCAGGTACCGGCAGTCCGTTCAGCCCTGCTCCAAGCCGCGGATGAGCTCAAGCAGCACCTGAAGTAAAAGTGACGCCCACAAAAAAGCCCGACTCTAGGTCGGGCTTTTTTTCGTATCGGCAGGGCCTGAATTACTTCTTGGCGCGACCTTTGTACGAACCACCTTCACGGGTGTCGATTTCGATCAGGTCGTCGATTTCGATGAAGTCGGCAACTTGCAGCTCGGTACCGTTGCTCAGCTTAGCTGGCTTCATGACCTTGCCCGAAGTGTCGCCACGAGCGGAACCTTCGGTGTAGGCCACTTTACGCACGATGGTGGTCGGCAGTTCTACGGAAACCAGGCGCTCTTCGAAGAAAATAGCTTCGCAAACGTCTTCCATGCCTTCTTCGATGAACGGCAGAACGGCTTCGATATCTTCAGCGTTCAGCTCGTACATGGTGTAGTCGGTGGTGTCCATGAACGTGTAGGTGTCGCCGCTGATGAAGGACAGGGTCGCTTCTTTGCGGTCGAGGATCACGTCGTCCAGTTTGTCGTCGGCGCTGTAAACGATCTCGGTCTTGTAACCGGTCAGCAGGTTCTTCAGCTTGGTCTTCATGATTGCGCTGTTACGACCAGACTTGGTGAACTCAGCTTTCTGAACCAGCCAAGGGTCGTTTTCGAGACGGATCACTGTACCGGGTTTCAGTTCTTTACCAGTTTTCATTGCATATATCCGAAATTTGGATGGGATTTACAAAATTCAAGGTGGCGTATCATATCCAACTTTCATAAAACTGTACCAGCGCCGTCGCAAGATCGGCCTGCAAGCCTTGTTCCAGACACCACGATTGCGCGTGCAGGCTCACCTCCGGCCAGTGCTCCAGCAACATTTTCCACGGCTGTGCCATATCGCCCTCCGTGTTCCAGGCTTGCCAGAGCGCGATCAGTGCAGCCTTCGCGGCCGGGGATAACGCAGCGGTATAGAGCGCCAGGAACGCATCGAGCTTGTCCAAGTGGATGTCTTCGTCCTGCCGATAGATGTGCCACAACAGCGGGCGCCCGGCCCACTGGGCGCGCACGAACGAGTCTTCACCGCGCACCGCGTTGAACTCGCAACTCCACAGCAGACGGTCGTATTGTTCCTGGCGCACGAACGGCAGCACCTGCACGGTCAGGGCCTCGCGCACGTGGATATCGCCCGCTACCAGCCCCTCAACGCCCAGCCAGCGCTGCACATCACCCAGGATGCGCCCTTCCGGAACCAGCAGATGAGTGGCGCGCCCGTCCGTTGCCAACACGTCCAGCCAACTGGCGAGCCCTGCATTTTCATAGGCAAACAGTGACATCAAACGCGCATCCGGCGCAGGAAACACGCCCAAGGATTGCAGGAATTGCTGACGCGCGGCGCCATCTTGCTGAAACGCCTGACGCTGCTCCAACAGGCCCGTCTCACGTAACAAACCGCCCGTTCCCACACGAAAACCCGGAAAGAAGAAGTACTTCTGCACGCCCTTGAACTTCACCGATGGCAGGCGATGACACCCCACCACCCAGTCTTCGGCGCTGAGGTAATCCAGGTTCATCCACAACGGCACACGTTCGCGCGCAGCCATGGCTTCCATATAGTCGGGAGGCAGTTGGCAGGCGAATGCAGCAATGACCACATCGGCGGACGCGGTCTCGGGCCATTCAGCCGGCCAGTGGCGCACTTCAACGCCCTCCTGCCATTGCGTATCCCGCTGCACATCGATTTCCGGGCACATGCGCTCGAAGGCCCGCAGGTCATCAACCCACAAGCGCACGTCACAACCATGCTCCACCACCAGTTGCCGGGCCAGGCGCCAGGTCACGCCGATGTCGCCGTAGTTGTCGACGACGCTGCAAAAAATATCCCAGCGGGCTTTCATTCCGGGCTCCAACGATCAAAGGCTCGATTGTCCGCATAAATGCTGCAATGCAGAAGGCTTGATCGCGATTATTCTGCACGGTGGCTGTGCGACAATCGCCGCCACGCCGCAAATGCCTGCCAGGAGGCCGTCATGTCTGATCGTCCGTTGTCGCTGTTCAAGCTCAGTGTCGCTATCGCGTTTGGCGTGTGGCTGGGGTTTGTCGCCATCGTGCTCAGCACCTGGCTGGCGTCTCGCTACCTGTTCCCGCAAAGCCTGGCACCGGTGGCCCAGGCAGTGCAGCAATTGGGCAAGCCGGCGGTTGCGCCAGTTGAGCCGCCGAACCGCATGTTCGAGCAGTATCAACAGAACCTGCAGAAGCAGGAACAACAGCAAGCCCTGGACCAGGCCCGCAGCAATGCGCGCAACCTGTCCAACCCCAAATGCCAGTTCTGGCTGCAACAGGACCAGAACGCCCCCAACGAAAAGACCCGAGCCAATGTCCTGCAATTCTGCGATTGATGACCATGAATAAACACGCCGTCCTCCAGTTGATCCTGGAAAAGCTCAGCATCGATCTCGATATCGCCCAACGCGCCGCGCAGACCGCCTACGAAACCGCGACCCACGAAGAGAACATCGCGGAAAACAAGTACGACACGCTGGGATTGGAAGCCTCCTATCTCGCAGCCGGACAGGCCAGGCGCGTCGAAGAGATCAAGCAGGCACTGACGCTGTGCCAGAACCTGCAACTGCGCGCGTACGATGATCAGCGGGGAATCGAAATCGGCGCACTGCTGGGCCTCGAGGACGAGAACGGTCGCCAGCAGTGGCTGTTCCTGGCCCCCGATGCTGCGGGTTTGAAAGTGGACGTAGTGGGGCAACCGGTGACCGTCATCACCCCGCGCTCGCCCCTGGGCAAAGGCCTGCTGGGCAAGTTCGAAGGGGATGAGGTCGAGATTCTGGTGGCGGGCGCCCGGCAGTTCTTTGCGATTACCGAGGCCAAATAATGATCCCCCTGTAGGAGCCGGCTTGCCGGCGATGGCGGTGTGACCGGCGATTTATTTGCCCGCCATGCCATCGTCATCGCCGGCAAGCCGGCTCCTACAAGGTGTTATCAGTGGACGGGCAGTTCCACGCCATCGAACAGTTCTTCCAGTTCCTGCTTGTTGTGGCACTGGATCGCCTTGGCCATGACTTCACGGGTCAGGTGCGGCGCGAATTTCTCGATGAAATCGCACATGAAGCCACGCAAGAAAGTGCCACGGCGGAAACCGATCTTGGTCACGCTGGATTCGAACAGTTCACTGGCATCGAGCACCACCAGGTCTTTGTCGAGGTTGGTGTCGACCGCCATCTTGGCGACGATGCCCACGCCCAGGCCCAGGCGCACATAGGTCTTGATCACGTCGGCGTCGGCAGCCGTGAACACCACCTTGGGCGTCAGGCCGCGATGGCTGAAGGCTTCGTCGAGCTTGGAGCGGCCGGTGAAACCGAACACGTAGGTCACGATCGGGTATTCAGCCAAGGCTTCCAGGGTCAGCTTCGGCAGCTTGGCCAATGGGTGACCTTGCGGCACGACAACACAACGGTTCCAGCGGTAGCACGGCATCATCACCAGGTCGCCAAACAGCTCCAGGGCTTCAGTGGCGATGGCGAAATCCACGGTGCCGTCGGCGGCCATCTCGGCGATCTGCATCGGCGAACCCTGGTGCATGTGCAGCGCCACATCCGGGTACTGCTTGATGAAATCACGGATCACCGGCGGCAACGCATAACGTGCCTGGGTATGGGTAGTGGCGATGGACAGGGTGCCTTTCTTCTCGTTGGAGAATTCCTGGGCGATCTGCTTGATGCTTTCGACTTTGCGCAGGATCTCGCCAGCGGTGGTGATGATGCGTTCACCGGCCGGGGTGACACGGGTCAGGTGCTTGCCGCTGCGCGCGAACACTTCGACACCCAGCTCGTCTTCGAGCAGGCGGATCTGCTTGCTGATACCGGGTTGCGAGGTGTAGAGGCTTTGAGCGGTAGCGGAAACGTTGAGGTCGTGGTGCGCCACTTCCCAGATGTAGCGCAGTTGTTGAAGCTTCATATGTATCCCTCAAAGCAGATAGACGCCACGGGTATCAGCGACGGTATATAACTATATTAAAGGTTAGATGGATAAATCTAGAACTTTTTATCGTTTATTACCATTCATGTATCGTCGCTGCGCCGACGCTGCAACGAAGGCACCAGGTACACCGGCACCGTAGACAACTGCAACACCCGGGCGGCGGTGCGCCCCAACGGTGTAGCGGCAGCGGTCGCATGGCTATGACTACCTACGATCAGCAAGTCGACCGAAAGTTTGCGCAGTTGGTCGAGAATCACCTCGCACGGATCCCCCTGGATCACCCGTACCGAACGGATCAGCTTCAAGTCTTGCTCCCCCTCCCCCAACTCCTCGCGAAAACTGTCCAGCACCCGCTGTTCGATTGTCGCCATGACCGTGGTCAGCCCTTGGGTCTGCCATTCACTCAAGGCCTTCTCATCAAGGTAGCTCTGCAACACCGATTCGGCGAACAGTCCGATCGGCTCCACCACATGAATCACGTACAAATCCGCCTTGAACGTTCGCGCCAGCGCCAGGGCATGTTGCATGACATAAGGCGCATACAGACCCAGGTCTGTGGCGTACAGCATCGAACGGATCATAGAACCCCCTGGAAGGCCAGGATGGCGGAGATGAAATGAGCTTAGCAGCGCCTCGCCGAGTTCGACTGACTTAGCTTGGCGACTGGAGCTTGAGCTCGTTGCTGATGCCGTGGGGCACATGCCCGGTGGCAACCACCTCCCTGGCTTTCTCACAATGACCGGCCTGGTCATCGAAAAACACATCGGCGGCAAACGCCTCCAGAAATGCAGATTTTTCCAGCCCGCCCAGGAACAAGGATTCGTCCAGGCGAATATCCCATTCGCGCAAGGTGCGAATCACCCGTTCATGGGACGGCGCCGAGCGCGCCGTCACCAGCGCGGTACGGATCGGGCAGGCCTCGTCGGGGAACTCACGCTGCAACAGGTTGAGCGCTGCCAGGAACCCTTTGAACGGACCGCCGTGCAAAGGCTGGCGCGCCGACTCCCGCTCGCTGGCCTGGAATGCGGCCAACCCACCCTCTTGATAGACACGCTCGGACTCATCGGAAAACAACACCGCATCGCCATCGAACGCAATGCGCAGTTCCTCGCTCGAGGCCCGGCGTGCACCGCCCGACAGAATCGTCGCCGCGGCAAAACCGGCATCCAGTGCACTGCGTACGTCTTCAGCGTGGGTGGAAAGAAACAGGTGGCAACCAAAGGCGGCGAGATAAGGATAGGGGCTGCGGCCGCCGACGAACGCCGCCCGGGAAATATCCAGGCCGTAATGCTGGATCGAATTGAACACGCGCAGGCCGGTGTCGGCGCTGTTGCGCGACACCAGTACCACCTCGACTCGGGCACGGCCGAGGCTGGCATTGAGGCTGAGCAGTTTCTTGACCAGCGGGAAGGCGTCACCGGGTTCGAGGGTTTCCTCCTCGTGATCGATCTGGTACTTGCGGTAAGCCTCGACGCCTTGCGCGAGGTAGACCTTGTGGCTGTCACTAAGGTCGAACAACGCCCGTGACGAAATCGCCAGCACCAACTTGTCGCCCAATCCTTTCGCCATGGCGCATCCCTCCGACTCAGCGGTTGTGCCGATCAATAAAACTCAAGGCCTGGTAAAGCGCCTGCATGCGCGGCAATTCGCAACCGGCGGCCTTGGCGGCGGCCAGCGGTCGCGCGTAAATGGCGGCCAATTCCAGCGGGCGCTTGTGCACGTGGTCGTGGTACATGCTCGGCAGGTAGTCATCCATGGTCTCGGTCATGGCGAACATCTGCTCAGCGTAGCTCGCAGGTATTTCATGGCCACAGGCGTGGGCACCTTGTACCACTTCAGCCATCAGCGCCTGGATCAGTTCGCGGCTGGACTCATCCGCCATCATCGCGGTCGTGCCCGTGCCCAGTAACACAGAGAGACCGTTATAAGGCACGTTCCACACCAGCTTGTGCCAACGTGCCTGGTGCACGTTGGCCATGGCCTGGGACTCGATGCCTGCCGTGTGAAACAGCGCAGCGCCCTCTTCGACAATGGCTTTCTGCCGGAACTCATCATTGGCTGCCGTGCCGCTGTGATAGCCGAGATTGACCCGGCCCGACGCTTGATGCTCGACGACGCCAGGGCCGGAGCGGTGCACGCCGATGTAGCACAGGCCGCCCAGTAGATGCAGCGAGGCCGGCAGGTGCTCACGCAGGCTGTCTTCTACATCCAGGCCATTTTGCAACAGCACCACCTTGGCATCCGGTGCCGCGACCTGGGCGATGGTCGGCGCCAGGTCCACATTGCCGGTGGACTTGGTGCCTACCAGCAGCCAGTCGCATGGCGGCATGTCGGCGGCGTGGGCATAGGCTTGCACCGGGTGCAAATGCAGAGCCCCGTGCACGGTGCTGTTGAGATGCAAACCGTGTTCGCTGACCGCCGCATATTCGCTGCGCAACAGAAAATGCACGTCGAACCCGGCACGCGCCAGCATCAAGCCATAGAACCCACCGATGGCGCCGGTGCCGATGATGCCAATGCGGGGTGACTTGGGTGCAACTGCAGTCATGGCAAATCCTCTGGTGTACGGGTGAGTGCCTGGTTCAGGGCGGCGGTAAGGTCGGACGGCGTAAGGCATGTCTGTAATTGCCCCAGGAACTGACCCTCGCACACGAGGAACAACGCGGGCAAATGAAAGATCTGGTAGCGTTCGACTGCACCGCCGTTGTGCCCGGCGTCCACCCAGCACACGCGATCCACCGGCAAATGCCAGCCTGGCAATTGCCGGCGCGCCCAACGGCAACTGGAACACCCCGCACTGGTGAACACCACGAGCGAAATACCTGGCAATCCCAGCAATTGCTGGTCAATATCCAGGTCGGTCAATTCCAGTTCCTTCACTATACTGCTGCCACCGCCGTCAATTGGACGGTGCTCGGAGTCCGTGTACATGGGTCGTTTTTTACCTCACCCTGATGATGTCGCTGTCGAGTTAATCCAACGTCCCTCACCTGCCCTCCCCCGCCAACGCCTGCACACTATCGGCCTGGGCGGTATCGCCTGTCACTGGCCACGTGCTTGGCGCGAAGGCACGGCGGTTGATCTGCACATCCCCTCATTGGGCGCCAGCGCGCGCTATCCAGGCTATGTGGCGTGGTGCCGCAAGGTAGAAAACGGCTACCGCGTCGGCGTGTCGTTTACCGATGAGCATGCGCTGTTCGGCGCGCGGATGGGTGAGCAAGCATGCCGGATGGAGCGCTATTGCCGCCAGCATGAAGACGCCGATCCCACCCCCGAGCAACTCGAAGCCCTGGCTCGGGAGTGGGTCTCGCGCCATGCCGGCGAGTTCTCCCACGAAGCCTTTGTGGCGCCAGCGCTGGATTAAAGCGGGCTTTGCCCATTGTCGCGGGCCCGTGTTACGCGCTAAGGTTCCTTCCCCCTGCATTCAAATCATGCTGTGCTCCGCCGCACGGGGATGGCTGGCGGCCGGCACCCGTGACCCTGACGAGTAACACGATGGCTGATTTACCGATCAATGACCTAAACGTCGAATCCAACGAGACCCTGATCACGCCCGATCAGCTCAAGCGCGAAATCCCCCTGAGCGACGCTGCCCTGCAGACCGTCACCAAGGGCCGCGAAGTCATCCGTGACATTCTCGACGGCACCGACCACCGCCTGTTCGTCGTCATCGGGCCTTGCTCGATCCACGACCTCAAGGCCGCCCACGAATACGCCGAGCGCCTCAAGGTGCTGGCGGCAGAAGTGTCCGACACCTTGTACCTGGTGATGCGCGTCTATTTCGAAAAGCCGCGCACCACCGTCGGCTGGAAAGGCTTGATCAACGACCCGTACCTGGACGACTCGTTCAAGATCCAGGATGGCTTGCACATCGGTCGCCAACTGTTGCTGGACCTGGCTGAGATGGGCCTGCCCACCGCCACCGAAGCACTCGACCCGATCTCCCCGCAGTACCTGCAGGACCTGATCAGCTGGTCGGCCATTGGCGCCCGTACCACCGAATCCCAGACCCACCGTGAAATGGCGTCCGGCCTGTCCTCGGCCGTGGGCTTCAAGAACGGCACCGACGGCGGCCTGACCGTGGCGATCAACGCACTGCAGTCGGTCTCCAGCCCGCACCGTTTCCTGGGGATCAACCAGGAAGGTGGCGTGTCCATCGTCACGACCAAAGGTAACGCCTACGGCCACGTAGTACTGCGCGGCGGCAACGGCAAGCCCAACTATGACTCGGTCAGCGTTGCGCTGTGCGAGCAGGCGTTGAACAAGGCCAAGATCAAGCCGAACATCATGGTCGACTGCAGCCATGCCAACTCCAACAAGGACCCGGCCCTGCAACCGCTGGTGATGGAAAACGTCGCCAACCAGATCCTGGAAGGCAACCAGTCGATTATCGGCCTGATGGTCGAGAGCCACCTGAACTGGGGTTGCCAGGCGATTCCAAAAGACCTGGCCGACTTGCAGTACGGTGTCTCGATCACCGACGCCTGCATCGACTGGTCTGCCACCGAAAACACCCTGCGCAGCATGCACGCCAAGCTCAAGGACGTTCTGCCCAAGCGCAAACGCACCTGAGTACACGCTGCGCACACAAAAACGCCGGGCAATGCCCGGCGTTTTTCAGGGTGCTGTCTCAAGCCTTACAGCTTGGCAGCATGGCGCTGATGGCGCTCCATGTAGCGTTCGACATAAGAGCACGAAGGAATCACCGTGTAGCCGGCCTCTTCGGCGAACTTCAGGGCTTCCTCGGTCAATGCCGCTGCAATGCCACGGCCTCGCAGTGCGTTGGGCACGAAGGTCCGATAGATATCCAGGGTCTGTTTACCGAGGTCCATATAGGTCAGATAGGCACGATGACCGTCCACATTGGTCTCGAACTGATGACCAGCCTGGTCATGGTGGATGGACAACGCCTCGCTCATCACTACTCCTCGCGGGTCTTGTATTTCGACCCCTACCTTACCGATGTTTTTCCGGCGAAGGAACATCTACGCCACCCCGTGCCGGTTTCGACAACGAGAAAACCTATAGCGCTCACAACCAGCACGTAGGGAATAGTAGGCACCATTACAGCAATAGCTCAAGGCGCGCTTGTCATCCCCTGCCGCTGGAGGTTACACAAAGGGCTCCGATCAATCGATGACCGATAGCCTGAACATTGCCGGCAGTTGAAGCTTGAGACGAACTGCCGCTCTTAAAGTCACCTCTACATGCGCAAAAGATGCCAGGCAAGGTAAAGCCAGGCCAACCCTAAGTGTCAGCGTCGATATATAAATCTTCACCTACCTACCGTGCTTAACACATGCCGGCCGGACCTCTCAGGCTGGATCCAGTTCCCGGCAAGATGAAAAAAATTGGACGGTTTTTATACAAACCTCCAAAAGATTAGCCAAAATAGATTCGGCGCAAGAATTTTTTTTGCTTCTTGCGCTACGTCAGTTTACTTACTACAAGTAATGAGTAGTATGTACGCCGGCTATCAGCTCACTCTGAGAAAGTAGCCACTTAATAGAAAGTCCTTGAAGGGGAACACGATGAACAACGTTCTGAAATTCTCTGCTCTGGCTCTGGCCGCAGTTCTGGCTACCGGTTGCAGCAGCGTCTCCAAAGAAACCGAAGCTCGTCTGACTGCAACTGAAGACGCAGCAGCTCGCTCCCAGGCTCGTGCAGACGAAGCCTACCGTAAAGCTGATGAAGCTCTGGCTGCTGCTCAAAAAGCACAACAGACTGCTGACGAAGCTAACGAGCGCGCTCTGCGCATGCTTGAAAAAGCTAGCCGCAAGTAATAATCCCTCGGGGTTGTTATCAAGCCGATCCATTTATGGGTCGGCTTTTTTATTGCCTCGCGTTTGTACCTGGATCGCGGGTAATAAAAAGCCCGCCGTAGCGGGCTGTTGATCGAACAGCGTTACTGCTGCAGGTCGATCGGTGCGCTGGCGGCGACCGAAGCTGCGCCCGGCACACCGATTTCCGTGGGCAACCCGTCTTCCGCCGCGACCACATCACGCACCTGGTCCCAGTTGACCCGCAGGTTATTGGCCAGGTCTTCACGCTTGAGCAGCGCGTTGATGACGGCCGTGTGCTTGTCGACCACCGACGGCGTGCCATCATCATTCAGCGGCGTATGCGCTTCCAGATACACCTTGCCACCACTGCTGCCGAACTTGTACGCATCGTTGATGATGCGCACCGATGTACCGACCGGCACCATGCCTGCCATTTCCAGCACATTGTTGTTGAACATGCGGAAGCAGCCGTGGCTTGTACGCGTGCCGATACCAAATTTCATGTTGGAGCCGTGGATCAGGTAGCCCGGCGTGCCCAGGGTGAACTTGAACGGGCCCAGCGGGTTGTCCGGACCGGCAGGCACCACGTTGGGCAGCGGATCGCCATTGGCGGCGTGCTCGGCCTTGATCGAAGCCGGTGGCGTCCAGGTCGGATTCGGTGTCTTCGCGATGATGCTGGTGTGGGCGATCGGCGAACCCCAACCCTCACGGCCAATGCCCAACGGGAAGGTGTAGACCACGTTCTGCCCTTTGGGGAAGTAGTAGAGCCGGTACTCCGCCAGGTTGATCACGATGCCCTCGCGCGGGCCGGGCGGCAGGATGAAGCGGGTCGGCAGCACGATCTCGGTGCCCGCGCCGGGCAACCAGGCATCCACGCCCGGGTTGGCCGCGACCATCTCCGAATAACCCAGGTCATAGGTGGTGCCAAGGTCGGCAAAGGTATCTTCGTACTTGGCCTTGATCACCTGGACCTGACCGACGATATCTTCACCTGGCGGCGGCAAAGGCAACTGCAAGGCTGCTGCCGAACCTGCGGCGCAAAGGGCAGCAAGAGACAGGCAGCAGGTAACGACGGAAAGGCGCGACAACATCCGGAAAATCCTTCGCAGAACGACGGGTAGGGAAAAGTTGATTGTATACGCGAAGCGAGCTTCAAGCACCCCGCAGGCGGCGTTACAGCTCGAAGCGCAGCTCCGGCCAGATCGGCGGCGTGCCGCGCTTCTGAGACTCGAGAATCGCCCGGCACAGGGGGCACAGGCGCTGGTCCTGGAAGATCGAGCGATCCACCGATGACCAGCGCGGCTGGGCCGGCAGCAACGTCCCGCAGAGCGTGCGGTCAATCGAGCCACCCAGCTCCAGTTGACGCGCGACCAGATGCACCCGGACTTCCTGGCAGGCGAACAGATCCAACTGCTCGTCAGGCTCGATCAGTTGGTAGTTGAACAGGGACCAGGCAGGACGCGACATCGGGGGCTCCAGATCGGGGGGGCGCCACCTTAGCCGAAAGCCTGCCGGTAGAAAAGCGTCATAGCAGCGGTTTTAGCGACGGCCATACATTTTCCAGCAACTTGCCCTGGGCACCGACGGCGGGGTGCAGCCCATCGGCCTGCATCAACTCCGGATGGCCACCGATGCCGTCCAGGAAAAACGGCACCAGCGGCACGTCTTTCTCCGTTGCCAGGGTGCCATAGACTTCGGCAAACGCGTGGGTGTAGCGCGGGCCGTAATTGGGTGGCAACTGCATCCCCAGCAACAACACCTTGGCGCCGATGGCTTTGGAGCGATCAATCATCGAAGCAAGATTTTGTTGCAATTGCGCCGGTGGCTGGCCACGCAGGCCATCGTTGCCGCCCAGCTCGATGATCACGACTTCGGGTTTATGCTCTGCAAGTGCCGCCGGCAGCCGCGCCAGGCCTCCGGCACTGGTGTCACCGCTGATGGAAGCATTGACCACTTTATCGTCGAAACCTTCCTGTTTGAGCCGTTGCTCCAGCAGTGCAACCCACCCTTTGCTGGTATCCAGGCCGAAACCGGCACTGATACTATCGCCAACGATCAGGACTGTACCCGCCGCTGCGTTCTGGGCCATGCACATCAAGGCCAGGCCAGCACTCAAAAACCACATTCGCATCGGATTCTCCATGGGCGCAAGCATTCTCACCGCGCGGAACCTTAGCAAAGTGGTTCCCAGCGCGGAAGGTGAACTGACTATCCTGCACGAACTGAGCCTGGAACTGAACAAGGGCGACAGCCTGGCCATCGTCGGCAGTTCCGGTTCCGGCAAATCCACCCTCCTCGGCCTGCTGGCCGGCCTCGACCTGCCCAGCAGCGGCGAAGTCACCCTCGCCGGCCAGGCCTTGAGTACCCTCGATGAGGACCAGCGCGCGCGCATCCGTGCCGAGCACGTCGGCTTCGTCTTTCAATCCTTCCAGTTACTCGACAGCCTCAACGCCCTGGAAAACGTCATGCTGCCGCTGGAGCTGGACGGCCGCCCGGACGCCCGCGAGCGCGCCCGGCACCTGCTTGAGCGCGTGGGCCTGGGGCAACGCCTGACCCACTCGCCGCGCCAGCTTTCCGGTGGAGAGCAACAACGGGTGGCGATTGCGCGGGCGTTTGCTGCCGAACCGGACGTGCTGTTTGCCGATGAACCCACCGGCAACCTCGACAGCCACACCGGCGAGCGCATCAGCGACCTGCTGTTCGAACTCAATAAAGAGAGCGGCACGACCCTGGTGCTGGTCACCCACGACGAGCGCCTGGCCCACCGTTGCCGACGCCTGATCCGCCTTGAAGCCGGCCTGATGGTCACGCCCCTGGAGCCTTGATGGCACGTTTGCCGCTGTTGCGCCTGTTCAGCCTTGCCATGCGCCAATTGCTGCGCGACGCCCGCGCCGGTGAATTGCGCGTGCTGTTTTTCGCCTTGCTGGTGGCTGTGGCCGCCAGCACTGCCATCGGTTACTTCGGGGCGCGCCTCAACGGCGCCATGCTGTTGCGCGCCACCGAGTTCCTGGGGGCCGACCTGGTGCTGGAAGGCAGCTCGCCCGCTCGCCCCGAGCAAATCAAATCCGGGACCGAGCTGGGCCTGGATCACGCACGCATCGTCGAGTTCTCCAGTGTGATCGCTGCCGACAGCGGCATTCAGCTGTCGAGCATCAAGGCCGTCAACGAGCAGTACCCGCTGCGTGGAGAACTGAAAAGCGCCGCCGAACCCTATGGGGCCGAAACGCCTGGCGGCGGCCCAAAGCCCGGCGAAGCCTGGGTGGAAGCACGACTGCTGACGGCGCTGAACCTGAAGGTCGGCGACAGCATCGATGTCGGCATGAAGACCCTGCGCCTGGCCCGTATCCTCACCTACGAACCCGACCGAGCCGGCAACTTCTACAGTCTCACGCCACGGGTGATGATCAACCTGTCGGACCTGGACGCCACCGGCGTGGTCCAACCGGGTAGCCGCGTGAGCTACCGCGAACTGTGGCGCGCACCTCAGGGCAGTACAGCACTGCAAACCTACCGCGACCTGGTCAAGCCAGGGCTTGCCGCCAACCAGCGCCTGCAGGATTCACGCGACGGCAACCAACAGATCGGCGGCGCCCTGGGCAAGGCCGAACGCTACCTGAACATGGCCAGCCTGGTCGCAGTGCTGCTGGCTGGGGTGGCCGTGGCATTGTCCGCCAACCGCTTCGCCAGCCGACGCTTCGATGCCAGTGCCTTGCTGCGCTGCCTCGGGCTGTCACGACGCGAAGCCATGCTGTTGTTCAGCGTGCAACTGGCCGTGCTGGGCCTGCTGGCAAGCCTCGCCGGCGCACTGCTGGGCTGGCTGGCACAATTTGGCCTGTTCTATTTCCTGCACGATCTGCTGCCAGCCGATGTGCCACCGGGTGGGCTGCTGCCCGCCGTCGCGGGCATCGGCACCGGGCTGGTCGCCCTCGCCGGCTTCGCGCTGCCGCCACTGGCCGCGCTGGGCCGCGTGCCACCGTTGCGGGTGTTGCGCCGCGACCTGCTGCCAATCCCGTCCAGCACCTGGATGGTCTACGGTGCGGCATTGTTCGCCCTGGGCCTGATCATGTGGCGCCTGAGCCTCGACCTGGTGTTGACCTTCGCCCTACTGGGCGGTGGTGTCATCGCCGCGCTGATTCTCGGCGGCTTGCTCCTGCTGCTGTTGCAAAGCCTGCGACGGCTGCTGGCGCGCGCCTCCTTGCCGTGGCGCCTGGGGCTTGGCCAATTGCTGCGCCACCCACTGGCAGCGGCAGGCCAATCCTTGGCGTTTGGCCTGATCCTGCTGTCCATGGGGTTGATTGCCTTATTGCGCGGCGAACTGCTCGACACTTGGCAGAACCAGTTGCCCAAGGACGCGCCCAACTATTTCGCCCTGAACATCCTGCCGGCCGACAAGGACGCCTTTGGCGCCCGCCTGCTGGAGGTGCAAGCGCAATCGGCGCCACTGTATCCAGTGGTGCCGGGCCGGCTGATCAGCATCAATGGCGAGCCGGTACAGCAGATCGTCAGCAAGGACTCCAGCGGCGATCGTGCGGTGCAACGCGATTTGAGCCTGACCTGGGCCGCCGACCTGCCACCGGGCAACGTCGTGACAGCCGGTTCCTGGTGGTCGCAGCAGCCGGGCGATGAAATACCTGGTGTGTCGGTGGAGGCCAAGGTCGCCGAGAGCCTCAAGCTCAAGCTCGACGACCACCTGGTCTTCACCGTGGGCGGGGAAAACCGCGAAGCGCGGGTGACCAGCCTGCGTACCATCAACTGGGACAACTTCCAGCCCAACTTCTTCATGATTTTCCAGCCGGGCACCTTGAAGGACCTGCCGGCCACTTACCTCACCAGCTTCTACCTGGCGCCAGGCCATGACCAACAGATCGTCGACCTCTCCAGGGCCTTCCCGGCGGTAACCATCCTGCAGGTCGAGGCACTGCTGGAACAACTGCGCAGCATCCTCGCCCAGGTGACCCTGGCGGTGGAGTATGTGCTGCTGTTTGTGTTGGCCGCCGGGATGGCCGTGCTGTTCTCCGGCTTGCAGGCCACCCTGGACGAGCGGATCCGCCAGGGTGCGCTGCTACGGGCACTGGGCGCCGAACGCAAGCTGCTGATCAAGGCGCGGCGCATCGAGTTCGGTTTGCTGGGTGCGGTCAGCGGCCTGCTGGCCGCACTGGGCACTGAACTGGTGACGCTGGTGTTGTACCGCTACGCCTTTGACCTGGCCTGGCACCCTCACCCGTGGCTATTGCTGTTGCCGGTCATCGGAGCGGTGCTGATCGGGGGGGCCGGTGTATTCGGCACACGCCGAGCGTTGAATGCCAGCCCGCTGACGGTGCTGCGCGAAGGTTGAAACGATGATGGCCCGCGCACTCGTCAGTGCGCGGGCCATCAAGGGTTACTTCACATACTCGATACCGGTGATCCACCAGCACACCTCGCCGCCGGGGGTCTGCACAATGGCCTCATCGTCCACCTCCTTGCGCAGCAAGGCCCTGGCCATGGGCGAGTCGATGGAGATGTAATCCATCCGATCATAAATCTCGTCATACCCGACGATGCGAAAGCGCTTGGTGTCACCCGCCTCGTTTTCGATATCGACCCAGGCGCCGAAAAACACCTTGCCCTCCTGCTCGGGCATGTACTCCACGACCCGCATGTCTTCCAGGCGTTTGCGCAGGTAGCGCACACGCCGATCAATCTCGCGCAGCAGCTTCTTGTTGTACTGGTAATCGGCGTTTTCACTGCGATCCCCCAGGGAGGCTGCCCAAGTCACCTTGCGGGTGGTGTCCGGGCGTTTTTCGCGCCACAGGTAATCCAGCTCTTTTTTCAGCGCTTCATGACCTTCTTTGGTAATCAGCTTGGTACTCAAACGCGTGCATCCCCAGGCAAAGTCCAACGGTGCCGATCCGCCAGGGCTTCTTGCCCTGGCGTCGGCGGGCTGGGGTTGATGATAAATGAACCGAGAAAAGTAGCCAGGCCGCTGAACAGTTCCGAGCCGCCTCAAGCCTGCAGAGACTGATCCAGTTCACCCAGCACACTTCGCAGGCTCAGTTGCAGTTGCGATAACTGTGTCGTCATTCGCGCCAGTTCCTGAGCCTTCTGGTTGATCGCCAAGGCTTGAGCATCCAATTCAGCTGCGCGTTGCTCCTGCTCACGTGCGCCGTTCTCAACCTGCGATTGCTCCTGCTGCAATCGTGCCTGCCACTGCTCCAGCATCGACTCGCGCTCGGTAATCGCAAGCTTCTGCTGTGTCAGTTCCTGGGCAACTCGAGCAAGGCTGCTCAGCGTGCTGTCGACTTCAACCAACACGGCTTGATCCATCTGCGCGATATTTTTCGGCTCTACAAACGGCGCGGTTGCGACGTCGGCGGGCTGCGGCGCTTCTTCAGTGGGTAACGCAGGAGGTTGCTGCGGCGCGGATTCCGGCGGGCTTGCATCCTTGGTGGCCGCGGTCATTTGTGAAGAGAAGCGAATGGACGGCACGATCAATGAAGCACTCTCGATCGCCGGCAGCACAGGAGCGGACATGCCCAACGTCACCACTTTCATTACCAAGGCTTTCTTGATGATCACCGAATGATGATCTTCAGGCCTCGCCGGTGGCAGTTTGCAGCCTTTCAAATCAATAAAGTGATACGGGACGGGCGGCTCGACACCTCCCGCTTTGCCTCCTGATCCGGCAGCCACCATGAGAATGTGTTTAAACACCTGCATGGCGACTTGCAGGTCTTCCCGGGAGTCCACCCCACTTAAAAAATACCGCTCGAGTTTCTTGCGCAGCATGGCGATGTAAACCCTGGAACTGCCCGGTTCCAACTCCTCGTCGAGGCTATAGGCAAGATAGTTGGACTGGGTCTGGGCAACCGCAAACCCACAGAGCAAAGCACCGTTGACGGGGGCATCTTGACCACCACGTTCAAGAACAAGAGTACGTAGAAGCATCATGACAAACAGGCCTCACTGTAAAAAGGGCGACATTACATAAACAGCAGATAAATCATCGACACGCCATAAACATCAGAGCAATTCAATTGTTTCAGCGAACATCCAAATCAAGCGTAGGACTTGTCTTATAAAAGCCAACGTACATTTTCAAGCCAAATAATTGAACGTACTCTCATTCGAAACCACTCACTACTGCGCGTGAGAAAATCACCAATATTTCAACTTTTCCTACACCCTTAAAATGCTCTAGCCCACCCACCTGGTAGAACAATGATAGAAATAAGCAACCTGACAAAAACCCTGGGTATGAAGCGTGCAATCAGCGACTTGTCATTTTGCATTGAACATCAAGAGTGTGTAGGCCTGCTGGGCAGTAGTGGCGCGGGGAAAACCACACTCCTGAACTTGATGGCGGGGGTCATGAAGCCCACCACCGGTCATATAAAAATCGAAAGATTCAATATCGGCTCCCATCCCGTTCAAGCCAAGAAACAGATTGGCTACCAACTTGATACAGGCCTCTGTCATTGCACCCTGTCAGTCAACGGTTTTCTAAACTTCATCGCCTCTGTGCACGGGTTCAGGGGCGCGGAACATCGCAGACGCGTAGACATGGCAGCGTCACGCCTGGCGTTATGGCCGGTATTCGATTACCCCATCAACACGCTTTCGTTCGGCTTGAAACGCAAGGTGGCCATTGCCCAGGCCATCCTCCACGATCCCAGGGTGTTGCTGCTTGACGAGCCAACCGCAGGACTGACGCCGACCCAACAACTCAAGCTGATGACGCTTATCCGATCCCTGGCAGAAGAAATGGCAGTCATTGTCACCTCTCGCCATGGCGACGAACTGGCCAATCTCTGCACCCGCGCCCTGGTACTCGCAGACGGGCACCTGGTTGCCGACGCGCCGCTGGCCCAGTTGCAACGCAACTCTCGCCACTCCCAAGCCATCACCCTGGCCTGTGACACCCCGCTTGACCTGTTGGCCCTGGCGGTTCTACCCGGCGTCGCGGGTATCGAAGAAAACCGACTCGCGCCGGGTACGGTCACCGTGCTCGCCATGCCTGGGCATGCCATCTATCCACCCATCAATGCACTTATCGCCAGCCGGGGATGGAACATAACAGCGGTCAGCCTGGAGCCCGGGCGCCTGAGCGATGTCGTTAATCACCTGAGTCAAGGAAGCCCGCTTTGAAACAGGTATCCGTCATTTTCAAGCATCAACTCATCCGTTATGCCTGCGTGCCAGGCACCTACCTGCATGTCGCGGTTTTCCTGGCGTTATCTGCTGCGTTGGGCCTACTGACAAACCAGTGGCTGGAACAGGAAAGCAACGATTTACAGGCCTTCTTCCGGTTTCACCCCTGGCTTTACCTGTGGTTGATACCCGCACTGTCGATGCAGTTATGGGCCGATGAGTGCAACCGTGGCTTTTTCGAGTTGATGCAAGCCTTGCCCATTACACCGGCAGAGCACGTCATCGGAAAGTTCCTGGCAGGCTGGGTAATCAGCGCAATCGCCTTATCACTGACATTCCCTGTCGTAATAGCTGTCAACTTGCTGGGCACTGCGGACAACACCGTTATTTTTTCGCAATACATGGTCAGTTGGCTATTGGCCGGGAGTTATCTGTCGGTAGGCTGTTTCATCTGCACCTTGACCCATCGTAGAACCGTTATCTTCATATTGACGATCTGCCTGTTACTTGTGGCCTGCGCGCTTTCTTCAATCCTGGACGCACTTGAACACCAGGCCCCCATCTGGTTGATCGATAGCCTGGCTACCCTGGACTCCCTATTACGCTTTGGCACTGTCGGCTATGGAAAACTTACCCTGCATGACACTTTGTATTTCATCAGCATGATCTTGGCCTTTCTATTTGCGGCGACTGTCACGCTTAACGCTAAAAACCGCTGACAAGGAAAGCACGCTATGCATTCCGCTCTTCGCTCAGGTATCACACTGATCGTCATCCTATTGCTGTTTCTGGCGTTCAACTTAGTGTGGATAGGTAAGATTCCGAATATTCGGTGGGACTTTTCACAGCAAAAACTTTACACGTTGTCGCCTGCCGCACACCAATTGGCAGCAACGCTCGAGGGTCCGGTGGATTTGTATTTTTTCAACGATCAACTGCACCCCAAACGAAACAGCATTGAGAAACGCTTTGGCCTGCGAGTGGAGGACCTGCTCAAGGAATACGAAAAAGCGGCGTCGGGCAGGATCAATCTGCACATCATTCACCCCGCTCCTTTTTCAGAAGATGCCTACAAGGCAGGGTTGTTTGGCCTTGACGACCAGTACGGTTTATTCGGGCTTATCGGCACCCGCGCCGGCCAGAGCGCGCAACGTATCGAAGCCTTCAGCAGTGATCGCGAAGCATTGCTCGAGTATGAAATCGGCCACTTGCTGCAAAACCTGTCAAACCCCGAACCCAGGTCGGTGGGTCTGCTCTCAGGGGTATCCATCAATAAATCCGCTGGGCGCCTGCTGACGCAATTGAGGGGACATTTCAATGTCATGGAGTTGGCGCCGCACCTTGAGCGCATGCCTCAAGGCATCAAGACGTTGATGGTCATCCATCCGGAAAAACTGCCTGATCGGGCCCTGTATGCGATCGATCAGTTTGTATTGGGCGGCGGCAAAATAGTGGTGTTTACCGAACCGTCAAGCGGCGCACCGACCAGGTTCGGCTCAATGCTGGCTGGCTGGGGCGTGCATCTGCAGACGGACGGGATACTCGTCGACACTACCTATACCATCCCCCAAGGCCTGTTGGCGCTGCCTCGCGAAGCGACAAACGCCAACGACATCAGCAGTGGAAGGGTCAACGCGCTGACAATGTCGAGCGTTGGCGCACTCGCGCGCGCCGAGAAAGTCCGCACCCGCTTCACTCCGCTGCTCCAGGGTTCAGCGCAATCCCGATGGGTGATCGCTGGGATTAGCGTGCCCGCCGATAAAGCCTCTCCCGAAGCCCAGCGCGCAGTGATCGCCGCGCGTATCGAGGGGCCGGCCTACTCTGCATTCACGGACGGTATCGGCGGACTGCCTGCCGGATTGCAGAAAGCTTCGCAGATTCATGCCGTCGTCGTGGCTGACGCCGACATGCTCAGTGACGCCCTGAATGACCCAGGCAACAACGACAACATAAGGTTTGCCCTCAATATACTGGACAACCTGGCCGCTCCCGAAGCGCTTGCCGATATCCGCCCCCGATCAATGACAGGCCACACACTGCACGTGTTGAAAGCCATGGGGGCGGCCGCTGAACAACACTACCGAGAAAAGGCGGGTGAGCTGGAACTAAGCCTTGAGCGAACGGAACGGGAGTGGCAGACGCTGCACCCGCAAGCCGTGACGCTCACTCCCCAGTCGGTTGACATCAGCACCCGACTGCAAGCACTCAACAAAGAACGGCTGCGTTTGCCCATGGAATTGCACGGTTTGAAGGTCGAGGCCTACGCCGAACTGCAGCGCCTGAAATTCATCATCAAGCTGGTACTGATCGCGGCCGTGCCGCTGGTGCTGTGCCTGATTGCCTGGGCGCTGCTCCTGTACCAGAACCGTCGCCGCACTTTGCCACCCGTGGCTTTTGACTGACCCCTCAGCGACGGGCAATCAGCCCCTGGCGCGCGATGCGCACCAAGTGTCCAATCACTTCGTCTGCCGCATAGGCGCTGGGGGCCTGGATCACAGCCAGGTCAAAGCTGTTGNNGCCAGCCGTCCAGGTAACGCAACAGCGTCGGCTGGTGCTTGCCACCCAGCAGGATTTTAGGATTGCGTTGAGTCAGGTCCGCGGTGATCGGGGCCAGGCGTATCAGGGGGCGTAGTGCATTCATCGTGTCGTGTCTCTGCCTCAAAAGTCTGCGGGCAGGTGAGAGGCAACACCGAACCAGCGCTTTAGCGGTATTTCGAAACCTGCCTCGGGGTGAGTGCATGCTTCTGTCAGGACTGCATTGAGTCCCGCTGGCGCCCCGCAATTAGCTGTTTAAATCGGCGCATGAGCAGCATCCTAGAGAAGCCGGTGGGCCAGTGTCAAGAATCCCGAGAGACGAAAAAGCCCGCTCATGGCGGGCTTTTTCAGGTTTTTCTGCAGGTGTCAGTGGCTGATGGCACGGTCCGCAGACAACTTGCCCGCCCCTTCCAGCAATACCGCCAGCGAGCCGCCAAGCAAGGCCAGGGCGAATTCATAGCCGTTGTTGGCCATGAACAGGCCGTTGTGAATATGCACAGAGAAGATCGCCACCACCGACAGGATGGTCAGACCCAACGCCGCAGGGCGAGCCAGCAGACCAATGATCAATGCCAGGCCAGCAAAGAACTCCGTACCACCGGACAACACCGCCATCAGGGTACCGGGCGCCAGGCCGATGCTTTCCATCCACTGCGCAGTCCCTGCGAGGCCGTAGCCACCGAACCAACCGAAGAGTTTTTGCGAACCGTGGGCGGCGAAGATGATGCCGACAAAAATGCGCAGAATCGTCAGACCATAGCCAGCGCGAGTGGACAGGATGCTTTTGATCAGTGGGCTCATGGGGATAATCCTTTTCAAAGTAGGGTTGGGTTGG